>NZ_JAAEDM010000015.1 GCF_018129065.1 Neoroseomonas soli | reverse complement strand
GGCGCGACTGGTGCGGGCGCGCCCGGGCGCGGCGCGGGCTGCGCGACCTGCGCTCGCAGCGCATCGAGTCGCGGCGCCTCGGGTTCCGGGGCCAGCCGTCCTCCGCCAGTCTGGTTTGCGCCGCGGTTGCGCTCGAAGATCAGTTCGTCCTGGTTGGGCACGCGCAGCCCGCCGGGATCGTCCGGGCGCACCTTGAAGGGGCGCGGATCGGCCTCGATGAGCGGCACGCTGCGCACGCCACCCAGGCGCATGACGCCCCACACCACCGCGCCGCCGACCATGAGTGCCGCGGCGAGCCCCGCGCCGATGGCGAACAGTCGCCAGGGCGGCCCGCCGCCGTTCGACGGACGCACCCGATAGGACGGTACCGGAATGTCGTTCACGCCCCACCCCCTGGGCCGTGCTCAGCCCGTCAGCGCATCTCCTCCACCGGCGTCACCCCCATGACGCCGAGGCCCGAGCGGATCACCGTCGCGGTCGCCGCGACGAGGGCCAGCCGGGCCCGGGTCGCCTCCGGATCCTCCGCCCGGATGAACCGGAGCGTCGAATCGTCGCGACCACGATTCCACAGTACATGAAAATCCCCGGCCAAGTCCTGAAGATAGAACGCGATCCGGTGCGGCTCACGCGCTGTTGCGGCTGCTTCCACGGTGCGCGGCCAGGCGGCGATGCGGCGGATCAGAGCCATCTCCGCCGGATCCATCAGCGCATCGAGCGGCGCCGAGACGAGGTCCGCCACCGCCGGATCCCCAGCCTGGCGCAGCACCGAGCGGCAGCGGGCGTGGGCGTACTGCACGTAGAAGACCGGGTTGTCGCGCGTCTGCTCCACGACCTTGTCGAGGTCGAATTCCATCTGCGCGTCCGACTTGCGCGTCAGCATGGTGAAGCGCACCGCGTCGCGGCCCACTTCCTCGATCAGGTCGCGCAGCGTGACGTAGGTGCCGGCGCGCTTGGACATGCGCACGGGCTCCCCCGCCTTCATCACGTGCACGATCTGGCAGAGCACGATCTCCAGCGGCACCTTCCCGTCCGAGACCGCCCGCACCGCCGCCTGCATGCGGGAGACGTAGCCGCCATGGTCGGCGCCCCAGACGTCGATCAGCAATTCGTGCCCACGCCCGATCTTGTCGGCGTGGCAGGCGATGTCGTTGGCGAAGTAGGTGTTCGATCCATCCGACTTGCGGAGCGGCCGGTCCACGTCGTCGCCGAAATCCGTCGCCCGGAACAGAGTCTGCGGGCGCGGTTCCCAATCGTCGGGCGTCTTGCCCTTCGGCGGTTCGAGCACGCCCTCATAGAGCAGGCCCCTGTCCTCGAGCAGCCGGACTGCGCCCTCGACGGACCCGGCCTCGACCAGCGCGCGTTCGCTCAGGAACACGTCCTGCTTCACGCCGAGCAGCGCGAGGTCCTCGCGGATCTCGGCCATCATCATCGCGACCGCGGTCTCGCGCGCGGTGTCGAGCCAGGCGGTCTTCACCAGCCAGCCGCGTTCCAGCGCCGGCGCGAAGGCGGAAAGCGTCTCCTCCGCCGGGAGCTTCTCCCCTTCCATGCGGCGGGCGGCAAGGCTGTCGCCGAATCGTTCGGCCAGGGCTTCGCCCACGGCGACCAGGTAGTCGCCGCGATATTGCAGCGTCACGCCGAAGCGGCGCTCGGTCGCCTCCGCGGTCCAGTCCTCGCCGTTGAGCGTGACGGCGCGCAGGTAGCGCCAGTACGCCGCCCAGCCGAGCGCGATCACCTGGTTGCCGGCATCGTTGACGTAGTACTCCTTGGTGACGGCCCAGCCCGCCTTGGCGAGCAGGTTCGCCAGCGCATCGCCCACCACCGCACCGCGGCAATGGCCGACATGCATCGGTCCGGTCGGGTTGGCCGAGACGTACTCGACATTCGCCTTCACATTCGCGCCGAGCCCGCTGTCCCCGAAGCGTTCCCCGACACGCAGCACGGCCGGCACCTGGGTGCGCAGGAAGTCCTCCTGCAGCCGCAGGTTCACGAAGCCGGGGCCGGCCGGCGATGCCTCGCTGACCATGGGCAATGCCGCCAGCCGCTCCGACAGCGCCGCGGCGAGCTTCTGCGGCGGCATGCGCGCGGGCTTGGCTGCGACCAAGGCGGCATTCGTCGCCATGTCGCCATGCGCGGCATCGCGCGGGGGCTCGACCTGCACGCGCGCCAGGGCTTCGGGAGGCAGGTCGGGCACCAGGGCGGCCAGCGCGCCGCGCACCTCCTGCGTCAGCAGGGTGAAGATGTTCTCGGTCATGGGGTGCTCAGCCTGGGATGTCGGGGTCGGTCATGCGCCGGTGTTCCTCCAGCGCGTAGCGGTCGGTCATGCCGGCGATGTAGTCGCACACCACCAGGGCGCAGCGCGTGCTGCCGGGCTCCCCGGCGCGGGCGCGCCAGATCGGCGGCAGCATCTGCGGCCCGCCGTGCAGCAGGCTGAACAGCACCTGCACCACGCGCTTGGACTTCGCCATGGTGCGGTTGACGCGCCAGTGCCGGTACATTCGGTGGAAGAGGAAGTCGCGCACCGCGAGGTTGGCCTCCGTCATCGCCTCCGAGAAGGCGACCATGGGCCGCGCGGCGCGGCGGATGTCGTCCACCGTCTGCGGTGCCAGCGCGGCGAGGCGCCGGCGGCTTTCGATCACCACGTCACCGACCATGCGGTTGATGACGCGGCGGATCATCTCGGGCGCCAGGCGCTCCGGCGGCACGTCGGTGGCGCAGGCGCGGGCCTCGTGCAGCGCCTCCCCGATCAGGGGCAGTTCACCGACCTCCTCGAGCGTGAAGAGCCGCGCCCGCAGCCCGTCGTCGAGGTCATGGTTGTTGTAGGCGATGTCGTCGGCCAGGGCGGCGACCTGCGCCTCGGCGCTCGCATGGGTGTCGAGGTCGAGCGGGTGCTGCGCGTCGTATTCGGCGATGTAGGGCGAGGGGCGGCGCAGTGGGCCGTTGTGCTTGGCGAGGCCTTCCAGCGTCTCCCAGGTCAGGTTCAGCCCGTCGAAGCCGGCGTAGCGCGTCTCCAGCGCCGTGACGGCCTTGAGCGACTGCGCGTTGTGGTCGAAGCCGCCATACGGCTTCATCGCGCTGTTCAGCGCGTCCTCCCCCGCATGGCCGAAGGGCGGATGGCCGAGGTCGTGGGCGAGCGCCAGCGCCTCCGCCAGGTCCTCGTCCAGCGCCAGCAGGCGGGCGATGGAACGGGCGATCTGCGCGACCTCGATGGAATGGGTCAGGCGGGTCCGGAAGTGGTCGCCTTCGTGATAGACGAAGACCTGCGTCTTGTACTGAAGGCGGCGGAAGGCGGTGGCATGGATGATGCGGTCCCGGTCCCGCTGGAAGGGCGAGCGCGCGTCACCTCCCGCTTCCGGGTATAGCCGGCCGCGGGAGGTCTCGGGCCGGACGGCATAGGGCGCGAGACTCATGGCCGGGGGCCGTAGCATCCGGGCAGGCCCCCCGGCAACCGCACCCCCGCGTTGGAACGGCGCGCGGGAGCGCCTATCTTTGACATTACGAGGAGTGACCCCCGCCATGCCCGACGGCGCCAGCCCCGCCCCTGCCTTCCGCGTGACCGACCGCGCCCATGCCCAGATTGCCGACATCGCCAGCCGGGACGGGCGGGCCGGCGCCGGGCTCCGCCTGGCCGTCGAGGCCGGCGGCTGCTCGGGATTCCAGTACAGGTTCGGGCTGGAGGACGCGCCGGCCGAGGAGGACCTGGTGGTCGGCGAGGGCGCCGGGCGGGTCTTCGTGGACCCGGTGTCGCTCGACCTGTTGGCCGGGGCGGAACTGGACTGGGCCGAGGAACTGATCGGGGCGCATTTCGCCATCCGCAATCCCCAGGCGGCGTCCGCCTGCGGGTGCGGGTCGTCCTTCTCGGTCGGCTGAAAGACGTGCGGGGGAGGAGAACCTCCCCCGAACCCCCTCCCTTTTCTGGCAGGGCCGCACCTCCTGCGTCGGCGCGGCAAGACGAGGCCCATGAAACTCGCGACCTTCAACGTGAACTCGATCCGGCAGCGCGCCGGACATGTGGCGCGGTTCCTGCAGCGCGAGCAGCCGGACCTGCTCTTCCTGCAGGAGACGCGCTGCACCGCGGAACAGGTGCCGGCCCTGGAGTTCGAGGCGCTGGGCTACAGGACCCATGCCGTCGGACAGGCGGGCGGGCGGAACGGCGTGGCGGTGATCGGGCGCATCCCCTTCGAGATCGTCGCCGAACACCTGCCCGGCGACGACGAGGACACCCAGGCCCGCTATGTCGAGGTGCGCGCGGACGGGCTGAACGCGGCCGGCATCTACCTGCCCAATGGCAATTCCGGCGGCGAGGCCGGCTTCGCCTTCAAGCTCGCCTGGATGGACCGGTTGCGGGCGGTGGCGGCGGAACGGCTCGATTCCTTCACACCCTTCGCCGTGCTCGGCGACTTCAACGTCTGCCCGACCGAGGCCGACCTGGCGCCCGGCGCCCTGCCGCCGACCGACGCCCTGGTGCGGCCCGAGAGCCGCGCGCATTTCCGCGCCCTGCTGCACCTCGGCCTGACCGACGCGCTGCGGGCGCTGCATCCGGACGAGACGCTCTACACCTACTGGGACTACGGCGCGGCCTTCGAGATCAACCGCGGCCTGCGCATCGACCATGTGCTGCTGAGCCCGGAACTGGCCGAGCGGCTGGCATCCAGCGAGGTGGACACCGGCCCCCGTTCCGAGATGCAGCCTTCCGATCACACCCCGGTGATCGCCACGCTGCGCTGAGCGCGCCTACCAGCGGCGCCCGTAATAGGGCCGCCCCCAATAGCCCGGGCGGCCGCCCCAATAGCCGCGCCCGCCCCACCCCCAGCCATAGCCCCATCCGAGGCCCAGGCTGATCGAGGGCGACACCACCACCGGCGGGGGCTGCTGCGGCACGACGTAGATCGGCACGCCCTGGTCGGCCGGCGCACCATAGCCGTAGCTGTAGGAAGGCGGGGCATAGGGAACGCCGGGCGCGGGTGGCGCGATGGCGACACCCGGCGGCGGCACGGCGGGCAGAGGCCCGAGACTGCCGTCCGGGTACACCGCGCAACCAGCGAGCGGCGCGGCGAACACCAGGCCAGCCAGAAACCGACGCATCGCTTCCTCCTCCGGCCGTGCCGGGCTCAGCGCCAGTAGCCGCCCCAGCAGCGCCCCCAGCCGTCGCAGCGCCTCGGCACCCAGTACCGCGCAGGCGGCGGCGCGCCATAGACGGCCGCCGGCGGAGGGTAAGCATAGACCGGCCCGGGTTGCGGCGCGTAGGCCACCGGCGCCGGATAGGCCACGCAGCCGCCAAGGCCGAGGCCGGCCAGCAGCGGCAGGATCAGGCGCGTGCGCATCATGGGCACTCCCCGGGAAAGGGCACTCGTGGTCCCTTTCCCGGGATCATCATGCCACCGGCGAGGTGGCAAAGGCGTGGCGGACTACTGGTCCGCGTAGCAATGCGTTTCCGCGGCCCCGCCCGGGTTGGTCACGGCGCCGAGATAGGCCGGACCGACGAGTTGCGCGTATTTCCACAGCGCGCCGGCATTGTAGTCGTGCGCGCGCGGCTTCCATGCGGCGCGGCGGCGGGCGATCTCCTCCTCCGGCACGATCATGTCGATGGTGCCCGCCTCCGCGTCGATCACGATGCGGTCGCCGTTCCGAAGCAGGGCGATCGGGCCGCCGACCGCGGCCTCCGGCCCGACATGGCCGATGCAGAAGCCGCGCGTCGCGCCCGAGAAGCGGCCATCGGTGATCAGCGCCACCTTGTCGCCCATGCCCTGGCCGTAGATCGCGGAGGTGGTGGAGAGCATCTCCCGCATCCCCGGCCCGCCCTTCGGGCCTTCGTAGCGCACTATGATGACGTCGCCGGGCTTGTAGGCGCGCATCTCGACGGCCTTGAAGGCGTCCTCCTCGCAATCGAAGCAGAGGGCCGTGCCCTCGAAGCGGAGGTTGTGCATGCCGGCGATCTTCACGATCGCGCCCTCGGGGGCGAGGTTCCCGTGCAGGGAGACCACGCCGCCGATCGGGGAGATCGGATTGGTGGTCGGGTGCACCACGTCCTGGTCCTTCGGGATGATGACCTCGCGGTGATTCTCCGCGAGCGTCTTCCCCGTGACGGTCAGGCAATCGCCCTTGACGTAGCCGCCGTCGAGCAGCGCCTTGATGATGACCGGCACGCCGCCGATGCGATGCACGTCCGCCGCGACGTATTTCCCGCCCGGCTTGAGGTCGGCGATATGCGGCGTCCTGCGCATGATCTCCGCGACGTCCTGCAGGGTGAAGCGGATGCCCGCCTCATGCGCCATGGCCGGCAGGTGCAGCACGGCATTGGTGGACCCGCCCGTCGCGCCGACGATGGCCGCGGCGTTGTGCAGCGCGTCCAGCGTCACGATGTCGCGCGGGCGGATGTTGCGGCGAATGAGTTCCACCACCGCCTTGCCGGAGGCGACGGCATAGGCGTCGCGCTCCTCGTTCGGCGCCGGCGCGCCGGCGGAGAAGGGCAGCGCGAGGCCGATGATCTCCGACACGCAGGCCATGGTGTTCGCCGTGAACTGGCCGCCACAGGCGCCCGCGCCAGGGCAGGCGTGGCGCTCGAGGTCGTCCAGATCCTCATCGGACATGTTGCCGGCCGCGTGCTGGCCCACGGCCTCGAAGACGTCGAGCACCGTCACGTCGTGTCCATGGAACTTCCCGGGCATGATCGAGCCGCCATACATGAAGACGCTCGGCACGTTCAGCCGCAGCATAGACATCATCACGCCCGGCAGGGACTTGTCGCAGCCGGCGATGCCGACCAGCGCGTCGTAGCAATGCCCGCGCATGGTGAGTTCGATGGAATCCGCGATGGCCTCGCGCGAGGCCAGCGAGGACTTCATCGACTGGTGGCCCATGGCGATGCCGTCGGTCACCGTGATGGTGGTGAATTCGCGCGGCGTGGCGCCGGCCGCCTTCACGCCCTTCTTGGCCGCCTGCGCCTGGCGGGACAGCGCGATGTTGCACGGCGCGGCCTCGTTCCAGCAGGAGGCGACGCCGACCAGCGGCTGCGCGATCTCCTCCGCCGTCAGGCCCATGGCGTAGTAGTAGGAACGGTGCGGCGCGCGCTCCGGCCCCATCGTGGTGTGGCGGCTCGGAAGCCTGGACTTGTCCCAGGTGTTGGCGGGCACGGGCTGTCTCCTCACGCTTCTGGGGTGCCGGCGACGGCCGGCCGCCCCTGTTGGAACCGCCTATCCAGGGCGGATGGGGGCCGCGTCAAGCCTGCGCCGGGGCCACCGCCATCCGATGCGCCTCGGCGAGCAGGGCGAAGGAACGCAGCCGTGCCGCGTGATCGAAGATCTGCGCGGTGACCATCAGCTCGTCGGCGCCGGTGCGGGCGGCGAGTTCGGCGATGCCGCGGCCGACCATCTCCGGCGTGCCGAGCACGGAGCAGGAGAGCGAGTGATCGAGCACGGCCCGCTCATGGCGGTCGAGCCGTGCGTCCAGCCCCTCGACGGGCGGCGGGAGCTTGCCCGGCCGGCCACGGCGGAGGCTCAGGAAGGCCTGCTGCAGGGAGGAGAACAGGAAGCGCGCCTCCTCCTCCGTCGGTGCGGCGAAGACGTTCACGCCGATCATCACGCGGGGCGCCGCAAGCCGTTCGGAGGGGCGGAAGCGTTCGCGATAGACGGCGATGGCCTCCGTCATCTGCGCCGGCGCGAAATGCGAGGCAAAGGCGTAGGGCAGGCCGAGATAGGCAGCGAGCTGCGCGCCGAAGGTGCTGGAGCCGAGGACCCAGACCTCGACCTCCTCCCCTGCCCCCGGCACGGCCTGGAGCGCCTGGCCAGGCTCGGCCGGGCGGAAATATTCGAGCAGTTCCACCACGTCCTGCGGAAAGGCGCCGGCATCGCCGGCGAGGTTGCGGCGCAGCGCGCGGGCGGCGACCTGGTCCGTGCCCGGGGCGCGGCCGAGGCCGAGATCGACCCGCCCCGGATACAGCGCCGCGAGGGTGCCGAACTGCTCCGCGACGACCAGCGGGGCGTGGTTGGGCAGCATGATGCCCCCGGCGCCGATGCGGATGCGCTGCGTGTCCTGCGCGACATGCGCGAGCGCGACGGCGGTCGCGGCGCTGGCGATTCCGGGCATGTTGTGGTGCTCGGCCATCCAGAACCGGCGGTAGCCGAGGGAATCCGCATGGCGCGCAAGGTCGCGCGAGTGGCGCAACGCCTCGCCGGCGTTGCTGCCTTCAGGGATCGGGGAGAGGTCGAGGACCGAAAGTGGGATCATGCGCCCCATATGGGCAAGGGCGACCCGGGCGGGAAGCATCAGCCCGGCACGCGCGCGATCAGCTGCATCGCGGCAGCAGGGTTGCGGGGCTTCTCGCCGCTGATGACGAAGAGGAAGACATCGCGCGGCGTCGGCTGGCCGGGCGTGGCGATCGGCGGGGCGAGGTCATCCAGCCCCTGCCCCGCAGCGAGCGCCCTGGCGCGCTTCGCCCAGGCGTCGAGCGCCACGGGCGCGTAGCCGGCCGCGTGCTCCGAACTGGTACCCATGATGCGCAGATAGGCGAAGGGCGCCGTCAGGTCCGCGATCTGCGGATACTCGCTGTCGGCGGCGATGACGACCGCCACGCCGTGGCGGCGGGCGATGGCAATGAAATCCGGGGTGCGGAAGCTTTCGTGCCGCACCTCGATGGCGTGGCGGATGTCGAGGCCGTCCACCTGCTTCGGCAGCAGGCCGAGGAAAGCATCCACGTCGGCGGCGTCGAAGGCCTTGGTCGGCGCGAGTTGCCAGTTGATGGGCCCAAGCTTGCGCTTCAGCTCCGTCACGCCGCTCGCGAAGAAGCGTTCCACGGATGGGCCCGCTTCCGCCAGCACGCGCCGGTTCGTGGCGAAGCGCGGTCCCTTCAGCGAGAAGACGAAATCCTCCGGCGTCTCGTCGTGCCAGCGGGCGAAGCTCGCCGGTGACTGAGTGCCGTAGAAGGTGCCGTTGACCTCGATGGCGGTCAGGCGGCGGCTGGCGAAGACCAGTTCTTCCTTCTGGGCCAGGCCCTTCGGGTAGAAGCTGCCGCGCCAGGGCGCGAAGACCCAGCCGCCGATGCCGATGCGGATGCGCCCCGGCGGGGCCTTCGCCGCGGGTGCCATGGGGCTACGCGCCGCAGCGCGGGACGGGGTGAAGGTGCATCGTGGTTCCTCCTCCGGCGTCCCGCGACCTTACCCCACCGCGAGCAGGAACCCCACCGCGACCGCCAGCCCGGCCGCGCCGGCGATGGACTGCGCCAGCGCCTTGCTCACCTCCCGCCCGGCGATCCGCCGCCCCGCCAGCCAGTCGCGGCCGAAAACCGTGACGACGACGAAGGCGGTGATCGCGCCGAAGAGGTTGAGCGTGGCGCTGTCGAACATGCCAGGTCAGCCGGCGATGCGCGCCATGGCGGCATCGAGGCGCGCCATTTCCGTCCGTGCGGCGACGAGGCGTTCGCGGTTCTCCTCGACCACCTCCTCCGGCGCGCGGGAGACGAAGGTCTCGTTGCCGAGCTTGGCCTCGATCTTCTGCGCCTCCCCTGCGATGCGGGCGCGTTCCTTGGCGAGGCGCGCGCGCTCGGCGGACAGGTCGATCACGTCGGCGAGCGGCAGCATGATGGTCGCCTCCCCGATCACGGCCTGGACGGCGCCCTTGGGCGGCTCGCCGTCCAGCGCGCGGATCTCGGTGGCCCGGCCTAGGCGCCGGATGGCATCCGTCCAGCGGTTCGCGCGCTCCAGGCTCTCGCCCGAGGCACCGGCCAGCAGCAGAGGCACGGTGATGGACGGGGCGACGTTCATCTCGGACCGCACGGTGCGGACCTCGGAGATCAGGCGCACCACCCAGTCGAGTTCCGCCCGCGCCTCGGCCGCGCCGTCCACGGACACGGCTTCCGGCCAGGATTCGCGAATCAGGCTGCCTTCCGGCCCATAGCCCATGCGGTGCCACAGTTCCTCGGTCAGGAACGGCATCACCGGATGCAGCATGCGCAGGATGGTGCCGAGCACATGCTGGGCGGCGCCCTTCACCTCGTCCTTCTCCGCCCCGTCCGGGCCGAGCAGCACGGGCTTGGCGAATTCCAGGAACCAGTCGCAGAAGGTGTTCCAGGTGAAGCGGTAGCAGGCACCGGCATAGTCGTCGAAGCGGAAGGCTTCGAGCGCGGCATTCGCTTCCGCGACGGCGTTGTTCGACGCATCCAGGATCCAGCGGGACAGCGGCAGCTTCGCGGTCGCCGGATCGAAGTCCTGGCGTGGCGCGATGCCGTTCATCTCGCAGAAGCGCGACGCGTTCCAGATCTTGGTAGCGAAGGCGCGATAGCCCTCGATTCGCTGCTTCGCGAGCTTGATGTCGCGCCCAGGCCCGGCCAGCGCGCAGAGCGTGAAGCGCACCGCATCCGCGCCATGCGCGTCGATCAGTTCCAGCGGGTCCATCACGTTGCCGCGCGACTTGGACATCTTCTGTCCCTTCTCGTCGCGCACCAGGCCGTGGATGCAGACGGTGCGGAACGGCACCTCGCCCATGAAGTGGATTCCCATCATCATCATCCGGGCGACCCAGAAGAAGATGATGTCGAAGCCGGTCACCAGCACGTCGCCGGGGTAGTACTTCGCGAGTTCCGGCGTCTTCTGCGGCCAGCCGATGGTGGAGAACGGCCACAGGGCGGAGGAGAACCAAGTGTCGAGCACGTCCTCGTCGCGCGTCAGCTCGACCTCGCGGCCGAACTTCTCGCGCGCCAGGCTGCGGGCCTCGTCCTCGGTGTGGGCGACGATGACTTCGCCGTCCGGCGCGTACCAGGCCGGGATCTGGTGGCCCCACCAGAGCTGACGGGACACGCACCAGGGCTGGATGTCGCGCATCCAGGCGAAGAAGGTGTTCTCCCACTGCTTCGGCGTGAAGACGGTCTGCCCGGTCTCGACGGCGCGGATCGCCGGCTGCGCCAGCGTCTTCGCGTCGACGTACCACTGCATGGTCAGGCGAGGCTCGATCGGCACGCCCGAGCGGTCGCCATGCGGGACCGCATGCGTGTGCGGCTCGATCTTCTCGACGAGTTCCAGTTCCTCGAGGCGCGTGACGATGGCCTTGCGCGCCGCGAAGCGGTCCTGGCCGACGAGGCCGCGAACGAAGTCGAGGTCCGACACGCCCTCGGCCGCGGCGAACGTCGTCGCGATCTCGTCGAGCATCACCTTGCCTTCGGCGTCCAGCACGGAGGGCGAGGCCAGCGCATGGCGCTTGCCGACCTCGAAGTCGTTGAAGTCGTGCGCCGGGGTGATCTTCACCGCGCCCGAGCCCTTCTCCGGGTCGGAATACTCGTCCGCCACCACGGGGATGGCCCGGCCGGTCAGCGGCAGGATCACGCGCTTGCCGACCAGGTCGCGGAAGCGTTCATCCTCGGGGTGCACGGCGACGGCGGTGTCGCCCAGCATCGTCTCCGGCCGCGTCGTCGCGACCACGAGGAAGCGGCCCGGCTCGCCTTCCACCGGGTAGCGGAGGTGCCAGAGCGAGCCCTTCACCTCCTTGCTCTCGACCTCGAGGTCCGAGATCGCGGTCAGGAACTTCGGGTCCCAGTTCACCAGCCGCTTGTCGCGGTAGAGCAGGCCTTCGCGATAAAGGCGCACGAACACCTCGCGCACCGCCTCCGACAGCCCCTCATCCATCGTGAAGCGTTCGCGCGGCCAGTCGAGCGAGGCGCCCAGGCGCCGCAACTGCCGCGTGATCGTCCCGCCGCTCTCCGCCTTCCATTCCCAGACGCGCTTGATGAAGGCCTCGCGTCCCATGGACCGCCGGTCGGCATTCCCCTCCTGCGCCAGCAGGCGTTCGACCACCATCTGGGTCGCGATGCCGGCATGGTCCGTGCCCGGCTGCCACAGCGCGTCCCGCCCCTGCATCCGCCGCCAGCGGATCAGGACGTCCTGCAATGTGTTGTCCAGCGCGTGCCCGATATGCAGGCTGCCCGTGACGTTGGGCGGCGGGATCATGATGGTGAAGGGCTTCGCCGGGGAAGACGGGTCGGCCGAGAAGGCACCCGACTTCTCCCAGCCCTCATAGAGGCGCTGCTCGATGGCGGCGGGGTCGAAGGACTTGTCCAGCATGGGGCGCATCCCTTCCCCGCCGGCCGCCCTGCGTCAAGGGCCGAACGCGCCGGCTGAACGGTCTACGGGCGCCCGGCTGAGGCGCAAGCAGCGCGGAGGCCCCGCGACGAACCCGGGCAGCCGCCTGCCGCACGGCATTTCCGTGGGTGTCCCGACCCGGCCGGCGCTGGCCCGGGCGGCATGGCCAAACCGTCTCATCGGTCCCTTTCCACCCGGTGGGCCGGTGGCGGTGAACTCCCGCGCGCTGCAGTCGCACCCGGCGGCGCACCCCGGCGTGGCGAAGGTCTCCGGTGCCTTCCTCGACATCCGTGTGGAAACCCGGGGTCGCATGGCGCGCAACGGCACCACACCGCCCGGACTGAGCCGGGCGGCGGAGTGGATCAGGACAGGGCGCGCCCGACCAGGCGCTCAATCTCCGCGCGCACCAGTCGCTCCACCAGCGGCGGCAGGTGCTGGTCGAGCCAGTCCTTGAGCAGCGGTCGCATTTCCTCGCGCACCACATCCTCGATGGAAGGACCGCCACGGGTCACGGTGGCGCCGCGCTCGCTGCTGACGGCGCGGAGCAACTGGCCGACGGCCGCCGTCGCCGCAGCGGCCGCGGCCGGGGCGAGCAACGCATCTGTGGCCGGAGGGGTCAGCGCCTCCGCGGCCGGGGCGGGCAGCGTCTCGGAAGCCGCGACATGCGGCGGCTCCGGCGCGGCGACCTCCGGCGGCGGGGCCATGGCCACCGATGCAGGCTCCTCGGGGGCCGTGACCATCATCTCCTCCGTGAGAACGAAAGGCTCGGCCGCGGCCGGGGTGTCGGCGGCAGGCTCCGCCGCGGGGGCTTCGTCCTCGTTCAGGATGCGCCGGATGGAGGCGAGGATGTCCTCCATCGACTGGTCGCTGGCCAAGCCGCCCGGGGCCGTGTCGGGTGGTTGCTTCGGGCTGCTCATGGCGTCCGGCGGGCCGGCGCCTGTGCCGGTGTGGCGGGCGGAAGGGTCTGCACCGTGACCGCGCCCTGTGGCGCCTGGGTGGCGGCCTCGGAGAAGTCGCCCGTGCCGACCCAGCGGTCCCTGACCGTGTTGTAGTACGCGGACGGATCGTAGAGCTGCACCGGCAGGCCGAGGTCGCGCGCCGTCAGGCGCCCGAGCGTCGACGGCAACTCGTAGGAAGCGGTGATCAGGGTCGCCAGAGCGCGGACCAGGTTCACGCGGGCGTTCAGCAATTCCTGTTCCGCGTTCAGCACGTCGAGCGTGGTGCGGCTGCCGACGATCGCCTCACGCTGCACGCCGTCGAGAGCGATCTCCTGCGCGCGGATCTGGGCGCGGGAACTCTCCACCTGCGCGCGCGCGGTGACCAGCGCCTCCCAGGCGCGCGTCGAGTCCTGCGCGGCGATCCGCCGCGCATCCGACACCGCCTGACGGGCCTGCTGCGCCTGCTGGCGTGCCTGGCGCACCGCCGCGTGCTCGGCGCCGCCCTGATAGAGCGGCACGTTCAGGTTCGCCGTCACCTGGGCGCCGGTCTGGCGCGTGCCGCGCGTGTTCTGGTTGTCGAGCCGGAAGGCCGAGGCGTTCACCGTCACCTGCGGCAGCAGCGCGGCGAACTGCACGTCGATGAAGTCGCGCGCCGCAGCCTCGTCGAACATCGCGGCGACCACGGCGGGGTTGTTGTCGGTGGCGACGCGCACGGCGTCCTGCTGCGATCGAACAGGGGACACCACCGGAGGCGGCGCGACGACGCGCGCCGGCTCGAGGCCGATCCAGCGCAGGAAGATGGCGCGGGCCGACTGGAGATTCCCCTGCGCCTGCTCGAGCTGATAGCGCGCGAGCGCGAGCCGCGCCTCGGCCTGTGCCACGTCGGTGCGGGTGATCTCGCCGACGCGGAAGCGCTCGTTCGTGGCCTGCAACTGGCGGTTCAGCACCTCGACGTTGTTGGTGTTGAGCCGCACCTCTTCCTGGTTCTGGACCACGAGGACGTAGTTGCGGACCGATTCCAGGAGCACCTGCTGCTCCGCCGCCAGGAGGCGGGCGCGCTGCGCATAGACCTGGTTCTCGGCACGGCGGGTGGAGGCGGTGGTCCGGCCGCCGCGATAGATCGGCTGACTCACGGTTGCCTGGAGGCTGCCCGTGTTGCGCGGGGAATCGGTGAAGAGCGCGAAGGGCTGCCCCGCCGTCCCCGGGTTCACCACGTTGCCGAAGACGTCGCGCTGGACAGGCACGGTCGCCGGGACGCGCGCCGTCGTGTCCGAATACCCCGCCGCACCCGCGATCACCACCGTCGGCCGCCAGCCGGCAAGCGCCTGGGGCACGTTTTCGTCCACCACGCGCACCGCCGCCCGCGCCGCAAGCAGGCTCGGGTTGTTGGAGTAGGCGGCAGCCAGGGCTTCCTGCAGCGTCTGCGACCACCCTTCGGCAGCCGGCAGGACCGCCAGGGCCGCGGTGAACAGCATCGTCTTGCGCAGGCTCGTCATAGTGTCTGCCGTCCCCCAGGATCGCCGGCCGGCCACATCCGCCGGGCCGCAGCCCGGGACGCGCCAGTAGTGTAAGCGAAGGAATCTTAACGCAGCGCAACACGGGCACGCCAGCCCGGTTCGGCAAAGAAGTGTGACTTCGGAATCACATCCACAATGCCTCGCCGTCCACCGCGCCCCCTGAAAACGTCAGCTCCATGGGGCGCCCGCGGCGGCGGAGCGCGAAGCCGTCGCGCGGCGAAGATGCCACGCCGATGTCCTGCCCGCGACGTTCACTGCTTCCGCGGCGAACATCGCAGATCGGCAGGCCACGGAAGTCCAGGGCCAGCGGCCCGGGAACGAAGCCCGAAGGTTCTGGGCCTCGGGTCGCTAGAAAGCGAAGGCCGCGGCCCCGGCGAAACCCGGCAGCGCCGGCGCATGCGCATCGAATTCCTGCGTGGCGGAGTAGGCACCGCCTGCGCGCCGCACCAGCAGCGCGCGCCCCGGCGGCCCGCCGGCGAGGCCGACGGTCACCAGCCGCCCGCCCTCGGCAAGCTGCTCCTCGATCGCGCGCGGCACTTCGGCGACGCCGCCCTCGATCAGGATCACGTCGTAGGGCGCGCCGGCGGCATGCCCGCGCGCGGGATCGGCCTCGACCAGCGTCACGCTGTCCGCCGGTGCGGCGGCCGCCAGCGCGGCACGCGCGATGGAGAGCAACGCCGGATCAGCTTCCACCGCCGTCACGGTGCCGCCGATCGCGGCGAAGAGCGCCGCGCCGTAGCCGGTGCCGGCGCCAAGCACCAGGGCACGCTCGCCGCGCTTCAGCGCGGCAAGCTGGACCAGGCGGGCAATGACCAGCGGCTTGAGCATGGCGCGCCCGCCCGGCAGCGGCAGGTCCGCATCGGCATAGGCGCGGGCGGCGAGCGCGGCCGGCGCGAAGCGTTCCCGCGGCAACTCGCGCAGGGCAGCGAGAATGCGCGGCTCCTCGACCCGGTTCGGCCGCAATTGACCGTCCACCATGTACCGGCGCGCTTCCGCGAAATCCATCTCTGTCGGCCTCGTGCAGGATCGTCGCGGCCTTATAGGTCCGTCGTCCCGAATGCGCCAAGCGGGCGCTTGACCCCGGGCGGCGCCCGGACGATATGGGGCGCCCGCGTCAGGCGGTCCGGTGGCCGAGTGGTCAGGCAAGGGTCTGCAAAACCCTCTACAGCGGTTCGATTCCGCTCCGGACCTCCACCGCGCGGGATGGGTTTACAAGGGTGCCGCTCAGCACTATACGCGGCGCCCGGCTCCGTTCCCCGATAGCTCAGTTGGTAGAGCGCGGGACTGTTAATCCCTAGGTCGTAGGTTCGAGTCCTACTCGGGGAGCCAAGCCCCTTGCGAAAGCCGCGGATTTCCGCGGCTTTTTCTTTGCCGGGAATTCCGGCCCCATTGGCGGCCCCATTCAGCCCATCTGCCGCACCCAAGACGCCCGCCGGGCGTGCGCTACCGCCAGCGCCCGCCATGCTGGCTGACCATGCCGGCCATGGTGACAGCGGGCGACCTCCTATTCCCGGCTCATGCCTGGGTGTCCGCCGCGCCGGCATCCCGCCGGCCAGGAGGACCATCCCCGTGAAGTTGACCGACTTGCAGCGCGGCTTGCTCGAAGCCGCTGCCGCCCATCCCGATGGGCTGGTGTTGCCGCCCGCCGACATGGCGCCCGCCATCCGCACCATGACCGCGCGGCGCCTTTCCGCCGCCGGATTGGCCGGCGCCGCCCCGCTTCATGAGGCCGACCCGGCGGCATGGCACAAGGATGGGACCGGCTTGCGGATCACATTGGCGGGCCGGGAGGCATTGAAGCCCGATGCCGCGCCGGAAGCCCCGGCCGCCCAGGAAGGCGCCAAGCCCGCCCGGCGCCGCAAGGCCGCGGAAGCCGCCCCGCCCGATCAGGAAGGCGCCCCCGCCGCCCCGGAAGCACCCCCGGATGCCGCGCCCGCCATTGGCCGCCCGGCCGGGAAGCCGATCATCACCGGCAAGGCGATGATGGAGGCCGCGGCCAAGGGCACCCTGCCCGCCCCGCCGGACTTTTCCGCCGAGACCCACAAGCGATTCCGCAAGCGCCTCGCGGAACTGGTCGCCCTGGTCGAGGCCGGGGATCTGGAAGGGCTGCGGGCGGCGGTGATCAATCCCATCAGCAGCAGCCCGAAGGCTCTGGACCGCTACCGCAATGCCGCGATGGCCGCCTTGGAAGCCCAGGCCGCCGCCGCCAAGGCCTGAGGGCGCCGCGGCTCATGGAGGGCCGGCCGCCGCGCCGGCCCTTCCTCACGCCGGGCCGCCCCGCGCCTTCTGCCGCCTGCTGCATCCAGCGGTGCGGACAAGGGCCGCGCGCATGGATGGCCTGGGGATGACGTCACTCATCCGGCCCCGCCGGCAGGTTGATCGGCGCGAGCAGTTCCGGCCCGTCATTCCGCACATCCCCCACCCCCCTGCCGACCGCCCAGGCGCGCAGGTAGAAATCCGGCGCCGACACCATCAGGCCCGCGGCGGCGTCCGCATCCCCCCCGATCCAGGTTTCCACATCATCGTGCTGGACGATCACCGGCATCCGGTCGTGGATTCTCGCCAGCGACTCATTCGGCTCGGTCGTGATCAGCGCGATGGTCCGCAGGATCGCCCCATCCGGCGTCTTCCAGCCGTCCCAAATCGCCCCGACCAGGAATTCGTGGCCGTCGCGCCGCCCGATGGCCCAGGGCTGCTTGGGCGGCTTCTCACCCGACCATTCGTAATAGGCATCCATCGGCACGAGGCATCGGCGGCGCGCAAAGCAGTCCTTGAACATGCCCGAGGTCCGCACCGTCTCCGACCTCGCGTTGATCGGCTTGCGGGCCTGCTTGAGGTCCTTGGTCCATCGCGGGACGATGCCCCATTGCAGGGGATCGACCAGCAATTCATCCGTCTCGGGATTGTGGCGGATCGTCTCGATGGGCTGCGCCGGGCCGATGTTGAAGCGGTCCCGAGACAGCCGGCCATCCGCGTCGGCGCGTTCGCGCCCCGGCTTCGGCCGCCATTCCTCGCGGATCGAGCGCCAGTCCTCCGCGCGCATGGCGGCCCGCTCGGCGCTGGAAGCGTACTTGGCAAAGCGCCCGCACATCGCCCCGCCCCTACCGCGGCGCCAGCGGTTTGAAGGTGGGGCACAGCGGCTCCGGGCCGTGGCTGCGGTCGGTCATCCTGCTCTCCGCTGTTCGTCATCGCCGCGCCGGGCCTCGCGCGCCACCGCCTGGGGTCCATCGCCGGGAAGGCTATCCCGGCATCGTGCATTCTGCACGTCCACGCTGCATGATGAGCGCAGCCGCGCGAGGGGAAAGCACGTCGGCTAAGGGGGGATGTTGCGACGGCTCCTGAAATCTCGATGGACATGGGGTGCGCTCGTGACAGCCCTGGCGGCGGGTCTGGCGCTGCACTTTCCAGAGGCACGAACCAGCATCCTGACCTGGGTTCGCACGAAGGGCGACGAGGCAGGCGCCGCCTTGATCACGGTGCTGGTAACTGCCTTCGCCACCATTCTCGGCATCCTTCTGACCAACAAGGCCAGCGCGGATCGCGCACGCTTGCAGTTCGATCACGAACGGAAATCTGCCGAGCGGACGCAAGCCTACGATCTCAGGCGCGAGGCATTGCTGCAATCCGCAGAGACGCTCCAGGCTCGACTGGTCGCCCTCGGCACGGCGGCGCGCATGGACGTGTCCGAAATGCAGATCATCACGCTGACCAAGAAGCAAAGTGCCAGTCTCGCACGGGCTTACGCGGTTGCGAGCGACCAGACCTTCCTGACCCTGCATCGCGCCCAAGCCGCGTTGACCCTCGCGAGCGGCGAGGTCGTCATTCGGCATCGCATCTATGCGCGCGGCAAGGACAGCGCCGTGCGGACCCTCCAGGATGGGCTTGATCGGCTGCGCTCCGAGCGGGCGACCTACCTGCGCTGGCTTCAAGACCCAACCATGATCCGTGACCCCCGCGACCCAGTGGTGCAGAGGCTGCAAGAGCGCGTCAGAAACCTGGACGCCGCAGACATGCGCCAACAGGACTTGCTTCTGGCTGCTCAGGGGGAGTCCTTCAAGGTGCTTGCGGCGGTCGCCCACGCCATCTTGGATGCGGCCAAAAAGTGCGAGCCCGTTGTCATCGAGGCGATCATTGCGATCCGAAAGGATCTTGGAGTGGCAACGGACGAAGCCCGGCTGACGGCATCGCTTCGAGAGGATCTGGAACGGAATACGGCGAAGGCGCTTGGCCTACTTTCCCACATGGATGACTTGGTCAATTCGTTCTCGAACGCCACGACCGACGCGCCACCCGTGGATGGTCCGCCGAGCGGTGGCACGAGCAACGCCGAACGACCAAACTCGTGAACCCTCTGCCGCACCCGCCCTTCGACCCGCCCCGCGAGGCGCTGTTCATCGCTTTCGGCGAGTTCATGGAGCAATGGGATAAGGTCGAGCACCAGGCGATGATCCTGCTCGGCAACCTCGCTGGCATCCGCGACTTCAACTGCACATGGGCGATCTTCCACGCAGCGGGCGGATCGGAACGTCTGCGACGGATGCTCACGGCGCTTGCCGAAATCACACTGACCCCCGCCGGGCAGGAACAAGTTGAAGACCTGCTCGCGGCTTTGGATCGGGCGACCACATCGCGCAACCGGATCGTCCATGGCGTCTGGCGGGAACGGAGGCTGGTCGATGAAGTCGAGGACGACCCATCGGCGACCCACGAGCGCATGGAGATGTTCCGCGAGTATCAGCAGCCGGGCGTCCCCCTCGGGCACATGCCGCGGTCGAATGGTGACGAGGCCCGGCTACGGGATAAGCGCCAACGGTTCTATCTTGCGGACCTACAAAAGGAGCGAGACTACCTAGCGGCGCTGGCCAAACGCATGACGCACGAGCAGTCGGAGGTCTTGCGCGCCATCATCCCGCGCCGGCCTTTGTGACCCGGAGGCCGCATCGTCACCGCCGCGCCCCGACCGGCTTCGACCAGCCGGCCGCATCCATCGCCCGACCCACATCGACGCCGTTGCAGATCACATCGGCGACGATGCGGTCATAGGAGCGATGGTGCGGGACCAGCACGAGCGGGCAGCCCTGCGTGCGGCGCCGCAATTCCTCTCGTGCCGCCGCGTATCCCGGCTCGCCGCGCTCGACCGTATCGACGGAGCGGACGCGGATGCGATGCTGCGATCCGCCGCAGATGACGGTCAGGGTGTCGCCATCGGCCCAGGCGGTAGCGGTGCACCGCATCGGCTCGGCAGACATGGAGCGGGGCGGCTCGGTCCAGACGCCGCGGGGCGACGCGGCAGACGTGGCCGGCACTGCGGTGGCACCCGGAGCATAGGCCGGGCCATAGACCACCCGCGGCATGGGCTGGATGCGTGCCGGCTCCCGGAGGCCGAGGCCAACGAAGAGGGCGAGCGCCGCGGCGCCAAGTATCAGCCAGCGCACGGCGTCACGGCTCATTCATGGCGGCGGTTCTCCTGGGCGCTGCGCCGTCTGTTGGCCGATATGCGGCCACTGGCGCCAGCGGTTCTCGGTGCACGATCGGTATGCGCGCGGCGCATCGGATGCTGCACGCGGGGCCGCCGTGGCGCCACCCGGCCTGACTACGGCGTCGCCGGCAGCGACCGAGGCTGCTCGACCCAGGCGGCGCACAGCAGGATGGCGCCGGCGAGAGCGACGGGGCGCGTCAGTCGCGCGTGTGGCGGGGATCAGGCGGCCCGGCGGTCGCGCCCGAGCGAAGCCGGTTGACAGCCCGGCGCTCGGCGAGCGGGCGCCCTCGAATGTCGAGCCCGCGCCCCGCGCGGATGGCGCCCATCCCAAACACGTTGTCGAGGAGGAAGGGGCCAGCGGCATCCATCCGCGCGAGCCATTCCAATTCCTCCGCGATGAGCGCCGGCTTGGTCGGCCCGCCGGGGTCGGCATGGCAGCGCGCCACCTTCTCGAAAAGCAGGAAGCGTCCGCACTCGGCGAAGATGCGCGGCCCGCGCTTGGTCGTGTGATGCTCACCGCTTTGCCCCCGGCGCGGGCCGATGCGCCAAGCCTCGCGAAGCCGGCCGATGGTCGCGGCGCTGCCGACATAGAAGCAATCGAGGTCTCGCGGATCGCACGCAGCGTAGAGCGTGAAGGCGACGGGCGGCGGGGCGTCGGGGAGGCGAAGTTTGCTTCCGTGATTGGCGCGGCCGGTCGATCTCACCTCGCCGATGCAGCGCCAGCCTTCCGCCTCGGGCAGTCGGGCCATGGCCTACGCCCTCCCCGCCCCGGTCTTCGCCCGCCGGGCCATGAGATCGCGCAGCGGGTCGGGCAGCGGGCCGGAAGGCGGAGGATCGTCCCGGCCTTCATCACCGCCACCCCCGCCATGCCGACGCAACAGGTCCCGCATGCCGGCGACCGTACTCACCATATCGGCGAGTTCCGCCCGCGCCGCCTCGATGCACGCCGACTGCTCGGCCAGCGCCCGATGTGCCTCATCGAAGGCCCGCGTCAGTTCCGCCACGGCGCGGGCGCGGCGGCGCGCTTTGGCGACCCTGCCGATGATCCAGAGAGCGATGGCGGTGATAAGGAGGACTTCCATGTCGCAAATCTCCCCGGCGACTGCGGCGCGGTTGTGGTGCCCCATGGTGCCATTGTCCGCCCGAAGGATCGCGGCGCGGATTACCGGCCCCTCGACACCGGCACGGTCGGGCTGACGCGGGCATTCTCCGAACTGGCCTCAACGGGCGCCGCCGCCGGGGCGGCCGCTATTCGGGCGCAGATCGCCCGCGTTACCTGCAAATCGCGCGCATCGTCTCGGGCTCGGAGCGCGCCGCGATTTGCCTGCGCGGCCATACGCGCGCGATCCAGCGACGGGCCGAACCCGTTGAATGTCCACGAGGACTTCGCGCAATCGAAGGTCCAGACCTGATATTCGCGCAACTCCGTGTCGGGCTTGTCGCCACGAAGGAACACACTGTCGAGGCTGGTCGGCCGCCAGCGCAGGATGACATGATCGAGGCCGCTGGCCTGGCGGTGCTCCACAATTCGATAAGCGCCCCCAAGGCTTGCCGGCAGCACGTATTGCCGCGCGCCGTAGAGTTCGATTGATCGAAGGCTTGGCGTGATGGTCTGGGCCGGCCTTGGAATGTGGAATTCGTCGGCTTCAAGCGGCAAGTGCCGTTCGGCTGGAGACCCGCACGCATTCAGCCCGAGCAGGAAAGCGACAACTACAGGCGCGGTTGAAATGGATCGACGGTGCGGCATGGCGCGATTTTCTCTTGGACGCGCATGAAGCGCGCGCCCGGTTTATCTACAGGCCGGCGCAGGCTGCGGCCATGTCGAGGGATGCGCGGCCCGCCCTGCGCACGGCTCGGGCCAGGATCAGCAACAGCGCCTGGACGGCCAGGGCTTCCATGCGTCAGCCCCCGCTTTCGTGCACAGCGCGCACCTTCGCAATCGCCGCTTCCCAAGACGGGCGCGCAGGGATGTGGTTGCAGCCCGGCGGTGCCAACGCGTAGGCCGCGACATGCGGGAGGCGGAGCCTGCGCATGGTTCGCTGCGCCTTAGAGCCGAAGGCAACCCATGTGGCATGCGACAGAAGGTGAAACTGGCGCGTCAGGTATGTTTCCGCGCACGGGTTGCTGTCCGACTTACCGATCTCCTCAGGGACCGAGCAAAGCCGCGCCTCGGTCTGCCAAACCCGCCGCGCCTTTTCCTCAGACGAAGCGCCGGGGAAGCATTGCTCGATGAACCATTCCACGTTTCGGTGGAAACGATCACCGGCGAATCCCTTCTCGTTTGCGCCGCTGCGGCGGCTGGCTGAATGGGCCGTGGTGGCCGCGATCAGGGCCGCGGGCGTCGTCGCGCCGCTGAAGTCCATGTCGGCGTAGGGATGGCCCGGCTCTGCGAACACCATCACGAGGCGCACCTCCTCAAGCGCGCCTGTCGCGCCGAGAAAGCCGCGCGGAATGTGCCCTCGGGCCGGATTCCAGACTGCATCCTTGCACCGTCCGCCCTGGGTGCAGAAGTGCGGACACGGTCCATAGGCAGGGGCCAGAGCGTTGACCAGCGCAGGATTCGGCGCGTCGGCCTTTCCCGCGGCCCCGGACTGGGTTGTGGTGGTGAAAGCCATCGTGTCGGCGCCTCCATCGCGCCGGGTGGGAGTAAGGTGACAGGCGGCGGTTCCACCGCTCCCCAATCCCTACGTCTCCTAGCACCAGCGCCGCGGCGAATGCGTGGCGCCCGATCAATCCGTTGGCGTGACATGGCGATGTTCCAGATGCACGCGCTGCATGATATGCGCGAGCATCAAGCCGGCTGGCGGGCGATCCTGGCCTTGCGGGCGATGCGACCGAGGATCGCCGAAGGTAGCGACCTTCCTAGTAAACGGGACGGCCCTGCAGGACGAGGCAGCGCGGCCGTCAGCGACCGGCGGCGATCAGCCCCCGGGCGATGGCTGCGGCCTCGCTAACAGTGATGACCGACCCGGCCTTCCCGCCTTCGGACAGGCACAGCCGGCCGGCGCGATCCACGACCAGGATGACCGTCTTGCTGCCGAACAGTGCGCAGACCGGGATGCAGCCCGGCGGCGCGTTCCGCTGCGGGATGCGCTCCCACCCGCGGGCGACCTTGCTCTGACGCTCGCGGCTCGCGATCTCGTCCGCAGCGCGCTGCCACGCCGCCGCCTGCGCCGCATTCGCGCCGGGCGGCAGGACGAACCGGACGGGGCCGCGCTCGGCCTCGACCTGCCGCGCCGCCCAATCTCGCGCCCGCTGGCCCGCGTGGGCCGCCTGCTCCCGGCTATGACGCCGCAGCCCTTCGACTTCGCCATTCATGTCTCGCTCTCCTTGCCCATGATTATCCGCCGCGCCGTCGCCTCGCCGCCGCGAGCGACCACCAGGTCGTAGGCCGCGCCGAGCGGGTGAACCCTGACCGCGGCGGCGCGAAAGACCACGATCCGGCCGTCAGCCGCCAGGACGCCATCGAGCCGGCCGGCGGCCGCAATGCGGCCTCCCATCCGGCGCGATAGGGGCGCGGCCTCGGGGCCGGCGAGCAAGGCCGGACGGTCGCGCGCCTCCCTGGCATCGAGGAAGCGGCCTCGCACATCGGCCGGCTGCACGCGCCATAGGCCCCGAATCTCGGCCATGCCGGCGGCGAGAACCTGCGCATGAAGCCCGGCGGCGGTCGCGGCCAGGGCGTCCCCCGGATTGGCAAAGGCAATCCAGGCCGCGACGCCATCGGCCACCCAGGGCAGGCCGGGGATGAAGGCGACGGCGGCCATGGCGGCCTCGACAATCCGCGCATGGCCGTGTGGCGTTTCCGTCAGGCCGAGGCGCGCGCGGGGCGAGGACATGGCGGCCAGAGCCACGATCGCCTGCGGCACCGATCTGGCCCGGCTCGCGACGGCCGGCACCGCGACCAATCGGTAGGCCACGCCCGACCAGTCCACCAGCGGGTGGGTGATGGAACGTACCACCGGCGCCGCGAGAGGGAGGGCGAGATCGACGGCGCTGGCGGCGACGGCGCTCATGCGATCACCAGCCGAACCGGCGCCAGCCGAACCGGCGTAGGCTCGCCCACTTCCATCGCCGGGAAGGTGCCGCCCCGCATCGCATCGAGGACAGCGCGCGTCGCCAGCAATCCGCGCCGGCCGTCCCGCTGCATGATCGCAGCCGGCGCGTCTCCCCCGAAGGCGATCCCGGAATTCCGCCGATGAAGCCACTCGCGCCCCTGCTCGGCGCCCAGGACCACGACCAGGGCGCGATGCAGCCCGATCAATGCGCCGATCGTGTGCAGCGTCAGGGAGTCCAGGCCGCCGGCCGGAACCGTGGTGGCGCCGACCACGGCATCGAGGTCCAGGCCCAGGGCTTCGGCGATGAAGGCCGCCTCGGCCAGCGCCGCGGGCGACCACCGTTCGCAATCGCCGGGCGGGATGGGCGCAAGGCCGGCGAGGTCGGCGGGATCAGCCGTCATCATCGACGCACCGTTCCAGCCAGTGCAGGAGTGTCGCCATGGTGTCCGTCCTGCGCCGGAGAAGAACATCGCGGCGGGCCTCCGCGGCGGTGGCGGCCGGGGCGACCAGCGCGGCGGCGTTCGCCGTGCCAGCCGCGACAACGGCCGCGACCCCGGAGATTGCACGATCAACGCGCTTGCGTTCCTCGCGTGCCAGCGCGCCGACCGCTTGCAGAAGCGCCTCGCTCTCGCCGCGCAATTGCTGCTTCGTCTCGCGGACCAGCATTCCCGTGGCGATCACCAACTGCTCGATATCCTGGCTCATGCGGATGCCCCTTTGTCGGCCTTGCCCGCGCCCCGCCGCCGCCGCGCCTCGCCCGCGTCTTCCTGCAACCCGTCGACCAGCACGCGCCGATAGTCCGCGGCGTGGATGCGATGACGCTCGCCCTGAAGGTGGCGCGCGATCCCCAGGCACCGGACGGACGCCGCGGCGAAGGCGTCGGCCAGGGCTTCATGCTCGCGCTCGATGATCCCGGCCGCCGTCGCGTCGCCCGTCAGCAGCGGGAGCAGTTCCGCCGCATCGACCAGCAATTCGCGGACCTCGGCATGGCCGCTGCCATTGGGGTTTCCCGCAGGCACGGCGGCGGCATCGCCCGCCCGAAGCGCGGCGGCGCAGGCGGCGAAGGCGTCGGCTTGAAGGCGAAGTTGCCGCTCGGCCGCGGAAAGGGTCTCACGGCTTTGGCCGGGCCGGGTGCTGGCCGGGTCCGCTTCGTGCCGGCGAAGGATCGCCTCGGCCTCACGCGGCAGCAGCGGCCGGTCCATGCCCCATTCCAGCGCGGCCCAATCGCCGACCTCATCGAGCAGGACGTCCAGTTCACCGAGGGTCGGCGGCGCGGCGGCTGCGTTGCTCATGCGACGGCCCGCCCCTGCTCGGCGCGCCATGCGGCGGCGGCCGCGCGCATCTGATCGTCTTCCCAGCAGTTGATGGACGCCTCCCGTCGCCACGCCCGCATCCATTCCTCCTCGCTGGGCTGCCGACCCAACGGGGGCGGGATGGCGACCGCCGAGACAGCGCATGCAACGAGCGCGGTCCATACACCGAGGCCCGGCGCGTCTTGCGGCCAGCGGAGCGGATCGTAGCCGCCCGGCAGCGCCCGCCCCGTCCATCGGTGGTGCAACTCCCGCACAAACGCGCCGAAGCCCGCCGGCTCTTCGCCCGGCCGGCGATCCGGGTCCGTCGCCAGCGCCGCCGCCGCGCCGGGGCCGAGGCTGGCCCAATGAGCAGCGTGGCAGGCTTCATGCCCCGCGATGACCGCCCACACCTCCGGCGACAGGCCACGGATGCGGAAGTCAGATCCGGGGCCGGCGACGTGATCCAACGCCATGCCCTCGGCGCCCGCGGCCATCATCACGACGCGGCCGAATGGCGAGCAAGACCCGAAGATCGCGCTACTGCCCCACCAGCCGGGCGGGCAGACGCGGGCGCGATGGACCGGGCCGGGCATCGGGATCTGGGCGACGCCGAGAACGTCGCGCATCACGCCCATCAGGATGCGATCCTGCGCCTCGATCATCTGGCGCGTGTCCGCGTCGAGCAGTTCCGGCGGCGGCGGAATCCGGCAGTTGGCGCCGAAGGTGGCGACAAGCGGCGGCGCGGTTTCAGCAGCAGCGTTCGGGGCGTCCATGCGACCGGGATAGACCCGCGCGGCGCGTCGCCTCGCGATGTTGTTCGCGTGATGACCGCGGTATGCTCCACGTCATGCAGCCGCCCATGCCGCGCGTCGCTCTCGGTCGCCTCCGCTTCGCCGACCTCGTGCGCGAGGGACGCTCGCTGCTCGACCTCACGCAAGCCGAACTCGCCGCGCGGTCAGGCGTCAGCCGCGAGGCCATCGCCCGGTTGGAAGCAAACCATGGCGGGCTGCCGGTGCGCGACCTCGAAGCCGTGCTGGCCGCGCTCGATGCTGGCGGCGTGGCGCTTGGTCCCGATGCCCGGCCGGACCTGCGCGATGCGCCGCAATGGGTGTCGCGCTGATCTCATCAGGCCATGGCCCTGGCGATGCACTATCCCGCCGCGGCCACGCTCAAGCGCAAGGGTTCCAGCGGTTCTTTGGCGGCCAAACATCAAGGCGTGTCGGCGGAACGCCTCTCCCGCGCCCGCGCCGTCCTGCGTTGGTCGCGCGGCACCGCCGAGGCCGCCATCGTCGCGCTGATCGTCAGCAAGAACACGGCGCGCCGCCACATGTCGAAAGGCCAACTCGCGATGGCCCTGGCGATGCACTTCCCCGAGGCCAAGCGCGGGCGAGGGAACAAGGACGAGGCCGCAAAAGGCGAAGCCGCTTCGCATTTTACGCCGCGCCTTTTGCAACAGGCCCGCGCCGTCCTGCGCTGGGCGCGTGGCACGGCGGAACAGGTGATGGCCGGCACCATCAGCCTCGATGAAGTTCAGCCCCTCGCCCGCAGCGCGTCCAACGCCCTGGCCGCCGCCGCCTTCATCCGCGCGGCTTCATCCCGCGCCTGCTTCTCGCGGCGCTCGGCTTCATCCGCCCGGCGCCGTTGCTCGGCTACCTGACGAACCAGCGCCTCATGCGCCGCCTCGCGCTCACGCCGCCCTGGCCGCAACGCCGTTCCCCTTCGGCTTCATCGCCCCGACCGCGACGGCTTCGAGGCTTCTCACCGTCTCCCGCAGCGCGGCGACCTCGCCTTCAAGCGCAGCGTGCCTGCTCGATAGATCGACCACGATCTTCTCAAGCCGCGTGACGTGACACCGAAGGTCCGGTTTCGGCTGCGGCGGCTTTGCCAGCGGCGACGCCACCAACATTCGGACGTGCCGATTCCACGCCTGCCGGTTCGTCGCCGGGTGCACCAACTTCTCGCGGGTCGCCTCGGGCAGCGCGTCGCGCCACGCAATCACGTCCTCATGGTTCGCCCACAACCAGCACGCCGATGATCGGTCGGACTCGCTGATGGCACGAAGGCCCGGACGCCGGTCGAGCCATACGGTCCACGGCCGGCCAAGGTGCGTGAGCGATGTTCCATGATGCGCGGCCAGTTGCGCCTTTGCGGACGCGAGGGCTTTGCCGATCAGCAGCCAGGATTGGAAGTCCCGACGCTTGCGCTGGTGGATCATGGCCGCGAGTTGGTCGGCCTGGTCGAACAACCGAAGCGCATCCTTGCCGAAATTGACCGGCCCATCGGCGCCCGCGCGCATCCGCCGGGGCGGCGCGGCTTCGGCATGATCGCGGGGCGCGGCGGCATGTTGGCTCACGGCGCGACCATATGCGCGGAAGCGCGGCGAAGGAATCCTTTCGGCTTCCATGCCGCGGTCGCAGCGCCGTGCGGCCGGTGGCATCATCGGCGCCATGACGAAGCGCATTCGCCTTCCGCATCCGCCGGAGCATCGCTCACTGAACGCCGCTGCCCGCGCGGCCGGGATCGACGGCGCCACCGCCGCGGGCCGCGTCCATCGCGGCTGGACTCCCGAGCATGCAGTCAGCACGCCGCCGATCTCGCCCGAGAGGCCGGTGAAGGTCGGAGATCGCGTCTTTGCATCGCGCGCGGAGGCGCTCGCCGCGGCCGGCTTGGTCGAAAGCACCATCCGCGCCCGCATGGCGCGGGGCATTTCCCGCGCCGACGCGCTCGCCATGGGCAAGCGCCCCTCCGGTCGCCCCCCCGGCGCGATCCGCGAGGCAGCGCTCGCCGCCGGCCTGCATCCTTCCGTCGTGTGGGGCCGCCTCCGCATCGGCTGGTCGCTGCCGCGCGCTTTGTCGGTCGCGCCGAAGCGATACCGCACTCGCCGCCAAGCCGCTGCGATCACCGAGGGCCGATGATCGAAGGCCCGCGGCCCCCGCAAATGGGAATCTCGCGGGCAAGGAAAATCCGGTCCCAGCGTCCGGTTTGGCGCATACCCGCCGGCTGTCCCATCCCCCCCTCTGTCCCAAGGGATGGCCCGGTCCATGGGGCTGCAACCGGTCGCTGGATCAGGGACGGGGCGAGGCGTCGCTACACGTCCAGACGGCGCGCCGCATGCGCGAGGCGGCGAGGTAGCCGGCGCGGTCCATGGGCTGTCCTGCGCGGTGGGCTGCGTAGGCTCGGCGTCAGCACTCACGCGGGGGGGCGATCGCGCTTGTCCGTTGCGCCTCGGCCGAACTCGCAGCGCCTCGCGCCGTTTCCCGTCCGCAGGCCGACACTCCGCTTCCTCGCGCTTCACCCGTCGGGAGCCTTGCGCGGGTCAGCCGCAATTGCGAGCTGGCCGTCGCAAAGGCTGAGAGGACTGCGATTGGGCTTGCGCGCTACGGAGTTCTTTATCTACCTCCGTGCATCGATCGCCTAAGAGAGAGTGAAATGCCCTTACCCGCGCGGCTCTCCCTGCCACGCAGTATCGTTGCGGCCGTTCTCCTTTTGGCGGTGACCGTGCTGCCTGCTACCGCCCAGACAGACCCGCCAGCAACACCCGCACCATCAACACCAATGCGCTTCGCATGGGCGCACAATGGGGGAAACTGTGCGAATTGCAGTTTCGTCTCCGCCGTGGGGCGGATCACCTCTGAAACGCCCGCCGATTTCCGCCGATTTGTGAGCGACAACCCTCAGAACTACAGCGGCGTGACAGTGTATCTGCACAGCCCTGGTGGCTCGCTCACCGGCGGCATGGAACTCGGTCGCCAGTTCCGAGCCAACGCGGTCAATACCGTCGTAGGCCACGTTGTACGCCTGACCGATCCCAACGGTGCCCCGTTCGCCTTCGCCCAGGGCGCCGAATGCATGTCCGCGTGCGTTTTCGCTTTCGCCGGTGGTGTGCGGCGCTATTACGATCCCGTCGGCGGCGTCCCTCCCCGATCACCGCAGTGGGTCGTGAGCGACTACAGCCGACAGATCCTCGGCGTGCACCAATTCTACCGGTCGCCTGGCACGCCGGGATCAAGCGCCGGACGGGGCGGTCCACAGCGAGATGCGGACACCTACGACCGCGGCTTGTCCGATGCCCAACAAATCAGCGGCCGACTCGTCGAGTATCTCGCGGTAATGGGCGTTCACGCCCGACTTCTTGATTTAGCGGCCCGGACCAGCCCTGACACTGTCCGTGCCCTCACCAGAGCTGAGGCCTTTGGCATCGGTCTGGCGAACGACCCAGCGTCAGCGCCGCCGTGGACCATGACCCCTTCCGCTGGCGGACTTGCCCTCCGAACCAGGATCATCGTTAACCAGACAGCCGTCGTGGCGGAGATCGCGTGCGATCACCGCAATCCGGCCGGGTTGAGGGCACGGCTCTTGATCAATTCTGACCTTCGCTACCTGGCGCGGGGCGGAACTGCCGCTGACGTAAATCGTGTCCTCGCATCCAACTACGGCGGCGCGATCTGGAGCGAACCGTATCCCGCCCCGCGACCTCAACGCTGGCCGGCTCAGACGCGCGGGTTTCGATGGAACGGCTCTCAAGTCGAGGTTGAGGTCAGCCTCCCGGCGCCTGTCGCAAGAGCCCTCGCTGCAGGCGAAAAAATGGACCTATCTTTCGAACTCCCCGGCTTTATCTCCAGATCGCTTCCCCACATCGAACTTGCAGCACCAGAACTAGCTGAAGCTCAGCAACTGCTGCTGCGCAATTGCCCCTCGCAATAAGTGCCGGGCTGGCCCGCCCTGGAACCGCCTTCGTCGGGCAACGTAGGGGTTAAATAGTTCAGGGCGCTGAACTGCGTTGCGCGCGGTCGGGCATCAAGTTGCGACCGTGATTGTAGCGCAGCGCGAAGTCGCGGGAAGCGAGGGCGACCCGCATGGACGCATGGGGCGCGCGCTGGCGGCCTTCGGGGGCCGGCCCGCATCGGCGGGGCGGCGGGATGCCTAGGCGCCGCGTGGCGGCTTCCCCGCATGCGGGAAGCGGCCTTCTGGTGCGGGGGCGGAAGGGGGCCGGCGCTACCCGAATTGGTCGGGCGGCTTGATGGGGGCCGGGCCGGAAGCGTTGCTCGATCGGTCTTCCACCCGTGGCGCCAGCGCGGCCGCGACGAAGGGCTCAAGCGTCGCCGGGTCAGCAACTATCCGATCGGCAGCCAACAGGAGACCGGCGGCCGCGATGGCGGCGTCGCGATCATTAACGGTCGATCGGCCCTCGAAGATTCGCGATGCTGCTCGAATGCGCGCCTGGATGATGAGTGTCGAGAGGTGTTGAACAGCGCCCTCGTCGCAGCCATCCGAATACAAGGAATAGAACGAGGCATCGTCAGCCCGCATTTGGTTTGCAACGGCTTCTGCGAGTTGCCTGATGCCGGGCGGGATGGCGGGCGAGGTCATGTCGATGTTCCTTCCAATCCTCGTGGAGATGGGGACGGCATGGGGCATGCCCGCGTCTCCGCGATGGGCCTCGCGGCCAACGCCATCTTCGACCACGCATCGACATTCGCAGGATCGCGAACCGCAGCCGCCGGCACATAGGAGCCGCCAGCATCACACTTCATGCATGCGCGAACCTCCTCCCGCGTCATCACCGAGAAGGACCATGCGCTGTTGAAGCCGGGGGCTTCGTTCGCGCCGAAAACGTAGATCTGTGCCGGCACGTCTGGCACCGCCCCATTGACCCGTGTCGCGCTGCTGTCGATCACGAAAAACTGCCCGCGCTTCCGCGACGCCTTCACCTGAACGGAGACAGGTTCGTAGCCGGCCTTGCGCGCCATGATGTCGATACCGGGGAAGGTGGACGATGGCATCATCGCGGCGAACCAGCCGGCGTTGGTCAGATAGGCGGCGACGGCAAATTCCGCCGCAAGACCAACGTTGTCCTCCTTTCGCATTGACGTCGCGGCCCTCGTCGCGGTCGCGGCGGGCTTGGCGCCGACCTCGGGCAGGGGTGTGGTTGTCTCAGCCATCGTGTCGGGGCCTCCAAGCGCCGGTTGCGGTCGTCAGGGCCAGGGCGGCGGCTTCCGGCCGCTTCCCTCCCGCCCTCGCGACGCAGGCGAAGTGCCAGGGCGCCGGGGGCGATCCGCGGCGACCGTGTAGCACCAGCTGCGGCGCCATCGCGTTGGCGTAGGTCAAATCTCGCGCGGATCAGGTCATGCAGTCCGTGCATATGCGGCGAACCCGACCATGCTGCGCGGGAATGCCGCTGGGCGGCTTTTGGATGGCCGGGGCGGGGATAGCGGGCGAGGCGCGAGACGATCTCGGCGACGCGGCTCATTGCTTCCGGCTCCCGAGCGCCGCGCCGCATATCGCGCCGAGAAGGCCGACCGGAAGACGGTCGAAATCGCGCCCACCAGCGACCCATTGCTCGAAAGCCTTGCGCCTCGCCTTCGGACACGCGAAGGCTGCCGATGGGTCTGCCGGCTCGCCAAACACGTCGAGCACAAGGTCTGCGTCCGCACCCGCCGGCGCATCATCGAGCGGCAGCCCGAACAGGCCAAGGCGCGTCGCGTCGGTCATGGCTTCGTTCCGCTGCCCGGCGATGCGCCGGCGGTCGCTGAAAGATGCGCTCGACCAGCCGCCGCGACGGCTTCAGTGGTCGCGCCGGGTTGGGCGATCATCTGCTCGAATTGCTCATTCGGCAGGGCGGCCATGGCAATGAAGTCGGCTGCCTCCTGCGCGGATACGCCGGGATTGGCTGGCATAGGCGGCGGCGCGTCCTGCTTCGCGGGCGACGGCTGCTTGCGGCTTCGCATCTTGCGCATCAGGGAGTCGATGCGCTTCTCGGCGCGAAGGCGGATGCGGACGGCCATCGCCTCTGGGGCCGTAGTGGCGGCCTGTTCGCAGTAGAGCTTAATGGCGCGGATTGGATCGGTCTTTGCGATGGCGGCGATCTCGTCGCGTTCGTAGACATCGCGGATGGCGTCGCACATCTGGTGGTATGTGAATCGTGTTTTGCTCATGGCGTGGCGCTCCCTTCGGTGGTGGTGATGATCCGGTCGCCCTCGATGCGGACGCCCGGCAGATCGGCGAGCGCCTGACGGACGGCCCGGCGCTGCTCCCGGCTCATGGCGACGCCCTCGCGCCGGCTCGAAGCCGCGCCCGGTGCTCATGCCAGCCGCGATGCAGGCCCGCCGCCATCGGATCGGGCGGCGGCCATCGTGGCGGGCTGGCGCGCCGCTCCCCATGCCAGGAGGGCGAAAGCCCCGCCGATGCATCGACAGCGCGATCCACCGTTGCGCGCGGCGCGCAATTCGGCCGCGTTTTTCCGGGGAAGGCAGGAACGATAGATTTCCGCAGTGGGGCAGGCGCAGGAGCGGCGGAAGGCGGCACCGGAAGCGGCGCATCGGCGGCGACAAGCGCGCCCACGCTATTCATATGATGGCGCGCTATGTTTGCATGGTCCGTTGCCGCCGCCCTGGCCTTCGCAAGCCGCCCCGCTGCCGTCCTGATCGACACCTTCGCCAGCCTTGCCACGCTCGCGGCCGTCACGCGCTCGCCCCACACGTTCAGCCGCTTGATCGCGCCCTCCACGTCTGCGTCGGTCCTGTTCCGCTGCGTCGCGGCCCCTTGCGCGCGGCCCGCAACTCGCGCGGCGCGCTTTTCCGCCTCGGTCTTGGGTGCGCTTCGGATGCCGACGCCCGGCTCATAGTTCAACGGCATCCAGTCCGTGATGCTCCGCGCCGTGGCGACGGCCTGCTGCTCCGTCTCGGCGGTGTCGCACAGCATCCCGGCGATGGCCTCGCGGCACCACGACAGGACCAGGCCGAACGGAACCTTGGGCGTGCCGTTCGCATCCGCCCAGGCGTAGGCTTTGAACCGGGCGTAGTTGAACATCGTCATGTTGCGCGTGCCGACCATGGCGCTTGCCGGGTCCGGGAGCGTCCGCGGCACGGCGACGCCCTTCGGCCGGGTCGGGCTACGCTCGGGGCTTTCATGCGGCGGCGCGGCGTCAGCCCATTCCATCGGCGCGGGCTCGGCGGCGCTGGCATCGCCTCGCCAGCCAGCCACCGCCGGGCGCTCTTGATCGAGCCACCCAAGATCGAGGTCGCCGCCGCCCTCATTGACCAGCCGCACGCCTGCATCGGCGATGGTCCAGCCGGGAGCGCCATCAACGCATGGCGGGGCGGTGAAGATCAGCCGCCCGCGGTGCATCACGGCGAGGTCGATCACGGTGCGCCATTCCCGGCCGACCATGCGGCCGGACCCGTCGCGCGCGATGCGCGCCATCGGCGCGGCCAGCCCGCGCGCCTTCGTGGCGCGGATGATGTGGCGCCGGAGCGCATCGACCAGCGCGGGATGCGAGACGCGGATATAGCCATGCGAGGCCGGGCCGGGCCGGCCGCCGGGCGCGACGGCGCGGGCAGAGGATGATCGCGCTTCCACCCGCTCGCAGGCGTCGAGACCAGGCACCACCGCGGCGAGGAATTGCACGCGCTCGGCCATCGTCATCGCCGCCCATTCGCTCGGCATACCGGGCCAGTTGTCGGCATCGAGCAGGACAAACCCGCTATGGTCGATGCCAGCGGCGAGGCGGGCGGCAACCGGGCCGAACGGCCCTTGATGGACCCCATGCGGCGCATCCGGGCCGAGGCGCGGCAGCATCCGGCGTAGGGTGTAGCGATTGACCAGATCGAAGGTGCCGAAGGCCGGCGCATAGAGGAAGGCGTCGAGCATGAGGCAGTGGTCGGGCTTCTCTGACAGTTCCGACAGCAACTCGCCAATGTCGCGCAGATCAGCGACCTCGATCGGGTGACAGACGCCGGCCCGGATCGTGGCCGCGGCCTTCTTGGTCGCGCGCCCGTCCGCATCGACGGCGAAGACCTTCTGCACCACGTCCGGGGTGGTCGCGCGAATGGCGGTGACGATGCCTCCGCCAGACCGGGCGGAACTGAAAGGCGATGCGTTCCATGGCAAGCGATAGGCCGGAACGCCTTGCTGCAGGTCGATGAACACGGCGCGCGTCCTTCATGGACGGCTGGCGCCTCGGGCAGAGGATGGATTATGCTCGCGGCGATCCCCGGAAAAGATCGCGCTTGCTTGGTCCTGTTCTTCCCCTGCTGATGCACCAGCGGGTTAAGACGGGATCAAGTGGCTGCGCGCTCGGAGGCGCGGCGCAGGATGCGGTGCTGTCGGATCATCGGAAAACCCCTTCGCTTCTACCGGGCCGGACCATTCCGACGCGGCGGCCAGCCCGCTTGCTTGCGGATCTGCGTTGTGGGGTTCTCCGGTATTCAGTTTGCGCGTGGCCGCTATGGCCGCGCAAGCCAGTCTTTTTCGCCATTTCGATCATCGCGTGCGCGCCCTCGCCGCATCGATCTGCGAGAGCGCATCGACCGCGCTGCCATGGCCGGACAAGGCGTCGATGACCGCCTCTCACGCGCCGCGGTCCCGGTCGCGGACTTCCGCTGTGTCGAGGCATCGCGCGCACGCAAACGCCAGCCGATCGACGGCGGCGTTCATGGCCGTCTCGCCGCATCAATCCGCGCAGAAGTAGCGGCATGCCATACCTGACGGGCTTCGGCGGCACTCATCCGGCCGCGTTCGGCTAACGCATGCGCTACGGCGTCGATAGCGTAACCCTCTCGTTCCACCAGGGCGGAGGACTGCGCGCGCCACAGCGCGACGAACGCATCCATGGTGTCCCTATGGCCGCACGCCGCCCGGTCGGCGAAGTCAGCAGCGTTTCGTTCATCGGCACCCCAACGGTCCCGATCAGTGCGCCAGCGCTCACGCTCGGAGAATAGTTTTTCAGCAGCCGGCCCTGCCATCGAAACGATGCCGCGGGCCATCACCCAGCGGCTTGGCATGTCAGCGCCGCCCAGGCATTCGGGAGGCTTTCCCATGCGGACTATGCCGGCATGATCAGCGCAAGGCACGATGCTGACGCTCCGAAATGAGATCCCCAAAACCAGAGCGGCGACTACGTGCCCAGCCTCGTGGACAGCGACGCAGCGTTGCTCGGCCACATCATCATCCTCGGCGACGTGCAACGCGGAAGCCATCAGCGGGATGGTCCCACTAGTGACGTTCAGGCAAATGGTGCGTGCGGCCTTCGGGGCGTCGCTCATACGAGCGCCTCCGCCTCGATCAGCCGCCGAGCCGCAGCCGCATACGTGTTCCTGTATCGCGGCGGTTCGCCGCGATAGATGTCCTCGAGGATGCCATGAACGGCATCGCCGACGCTGCCCGGAAGGATGTCGCCGCAGCCCCGCATCCTGCGCAATAGATCAATAGGTTCGATAGGCCCCTCGTCTCCGATCTCAACGAGCGGCAGCTGTTGGCCGCGGCGCCGGATCGCGATGAAGTAGATTACTTCGGCAAAGGCGTCGCGCGCATCGTAAGCCACGACGATAACAGGACGCCTGGAAACCCGGGCAGCGCTCATGCTCCGCCCTCCGCGGGGCCGCCGAACACGCCGGGCGGGGTCGCGTTCTTTCGCGGCCTTCCCCGACGGCGCTTCATCGGCGGGCCGCCGTTGTGCCCGACCATGGACGCATAAGGTTCAGGCGTGGCGGGCGGCGCCTTGTCGATTCCACCTTTCTCGACGCGCGCGATGATCCATGCGTCGATATCGTGCTCCAGCCATCCGCGCGCCTGCGGCGAGATCATAAATCCAGGCGGCGCACGACCTTCCGCAATGTGGCGATACCACTGGCTTCGACTACAGCCCGTCCGCCCCTCTTTCCCGTAAACATCCTCGCCTCGGAGTATTCGCAGGCCGGACGGCATCGCGCCGCCCGCCGGCGTGCTGGTGGTGGCGCTTGGCGCCTGCTTCGACATTGGGGGAATGCCCTTCCGCTTCGATGCTTCAAGGCCCCCCATTCTAGGCATCGTAAGTGTACCGAAAACAACTTTCGAGGAACACTCAGCGGGAATACTCAGGGGGCAAAAACGGCAGATTTCCGCGGCTCTGAGTGTTCCCGAAATTCCGCCCGCGCGGGAATACTCACGCCGGGAACACTCACGCCGGGCCGCCCTTCCGCCCCTTCTCGGATGCCTTCGGCCCCCACGCCTGCTGATGGATGGCGCGGATCGTCTCGCGCTTCATCAACCCGCGGAATTTTGACCATACCTCCTGCCACGAGGGCGACCGCGCATCTGGGTCGCGGGGGTCGCGCTTGATGCGGCGGCACCACGCCAAGTAGGCGGCCCGCCCTTCCGCTAGCGATAGATCGTCCTCCCCCCGCCGCGGCCTTCCGCGGGCCGGCCGGGATGGCGCCGCCGGGGCCGCCGCCGGGGCCGCCATAAGCGCCGCCTGGGCCGCCGCCGGGCGGAAGCGCAACCCAGCCCAAGCGCGCCCCCCGCCCTCGGCCCTGCCGGCTTCCACATCAAGCCCCATGCCCGCCCATGCCGGCGGGGGGATCATCCGCCGGTCGCCGCCATCATCCGGCCAGCCTTCCGCAAGCATCGCACCCTCAGCCAGCGCGGCATGAAGCCGGAACCGAAGGGAGTCCTCGATACCTTGCCGTGCCATCCAACAAGGCGCCGGATTATCCTCCGATGGCGCGAGATTCTCCGCCGCCCGCCACTCCCCTGCTTCCTCGGCCGATGCAAGCGACCACATCGCGTCCCACGCGGTCAGCATCACGCCGCGCCCCGCGCGATCTGGACGACATTGCCACCGGGCTGCGCCGCGCCATCGCAGGTGATCGCCCAGGCATCCATCAGCACGCGCCGCCGCTCGAACAGGTCGGACCGCGCATAAGCCCGCTCGGTCGCGCTTCCCATGGCATGAGCCAGCGCGGCTTCCGCGATCTCCCGCGGATGGCCGGCATCGCCACACCAATCTCGGAAGGCCGACCGCATCCCATGGGGCGTCGCCTTCTGGCCGGCTTCATCCCGCCAGCCGACGCCGCCCGCCTTGGTCGAGCCGGCATCCATCCGGGTCAGCAGCGCCAGCAGCGCCGCATCCGAGAATTCCGCGCCCGTCCGGCTGTTCGGGAAGATCAGGCCCTGCGCCGGCTTCACGCCGCCCTTTGGCAGCATGGCGCGAAGCAGGGCGACGGCCGGCGCGGATAGCGGAACACGGTGCGCCCGGCCCGCCTTCATGCGCGCCGCCGGTATCGCCCATATCGCCGAATCAAGGTCGATCTCGGACCAAGTCGCACCGCGCGCTTCGCCGCTCCTGCTGGCCGTCAACACCACCCATTCGAGGCATCGCGCGGCGTTGCCAACCTCATCCCGGAGCGCCGCGATGAATTCCGGGATGCGCGACCAGGGCAGCGCCGGATGGTGCCTGTTCCGCGTCACCTTTCCGGGCTTGGCGAGCAGCGTCCGGATCGCCCCCCGCCACGCGGCGGGGTTCAGCCCATGCGGACGCCAACCCGCCGCCATGGACCATTCGAGAGAGTGCTCAAGCCTGCTTCGGACCTTCTGCGCGAGGACCGGCTTCGAGGACCAGATCGGCGCCAGGACCGAATGCACATCATCGAGGGTGATGCCGGCGGGATCGCGCGCCAGCAGCCCTGCCGCATGATCCTCAAGGCTCCTGCGAAACAGGGTCGCCGTCTTCGGGCTTCGCCATGCCGGGCCATGCGCGGCGATGTAGCCCTCGACCGCATCCTTCAGTGTCCGGCCCAGCGGCGCGGCCTTGACGGCCTGCACCTGACGCCGCGCTTCAATCGGGTCCACGCCGGCGGCGACCTGCAACTTCGCCTCCGCGGCGCGCCGCCGGGCTTCGGCCAAGCCGACCTCGGGGTGACCGCCGTGTCCGATCTCGCGGTAGCGCGCGCCGACCTTGATGCGCTGCACCCACTTCTTCGCGCCGGTGGGACTGACGAACAGCATGAGGCCGTCGCCGCGGCCATCGGAGTAGCGGCCGGGTCGCGCGGCCTTGATCTGGACTTCAGTGAGCATTTCGGGCGGGGCTTTCCTTCCTGAGCGGCCCCATCCGGCCCCATTGGCCGCGCCGGGATGCGGCGGGATGGCTTGGGATGGATGGGGCCGCCAGTTGGCCGCCTATGCCGCGGAATTCAAGGGATTTCAGGGATGCGTTGGCACATTATGGGAACCATCGGGACGCCCGCTGCGCGCCTACTCGGGGAGCCAAGCCCATCCTTCCGATCGGGAGATCACGCCGGGGGCGGTCGCAGCGATGCGCCGCCCCCGACGCGCGTTCCGGCGCTCAGCGCCGCAGCCGAACCGCCGCTCCAGGCGCCAGCCAGGCCAGGCCGCCGCCGGCGAAGACCGCGACCGGCGCCGCCGTCGCCGGATCCACGACCACCACATCCCCGCGCAGGCCAGGCGCCAGCCGCCCGCGATCCGCCAGGCCGCAGGCCTCGGCCGGATTCGCCGACACCAGCGCCCAGGCCCGCGGCAGGTCCAGCACGCCCCGCCGGACCATGGCGAAGGCGGCTTCCAGCATCGCCGGCCAGACGTAGTCGGAGGCAAGCACCGTCACGAGGCCACGCTCGGCGAGTGGCGCGGCCGAGGCCCAGCCGAGATGGCTGCCGCCGCGCACCACGTTCGGCGCGCCCATCACGACATGCTCGCCGGCCGCGCGCGCATCGGCGGCGACCTCCTCGGCCATCGGGAACTCGCAGATGGTTGCGCCATGCGCGCGGTAATGCGCGCGGTCATCGAGCGTCGCATCGTCGTGGCTGAGCATCGGGATGCCCGCCGCCTGCGCCGCGGCGGAAAGGCGCGCGCGCGCGGCCGGGACCTCGTAGCGCCGCGCGATGACCGAGTCGGCAAGCGCGCGATAGGCTTCCGCCTTCACCCCGGCGCGGCCGGCATACTTCGCGACCTGCACGGGGTCGCCGAGCTTCTTCACGATCGCCGGCGTGTGGTCGTTGAAGCCGAGCAGGTGAACGCTGCCATCCGCGATGCCCTCGAGCGCCTCCTCGAGCGCATCGAGATTGTCGGCCTCGAAGCGCAGGTGCACGCGGAGGTCCGTCGCCGCGTGCGCGCGCGCGGTGGGCAGCGCCGCCTTCAGCGCGCGCCAGGCGCCCAGCGAGCGCAGCCCCGGCTCCCAGGACAGCGTCACGCCGAGATAGGCCGTGGTGATGCCGCAGGCGATGAGCTGCGCCGCCGAATCGCGCAGCGCGAGCGGAACCGGCAGGTCAACGCCCGGCCGCGGTTGCAACTGCCGTTCATGCGCGTCGCCATGGATGTCGACGAGGCCGGGGAGCACCAGCAGTCCGGAGGCATCGAACCGCGCCGCGCCGGGCGCGGGCGCCTCCGTCACCAGTCCGCCCGCCAGCGCGAGTGCATCCTTCGCCAAGGCCCCGTCCTTGAGGACGGTGCCGTCGGTCAGTGTCCAGTCCATGCCGTCAGGGCTCCACCACGAGTTGCACGCGACCCGCGGCATAGACGGACTGGGTCCAGTCCACCGGCTGCCCGGCCGGATCGACATTGAGGGATTCGGCGACGAGCACCGGGCGCGAGCGCGACTGCTGCAGCAGTTCCGCCTCCTCCGGCGTCGGCAGCCGGGCGGTGATGCGCGAGGCGCGCCGCCGGTAGTCGGGGATTCCGCAAGCCTCGAGCGCCGCGGTGATGGAGCCGCTGCGCTCCAGCGCCTCCGGTGCGGCCGCGCAGCGCGGTAGGGGAAGGTAATGCGCGCCGAGCACCACCGGCCGCCCGTCCGCCAGGCCCAGCCGATCCACCCGCAGCACGAGCCTGCCGCGACGGATGCCGAGCGCCTCGGCGAGCTGCGTCTCCGCCTGGATCTCCGAGATGCGCAGGATGCGCCCCGCCGGTTCGCGGTTCTGTCCTCGCACGAGTTCGGAAAAGCGCGTGCGGGCCCCAAGGCGGTAATCCACCACGTCCTCGGCGACGAAAGCGCCGCGGCCCTGCTCCACGCGGATGAGGCCGCGCGCCTCCAGGTCCTCGAGCGCACGGCGGACGGTATGGCGGTTCACGCCGAAACGCTTCGTCAGCACCGCCTCGGTCGACAGGCGCTCACCGCCGGCCTTGCCGCCACGGGAGATCTCGCCCTCGATCGTGGCCGCGATCTGCCGCCAGAGGGCGATGCCCTGCCCGCGCGCCAGCGGCGCGTCTGTCATCGAAACTTCAACCATGCCTGACCAAGTCCATGAGATATCCGCATGGACTTTGTCGCGCGGCGGATGTCTAACTGTCTAGACAAATTCGATGGACCACATGATCACCGCCGACACCGAGAAGCGACGCCGCTGGATGGCGGTGCTCGCACGCGCAGCCGCCGACGAGATCGCCGGCCTGCTCGCCACCCTGCCCCCCCTTCCCGCCCATGAACGCCTGCGCGCGCCGGAGACGGGGCTGGTGATGGTGCGCGGCCGCGCGGGCGGGGATGGCGCACCCTTCAACCTCGGCGAGATGACGGTGACACGCTGCGCCGTGCGGCTCGGCGATGCCGTGGGGCATGGCTATGTGGCCGGGCGGGACAAGCGTCAGGCGGAACTCGCCGCATTGCTCGACGCCGCTCTCCAGGACCCGGCGCGGCGCGATGCCCTGATGGAAGGCGTGATCGCGCCGCTCGCCACCCGCCAGCAGGCGGCGCGGGACGCCGAGGCGCGCAAGGCCGCCGCCACGCGCGTGGATTTCTTCGCCATGCAGACGACCCGATGACCATGCTGACCGCCGGCTTCGCCGATCCCGTCCTCGACGCCCAGGCCACCTTCCGCGCGGTGCTGGAGGCGGTGAGCCGCCCCGGGCGCATCCAGCGCGCGGGCGGCGCGCTGAACCCTCCTGCACCTCTGAACCAGGCCGCCGCGGCGGTGCTGCTGACGCTGGCCGATGCCGATACGCCACTCTGGCTCGATGGCGGGTCGGCCGCGGAGGCGTGGCTGCGCTTCCATTGCGGCGCGCCGGTCGTCGCGCAACCGGGCGCGGCCGCCTTCGCGCTGGCGACGGGAATGCCACCCGCGCTGGCAGCCCTCGCCCAGGGCACCGAGGAAGAACCTCAGGGCGGCGCGACGCTGGTGCTGCAGGTCTCGGACCTTGCCGAAGGTGAAGGCTGGCACCTGACCGGCCCCGGCATCGAGCATGAACACCGGCTGCGCGTGACCGGCGCGCCCGAGGGCTTCCTCTCCGCCTGGGTGGCGAACCGCGCCGGCTTCCCCTGCGGCGTGGACGTGGTGCTCTGCGCCGGGGACCGCCTCACGGCGCTGCCGCGCACCGTCATGATCGCGGAGGGCTGAACCGATGTATGTCGCAGTGAAGGGCGGCGAACGCGCGATCAGCGCCGCCCATGCCTGGCTCGAGGAGACGCGGCGCGGTGATGCGTCGGTGCCCGAACTTGCGGTTGCGCAGATCGAGCAGCAGATGCCCCTCGCGGTGGACCGCGTGATGGCGGAAGGATCGTGCCACGACCGCTTCCTCGCCGCGCTGGCGATCAAGCAGGCCAAGGGCGACCTGATCGAGGCCGCCTTCCTGCTGCGCGCCTACCGCACCACCCTGCCCCGCTTCGGCGCTTCCGAGCCGCTGGAGACGGCGCGCATGCGCCTGCGCCGCCGCATCAGCGCGACCTACAAGGACCTGCCCGGCGGGCAGGTCCTTGGGCCGACCTTCGACTATACGCACCGGCTGCTCGATTTCGCGCTGGCGGCGGAAGGCGAGGAACGCGCAACCGGGCCCGAGGCATCCGCGCCTGTCGGCGAGGCGCCGCGCGTCACCGAACTCCTGGCGCGCGAAGGGCTGATGCAGCGCGAGCGGGACGACGAGGCGGAGCCTGGCGACCTGACGCGCCAGCCGCTCGCCTTCCCCGCCGAGCGCCCCGTCCGGCTGCAGAACCTCGCGCGAGGCGACGAGGGGTTCCTGCTCGCCCTCGGCTATTCGACGCAGCGCGGCTACGGCAATGCGCATCCCTTCGTGGGCGAGATCCGCGTCGGCCATGTGACGGTGGAATTCACCCCGCCGGAACTCGGCTTCCCGATCGAACTGGGCGAGATCGGCATCACCGAATGCCAGATGGTGAACCAGTTCAAGGGTAGCCGGACCGAGCCCGCGCAGTTCACCCGCGGCTACGGGCTGGTCTTCGGGCACGGAGAGCGCCGCGCCATGGCGATGGCGCTCGTCGATCGCGGCCTGCGTGCGCGCGAACTCGGCGAGGACGTCACCGCCCCGGCGCAGGACGAGGAATTCGTCCTGTACCATTCGGACAACATCGAGGCGACCGGCTTCGTCGAGCACCTGAAGCTGCCACACTACGTCGATTTCCAGTCCGAACTTGAGAACCTGCGCACCATCCGCAAGAGCGCGGAACAGGCGCTGCCGGAGGCCGCGGAATGAGCGCACTCGAAAGCCCGCGCGCCGAAGGTGCGACCATGGAAGGCTACAACTTCGCCTATCTCGACGAGGCGACGAAGCGGATGATCCGCCGCGCGATCCTCAAGGCTGTGGCGATCCCCGGCCATCAGATCCCCTTCGGCGCGCGCGAGATGCCGCTGCCCTATGGCTGGGGCACGGGCGGCATCCAGGTCACGGCCTCGATCCTGGGTCCGGCCGACACGCTGAAGGTGATCGACCAGGGTTCGGACGACACCACCAACGCCATCTCGATCCGCCGCTTCTTCCGCCGCGTCGCCGGGGTGGCGACGACCGAGCACACGGCGGAAGCGAGCGTGATCCAGACCCGCCACCGCATCCCGGAACGGACGCTGCGCGAGGACCAGATCATGGTCTACCAGGTCCCGCAGCCGGAGCCGCTGTTCAGGCTGGAACCGCGCCGGGCCGAGACGAAGCGCCTGCATGCGCTGGCCGATTACGGGCTGATGCATGTGCGGCTGTACGAGGACATCGCGCGGCTCGGGCACATCGCGAAGGCCTACGACTATCCGGTGATGGTGAACGGGCGCTACCTGATGTCGCCTTCCCCCATCCCGGCCTTCGACAATCCGAAGATGCACCGCATGGCAGCGCTGCAATTGTTCGGCGCGGGACGCGAGAAGCGCATCTACGCCATCCCGCCCTACACCGAGGTCCGCAGCCTGGACTTCGAGGACCATCCCTTCCGCCCGATCCGCGCGCCGCACGCCTGCGCGCTCTGCCGTAGCACGGACACCTACCTGGATGAGGTGATCACCGACGATGCGGGCGGGCGGATGTTCGTCTGCTCCGACACCGATTTCTGCGCCGAGCGCCAGGCCGCGACCGCGCAGGAGGCCGCCGAATGACCAAGCCCCTTCTCACCGCCGAGGGGCTGACGCTCCGCTTCGGCGCCATTCCCGCGCTGCTCGACGTCGCGATCGACGTGTCCGAGGGCGAGGTCGTCGCCATCGTCGGCGAATCCGGATCCGGCAAGACGACGCTGCTGCGCGTGCTCTCCGGCATGATGACGCCGGATGCCGGCACGGTGCGCTGGCTCGGCGAGGAAGTGCACGCCATGGGCGAGGCCGCGCGCCGCCGCCTGATGCGCACCGAATGGGGCTTCGTGCACCAGAACCCGCGCGACGGGCTGCGGCTGAACGTCTCGGCCGGCGGCAATGTCGGCGAGCGGCTGATGGCCGTCGGCGCCCGGCACTATGGCAATATCCGCACCGAGGCGCTGTCCTGGCTCGCCAAGGTCGAGATTGATGCCGCGCGCATCGACGACCTGCCGCGCACCTTCTCGGGCGGCATGCAGCAGCGGTTGCAGATCGCGCGCACGCTGGTCACGCACCCGCGCCTCGTGTTCATGGACGAGCCCACGGGCGGGCTGGACGTGTCCGTGCAGGCGCGGCTGCTCGACCTGATCCGCTCGCTGTCGCGCGAACTCGGCCTGTCCGTGCTGATCGTCACGCACGACATCGCCGCCGCGCGGCTGCTCGCGGACCGCATCCTGGTGATGCGCCGCGGGCGCGTGGTGGAACAGGGGCTGACGGACCGTGTGCTCGACGATCCGCAGCATCCCTATACGCAACTCCTGGTTTCCTCGGTGCTCGCCGCATGACCCCCGCTCTTCGGACAGAGGGCCTGTCCAAGGCCTTCACGCTGCACCTGCAGGGCGGCACGCATATTCCCGTGCTCGGGGGCGTCGATCTCGTCGTCCATGCCGGGGAATGCGTCGCGCTCTGGGGCCCGTCGGGCGCGGGCAAGTCCACGCTGATGCGCTGCCTCTACGGCAATTACGGCGCCGGGGCGGGGCGGATCGTCCTGCGTCATCGCGGGGAGGATCTCGACCTCGTCACCGCCGACCCGCGCGCGGTGATCGAGGCGCGACGGGAGACGCTGGGCTATGTCTCCCAGTTCCTGCGCGTCATTCCACGTGTCGCCACGCGCGACATCGTCGCCGAGCCGATGATCGCCCGCGGCGTGCCGAAGGAGGAAGCGCTGGCCCGCGCCACCGCCCTGCTGAACCGGCTCAACCTGCCCGAACGCCTCCACAGCCTGCCGCCGGCCACCTTCTCGGGCGGCGAGCAGCAGCGCGTGAACCTTGCCCGCGGCTTCGCCCCGGGCTACCCCGTGCTCCTGTTGGACGAGCCCACCGCGAGCCTCGACGCCGCGAACCGCGCCATCGTGATTTCCCTGATCAACGAGGCCAAGGCACAGGGCACCGCCATCGTCGGCATCTTCCACGATGCCGAGGTGCGCGAAGCCGTCGCCGACCGCCTCTTCGACGTTCTCCCGCACCAGGACGCCGCATGACCGCAGAGACCATCCTCACCAATGCCATCCTCGTCCTGCCGGAGGAAACGCTACCCGGCACGCTGGTAATCCGCGACGGCCGCATCGCCGAGATCCAGCCGGGCCGTAGCCATGTCGCCGCCGCGCGCGACCTGGAGGGCGACCACCTGATCCCCGGCGTGGTGGACGTTCACACCGACAACCTCGAGCGCCAGGTGCAGCCACGGCAGAACGCCCGCTGGCCCTCGCGCTCGGCGATGGTCGCGCATGACGCGCAATGCGCGGCGGCGGGCGTGACGACGGTATTCGACGCGCTCTGCCTCGGCGACCTCGGCTTCGATGCCGGGCGCGGGCAGACCTTCCTCGACGGCGTCGCCGATCTCGATGCCATGGCGGAGACCGGCCTCCTGCGCTCGGAGCACTTCCTGCACCTGCGCTGCGAACTGCCAGCCCCGGACATGAAGCCGGCGATGGACCCGGTCGCCGACCATCCGCGCGTGCAGATGGTCAGCCTGATGGACCACTCGCCCGGTGTCGGGCAGTACCGCGACGTCGAACGCTACGTCGCGATGCGCCGCAAGCAGACGCAGATGACGGTGGAGCAGGTGGAGGACCGGATCGCCTTCCTGCTCGACCAGCGGGAACGGCTGCGCGAACCGCAGCGCGCCTGGCTGATGGACCGCATCCGCCACCGCGACCTGCCGATCGCATCCCATGACGACGAGACGCCGGAGGAAGTGCGCCGCAACCTCGCCGACGGCATCACCATCAGCGAGTTCCCGGTGACGATGGCGGCCGCCGAGGCCGCGCGCGACGCGAAGGTCGAGGTCATCGCCGGCGCGCCGAACATCGTCCGCGGCGGCAGCCATTCCGGCAACGTCTCGGCGGCCGACCTGGTGCGCGCGGGCGCGGCGGATGCCTTCGCCTCCGACTACGTCCCGGCCTCGATGGTCGAAGCCGCCTGGCGGACGGTGGAGGAAACCGGGATCAGCCTGCCGAAGGCCGTCGCGATGATCACCGATCGCCCGGCGCGGATGGCGCGGCTGGCGGATCGCGGCCGGCTGGAGGTGGGGCTGCGCGCGGACCTCGTGCAACTGCGTGCCGTCCACGGCATCCCGGTGGTGCGCCGCGTGTGGCGCGAGGGCAAGCGCGTCGCATGACGCCCTACCGCGTCGCGCTCTACTGGGCGCCGGATACGGACGACCCACTGCACGCGGCGGGCAGCGCCTGGCTGGGCCGCGATGCGGCAACGGGTGACGCGCTGCCGCAGCCGCCGCTGCCGGGGTTGGACCTCGCCGAGGCCACCGCCGATCCGCGCGGCTACGGCCTGCACGCCACGCTGAAGCCGCCCTTCCGGCTAGCGAACGGCTACGCGGCCGCACGCGACGCGACCGCGGCGCTGGCGGCGCGGATCGCGCCCTTCGACCTGCCGCCGCTCGCGGTGCACGACCTCGATGGCTTCCTGGCGTTGCGGGAAACCGCCCCCTGCCCGGCCCTGCACGCCTTCGCCGATACCTGCGTGGAGGCGCTCGACGCCCACCGCGCCCCGGCAACCGAGGCCGAGATCGCCCGCCGCCGGCCGGAACGACTCCCGGCGCGCCAGCGGGCGCATCTCGACCGCTGGGGCTACCCCTATGTCTTCGAGGAATGGCGCTTCCACGTCACGCTGACACGGCGCCTGGAGCCCGAGGAAAAGGCCGTGATCCTGCCGGCCGTGACGGAGCATCTGGGGGATGCGCCGGGCATCGCGCGCCGCGTCGGCGCGATCTCGCTGTTCGTACAGCCCGCCCCCGGCGAGCCCTTCACGATCGCCGAGCGTCTTCCGCTGCGCGGCTGAGCGTCTCGATCACGCGCGCGGCGCCTTCCTCGGGGGTCGCGTCGTTCATCACCGTCGCGACGTCGAGGCGGGGCGGCAGCGCGGCTTCCCGCCTGAGGCGCGCGGCGATGTCCTGCGCGCTCTCGCGCCCCCGCGCGGCGAGGCGTGCGGCCAGCAACTCCGTCGGTGCCGTCACCTGCAGCACGCGCAGGCGGTAGCGCGCCGCGGCTTCCGCCAGCACGCCGCGGGACAGGTTCGCCACCACCACGCGCCGCGCGGCCATGTCGGCCTCGATGTCGCGCGGGATGCCGTAGAGCAGCCCATGCGCGCGCCACCACAGGGCGAAGCCGCCGGCGTCGCGTTCGGCCTCGAAGGTGGTCAGGTCCAGCGCCCGGTGCGCCTCTCCGCCGGCCTCGGCGGGGCGGGTGATCGCGCGCTGCACGAAACGGAAGCGGTCGTCGCCCTCCAGCCGCGCACGCGCCAGGCCCATCAGCGTGTCCTTGCCCGCGCCCGAAGGCCCCACCACCGCCACCAGCATCCGCATTCGCTCCCGCAGGATTGACGCGCACCCTGTGCTGCGCGACGACGAAGGAAGCAAGACCGAGGAACCGCCCACATGTCCGCCGTCTCGCCGGAAATGATCGGCTTCCCCGCGAAGGAACCGCCCCGCATGTTCACGACCCGTCCAGAGATCATCGGCACCTTCGGCGCCGTCGCCTCCACCCACTGGCTGGCGAGCCAGGTCGGGATGGCGGTGCTCGAACGCGGCGGCAACGCTTTCGACGCGGCGGTGGCGGCAGGCTTCACGCTGCAGATCGTCGAGCCGCACCTGAACGGCCCCGGCGGCGATTGCCCAATCATCCTCCACAGCGCGCGCACCGGCACGCAGCAGGTCATCTGCGGCCAGGGGCCGGCGCCGGCGGGGCTGACCGTCGCGCACATGCGCGCGCATGGCCACGACATCATGCCCGGCACCGGCCTGCTCGCGACGCCGGTTCCCGGCGCTTTCGACGCCTGGATGGTGATGCTGCGCGACCACGGCACCTGGTCGGTGCGGGACGTGCTCTCCTACGCCATCGGCTATGCCCGGCACGGCGCGCCGATGGTGCCGCGCATCCGCGCGACCATCGAGAGCGTCCGCCCGCTCTTCGAATCCGAATGGACGACCTCCGCGGCGCTCTGGCTGCGCAATGGCGGGCCGGAGCCGAATGGCCTCTATGCCAACCCGGTGCTGGCCGACACCTACGAGCGCGTCGTGAAGGAAGCCGAGGCGGCCGGCGGCAGCCGCGAGAAGCAGGTCGATGCCGCCCGCGCCGCCTGGTATCGCGGCTTCGTCGCCGAGGCGATCGGCCGCTTCGCCGCCACGACGGAAGCGATGGACACTTCCGGCCGCCGCCATCGCGGCGTGATCACCGCCGACGACATTGCCCGCTGGTCGGCGGGCGTCGAGGCGCCGGTCACGCTCGACTATCACGGCCACACCGTCCTCAAGTGCGGCCCCTGGAGCCAGGGCCCGGCGATGCTGCAGACGCTCGCCCTGATGGCGGGCTTCGACGTGAACGCCATGGACCCGGTCGGCGCCGACTTCATCCACCTCGTCATCGAGGCGCAGAAGCTCGCCTTTGCCGACCGCGAGGCCTTCTACGGCGACCCGGACTTCGTGGACGTGCCGCTGGCGACGCTGCTCTCGCCGGCCTACAGCGATGCGCGGCGGGCGCTCATCACCGACCGCGCCTCGCTCGAGTTCCGTCCCGGCAGCCCCGACGGCCGCGCGCCGCGCACGGACTACGACGCCGCCATCCGCCGCGCGCAGGAACTCGCCGCCGCGATGGGCTCGGGGGAGCCGACCGTCTCGCGCCTCGGCGCCTCGGGCGGCGACACCTGCCATGTCGATGTGATCGACAAGGACGGCAACATGGTCAGCGCCACGCCCTCGGCCGGCTGGCTGCAATCCTCGCCCGCCATACCGGAACTCGGCTTCTGCCTCGGTTCCCGCTGCCAGATGTTCTGGCTGGACGAGACGCTGCCGAACGGCCTCAAGCCCGGCAAGCGGCCGCGCACGACGCTCTCGCCCTCGATGGTGCTGCGCGACGGCCAGCCCTGGATGTCCTTCGGCACGCCGGGCGGAGAGCAGCAGGACCAGTGGCAGCCGATCATGCTGATGCGCATGATCCACCACGGCATGAACATCCAGCAGGCGATCGACCTGCCCTCCTTCCACTCGGAGCACTGGATCTCTTCCTTCTGGCCGCGCGGCGCGAAGCCGGGGAAGGTGGTGATCGAAGGGCGCTATGCCCCGGAAGTGCTGGCAGACCTCCAGGCGCGCGGCCACGCCGCCGAGATGGGCGGCGAGTGGTCCGAAGGCCGGCTGACCGGCGCGCGGCGGGAGCCTGACGGCACCATCCGCGCCGGCGCCAACCCCCGCGGCATGCAAGGATACGCGGTGGGCCGCTGATGCGCGTCCTGCTCGCCATCGTCCACTACTTCAAGGCGGAGGAAGGCTCGACCCATTCCTCCACCGACTCCCACCGGCGCGAGCAGCGCGCCGCCACGCTGCGGCTGGCGATCGATTCCTGGCGCGGCACCCTCGGCGCGACGACGGTGCTCAACATCGAGAACAAGCGGTTCGAGCGCGTGCGCGGCGCCGTGGACGCGCTCGACATCGTCGTGCTGACCAACGGCAGGGACCACCTGCTCGACGAGGAGCACGCCAAGGCGCGCGGCGTGCGCCACGTGGCCGTGGCCATGGAAAACCCGCGCATGCTTGGCTTCTCCGCCCGGCGGCTCTTTGCCGAGGCGCGCAACGCCTATGACCTCTTCTGTTTCTCCGAGGACGACCTGCGCATCGCGGATGCCGGCTTCGTCGCGAAGATCATGGCATTCCAGGACGCCTTCGGCTGGCGCCGCCTGCTCATGCCGAACCGCTTCGAGTGGAACCCCAAGGGCCCGACCATCAAGACCTGGATCGACGGGGACCTGCGCCCCGGCGCGACGGAACGCTGGCGGGACCCGCTGCCGGACGAGGAGTTCCTGCGCCTCGGCCCCACCACCTTCCGGCGCGCGCTCAACCCCCACAGCGGCTTCCACGCGGTCACGGCGACGCAATTGGCCCACTGGATCCGCCAGCCGCATTTCAACGACGGCGATGCCTCCTTCATTTCGCCGCTCGAAAGTGCTGCGACGCTCGGCGTGATGAAGACCTTCCCGATCTACAAGGCCTTCGGCCCCGATGCCGGATTCCTCGAGATCGAACATCTCGACAGCCGCTTCTCGGGCATGACGCTGCCGCGGGCGTGAGATTGCGCGGCATGCGCCGCGGGCCGAGACTGGCGCGAGAGGGAAACGCGCCATGAAGATCATCGACGCCCAGGTGCATATCTGGGGCAGCGGCACGCCGAGCGGCGACCATCGCCAGGTTTCCATACTGACCGCGGAGCAGATGCTCGCGGAGATGGACGCCGCCGGCGTGGATGCCGCGCTCATCCACCCGCCCGTCTCCTGGGACCCCGGTGCCAACGCGATCGCGGAAGCAGCCGCCGCGTCATACCCGGACCGCTTCGCCGTGCTCGGCCAGGTGCCGCTCGACGCGCCGGAGGCGAGCCGCCCCCTTCTCGCGCGCTGGCGCGAGCGCCCCGGCCAGTGCGGCCTGCGCTACCCGCTGGTGCGCGCCGACCAGCAATCCTGGCCCTTCGACGGCACGCTGGACTGGCTCTGGCCGGCGGCGGAGGAGGCCGGCTTGCCCGTCGCCACCATGGCCTGGCGCTTCCTGCCGGAATTCGCCCGCATCGCGGAACGCCATCCGCGGCTGCGCCTGATCATCGATCATTGCGGACTGATCCGGCACGAGAAGGGGAAGGCCGCCTTCGCCAACCTCGATGCGGTCACGGCATTGGCCCGCTTCCCGAATGTCGCGCTCAAGGCGACCGGCGCGCCGGCCTATTCGCTGGAACCCTATCCCTTCCGCGACATCCATGACGGGCTGCACCGCCTCTACGACGCCTTCGGGCCGGACCGATTCTTTTGGGGCACCGACATCACGCGCATGCCGTGTTCCTGGACGCAGTGCATCACGCTCTTCACCGAGGAACTGCCCTGGCTCCAGGGACCGCAGCTTGAACGCGTGATGGGCCGCGCCGTCTGCGACTGGATCGGCTGGCAGCGGCCCTTCGCCTGAAACGGATCCCGATCAGGCAGGATCGCCCGATCGGGCGAAGACGCTCGCAAGAACGAGGAGCCGGCGCGGCGTCCCGGAGCCCCGGCGAACGGAGGCCGCTAGAACATCCCGATCGCCATGCCAGCGGCGAGCGTCGCGCCCAGTTCCTTGCAGCGCGCGATGTCCTCGGCGCCGATGACCTTCGGCGCGAGGATCGCCTCCGGCGTCTGGGCGTGGGTGCAGACGATCAGCGGCTCCGCCACCGCGCGCAGCCGCCAGCCCGTGGCGATTCGCGCCACCTGGCGGGCGGCGTTCGTGCCGTCGCTGCCGGCGCAGACCATCAGGGCATAGGGCCGGCCCTCGATGCGCCCCAGCGCCGCGTAATAGGTGCGGTCGAAGAAGGCCTTCATCACGCCGGCGATGGCGGCGAGGTTCTCGGGCGTGGCGAAGACGAAGCCGTCGGCGGCGAGGACGTCCTCGGCCACCGCCTCGCCCGCCGTCAGCAGCCGCACGCGCACGCCCTGCCCCGCCGCGGCAAGCGCCGCCGCCTCCGCCATCTGCCGCGTGCCGCCCGTCATGGAATGGAAGACGACCAGCAGCGTCTTCGTCATCGCCCTCACCGCGCATAGGATCGCCCCGACGCATCATGGGAGCGGGACGCATGGATGACGAGTCGGCGCACGAGGCACTGCGCAGCAAGGGACGGCAGGCGATGCGGGAGGTGCTGGGCGACACCTACATGGCCCGCCGCGACGCAAGCACGACGCCGCTGAACCAGGCGCTGCGCCACCTTTCGGAGGAATTCCCCTACGCCTCGCTCTGGACGCGCGGCACGCTGACGCGGCGGGAACGCAGCCTGGTGACGCTCGGCATCCTGTCCGCGCTGAACCAGCACCACGAGTTGCGCGGTCATCTGGTCGGCGCGCTCAACAACGGCTGCACGCCCGAGGAGATCGCGGAAGTGTTCACCCATTCCTCGGCCTATGTCGGCTTCCCCTACGCCATCGCCGCCCTGCGGACGGCCGAGGAGGTGTTGCGGGAGGCCGGCGCCACGCCACCACCCGCGAAATCCCCCGCAGAAGGGGATGATTCCTGAAGTCCCCGTGTTACATTACGAAAGCGGTCGGGCCTGAGCCGGCCGCGCATCGTGGCGCGCGGAACGTCCGGCGATGGTGCGGAAGCGAGAATGGACCTGAACGAGGACAGCGCCCCGTCTCTGGGCTCCATGATCCAGGCGCCGGATGGTGGCCGGGGTGGTGGCGCCGGGGCGCCACGCATCCTCGTCGTCGAGGATGACGATGCGATCGGCGAGGAACTCGTCAGCATACTGACCACGTATGGCATGAGCGCGACCCGCGTCGCCGGCTGGGATGCCGCGATGGCGGCCATCGCTGCCGAACCCGTGGACCTGGTCATCCTGGACCAATGGCTCGGCCGGCTGGACGCGCTGACGCTGCTGCCGCGGATGCGGGCCGCGACGGCAGCGCACATCGTCATCCTCACCGGCAACAGGGCCGAGACCGACCGCATCGTGGGGCTGGAGGTCGGCGCGGACGATTTCCTGCAGAAGCCGATTTCCGGGCGGGAACTCGTCGCCCGTGTCAGGGCGCGCCTGCGGCGGCACGGCCCGACCCCGCCGCCCGCCCCCGAAGTCCCCGCTGCGACCCGGTGGCACGTCGCGGAGGGTGCGCGCCGCATCCTCGGCCCCGGCGGAAAGGCGGTGCCGCTGACCGGGACGGAATTCGACCTCCTGATGCTCCTGATGCAGACGCCCGGCGAGCCGGTGGACCGCGACGTGCTGTCGCTGCGGATCCTCCAGCGCCCCTACCGGCCGGAGGACCGCGCGATCGACAACCTCGTCCACAACATCCGGCTGAAGTTCGGCGCCCGGCGCGGCGCGGCCATCATCACCACGGTGCGGAACAAGGGCTATGCCTTCACGGGCTTCCCGCTGGCGGGCTGAGCGAGGGCCACCCCCGGCAGCCTCACGGTGAAGGTCGCGCCATAGGGCCCGTTCTCCGCCGCGATGGTCCCGCCCATGGACATGACGAGGCCATGGCAGACGGCGAGGCCCAGGCCGGTGCCCTTCTCGAGGTCCTTCGTCGTCACGAAGGGCTCGAAGACGCGGTCCATGACCTGCGGCGCAATGCCGCCCCCGGTGTCGGCGACCCGCAGCGCGACCTGTCCGCCCGGGGCAGGCGAGGCCGATATGGCGATGGTGCGGCGCCTGCCCTCCGGCGCGTGCTGGACAAAGGCATCGCGGGCATTGAGCAGCAGGTTGGTCAGCACCTGCTCGAGCGCGATCCGGTCCCCCATGACGCGGAGCGGCGGGGTGCCGAGGTCGATCCCGATGTCGATGGCTGCATCGCGCAGGCTCGGGCCGACCATCGCCAGCACGGCGTCCACCACGCCGTCCAGGCCGACCTCGACCTGGCGTGTCATGTCCCCGGCACCGCGCGCGAAGCGGCGGAGATGCTCGATGATGTCGCCGGCGCGGTGCGCCTGCCCGATGATGCGCTCGAGCCGGCGGTCGATGTCCGCCGCGCCGAGCGCCCGCGCCGCGAACTGGGCGTTCTCGGCGGCAAGGGAGATCGCCTGGAGCGGCTGCTTCAGCTCGTGCGCGAGGCCGGCGGCCATCTCCCCCAGCGACGCCAGCCGTGCGCCGGTCAGGGCCCGGCCGCGCGCCTCCCGCTCGGCGGTGATGTTGAGGATGTAGCCGACGACGTCGCCACCGCCGTCCGGCTCCCGCGTCAGGCAGCGGAAATGCGTGCGCATCCAGCGCCAGCTGCCGTCCGGCTGGCGAAGGCGCCATTCCTCCTCCTCCGCCCCGGTCCGCAGCGTGCGCGCGAGCGCATGCGACAGCGGCGGATGGTCAGGGTGGACGAACTCGCTGAGGTCGGCATGGGCGGAGAAGTGCTCCACAGGCCAGCCGGTGACCGAAGCGATGTCGCCGCCGCGGTATAGTAGCCGGGAGGTGCCGTCGGCGTTCGCATGCCGCAGGAAGAGCACGGCGGGCAGCGCGCCATGCAGGCGCTCCACCTGGGCGCGGCCGCGGCGCAGGGCCTCGGCCTCCCGCTGCGCATCCTCCAGGGCCTCGCGCCGGCTGACCCAGGCCAGGGCCGCGAGGCCGAGCCCGAGGGCGAGGAAGCCGGCGGCGAGCCAGCCGACCGCGCGCCACGCATCGCGCGCCTGCTCGCCCACCGGCTGCGCGACGACGACGGTCCAGCCCGGCGCATTGACCAGGCGTTCCATGGCATAGACATTGTCCTCGCCGGACCAGCCAGGTCCGACGAAGACCGCCCGCTGCCGGCCGACGATGGCGTCACGCACCCATGCCGGCGCCGACGCCCCCACCCGGTCGCCATGCGGATCGAGCGTATGCGCGACGATGCGCAGCCCGCTGTCGGCGATGGCGGCAAAAGTGCCGCGCGCGAGTTCCTGCCGCGCCAGGATCGCGCGCATGATCTCCGGCTCCACGCTCAGGGACAGGGCCCGCCGCGGCTGGCCGTCCCGATCGACCGGCACCAGGACCGAGAGGATCGGGCGCCGCACCATCGTGCCCATGAAAAGGTCGGAGACGCTCGGCATGCCGCGCGCGAAGACATCCTCGAGGGCGCCGGCCAGCCCGACGACGGTCTCCGGGGAAAGTGTCTGCGGCAGGGGTTCCTCCGGCCCGCGCCGCGACATGGCGAACACCCGGTTCTCCGGCGGCGCGCCGAACACCGCGATCCAGCCGTCGACATGCGCCGCCTGGCGGGCGGCGAGGCGCTCGAAGACGGAGATGTCCTCCATGCGGTCGAGCCGGGACGATTCGGCGATGGCCATCGCGGTCATCAGCATCGCCCCGAACTGCGCATCCACCGCCGCGGCCAGGGCGCGGGCGGTGTCGCGCAGCCGCGCCTCATCGGCGGCCCGGTAGGACCGTAGCGTCTCCAGGCTCATGAAGCCGGACAGGAGGCCGAGAGGCAGGACGGCGACGAGGGCGAGCAGCACCACCCTGCTCCGCCACCAGGGCGGATGGCGGGAGGCCTCCTCCGGTGGCCGGGCCCTCACGGCGGCGGCCCCAGGCCCGCGCGGCGGGCATGCACCGCCACCGGGCGGGCAGCGGGCCCCGGTGCGGCGCGATGCGGCGCGCGTGGAAGCATCATGCCGCATTTGTCACGCGGAAGCGGCCGGCGGTGAAGGTTGAGTTTTGTCGGCCGCGGACCGGCTTGCTTGCCCCGGGTGCATGCCCCGTGCGACCTTCGCCCGTCGGAGAGGGGGCCCTCCAGACATCCGGAGCATGGTGTGCCGACCGCTTCACCCGTCGACATGGATCGCCATAAGCCTGTCGCCAACCTGCCCGCAGGTCCGGGGATGACCCCCGCCCCGCCGGGCGGCTTCGTCCTGGTGGTGGACGACGAGCCGGTCGTCGCCGCCGAACTCGCCGCCGGCCTGGCGGACATGGGGTATGCGACGGCGCATGCACTCGGCGCCGCGCGCGCCATGGAGATCCTGGCGGCGAGGCCGGAGATCACCGTGCTTGTCACGGACATACGCATGCCCGGCACGGACGGCATCGCCCTCGCGCACGCTGCCACTGCGGGGCGCGAGGCCGGCAGGGCGATCTCGGTGGTGCTGATCACCGGCCATGCGACTCCGGAGGAACTGGCGCGCGCAATGCCCGGCGGCGATGCCGAACTTGTCCGCAAGCCGTTTCGGCTGAAGGAGATCGGGGCCGCGGTGGAGCGTGCCCATCACCGCGCCGCAGCCCGGCGCGGCGCGGCGAGCGCCCACGACTGCTGAGGGCGGCCGTCACGCCTGGAGCGCCGGCTGCACCGGGTCCTGCGCGGCGCCGGCAGGGTCCGCCGCCGGCAGGGCAATGGTGAACTCGGCCCCGCCGTCGGCGTTGCGGCACGCGATCGTGCCGCCGAAGCCGAGAATGATCCCATGGCAGATCGACAAGCCGATGCCGGTCCCCACCCCCGGCGGCTTGGTCGTGAAGAAGGGGTCGAAGACGCGGGCGATCAGCGCCGGCGGGACGCCGCCCCCATTGTCCCGCACGCCGAGTTCCACCCCGCCTTCCGCCGTAACACGGCCGGTGATGGCAAGCCTGCGGCCTTCCGCGGCGGGCGGCCGTTCCTGCAGCGCATCGCGTGCATTGATCAGCAGGTTCAGCAGCACCTGCTCGAGCTGCACCTGGCGGCCGCGCACGGCGGGGAGGTGGCCGGGCAGGTCCACGGTGACCGTGATACCCGCCTCACGCAGCGCGGCACGGACGAGCAGCAGCGCGTCGCGCACCGCCGCCGCGGGATCGACGGCGCCGAGCGGCGCGCCCTCGTCGCCGCGGGCGAAGATCCGGAGGTGGTCGATGATGTCGCGGGCACGCTCGGCCTCGCCGGCGATGATCTCGAGCCGGGCATCGACAGCCGGCGCATCGCCGCGCCGCAGGGCGTTCTGCGCGTTCTCCGCCGCCAGCAGCATGGCCGCGAGTGGCTGGTTCAGCTCATGCGCCATGCCCGCCGCCATCTCGCCGAGGGTTGCGAGCTTGGCGGCCACGGCGGTCTTCGCCTCGACCTCCCGCGCCGCCGAGACGTCGGTCAGCGAGCCGACGATCTCCAGCGTGCCCTCGGTGCGCCGCCGCAGCACGCGGGCGCGCTCCATCACCAGCATCGTGCCGCCGTCGCGGCGTGTCATCCGGTACTCGCGTTCCGCCGCGCCGTGGGCGGCCAGCCGCGTGGCGAAGGCGGCGGCACCGTCCCGCGCCCCGGCATCGGCGCGTTGCTTCCAGGCGGCGGGCGTCCAGCCCGACGGATCGCGCGGCCAGCCGGTCACGTCCTCCACGCTGGGGCTCAGGTAGAGCAGGGAAAGCGCGCCGTCCGCCCCGATCGCGCCGCGATAGACGACGAAGGGAATGCTGCTCAGCGTCCGGTCGAGTTCCTCGAGCGTCGCCGCCGCGCGCCGCCGCGCGCTCCAGAGGGAAGCGGCCACGCCGACCAGGAACAGCAGGAACAGCAGGCCCGCGACCGCAACGCGCAGCCGCGACGCCTCCTGCGCGACGCGCGCCAGATGCGCCGAGCGATCCACCGCCGAGGTCGCGATGATGGACGTGCCCTCCACGACCCGGAAGGCGAGCAGGACCTCCTTCCCGTCCAGGGTCAGCCCGTCGGCGGTCCCGCTCCGCTCACCTGACTCGATGGCCGCGCGGCCGGCGGCCGAGCGGTCGGCGGCCGGCCGGCCGAGGTGCAGTTCGGGGTCGCGCGTGCGGGCCAGCACCCTGCCGTCTTCCCTGCGCAGCAGGGTGATGAGGTTGGCCTGCGCGGCCGGCACCGATCCGAGCGCGGCGAGGCCACGGGAAAGCACCACCGGGTCGAGCGAAACCACGCTGACACCCCGGAGCCCGCCATCGGCATCGGCGATGGCGCGGGTGGTCTGCACGCTCGCACGGCCGGAGGTGCGCCCGATCAGCGGCTCACTGATATGGAGGCCTTGTTCCACTCCCCCCAGATGGACAAGGAAATGCTCGCGGTCACCGAGGTAGAGCGGGCGCCAGCCCGGTGTCGTGGAATAGGAGAGCCACCCCTCGGGATCGATGACGGCAACCTGCAGGACCAGGCTGGCGCGGGCGCCGGCGACCTCCATCAGGTGGCGTTCGATCGCCGCGACGGCGTCCTCGGATTCCCGCTGCGCGCGGAGGAGTTCGCGCGTCCTCGCCAGGGCATGGAGCCCCTGCACATGGTCGATGATGCGCAGCAGGTATTGCTCCGCGGCGCGCACATCCGCGTCCGCCTCGGCGTAGCCCTCGGCGACGGCGATCCTGCGCTGGTCGGCCAGATAGGCCTCGCCGCCCCAGAACGCCACGGCCGCAAGCATCACCCAGGCCAGCAGCAGTGCAGGCGCGAGGCGGGGCAGATGATGCGGCGGGGGCCAGACGTGCACGGCGGATACCCGACAGAACCGCCCGCCAGCCTAACGAAACCGGACGGGACCACCCAGGGCCGAATACGCCGGGTCGGGCGCCCGGCGGGTCTCGGGGGGATCTGCCTCCCCCCGATCCTGCCAGTGCGTGCCGTCGGCGGGCAGGCCCGCCGCCGATGTCAGCGCGTCCGCGGCCCGGTGCGGCGCGGTGCGGGGACGCGACTTGCCTGCGCCGGCACGGGGTTCGCCACCCCGGCTGCCGCCGTCGCCGCCTGGGCGCGCAGATCCGCGATGGTGGCGCGATTGGTCACCTGCTCGGGGTTGGTGCGGACCTCCACGATTGCGGGCTTGCCGGAAGCGAGCGCCCGCTGCACCGCCGGCACCAGTTCCTCGGTGCGCTCGACGATCTCGCCATGGCCGCCGAAGGCGTCGATGAACTTGGCGAAGTCCGGGTTGGTCAGCGCGGTGCCGGAGACGCGGTGCGGGTAGGTCCGCTCCTGGTACATCCGGATCGTGCCGTACATCTGGTTGTTGAAGACCAGGATCACCGGGTTCACGGAGTGGTGGAACGCCGTCGCGATCTCCTGCCCCGTCATCATGAAGCCGCCGTCGCCAACGAAGGCGATCACGGCACGGTCAGGATGGGTGATCTTGGCCCCGATCGCGGCCGGCACCGAGTAGCCCATGGCGCCGTTGGTCGGGCCGAGGAAATCCTGCTTCTCGCTGAAATGCATGAAGCGGTTCGGCCAGGTCGCGAAGTTGCCGGCGTCGGTCGTGAAGATCGTGTCCTTCGGCAGGACCTTCTCCAGTTCCTGCAGCGCGGTCGCGAGGTTCAGCGGGCCTTCGTAGTCCTGCGGCGCAGCCTGGGCGACGCGGGCCGCGCGCAGATCCTTGGTCCAGGCGGACCAGGCCGGCTTCTTCACGGCGCCGGCGGCCTTGGCCGCGGCGGCGAAGGCGTTGACCTCGGACACGACGCCGAGCGCCGGGCGATACACGCGCCCGATCTCCGCCTGGTCCGGATAGACATGCACGATCGGCGTCGCGCCGGCCATGTCGAAGAGGGTGTAGCCCTGGCTCACCGGCTCCCCGATGCGGGTGCCGATGGCGATGATGAGGTCGCTTTCCTTCGCCTTGGCCACGAGCCCGGCATCGGCGCCGACGCCGAGGTCGCCGACGTAGTTCGGCGAGGTTCCGTCGAACAGCCCCATGCGGCGGAAGGCGACGGCAACCGGGAGGTCATTGGCCAGGAGCCAATCGCGGATGTCCGCCCTGCCCTGTTCCGTCCAGCGCGACCCGCCGAGGATCGCGAGCGGCTTCTTCGCCTTGCCGAGCATGTCCATCAGCCGCGGCAGCGCATCCGGCGCCGGGTGCGCGGGCAGCACCTCGGCCGGGCCGATGTCGGGCACGGTCGCGAGGCGCTTCTGCATTTCCTCGCTGATCGCCACCACCACCGGGCCGGGGCGGCCGGAGGTCGCGACGTCGAAGGCGTGGGCCATCAGCTCGGGGATGCGCTTCTCGTCGTCGATCTGCGTCACCCACTTGGCGAGCGGGCCGAACATCTGGCGGTAGTCGACCTCCTGGAAGGTCTCGCGGTCGGTTTCATCGACCGGGATCTGGCCGACCAGCAGCACGAGCGGGGTCGAATCCTGGAAGGCGACGTGCACGCCGATCGCGGCGTGGCAGGCGCCCGGCCCGCGGGTGACGATGGCGACGCCCGGCTTGCCGGTCAGCTTGCCATGGGCCTCGGCCATGTGAACGGCGCCGGCCTCGAAGCGGCAGGTCACGAGCTGGAGGCGGTTGCGCACCGAATAGAGGCCGTCGAGCAGATCCAGGTAGGATTCGCCCGGCACGCAGAAGGCGTGCGTCACACCCTGCGCGACCAGCGCATCCGCCAGCAGCTTTCCCCCCGTGCGCCCGGCAGGGGCGCTCCGTCGCTCGGTCATCCGGCCATCCTTCTCGTGGTCATGGCAGTAATGGGCGGGAACCTATCGCGTCCCGCGCACCGCGTCACTCCGCCGGCTGAGGGCCGTGCCCGTGGCCCTTCCCGCCGCCCGTCCCCTGTTCCGCCTCCAGCACGGCGAGCTTCGCCGCGATCGCCCCGATCGGCCGGGTGAAGGGTGCCAGCAGCAGGTAGAGCGCGGGCACGGCATAGAGGGTGACGAAGGTGGAAAGCGTGATGCCGCCCACGATCACCACGCCCAGCGCCATCCGGCTTTCCGCCCCCGCCCCGGTCGCGGCGGCGAGCGGAACCGCGCCCAGCACGGTGGCGATCGAGGTCATCAGGATCGGCCGCAGGCGGACGACGGAAGCCTCCAGCACCGCATCCCGCACGCTCATGCCGCGGTCGCGCAACTGGTTGGCGAATTCGACGACCAGGATGCCGTTCTTCGCCATCAGGCCGATCAGCAGGATCATGCCGATCTGGCTGAAGACGTTGAGGGACTGCCCGGTCCACCAGAGCGCGAGCAGCCCGCCCGTCACCGCCAGCGGCGTCGAGAGCAGGATGACGAAGGGGTGGACGAAGCTCTCGAACTGTGCGGCCAGCACCAGGAACACCACCAGCAGCGCCATGGCGAAGGTGACGTAGAGCGCGCCGGAGGATTCCTTGAACTCCAGCGACTGCCCCCGGTAGGAGATGCGCGCCTCGGCCGGCAGCACTTCCCGCGCCACGCCGTCGAGGAAACCCAGCGCATCGCCGAGCGAATAGCCCGGCGCCAGCGAGGCCGTGATGGTGATGGCGCGCACCCGGTCCTCCCGCGCCAGGGTCTGCGCGCGGGCACGTTCGGAGAGCGTGACGACGTTGGACAGCGGCACCAGCCCCCCGGAGGAGGTGCGCACGAAGACGTTCTGCAGGTCGTAGGGCGAAAGCCGCGCGGAGTCGGGCGCCTGCAGCAGCACCTTGTATTCCTGCCCGCCCACCACGTAGGTCGTGACCTCGCGCGAGCCCATCATCGTCTCGATGGTGCGGCCCACCGCGGCGATGGAGATGCCGAGGTCGGCGGCCTTGCGCCGATCGATCTCGACACGGACCTCGGGCTTCGTCTCCTTGAAGTTGTGGTCGAGGTTGAGCAGGCGCGTGTTCTCCCGCGCGCGCTCGAGGAAGCGGTCGCGCCACTGGATCAGCGTATCGTAGTCCGGCCCGCCGATGACGAACTGCACCGGCGGCTGGAAGCCGCGCGCGCCGAGCGAGGGCGGGTTGAGCGCGAAGCCGCGCACCCCCGGGATGGCGGCGATCTGCGGGAAGACCTCGGCGGCGATCTCCTGCTGCTTGCGGCTGCGTTCCGCCCAGGGCGCGAGGCGGATGAAGACATTGGCGACATTACCGACCGCGGGCCGCTGGAAGCCGCCGACGGTGGCGAAGACCGCGGCCGCCTCGCCATTGTCGACATAGCGCTGGAGCAGGCGCTCGATCTGCGTCACGTGCTCCATCGTGTAGTTGAAGGACGCGCCCTCCGGCCCCGTGGTCGGGATGATGACGACGCCGCGATCCTCGGTCGGCGCGAACTCCTTGGGCAGCACGGTGTAGAACACCACCGCGAAGGCCGAGAGCAGGGCCGCGCCGCCAAGCACCAGCAGCGGCGCCCGCAGGGCGCGGTCGAGCGTCCAGCGCAGCGAGTTGTTGAGGCCGACGAAGAAGGGCTCCGTCAGCCGGATCAGCCAGGTCTCGCCCTCATGCGGCTTGAGCAGCTTCGAGCACATCATCGGCGTCAGCGTCAGCGCGACGAGGCCTGAGAACAGCACCGAGGCCGCCAGCGCCAGGCCGAATTCCGTGAACAGCCGCCCGGTGTTGCCCCCCATGAAGGAGAGCGGCACGAAGACCGAGATCAGCACCAGCGTCGTCGCGATGACCGCGAAGGCGATCTCCCGCGCGCCATAGACCGAGGCGAGCAGGACGGGTTCACCCTCCTCGATCCGGCGGTGGATGTTCTCGAGCACCACGATGGCGTCGTCCACGACAAGCCCGATGGCGAGCACCAGGCCGAGCAGCGTCAGCACGTTCACCGAGAAGCCGAGCGCGGCCATGACGATGAAGGATGCGACGATCGAGACCGGGATCGCGACCGCCGGGATGATCGTCGCCCGCACGCTGCGCAGGAACAGGAAGATGACGCCGACGACCAGCGCCAGCGCGATCATCAGCGCATGCTCCACCTCATAGATGGACTGGCTGATGAACAGGCTCTCGTCGTAGCCGATGATGGTGTCCACGCCCTCGGGCAGGGAGGGGCGGATGAGTTCCATCTCCGCCTTCACGCCGTTGGCGACGGACAGCGTGTTGGCGGTTGACTGGCGAAGGACGCCAAGGCCGATGGCGGGGCGACCGTTGATCCGGTAGGCGCCGCGCGTGTCCTCGGCGCCGATCTCGATGCTCGCGATCTCGCCGAGCAGCACCTGCGCGCCGCTCGCGTTCCGGCTGACCACCACCTCGCGGAACTGCTCCGGCCGGCTCATGCGCGTGTCGGTGCGCACGGTCAGCTCGCGCTGGAGGCTCTCGATGCGGCCGCCCGGGAGTTCGACGTTCTCGCGCCGGATCGCGTCCTCGATGTCCTGCACGGTCAGCCCGCGCGCCGCCATGGCCTGGCGGTCGAGCCAGATGCGCATGGAAAAGCGCCGCTCGCCCTGGATCAGCACCTGGGCGACCCCCTCGACGATCGCGAGGCGATCGACGATCCGCCGCCGCGCAAGGTCCGTCAGGTCCAGCGGCGAGAGCCGGTCGGAGGCGAGCGCGATCCAGAGGATGGGCCGGCTGTCGCCATCGACCTTCGCCACCACCGGCGTGTCCGCCTGCTCCGGCAGGCGCGCCAGGGCGCGTGCCACCTTGTCGCGCACGTCGTTCGCCGCGGCGTCCACGTTGCGCGTCAGCCGGAATTCCAGGGTGATCTGGCTGCGCTCGTCGCGCGACTGGGAGGAGATGGTCTTGATCCCCTCGATGCCCGCGACGGCGGCCTCGAGGATCTCGGTGATCTGGCTGTCCACCACCGGGGCGGAGGCGCCCGTATAGGTCGTGGTGATCTGGATGATGGGCGGGTCGATGGCCGGGTATTCGCGGATCGGCATGCGCATGAGCGCGAAGATGCCGAGCACGGTCAGCATGAGGCTGATGACGGCCGCGAAGACCGGACGCTTGATCGAGGTGTCCGAGAGAACCATGCCCGTCAGCTCGTCGGCCGCGCCAGCGTCTCGACCACGCGCACCGGCAGGTCGTTCCTCAGCCTCTGCACGCCGCGGACCACCACCGGCTCGCCGGCGTTCAGGCCCTCGCGCACCTCGACCTCGCCGGGCAGGCGCAGGCCGAGCTTCACTTCCTGCCGCCGTGCGCGCCCGTCGCGGACGACGAACACGAAGGCGCGATCGCCCACCGGGTCGATCGCCTCCTCGGCGACCAGCAGGGCGCGCTCGCGTTCCTCGAGCACCAGTTCCACGGTCAGGAACAGGCCCGGGCGCAAGGCCTCATCCGAGTTGTCGAACTCGCTGATGACGCGGATCGAGCGCGTCGCCGGGTCGATGCGGGTGTCGATGACCGCGACGGTGCCCTGGAAGCGCCGGGTGCCGTAGGCGCTGCTGCGCGCGGTGACGCCGCTGCCGACGCGGATTCGCGCGAGATACACCTCCGGGATCGAGAACTCGACGCGCACGCGCGCCGTGTCGTCGAGCGTCGTGATCGTCGTACCGGGTTGGATCAGGGCGCCGGGGCTGACCTGTCGCAGCCCGACGCGGCCGGAGAAGGGCGCGGTCACGCGCAGTTCCTCGAGTCGCGCCTCGGCCTGGCGGACGCGGCCCTCGGACTGGCGGGAGAGCGCCTCCAGCGTCTCGAGCCGCTGGGCGGCGATGGTCTGGCCGGCCTGCAGCTGCCGCGCCCGCACCAACTGGTTGCGCGCGTCATCCAGCATTGCGCGCGCCTGGTCGAGTTCCGCACGCAAGGCAGCGGCATCGAGCTGCACCAGCGTCGTGCCCATCTCGACGCGCTCGCCTTCCGTGAAGCGGATCTGTTCGACGATGCCCGCGACCTTGCTGGTGATCGTCACGGCTTCCCGCGCGCGGACAGTGCCGACGCTCTCGACCCGTTCGACGACCGGCGCGACGCGCACGGGCTGCACGATCACGCCGACGGGACCGCCCGCGCCGCCGCCCCGCCCGCCGCCCTGCTGCGAGCCGACCTGCATGCCGAGCAGTTCCAGCGGCGGCGGGAGACCCACCTTGTCGCCGTAGAAGTGCCAGGCAGCGCCGGCGCCACCAATCAAGGCCAGCACCGCCACCTGGGTTATGGTCCGCATACGTCGTCCGCCCTGCCGTCGCGAATATGTGACGCCAGCCTGCCGTTTCCACAAGGCTTCGGGCGGACGGGATTCACATGCCCGGAACCTTGATGCAGCGCGCCATGCGGCCTGGCCCGGCGTGGCGGGCCTCCGGCATGGCGGCCGTGCAGGCAGGTTCGGCGAGGTTGCATCGCGGAGCGAAGGCACAACCTTCCGGCAACCGCTCCAGGCTCGGCGGTGCGCCGGGGATGGTGGTCAGCCGCTTGCCACGCATGCCGGCATGCACGGTCGCGCCCAGCAATCCCTGTGGATAGGGGTGCAGCGGCCCCGCCATGAAGGGGCCGACAGGGCCTTCCTCCACCACGCGCCCGGCGTACATGACCGCGACGCGGTCGGCGATCTCGCCCGCCACGCCGAGGTCGTGCGTGACGAAGATGACGCCCATCCCGAGCTTTTCCTGCAATTCGCGCAGCAGCAGCAGCACCTGGATCTGCACTGTCGCGTCGAGCGCCGTCGTCGGCTCGTCCGCCAGCAGAACCTTGGGCTTGCAGGCGAGCGCCACCGCAATCATCGCGCGCTGGCGCAGGCCGCCGGACAACTCATGCGGGTAGGCGGCGAGCCGGCGCTTGGCCGATGGGATATGCACCAGTTCCAGCAGTTCCAGCGCGCGCGCATCCGCCGCAGCGCGGGAGGCACCCTCATGCCGCTGCACCGCCTCGGCGATCTGGCGCCCGATGGTGAAGACCGGGTCGAGCGCGGTCATCGGTTCCTGGAAGATCATCGCCACATCGCCGCCGCGGAAGTCGGCGAGCTGGCGTTCGCTCATCGCCTGCACGTCGCGGCCGGCGACCTCGATCGTCCCGCCGACCTGGGCGCGCTTCGGCAGCAGCTTCATCAGCGCGCGCAGCGTCACCGACTTGCCGGAGCCGGATTCGCCGAGCAGGCACAGCACCTCCCCCTGCGCGAGGTCGAGGTCGACGCCGTTCACCGCATGCACCGTTGAGTCGCGGGAGACGAAGCGCACGGTCAGGTCGCGCGCGCGGACCAGCGGCGCGGGCGCCTCGGGCTTCAGGGCGGCGCTCATGCGGCGATCCTCGGCGCGGCGGAATGGCCGCTGCCGGCCATCGCGGCGTGGCAGGCGGCCTCGTGGCCGTTCATCAGGGTGGCGGGGGCCGGCTCGCGCTCGGCGCACACGGCCTCGGCCATCGTGCAGCGCGTGCGGAAACGGCAGCCGGAGGGAGGATTCACCGGATTCGGCGGGTCGCCCGTCAATGGCGGCTCGGTACGGCGCTGGCCGGGGTCCATCGAGGGACGGGAAGCGAGCAGCGCGCGGGTATAGGGATGCGCCGGGTGTTCGTAGATCTCCCCGACCGGACCGTGCTCGGCCACCTTGCCGAGGTACATCACCAGCACGCGGTCGCTGATGTACTGCACCACATTCAGGTCGTGGCTGATGAAGGCGTAGGTCAGGCCGAACTTCTCCTTGAGGTCCACGAGAAGGTTCAGCACCTGCGCCTCGACCGACTTGTCGAGCGCCGAGACCGGCTCGTCCAGGATCACGAGCCGCGGCTGCAGCGCCAGCGCGCGGGCGATGTTGATGCGCTGGCGCTGGCCGCCCGAGAGCTCATGCGGGTAGCGCCGGGCGAACTGGCCGGGGGCGAGGCCGACGGCGGCGAGCAGGTCATGCGCCCTCTCCCGCGCTTCCTGCGCGGGCACGCCATGCACCTTGGGCGCGAAGGCGATGGTTTCCTCGATGGTCAGGCGCGGGTTCAGAGAGGCGTAGGAATCCTGGAACACCATCTGCACCTGGCGTCGGTAGTCGCGCAGCGCGATGCCGCCGGCCTGGTCGCTGCCGCCGACCGTCTCGCCGTCGAAGACCATCCGGCCGGCATCGGGGTCGAGCAGGCGCATCAGCAGGCGGGCGGTGGTGGATTTGCCGCAGCCGCTCTCGCCGACGATGCCAAGGGTCTCGCCCTTCAGGATCGTCAGGTCCACGCCGTCCACGGCGCGCACCGTCGCGACCTGGCGGCCGAGGAGCCCACCGTGAATGGGGAAATGCTTCACGAGGCCGGTCACCTCGAGCAGTGGCTGCGCAGGTCCGCCCCGATCAGGGGCCTGGGAGAGTGCGGTCATGCCCGGGAGGCTAGCAACCACCATGCCGCGTGTCGTCCCCCCCCTGCTCCCGCCAGCCGCGGACGCCACCTGCCCAGCGCTTGGGCACTGCCGCCCACCCGTGCGCCACGCGACGCTCATCGAAGCTTCGTGGCAGCAAATCCACGAAGTCTGGAGGCATCTGCCCGCTTCCGCTCGAGAGGCATCCCACGCTGATCGGTGCCCACCGCTTCCCCGGCCGCAGCCGCTCGAACGCCCTTTCGTCGACCGGGCCTTCGCTGCTGCTCACGAGCCGCTGGTCGGGCAGGTCGCTCCATGGACTGCTGGCACGCGGCCGCCTGCATGGTCGCCTATTGCCGGGAGGCCGGGCCGCGCCTCGGCCATTCCGGTCGAATGGAATGCGAATGAAGGCATCACCGAGCAGGGCTTCACCCGCCCCGCCGCCGTCGAGGGGCTGGAACCCGTGCCGCTGCCCTCCGGCACCCACAACCCCCGCGCGTCCGCTGGCTGACGCTCTACGGCCCCGTCCGGGCGGCCGGCGACTGGTATGGCCTCGGCCATGTGATCGTGCTGACCGGAATCGACGGTGACACGCTGCGCCTCAACGATCCGGACGACCGGATCGGCGGTGACGACGGGCGGCGCGGGACCGAAGCCGTGCAGTGGTTCAACCACCACCTCTTCTGGGCCTTGGACCGCTGCATGATGTACAAGCCGGCTAAGTAGGCGCCCGATCCGCGCGGCGCCGCAGCAGATGGACCGGCGATGCGCGCGATCTTCGTAATGATCAAATGCGACATGGGGCAGGCCTACCGGGTTGCCCGGGAAATGGCCGACAGCATCGAGGAACTCTCGGAGATGCACTCCATCTCCGGCCAGTACGACCTGCTGGGGAAGTTCTACCTCGAGCCGGACCGGGACATCGGCCTCTTCGTCGTGGAGAAGGTGCAGACCGTGTCCGGCGTGAAGGACACCTACACGCTGCAGACCTTCAACGCCTTCTCCGGCACGCGGGGCTGAAGCCCGCTGAATCGTGGCGGCCCGCCGCAATGGTGCCGCCGCGATGCCGCCGCCCGGCCGCCGCCGGGCCATGAGCCGCGGCGATCCTCCGAGGTGCCAGGAGGATCTCCGCCATGCGTCTTCTTCCCACCCTCGCCCTTTCCGCGAGCATCGCCCTCGGCGCCTGCCAGCATCCGGATGGCAGCACCGACTGGGGCAGCACGGCCGCGCTCGGCATCGGAGCGGCGGCCCTGGTCGGCCTGGCGGCAGTCGCGGCGAACAACAGCGACAACGACCGGTACTATCGGCGCGACTACAGGCGCCAAGGCGGCTACCGCCAGCGCGGCTACGACCGCTATGCGAGCGGCTGGGACCGGCCCTATCGCTCACGCTGGTGAGAGCGACGGCGCGTTACAAACCGCCGCACCCCGGCCTTGATTCAGCCCCGCAACTTTCACGCTGAGCGCGTCTTCTTACAGGGTGACGACAGGCCCAATGGAAAAGAGGAGACCCGCCATGCGAGCCATGCCGATCCTGGCCCTCGGGGCCGCGCTTCTCACTGCGGGATGCTACGACGCCTACGGCCGCGTCGACCCCGCGCGCACGGCGCTGCTCGGCGCCGGCGTTGGTGCGGCGGCGGGGCTCGGCGTCGCCGCCGCGTCCCAGCCGCGCTACCGCTATTACGACGACAGCCCGCGCTACTACGCGCCGGCGCCGCGCTACTATGCCCCGGCGCCCCGGTACTATTACGGTCCGCCGTCGGGCTACTACCGCGGCTGGTGAACCCGATCAGTCCCAGCCCACCGCGCCCGGCATCTCCTTGACCGGCGGTGCCGCCTTCAGCGCGGCGAGGTCCGGGACCGGGCGGCGCAGTTCCGGGTCGTTCACGAAGGCCTCCTCGATCGCCGCCGCGACGCGCAGCAGGAGTGCGTCGCCGCCGCGCGGGCCGACCACCTGCAGGCCGAAGGGCATGCCGTTGCGGTCGACGCCCATCGGGATCGACACCGCCGGGTGGCCGCACAGCGTCACGTAGTAGGCCATCGCCAGCCAGTGGAAGTAGGTGCGGGTCGGCTGGCCGTCGATCTCCGCGGGGTAGAGTTCCTTCCACGGCCGCGGGGAGACGGTGATGGCCGGCGTGATCAGGATGTCGTGGCGCGCGAAGAAATGCTGCCAGGCCCGGTACATGCGCGTCTGCTGCGCCGCGGCACGCGCCGCGTCCTCGATCGTGTAGCGCAGGCCTTCCTCGACATTGGCACGCACGTTCGGACCAACATCCTGCGGGCGCGTGCGCGCCTTCTCGAGGTGGGAGGTGAGGAAGCCGGTGGCGCGCAGCACCTCGAAGGCCTCGTCGCCGCCGCGGCAATCGGGGCTGGCTTCATCCGCCGCGCCGAACATCGGGGCGATGGCGCGGGCGCGGGTCGCGAAGACCTCGCGGATGTGCTTCTCGACCGGCGCCTGGCCGAAATCCGCGCTGACCGCGAGGCGCAGCGAGCCGAGGTCGATCGGCTTCACCGGATAATACATGTCCGCCACGCCGCGCCCCACCGCGCCATGCAGCGTATAGGCCAGCGGGTCCTGGGCATCGTCCGATGCCATCGCCGAGAGCATCAGCGCCGTGTCCTGCATGTTCCGCGCCATCGGCCCGAGCACCGGCAGGCCGGACCAGCCATGCCCGCGCTTTTCGGACGGCACCAGCCCCGGCGAGGGCCGGTAGCCGACGATGCCGTTGAACGCCGCCGGGTTGCGCAGCGAACCGCCGGTGTCGGAACCCGAGCAGATCGGCGCCATGCCGCAGGCCAGCGCCACGCCCGACCCGCCCGAGGAACCCGCCGCGGACTTCGTGGGATCGAATGGATTGCCCGTCACGCCATAGACAGCGTTCCGCGTGTTCGCGCCGGCGCCGAATTCCGGCGTGTTGGTCTTGCCGATGACGATGGCGCCGGCCTTGCGCAGGTTGGCGACCATGCCGCAATCGGCCTCGGGCACGAAGTCGGCGAAGATCGGGCTGCCATAGGTGGTGCGCAGCCCCTTGGTCTCCTCGAGGTCCTTGATGCCGACCGGCAGGCCATGCAGCGCGCCGAGCGTCTCGCCCTTCATCACCGCCTGCTCGGCGGCCTTGGCGCCGGCGCGGGCGGCGGGCTCGTCCATCGCGACCATCGCGTTCACCGCGTGGTTCACCTCGCCGATGCGCGCCAGGCAGGACTCCAGCAATTCGACCGGGGAAAGCGCCTTGCGCCCGATCAGGCGCCGCGCCTCGACCGCGGAGAGATCGCAGGGTTCCGTCATGGACCGATTTCCTTCACGTAGGTGTCGAGCGTGTGCTGGTCGAAGCAGGCGAAGGTGACGTCCACCTCGCCGTGGCGGGCAATCTCCTCCCGCACCGTCGCGACGGCAATCCGCGTCGCCTGGTCGAGCGGGTAGCCGAAGATGCCGGTGGAGATGGCGGGGAAGGCGATCGAACGGCCGCCCGCCTCCCGCAGCAGGCGCAGGGATTCGCGGTAGCAGGCGGCGAGCAGCGCAGGCTCCCCGCGGTCGCCGCCGTACCAGACCGGGCCGACGGCGTGGATCACGTGCTTCGCGGGCAGCGCGAAACCCGGGGTGATGCGCGCCTCCCCGGTCGGGCACGGGGCGACGCGGTCGCAGGCCTCGGCGAGTTCCGCCGCGCCCGCAGCCCGGAAGATCGCACCGCAGACGCCGCCGCCCTGGGCGAGGCGTTCATTCGCCGCGTTCACGATCGCATCCACAGAAAGCGTCGTGATGTCGGCGCGGATGGCATGGAGCGGCATCCTTCCCTCCCTCATCTGGCGAGCGCGACCTGCGGCGCGCCTCCCTGGCGCGCCGAGGCCGCGAATGCGGCCCGCCGGTTGCCCGGCGAAGCCAAGGGCCGCGGATGCGGCCCGCCCGACGTCTGAGGGCAAGGTAGACGTAGCGAGGCTACGCTAGTAGCCCATCGCGCACCCGTCCTTGCGCGGGTCCGACCCGCCGACCAGACAGCCGTTCTTCCGGTCGATGAAGATGGCCTGCCCGCCGCCATGCGGCTTGTCGACCAGTTCGCAGACATGGCCCATCCGGTTCAGCTGGTCCACGACGCTGCCGGGGATGCCGCGCTCGACCTGCACATTGCCGCCCTGCGGCATCAGGCGCGGGAAGTCGATCGCCTCCTGCACGTCGAGGCCGAACTCGAAGTGGTTGGTCAGGAACAGGCTATGGCCCATCGGCTGGAAGCGGCCGCCCATGACGCCATAGGGCATGATCGCCTGGCCGTCCTTCATCACCATGCCGGGGATGATGGTGTGCAGCGGCCGCTTGTTCGGCGCGATGCAGTTGGGGTGGCCTTCCTGGATGCGGAAGCCGAAGCCGCGGTTCTGGAGCATCACGCCCGCCTTCTCGGCGAGGATGCCGGTGCCGAAGCCCTCGAAGAGCGAGTTGATGAAGGAACAGGCGTTGCCGTCCTTGTCCACCACGCAGAGATAGACCGTGTCCTTGTGCTTCGCGAGGTCGCTCTCGCCCGCGGGCGGTAGTTCCGCCTCGGTCATCGCAGCGTCGTCGCGGATGGCGCCTGCGACGCGCTTCAGGTAGTCGGCGTTCAGCAGCTTCGCGACCGGCACATCGACCTGCGACGGGTCGGCGAGGAAGGCGTCGCGGTCGCGATAGGCGAAGCGGGCGGCCTCGATGTGGCGATGGTAGCGCAGCGCCGAGCCCGGCCCGCCTTCCGGCGTCTCGAGGTTGCCAAGCGTGCCCAGGATCTGCAGCACATGCATCCCGACGCCGTTCGGCGGGCACTGGAACACCTCCATGCCGCGCCACTTGATCGAGATCGGCTCGACGAACTCGGCCACGTCGGCGCCGCGGGCGAAGTCCTCTTCCGTGTGCAGGCCGCCGGCGGCGCGCAGGGTGGCGACCATGTCGGCCGCGACCTCGCCCTCGTAGAAGGCCTTCTTGCCCTTGGCCGCGATGGCGCGGAGCGTGCGCGCGAGTTCGGGCTGCACGAAGCGGCTGCCGAGGGCCGGCGCCTCGCCGTCCTTCAGGAAGCGGCGCGCCGAGGCCGGATGCTTCGACAGCTTGCCGACCAGGCCCTGCCAGTCGCTGGCCACCCGCGGGGAGACGGCGAAGCCTTCCTCCGCATAGCGGATGGCCGCCTGCAGGATGACGTCGAGGCCGAGCTTGCCATGCGTCCGGTTCAGGAGTTCCCAGGCGCTGATCGCGCCGGGGACGGTCACGGAATGGGCGGAGGTGTTGACCATCGCGGTCAGGCCCGCGGCGCGCAGCGCCTCCGGCGTCGCCGCCCCCGGCGCGCGGCCCGAGCCGTTCAGCGCGACGACCTTCGACGAACCCGCCGGCACGTAGAGGCAGAAGCAATCCCCGCCGATGCCGGTCGAGGCGGGCTCGATCACGCATTGCACGGCGCAGGCGGCGATGGCGGCGTCCATCGCATTGCCGCCGGCGCGCAGGATGTCGAGCGCGGCGAGCGTCGCCTGCGGCATCGAGGTCGCGGCCATGCCATTGGTGCCATAGGCGGCGCTGCGGCCGGGAAGGTGGAAGTCGCGCATTGCTTGTCCGTTTCCGTTGGGGGGTGTGCTTGGTCCCCTCCATGCAACGGCGCGGGCGCGGGGGAAAGCCCCCCGGCCATGCCGAAGGGCATTCCCAGCCCCCTGCAACCTGCTCTAGACGCTGACCATGGACAGCCTCGCCACGCTCGACGACTTCCTCCGCCTCGATATCCGCGTCGGCACCGTCGTGGACGCGCAGCCCTTCCCGGAGGCACGCAAGCCATCGATCCGGCTTTGGATCGACTTCGGCGGCACGCTCGGGGTCAAGCGGTCCTCGGCGCAGATCACCGTGCACTATCCGACCGACCGGCTGATCGGCCGGCAGGTGCTGGCGGTGGTGAACTTCCCGCCGCGCAGCATCGCCGGCTTCGAGAGCGAGGTCCTGACCCTCGGCGTGCCGGACGAGAACGGCGAGGTTGTGCTTCTCAAACCCGACATGCGGGTCCCGGACGGGGGAAAGATGTACTGATGACGCAGAAATACTACACGGTGACGTGGGACCAGCTGCACCGGGACAGCAAGGCCCTCGCCTGGCGCCTGCTGGACAGGGGCCCCTATCGCGGCATCGTCGCCATCACCCGCGGCGGGCTGATCCCGGCCGCGATCATCGCGCGCGAACTTGACTGCCGCCTCATCGAGAGCGTGTCCATCGTCACCTACGACGAGGAGAAGCGCGGCCAGCCCCGCGTGGCCAAGCCGCCGGTCGCCGCCGGTGACGGCGAGGGTTGGCTGATCGTGGATGACCTGGTGGACACCGGCACCACGGCGCGCGTGGTCCGCGCCCTGCTGCCCAAGGCGCATTTCGCGACCGTCTATGCGAAGCCCGCAGGCAAGCCGACCGTGGATACCTTCATCACCGAGGTCTCCCAGGACACCTGGATCCTGTTCCCCTGGGACACCGAGCCGCAGTTCGTCGCGCCGATCGCCAAGACCGCGACGAGGTGAGCAGTCAGGTGGCCGCCTCCTCGCGCATCGCCAGCACCTTGTCCACGCGGCGGCCGTCCATGTCGACGACCTCGAACCGCCAGCCGGCCCAGACGATGCGGTCGCCTTCCTTCGGCACGCGCTTGAGCAGCGCCAGCATCAGCCCCGCCACCGTGTGGTAGGTGCCCGCACCCGGCAGTTCCGGGAGTTCAAGCCGCGCCCGCAACTCGTCCGACGGCATGGAGCCGTCGAGCAGCAGCGAACCATCCGCACGCTCCACCGCCACGCCGTCCCGCGGGAGTTCGACAGGGCCGAGGTCGCCGACAATGGCCTCGAGCAGGTCCGAGGCAGTGACGACGCCCTCGAAGGATCCGTACTCGTCCATCACCAGCGCCATGCCGAGACGGTCGCCGCGCAGCCGCTCCAGCGCATCGAGCGCGGTCAGCGTGTCCGGCAGCACCAGCGGCTGGCGCATCACGGCGGCAAGCGACATCGGCTTGCCTTCCAGCATCTGGTCCAGCAGATCCTTCGCAACCACCACGCCGACGACATTGTCCACGCGCTTGTCGGCAACCACGAAGCGCGTCACGTCCGAAGCGCGCAGGCGCGCGGCGCTCTCCTCCGGCGGGTCGGAGCGATCGAGCCAGGCCAGGTCGTTGCGCGGCGTCATCAGCGCGCGCACCGGCTTGTCGGCCAGGCGCAGCACGCGCTCGATCATGTGCTGCTCCTCGGTCTCGAGCGCACCGGCCTGGGCGCCCTCGGCGACCACGGCCTTGACCTCCTCTTCCGTGACCGACTGCTCGCCGGGGACGGCTGGGCCGAAGAACCTCAGCACGAAGGCCGAGGACTTCCCCAGGACCCAGACGACGGGCGCGGAATAGCGCGCCAGCGCCGCGAGCGGGCGGGATACGGCCACCGCGACCCGCTCCGGGTTGCGGAGCGCCACCTGCTTCGGGACCAGTTCGCCCAGGATGAGGCTGAGATAGGTGATGAGGATGACGACCAGGGCGAAGCCGATCTCGACACCGTAGGGCGCCACGCCCGGTATGGCGTTGAAGGCCTCCCCCACCGTGCCCGAGAGGCGCGCGCCGCCGAAGGCGCCGGCGATGATGCCGACCATGGTGATGCCCACCTGCACCGTCGGCAGGAAGCGCTGCGGGTCGTCGGCGAGGGCGAGTGCGGCCTCGGCCCCCACGCTGCCCTGGCGCTGCAGCGCCATCAGGCGGGAACGCCGCGACGACACGATCGCCAATTCGCTCATGGCGAAGGCGCCGTTCAACAGCACGAGAACAAGGATAACGCCGATCTCTAGGGCCAGGCCCATGGGGTAAGCCACCTCCGGGCTGCGTCATAGAGCATCGGGGCTGTGGTTGGAATTCGGCGTGCCGGCAGGCCGAAAGGCGCGCGTGGGGATGTATCGGAGCCGGCCACGCCACCAGCGATTGTGGCGCGGCGCCGGCACGGACACAGGACACGCGGCATGAGCGGCCGGCCAAGCAGCCGTGCTTCCCGCAAGAGTTTGAGAATGCGGGTTCATCGTGTGACGCCCGTGGTGAATCCGGCCGCAGGATGATTCACGCATTTTCGCGACAAGCGAACAAAAACAAGACGAATTTGCTCGCATCCCTCAGGAAGATTCACTAATCGTTCGTTAACGTCCTCCACCGAGGCCCCATGTCCGCGCCCGTCCCCAGCGAATCCCCCGCAACCGAGACGAACGTCACGACCCTCCCGCTGCGGCCCGAGGATCGGCTCCGCCTCGCGCTCCGTCGCCTGGAGCAGGCCATCGGCGAGCAGTCCGAAGCCACGAAGGGGCTGCGCTCGGCCATCGGCGACCTCTCCTGCACCATGGCGCGGCTCGGGGAAGGCGTGGCCGGCTATCGCGGCGCCCTCGATACGACCGCGGCCGAGATCGAGCGCGCCCTCGCCGCCGCCCGCACCCTGCAGGCAACCGCCGATCGCATGGCGGTCTGACCGCCCGCCCCTTGCCTCCGGTGCGAGGCGCCCCGAGCATGGTGTCGCCAAGTCCGAGGCTGCCATGCACCCGCTGATCCCCCGCCTGAAGGAAGCACGCATCATCCCGGTGGTGCGCGCCTCCTCCGCCGCCCGCGCGGCCACCGCCGTCGCCTGGCTTCAGGAAGCCGGGCTGCGCGTGTTCGAGATCACCATGACCGTGCCGGAAGCGCCTGCGCTGATCCGCGCGCTGGCCGCCGACCCCGAACTGCTGATCGGGGCCGGCACCGTGCCGGATGCGCGGACGGCAGAGGCATGCCTCGAGGCCGGGGCGCGCTTCGTCGTGGCGCCCTGGGTGGATCCTTCACTTGCCGACACGGTGCAGGATGCCGGGGCCTGCCTGATGCTCGGTGCGCTGACGCCCACGGAGGTGCGCTCGGCACTGGCCGCCGGGGCCGACGTGGTGAAGATCTTCCCGGCGAGCTCGACCGGGGGCCCTGGGCATATCAGGTCGCTGCGCTCAGTCTTTCCGGACGTCGTCTTCTGCCCGACCGGCGGGGTCGATCCGGACAACACGCCCGCCTACCTCGCCGCCGGGGCCGCCTTCGTCGGCATCGGCGGCCGCCTGGTGGACGAGGCGCTGATCGCCGCGGGCGACCGCGCTGCCGTGCAGAAGGCCGCCGAGGCGGCCCTCGGCATCATGAGGGCCTGAGATGCCGGACCTGCTCTGCATGGGCGAGCCCATGCTGGAGTTCAACCAGCAGCCGCCCGGAGCGGATGGGCGGATGCTCTACCTGGAAGGGCACGGCGGGGATACGTCCAACGCCGCCATCGCCGCAGCGCGCTCCGGCGCCTCGGTCGGCTACGTCACCGCGGTGGGGCGCGACGGGCCGGGGGATTCCTTCATGGCGCTCTGGGCACGCGAAGGCGTGGACACCGCGACGGTGATCCGCCGTGCAGAGGCGCCGACCGGCATCTACTTCGTCTCCCATGACGCCGCAGGGCACCATTTCACCTTCTACCGCAGCGGCAGCGCCGCCGCGCGCTATCTGCCCGAGGAGGTGCCGGAAGACGCCATCCGGGCCACGCGCGTCCTGCATCTCTCGGGCATCAGCCAGGCCATCTCGGAGAGCGCCTGCGATGCAGCCTTCCGCGCGATCGGGATCGCGCGCGCCGCCGGTGTGCGCGTTTCATACGACACCAACCTGCGGCTTCGGCTCTGGCCCACGGCGCGGGCGGCGGCGGTGATCCACGCAGCGATCGGGATGGCGGACATTGCCCTGCCCTCCCTCGACGACGCCACGACGCTGACCGGGCTTACCAATCCGGATTCGGTGGCGGACTACTACCTGCGCCTCTGCCCGCTGGTGCTGCTGAAATGCGGCGCGGCGGGCTGCCTGGTCGCGACGCGGGACAGGCGAACGCGCATCCCGGCCCATCGCGTCGCCTCGGTGGATGCGACGGGCGCGGGGGATACCTTCGCGGGCGCCTTCCTGGCGCGCCTGCTGACCGGCGACGCGCCGGAGGAGGCCGCACGCTACGCCAATGCCGCCGCCGCCCTGTCGACGACCGGGTATGGGGCGGTGGCGCCGATCCCTCGCGCGGAGCAGGTCCGCGCCCTGCTCGCCGCCACGCCGGCCTGAGGCAGGCGGCGGCGCTGTTGCCGGCGGAATGGCCTGGGAGACCGCTTGAGAATGCGCCGGATGGCGCATGCTCAACTCCGGCACCGCCCACCCGGCCACCCATCCAGGATACTGTCGTTGGATGGCCGCGTGGGGATGCGGGCCGGTGCCGGCATTCTCAAACGGTCTCTAAGCCGGCGCGGCGTCCACCACCTGCAGGGAGGCGCTGACCTCCCCGTTCCACTGTTCCGCGCGCAGGTGGCCGCAAAGGTGCAGCGGCACCCTGTCCGCGGCCAGCAGGGTCTGCGCGAGCGGCCCGTCCTTGGCGCGGAAGCAGATGGTCTTGAGCCGGCCGCCACCCTCGCCTTCCACGATGGCGCGCACCGTCGCGCCCTCCTTGCCGACGCGATCGGCCTTGACCACCCGGGCGCGCTGGATGACGAAGATCGGCTCCTCGTTGCCCGGCCCGAAGGGCGCGAGGCGTGCCACGTCCTTCGCCAGGTCCGCCTGCGCGGCGAGGACGTTCAGCGTGCCCTCCACCAGCAGGTCGGCCGCGGCAGGCAGCAACGCCGCGTGCTGGAGGCGTTCCTCGAGATAGGCGTGCACTTCCTCGTGCCGCCCGGCGCGGAAGGAGAAGCCGGCGGCCATCGCGTGCCCGCCGCCCGTCTCCAGCAACCCGGCCTGGCGCGCCGCGATCACCGCCGCACCCAGGTCCACCCCCGGCACCGAGCGGCCCGAGCCCTTGGCCAGCCCATCCGCGAGCCCGGCGACGCAGGCCGGGCGGTTGAAGCGTTCCTTCATGCGGCCGGCGACGATGCCGACCACGCCGGGGTGCCAGCCCTCGCCGACCAGCAGCAGCACGGCGCGGCCCTCGGCGGCCTGGGCTTCGGCCATGGCGTGGGCGGCGGCGAGGACCTCGCCCTCCACCTCCTGCCGCCGGCGGTTCACGGCGTCGAGCTTCTCGGCGATGACGCGCGCCTCGACGGCGTCCTCGCAGAGCAACAGGCGCAGGCCGAGATCGGGCTCCCCGATGCGCCCGGAAGCGTTGATCCGCGGCCCGAGCAGGAAGCCGAGCGTATGGGCCGAGGGCGCATCCCGCGCCCCGGTCACCTCGAGCAGCGCGGCGATCCCCGCCCTGCCCCGCCGCCCCATCACCTTCAGCCCCTGCGCGACAAGCGCACGGTTGAAGCCGGTCAGAGGCATGACGTCGCAGACGGTGGCAAGCGCCACCAGGTCGAGCAGCCCGAGCAGATCAGGCTCGGGCCGGCGCGCGAACCAGCCGGCCTTGCGCAGCACGCGCACCGTCGCCGCGGCGGCGAGGAAGGCGACCGCCGCCGCGCAGACGTGATGCAGGCCCGAGCCGCAGTCGAGCCGGTTCGGGTTCACCGCCGCGAGGATGCGCGGCAGCGGCCCTTCCGCCTTGTGATGGTCCAGCACCACCACATCGGCGCGGTTCTCGGCGGCGGCAAGCGCCTCGCCCGCCGCGATGCCGCAATCCACGCAGACGAGCAGGGAGGCGCCGCCGTCGCAAAGCCCGGCGATCGCCGGCGCGTTCGGGCCGTAGCCCTCCTTCAGCCTGTCGGGGACATAGGGCGTCACCTCGCAGCCGAGGTCGCGCAGGAAACGCGACATCAGCGCGCCGGAGCAGGCCCCGTCCACGTCGTAGTCGCCGAAGACCGCGACGTGCTCCCCGCTGCGCACCGCCGCCGCGAGCCGGTCCGCCGCCGCGTCCATGTCCGCGAGCGCCGAGGGGTCCGGCATCAGCACGCGCAGCGTCGGTTCGAGGAAGTCGGCGGCGTGGTCGAGCCCGATGCCGCGCGCGGCGAGCAGCCGGCCGACCATTTCCGGCAGGCCAAGGCGCTGGGCGATGCCGAGCCCCGTTCGCGCATCCGCCGGCCGCCACAGCCAGCGGCGGCCGGTCACGCTGCGCTCGACCCCGAGGACAGGCCCTGACGCCCCCGCGCCATCCATCAGGCGACGAAGGCGCTGGGCTTGCGGGCGAAGTTGTGGTGACCCTCGACGTACCGGACGGTGCCGGACTTCGAGCGCATCACAATCGAATGCGTGTAGGCCCCGCCGGCGAAGCGCCGCACGCCGCGCAGCATGGCGCCCGAGGTCACGCCGGTCGCGGCGAACATCACGTCGCCCCGGGCCATGTCCTCGACGCCGTAGATCCGGTTCGGGTCCGTCACGCCCATGGTGGCGGCGCGGGCGATCTGCTCCTCGTTCTCGAACATCAGGCGGCCCTGCATCTGGCCGCCGATGCAGCGCAGCGCCGCGGCCGCCAGCACGCCTTCCGGCGCGCCGCCCGAGCCCATGTAGATGTCGATGCCCGCATCGCGCTGGCTGACGTTGATCACGCCCGCCACGTCGCCGTCGCCGATCAGGGTGATGCGCGCGCCGGCGGCGCGGCAGGCCTTGATCATCTCCTTGTGGCGATCGCGATCGAGAGTGCAGACCATCAGGTCGCTGATGTCGCACTTCCTGGCCTTGGCGAGTTCGCGCAGGTTCTCCTCGGGGGAGGCGTCGAGGTTGACCACGCCGTCCGGCAGGCCGGGGCCCACCGCGATCTTGTCCATGTAGATGTCGGGGGCGTGCAGGAAGCCACCCTTCTCGGCCAGCGCGACCGTGGCGATGGCGTTCGGCCCGCCCTTGGCGGTGATGGAGGTGCCTTCGAGCGGATCGACCGCGATATCGACTTCCGGCCCGCCGCCGGCGCGCGCGTAGAGGCCGACCTTCTCGCCGATGTAGAGCATCGGCGCCTCGTCCATCTCGCCCTCGCCGATGACGACGGTGCCGGTGATGGCGACGGTGTCGAAGGCCTTGCGCATCGCCTCGACCGCCGCGCCGTCGGCGGAGTTCTTGTCGCCGCGCCCGATCCACCGGGAGGCGGCAAGCGCCGCGGCCTCGGTGACGCGCACCAGTTCCAGGGCCAGGTTGCGGTCCACGACCATTCCGGGCGGGGTGGCGGTCTCGGGCATGGGGCGTTCTCCTGTGATTCCACCCCAGTCTATACCAGTGCCTGGATTCGCGCGGCCAGGGGCAGAGCCCCCCCCCCGGCCGCCCCGGGGCTAAAGTGCCTCGATGCGGATCAGCGCCGGCCTTTCCACTACCGCATCGAGTGCGGCGATGCGCGCGAGGGCGGCGCGCACGGAGGCCTCGCTCGTCTCGTGGGTGGTCAGCACCACCGGCACCGCCTCGCCCGGCGCGCGACCGCGCTGGAGCATGGATTCGAGGCTGATCGCGTGGTCGCGCAGCACGCCCGTCACGTCGGCGATCACGCCGGGCCGGTCCACCACCATCAGGCGCAGGTAATAGGCGCCGACATGGCGGTCCATCGGCAGCGACGGCTCCGGCTTCAGCGCGGCGGAGGCCGCGCCCCAGACCGGGGTGAAGCGCCCGCGGGCGATGTCCACCAGGTCCGCCACCACGGCCGAGGCCGTCGGCCCCGCCCCGGCGCCGCGGCCTTCCATCATCACGCGGCCGACGAAATCGCCTTCCGCGACCACGGCGTTGAACACGCCGTCCACCCGCGCGATCGGCGCGCCGACCGGCACCATGCAGGGATGCACGCGGGTCGAGATGCCGCCTTCCTCGCGCTTGGCGATGCCGAGCAGCTTGATGCGGTAGCCGAGTTCCTCGGCGAGCGCGATGTCGAGCGCGGAGACGTCGCGGATGCCTTCCACGTGCACGGCGGAGAAATCCACCGGCCGCCCGAAGGCGAGCGCCGCGAGGATCGCCAGCTTGTGCGCCGCGTCGATGCCGTCGATGTCGAAGGAGGGATCGGCCTCGGCGTAGCCGAGCTTCTGCGCCTCGTGCAGCACCTCGGCGAATTCGCGCCGCTCGGTCCGCATCGTCGTCAGGATGTAGTTGCAGGTGCCGTTCAGGATGCCGGCGACGCGCTGGATGCGGTTGGCCGCGAGCCCTTCCCGCACCGCCTTGATCGCGGGGATGCCGCCGGCGACCGATGCCTCGAAGGCGAGTGCCACGCCCTTGGCCTCGGCGGCCTGGGCGAGCGCCGCGCCATGCACCGCGAGCAGCGCCTTGTTGGCGGTGACGACGTGCTTGCCCGCGGCGAGCGCCGCTTCCACCAGCGCCTTGGCCGGGCCGTCGGAGCCGCCGATGCACTCCACCACCACCTCGACCTGCGGGTCGGCGGCGAGTGCCACGGGGTCCTCGTACCAGCGCAGGCCCGACAGCGGGATGCCGCGGTCGCGGGAGCGGTCGCGGGCGGAGATGGCGGTGACGGCGATCGGCCGCCCCGCGCGCGCGGCGATGATGTCCGCATTCGCGCGCAGCACGTTGACGACCCCGGCGCCGACCGTTCCCAGGCCGGCGACCGCAATGGCAAGCGGACGGTTCATGCGTTGGTCAGTTCCTGCTGCGCTTCGGCCGGCGCGGCATTGTCGCCGGCGAGGAAGGATTTGATGCCGCGCAGCGCCTGGCGGATGCGGTGGTTGTTCTCCACCAGCGCGATGCGCACGTGTTCGTCGCCATGTTCGCCGAAGCCGAGGCCCGGTGCGACGGCGACCTTCGCCTTCTCGAGCAGCAGCTTGGAGAAGCCGACCGAGCCGAGATGGCGGAAACGCTCCGGGATCGGCGCCCAGAGGAACATCGACGCCTCCGGCGCCGGCACGTCCCACCCCACGGCGCGCAGGCCCTTCACCAGCACCTCGCGGCGGTCCTTGTAGAGCGCGCGCATCTCCGCGATGCAGTCCTGCGGGCCGTTCAGCGCGGCGGTGGCGGCGACCTGGATCGGCGTGAAGGCGCCGTAGTCGAGATAGGACTTCACCCGCGCGAGTGCGGCGATCAGCCGCGGGTTGCCCGCCGCGAAGCCCATGCGCCAGCCCGGCATGTTGTAGGTCTTGGACATCGAGGTGAATTCGACCGTGATGTCCTTCGCCCCCGGCACTTCCAGCACGGAGGGCGGCGGCACGTCGCCGTAGTAGAGTTCGGCGTAGGCGAGGTCCGACAGGATGAAGAGCTCGTGCCTGCGGCAGAGCGCCACGAGCTCGCGATAGAACTCGATCGACGCGACGAGCGCGGTCGGATTGGACGGGAAGTTGACGATCACCGCGGTCGGCTTGGGCACGGAATGGCGCACCGCGCGGTCGATCGCCGCCAGCATCGAATCATCCGGCGTGTACGGGATGCTGCGCACCGAGGCGCCGGCGATGATGAAGCCGAACTGGTGGATCGGATAGGACGGGTTCGGCACCAGGATGGTGTCGCCCGGGCTGCTGATTGCCTGGGCGAGGTTGGCGAGTCCCTCCTTGGAGCCCAGCGTCGCGACGACTTCCGTTTCGGGGTCGAGCTTCACGCCGAAGCGGCGGTCGTAGTAACCGGCCAACGCCCTGCGCAGGCCCGGGATGCCCTTGGACACCGAATAGCGGTGCGTCCGCGGGTCCTGCACCGCCTCGATCAGCTTGGCGACGATGTGCGGCGGCGTCGGGCTGTCCGGATTGCCCATGCCGAGGTCCACGATGTCCTCCGCTGCCGCGCGCGCCTTCGCCTTCGCCGCGTTCACTTCGGCGAAGACATAGGGCGGCAGGCGGCGGATGCGGTGGAAGTCCTCGGTCATTCTCGGGATCCGTGGGTGAGAGGGGCGCGGACCATAGATCAAGGGCCGCCCCCTGTGTATCGCCGCGTTCAGCGGGTCCGGGGCGCAAGCAGGTCGGGGGATGGCAGCGCCGGCGGCGCGGCGCCGGGGGCGAGCAGTTCCGCCGGCGGCGGGGGCGGCGGGGCCGCATCCATCTGCGGCAGGGCGGGCGCGG
>NZ_JAAEDM010000014.1 GCF_018129065.1 Neoroseomonas soli | reverse complement strand
CCATCAGCAGCGTGACGTCCGCGACCCCAACGCACAGCGACTGACCACGCACCACGCAACCATCACGATCCCAAAAATCAGGGTTTCTGGAGGGGGCCAGCTGCGCCACCCCAGGAAGCCGAGCCAATGGCCGTATCCCTCGCCATACTTCTCGACCGAGCCGGGCCTCAGGTGGGCGGCCAGGCTGCGGCCGGTGATGCGGCCACGGCCCCGCGGCGCCAGCGCGGCTTTCCAGCGGCGGCGGGGATCGACGGCGCGGCTCACGGCGCCACCTCCCGCGCCTTGCGCGACCGGCGCTTCGGCAGCTTGCCCCAAGCCGTCGCGGCGATGGTGCGCGTGGCGGACTTCTCCTTCAGGATGGTGCCGTCGAACCGCGTCGCCACCGCCGCGGTCTCGAACTCGACATAGAACGCCATGGTGGTCCGCACGTCGCGATGACCGAGGAGACGCCGGACATCCTCGTAGTGTCCGGGATGCACCTTCAGGTACATCCAGGCGGCGAGGCGGCGCAGCAGGTGCAGGTTGGTGCGGACGCCGCAGTATTCCGCGATCGTCTTCACCAGGGCGGCGGAGAGGCCGTTGTGGCTGCGGCACCCCGTGCCGCCCTCGCCGGGCAGGAGGAAGGGGTTGGTGGCGTCCGCGATCGCCGAGCGGAACCTGCGAACGTATTCGTCGATCAGCGCCGCCGAGCGCGCCGGTACCGGCCAGTCGATGCTGTTCCCGGCCTTCATGTTGTCCGGGTGGAGGACCAACCGCGCCGGGATCCTCGGCTTCAGTTCCCCCACATGGCTGATGATGCCGACGACGCGGTTGTTGCCCTGCGGCCCGGCAAGCACTTCCATCGCCTTGTCAAGGGCCTCCTCGTCCAGGCTGCCGAACTCCTCGTCCACCAGCAGGGCGTCCACCGGCCGCGCGCCAGCATGGGCCTGCACGGTATCCGCCAGCCCACGCGCCAGCGCGAGCGCGACGCAGAAGCCTTCGCCCCCCGAGAGCGTGGCGGCAGGCCGGTCCTGGCCGGTCCATTCATCGAGCACCTCGATGCCGAGCCCTGCGGCGCCGTTGGCCCACAGTGGCTCCTCCCGCCGCCGGAACCCGGTAGCGCCCGCCGAGCATGCGCTCCAGGTGGTCGTTGGCGGCGGCCAGCGCCTCATCGAGCAGGCTCGCGAGGACGAAGCCCTCGAACGACAGGCGCAGCGGGTTCTGCCGGGTCACGAGCACGCATCGATGCAGCGGGGCGAATGCGCGTGGGGACCGGGTCGCTATCGCTCCAAGCTCAACGCCGTGCGCGGCGGGCTGTCTTGCGCTTAGCCGGTGCCTTGGACCGCTTTGCCGTCGGTGCGACGAGAATGGGCTCGGCTGCGGGGATGCCGTCCGTCCCGACATAACGCTGGAGCGTCGCGCCGGCGGCAAGGTGCGGGTAGGCCTTGGGACCTTTCGGCCATGTCCCCGCGAAGGCGGCGACTTCGGCGTGATCGTGTCTACGGATGGTCTGGACGAGGAAGGACGTCGCCTGCGCCGGCCGCAACCGCTGTTGGCGCAGCAGGCGAAGGTGCCATTCGCGGGCACGCAGGGGGCACCAATCCACCAAGGCTTCCTGCAGGGCCAAGCGCACCTCGACGGGCAGTTCCTCATACGCCCGGTAGGGATCGCCCTTCAGCTTGCTGTAGGGCTTGGTCGCCGTGCTGTTGTCCATCGCCGGCTTCTACCGAAGGGATGCCTTCGGGGAAACCTGAGCGCCAACCGCCTGGTGCTCGGCACCCATGCCGCGGCGTTGGACGAGGTCGCGGTTCCGCCCTCATGGCTGGTCGCTGTCACGACCGTCAGGCAGCGCCCTTGCCCCTCCGTTCAAGGAAGGCAAACGACATCCAGGTCGCCGAGTAGCAAGCGCCTCAGCCAATCGGCAAAACGCGGCGCAAGGAAGCCAGGAGAAGATCCTTACCCGTACGCTCTGGCTGAACTGCCGACTTCGGGACCTCGCCCTGAGAGCCCATCCGGGAAGTTTGGATTCAGCTTGAGGGCTTTGCTGCGAGGCGCCGGAGCATGTTGCGGATCATGGCCATGCGGACGAAGGCGGCGGCGATGCGGCAGAGTCGCTTGAAGTCGTGGGCCAGCCGCCGGTTGCGGCTGATCCAACCAATGGTGCGCTCGACGATCCAACGCCTCGGCGGCACGACGAATTTGTGCTTGTCGCAGCGCCGAACGATCTCGATCTCCCACCTGCCGGCGCGGGCGACGGCGGCCGCCATCTTCGGTCCCTGATAGCCCGTGTCACCAATGATGCGCTCGACGAAGGGGAACAGCCTGCGCGCCTGACGCAGCAGCGGTTCGGCGCCATCACGATCCTGCACGCTGGCGGGATGCACGATCACCGCGAGCAGCATGCCGATGGTGTCGGTCAGCCGCCATCGAGTGATCCACGTGGAATTTGATGGGTCACGGCCAAATGGTCCGTTCCTGAGCCGATCGAAGTCATCGTGGCTGGCAGGATTTCAGGGGTTGGCGGCCGATAGCCGAGCGCGGAATGTGGCCGCACCCGGTTGTAGTGGCGCCGCCATTCCTCGATCAGTACCTGCGCCTCCCGGAGGGCGTTGAACACGTCGCCGTTCAACAGTTCGTCGCGCAGCTTGCCGTTGAAGGATTCGACGTGCCCCATTCTCGCATGGGCTCGCCTTCTCGATGTAGGCGGTGCGTGCACCCACGCCAACGATCCACGCCTTCACCGCCTCGGCGATGAACTCCGGCCCCTGGTCCGAGCGGATATGAGCGGGCGTCCCCTGCGCGGGGAACAGGTCCGCCAGCACGTCGATCACGTCCGACGAGCTCAGCCGGCGCGCCACCCGGATCGCCAGCGCCTCGCGCGTGAACTCGTCCACCACCCACAGCATGCGGAGCTTCCGCCCTTCCTGCGTGCGGTCCCCGACGAAACCGTACGCCCAGACGCGGTTCGCACGCTCCGGCAGCAGCCGAATGCACGAGCCGTCCGCCAATCACAGCCTGCTGCGCCTCGGCTACCGTTGCGACGCCTGCAGCCCCTCCCGGCGCCAGATGCGCTTCACCTGCCTGCGGTTCACCGCCCAGCCCGCATCCCGCAGCAGTGCCGTGATCCGCCGGTAGCCGTATCGCCCGTAGCGCTTCGCTAGCTCAACGCGGTCGGCCTTCAGAGTGCCTCATCGTCGGCGCCCCCCCGTGGCGCCTTCCGCTGCGCCGATCTGTGCTGCCCCAGCGTCGCGCAGCCCTTCCGCCCCGACACGCCAAGGTCTTCAGGATCAGTTCTCGAGCGTCAGGTCCGAGATCGCCTTGCGCAGCCGCGCATTACCCCGCTCCAGCCCCTTCAGTCGCCGCACCTGGTCCAGCTTCAGACCGCCGAACTCCGCGCATCGGCGATAATAGGGTCGGCCCCGTTACCCCGATCGCACGTACCGCTTGGGTCACCATCTTCCCCTTGGCCAACAACCACCTCCGCCTGCCGGAGCTTCGCCACGATCTCCTCAGGCGTGTGCGCGTTCTTCCGCGCCATCACCAAACCTCCCCTTGTCACCGCCGAGCTACATGACCGGCGGACCGCTCCCAAGGGGTCAGGTCCGCTCACACGGGACGGTGCGCATCGACCACGAAGCTGACTGAGCCCCATGTCGCGGATCACCTTCAGCATCTCAGGCTTGCCCACGTCCGGGGTCCCCCCTGGCGCTTCCGGGCGTTGCCGACTGTCTGGTTGCAACTTTGGTGACTTGCCAGTGTCCAAATCCTGCTTCTTACTTCTCCCGGCCGAGATCGAAGGATCCCAATGGCAGGGTACTCTGGCTTCCGCGTCCTCACAGAGGGGCTGCGCGGCAACACCGGCTGGAAGCCAGCATGGCGCAAGGCAACGCCAAAGCCAGCCTACGACGTCATCGTCGTCGGCGGCGGCGGCCACGGGCTGGCAACCGCCTTCTACCTCGCCTCCGTGCACGGGATCGCCAATGTCGCGGTGCTGGAGCGTGGGCTGATCGGCCAGGGCAACACCGGGCGCAACACCACCATCGTGCGGTCGAACTATCTCCTGCCCGAGAACAACAACTTCTACGAGCACTCCCTGAAGCTCTGGGAAGGGCTGGAACAGTCGCTCAACTACAACGTCATGATGAGCCAACGCGGCGTCATCAATCTCTTTCACAGTGATGCCCAGAAGCACGCCGCGCTGCGTCGCGGCAACTCGATGCGGCTGAACGGCATCGATGCCGAGATCCTCGACCCCGCCGGCGTGAAGGCGATGTGCCCGATCATCGACGTCGACAATGGGCGCTACCCGGTGTTGGGCGGCCTGCTGCAGCGGCGCGGCGGGACGGCGCGCCACGATGCGGTGGCCTGGGGCTTCGCGCATGCTGCCGACGCGCGCGGCGTCGACATCATCGAGCAGTGCGAAGTGACCGGCATGATCGTCGAAGGCGGCGCCATCCGGGGCGTTCGCACCACGCGCGGCGAGATCCGGGCGCCCAAGGTCGGTCTCGCCGTCGCGGGCAGCACCAGCACGCTCACGGCCATGGCCGGCTTCGACGTGCCGATCGAGACGCACCTGCTGCAGGCCTTCGTCAGCGAAGGGTTGAAGCCGCTGATCGACTGCGTTGTCACCTTCGGGGCCGGGCATTTCTACGTGAGCCAGTCCGACAAGGGCGGGCTGGTCTACGGCGGCGGGCTGGATGGCTATCCATCCTACGGGCAACGCGGCACGCTGCCGACAGCGGAGCACGTCTATGCCGCCGGCATCAGCATGATCCCCGCGCTCGGCCGGCTGCGCGGACTGCGCTCGTGGGCGGGCGTGATGGACATGACGCCGGATGGCTCGCACTACATCTGCAAGACACCGGTGCACGGGCTCTACATGACTGCGGGCTGGTGCTACGGCGGCTTCAAGGCGACGCCAGGCTCCGGCTGGTGTCACGCCTGGACGATCGCGAAGGACGAGCCGCACCGGCTCAACGCCGCGCACACGCTGGACAGGTTCCGCGAGGGCCGCATGCTCGACGAGCGGGGCAACGGCCCCTACTTCTGGGCGCACTAGAGATGCTGCGGATCACCTGCCCCCACTGCGGGGCGCGCGACGAGTTGGAATTCTCCTACCGCGGCGATGCCACCGTCACGCGTCCGGGACCCGATGCCGACGCTGGCGCCTTCCATGACTACCTCTACCTGCGCCGCAACCCGCGCGGCTGGCAGGTCGAGTGGTGGCAGCACAATGGTGGCTGTCGCGCCTTCCTGAAGGTGTTGCGCCATACCGTGACGCATGAGGTCCGCGCGGTGGCCGCCGCCACCGAGACGCTGGAGGTGCCCGGGGCATGAGCCAGCGCTTCCGCCTTCCCGCCGGCGGGCATGTCGACCGTTCCCGTCGCCTGGCGTTCACCTTCGACGGGCGCCGCTTCGAAGGACATGAGGGCGATACCCTCGCCGCTGCGCTGCTTGCGAACGGTGTGCGGCTGGTCGGGCGCTCCTTCAAGTATCACCGGCCGCGCGGGATCTTCTCGGCAGGCGTCGAGGAACCGAACGCCCTGGTCGAACTGCGCGACGGCACGCGGCGCGAACCGAACACGCGTGCGACCGTGGTCGAACTCTTCGACGGCCTTGCCGCCACCAGCCAGAACCACCGGGGCTCGTTGGCCTTCGACTGGATGGCGGTGAACGGCGTGCTCGCGCCCTGGATCGGTGCGGGCTTCTACTACAAGACCTTCATGTGGCCCGCCGCGTTCTGGGAACGGGTCTACGAGCCGATGATCCGCAAGGCGGCCGGTCTCGGCCGGGCCTCGGGCCAACCCGATCCGGACTGGTACGAAGCCGCACACGCGCATTGCGACGTGCTGGTGGTGGGCGCCGGCGCGGCCGGCCTGGCGGCGGCGCGTGCCGCCGGCGCGACAGGCGCGCGGGTGATCCTGGCGGAACAGGATTTCCTGTTCGGCGGCGACCTGTTGAACGAGCCGGAACTCGAGCCCTGGCGGGGCGAGGCGATCGCCGCGCTGCAGGCGATGCCGGAGGTCACGCTGCTGCCGCGCACGACCGTCTTCGGTTTCTACGACCAGGGCGTGCTCGGCGCGGTCGAGCGCGTGGCGGACCACCTGCCGCAGCCGCCCACCCACACGCCCCGCCAGCGCTACTGGACGATCCGTGCGAAGGAGGTCGTGCTCGCCACCGGCGCGCATGAGCGGCTGATCGCCTTCCCCGGCAATGACCGGCCCGGCGTGATGCTGGCCGGCGCCGCGCGGACCTATGCGCGCCGCTTCGGCGTGAAGGCGGGCGAGACGGCAGTGCTCTTCGCCACGCATGACGCGGCCTACGATGCCGCCTTCGCGCTGGCCGAGGCCGGCACGCGCATCGCAGCCATCATCGACCCGCGTGCCGACAGCGCGGCGATGCAACGCGCGCGGCAGGCAGGCTTCACTGTCCAGGCGGGCAGCGTCGTCACCGGCACCGTCGGCGGCAACGCGCTGCGCGGCGTGGAGACGGGGGTCGCGGGCAGCGGCGGCCGCGCCAATGCCGTCGCGGCGGACCTGCTGCTGGTTTCGGGGGGCTGGAACCCCGCCGTGCACCTGGCCAGCATGTCCGGCGCGGCGCTTGCCTGGGACGAGGCATTGCTCGCCTTCGTGCCCGCGGCCGCAGTGCAACGGGAACGCAGCGCGGGCGCCTGTCGTGGCGTGCATGGCATCGGCGCGGCGGCGGCGGATGGCGCGGCGGCCGGTCGTGCCGCGGCGATCGCGGCAGGCTTCGCGCCAGCCGCGGACGTCCTGCCGCCCGATACCCCCGCGCCGGACCACCGCCCTTACGAACTCTGGGAAGTGAAGGGCCGCGGCAAGGCGTTCGTCGATATCCAGGACGACGTCACCGCCGATGACATCCGCCTCGCGCACCGCGAGGGTTTCAGCCACATCGAGCACGCGAAGCGCTACACCACCCACGCCATGGGCACCGACCAGGGCAAGACCGGCGGACTGGTCGGCGCCGCCGTGCTGGCCGAGGCGCGCCGAGAGCCCGTGGCGAAGGTCGGCCTGCCGCGCTTCCGGCCCTACACTTCCCCGGTCACCTGGGGCGCGATCGCCGGCGGTGAGGTCGGCCAGCACTTCCAGCCAGTGCGCCGGACCGCGTTGCATGGTGTGCATGAGGCGCTCGGCGCGGTGTGGATGGATGCGGGGCTGTGGAAACGCCCAGCCTACTACGCGAATCCCGGCGATGCCGATGCCTGGGCGAGCGTGCTGCGCGAGGCGCGCGCGGTGCGCGAGCGCGTCGGTGTCTGCGACGTCTCGACCCTCGGCAAGATCGTGGTGGAAGGGCCGGATGCGGCGACCTTCCTGGATCGCGTCTACGCCAACACCTTCTCGACCCTGCAGGTCGGGCGCGCGCGCTACGGGCTGATGCTGCGCGAGGATGGCCTCGTCTTCGACGACGGGACCACGACGCGCCTAGCGCCGGACCGCTTCTTCGTCACCACCACCACGGCGCAGGCCGGGCCGGTGATGCAGCACCTCGAATTCCACCATGCGAGCGCCTGGCCGGACCTCGATGTCAGCCTCGCCAGCGTGACCGACCAGTGGGCGGCGATGTCCATCGCCGGACCGAAGGCCCGAGACGTGGTGGCCGCGGTGGTGCAGGGGATCGACCTGTCGAACGCGGCCTTTCCCTTCATGGCCGTCGCCGACTGCATGGCGGCAGGCGTGCCGGCGCGGGTCTTCCGCATCTCCTTCTCCGGCGAACTGGCCTATGAGGTCGCGGTGCCGGCAGGCTACGCGGCGACGGTATGGCAAGCCGTGATGACTGCCGGCGTGCCGCACGGCATCGAACCCTATGGCGTGGAGGCGCTCGGCCTGCTGCGCATCGAGAAGGGCCACGTGGCCGGCGCGGAGATCAACGGCCAGACCACGGCGCAGGATCTCGGGCTGGGCCGCATGCTGAAGAAGAAAGGCGATTTCATCGGCCGGACGCTGGCGCAGCGACCGGGTTTGACGGATCCTGCGCGGCCCCGCCTGGTCGGGCTGCGCAGCGTGGATCCCGCCCGCCAGATCCGCGCCGGCAGCCACCTGCTGGTGGATGGCCGCAGCCAGGGCTGGATCACCAGCGTGACGCAGTCTGTCGTCGATCCCGGCTGGATCGGCCTCGGCATGCTGCGGGAGGGGGAGGCGCGCATCGGCAGCAGCATCATCGCCGCCAACCCGCTGATGGGTGAGGAGGTGCCGGTGAAGGTGGTCAGCCCGCATGGCTATGACGCGGAGAACCTCCGTGTCCGCGCCTGAGCCCGTCCATCCGCTCGCCGCCGTCGCGCGCGGCCGCCACGGCGCAGCGGGTGCGGCGCCGCTGCGCGTTGCGTTGCCGGCGCGCGAGATCGTGCAGGTGATGCTGCGGCGCGGCCAGGACGCCGCCTTCGCGGCCGCGATGCGCGCCGCCTTGGGCATGGATCCGCCGGGGCCGGGACAAGCCGTGTCCGGCAGCGCCGTCACGGCGATCTGGACGCAGCCGGGGCACTGGCTGCTTACGGCGGCGCGCCGCAATGAAGGCGCGCTCGCCGCGCGCGCCGCGGAAGCCTTCGCGGGCATGGCCGCGGTCGCGGACCAGAGCCATGGCCGCACGACGATCGTCCTCTCCGGCTCGGCAGCGCGCGAGGCCCTGTCGCGCGGCTGCCGCCTCGACCTGCATCCGCGTGCCTTCGGGCAGGGCCGCGCGGCGCATACGCCGATCGCGCAGATCGGTTGCCTGGTCCACCAGACCGACGATGCGCCGACCTTCGAACTGACGGTCTTCTCGACGCTGGCCGAGCCCTTCCTCCACTGGCTGCTGGAGGCCGGCGCCGCCTACGGGGTAGAGATCGCATGAGCGCGGCGGCGAGCCTTCCGGAGAACGCCGGAGCGGCTGCCGCCGAAGCCCCGCTGCTCAGCGTCAGCGACCTGACGTTGCACATCCCAATGCCGCCGCATGTGCTGCGCGCGGTGGACGGTGTTTCCTTCGATCTGCGGCGCGGCGAGACCCTCGGACTCGTCGGCGAGAGCGGAAGCGGCAAGACGCTGACCGCGCTGATGCTGATGCGGCTGCTGGAACCCCCGCTGGCGGCCTTGCCGAAGGGCCGGGTCCAGTTCGGCGACACGGACCTGATGGCGCTGGACGAGGCGCGCATGTCCGCGCTGCGCGGCCGTGCCATCTCCATGGTGTTCCAGGAACCGATGACCTCGCTGAACCCGGTGATGACGGTGGGGCGGCAGATCGCCGAGCCGCTGGTCCGGCATCTCGGGCTGTCTGCCCGCGAGGCGGCGGCGCGCGCCGAGGAGATGCTGCGGCTCGTGCAGATTCCGGATCCGGCGCGGGTTGCGCGGGCCTATCCGCATCTTCTTTCGGGCGGCATGCGCCAGCGGGTGATGATCGCCATCGCGCTGGCCTGCCGGCCTGCGGTGCTGGTGGCCGACGAGCCGACCACCGCGCTCGACGTCACGGTGCAGGCGCAGATCCTGGAACTGCTGGGCGAACTGCAGCGGGAGATGGGCAGCGCCATCCTGCTGATCACCCACGACCTGGCCGTGATCGCGGAGACCGCGCACCGCGTCGCGGTGATGTATGCCGGCCGGATTGTCGAGGAGGCACCGGTCGCTGCGCTCTTCGCCGCCCCCCGTCATCCCTACACGCGCGGCCTGCTGGCCTCGATCCCGAAGATCGAGCGCGTGCCGGCACCGACGCTGCCGGAGATCCCCGGCATGGTGCCTGGTGCGGCCGACCGCCCCCGCGGCTGCGCCTTCATGCCGCGCTGCGCCCGCGCGGTCTCCGGCTGCGCCGCGGAAGCGCCGCCCCTGGACCCGATCGCGCCCGGCCATCGCGTAGCCTGCTGGAATCCGGCCAATGGCTGAAACGCTGCTGAAGGTCTCCGGCCTCGAGGTCCATTTCCCGATCCGCTCTGCCTTCCTGCGGCGGCGCATCGGCACGGTGCGTGCGGTGGACGGCGTGGACATCGAGGTCGCGCGCGGGGAGACGCTCGCACTGGTGGGCGAAAGCGGCTGCGGCAAGACCACCACGGGCAAGGCGATCCTGCGCCTGATCGATCCCACCCGCGGGTCCATCCGCTTCGACGGGGAGGAGATCGCGCGCCACGGTGCGGCACGGCTCGCGCCCTTCCGCCGCCGCATGCAGATCGTCTTCCAGGATCCCTTCGCGAGCCTGAATCCGCGCATGACGGTGGGCGGCATCCTCGCCGCGCCTTTCGAGATCCATCGCATCGGCACGCCCGCCGACCGCCCGGAGCGCATTGCCGCGCTGCTGCGCACCGTCGGCCTGCGGCCCGAGGCCGCGCGCCGCTACCCGCACGAGTTCAGCGGCGGGCAGCGGCAGCGCATCGGCATCGCGCGCGCCCTCGCGCTGGAACCGGAACTCATCATCGGCGACGAGCCGGTCTCGGCGCTCGACGTCTCCATCCAGGCGCAGGTCATCAACCTGATGAAGCGGCTGCAGGCGGAACGCGGCCTTGCCTACATCATGATCTCCCACAACCTCGCCGTGGTCAGCCATGTCGCGGACCGCGTGGCGGTGATGTATCTCGGCCGGGTGGTTGAAACCGCCCCGCGCGAGACGCTCTTCTTCGGCGCGCGGCATCCCTATACGCAGGCGCTGCTCTCCGCTGTCCCGGAACCCGTGCCGGGGCTCCGCCGCACGCGCCAGGTGCTGCAGGGCGACGTGCCGAGTCCCGCAAGGCCGCCCACCGGCTGCCACTTCCATCTGCGCTGCCCGATCGCGCAGGCGCGCTGCGCGCAGGAGGCGCCAGCGCAACGCATCATCGCCCCCGGGCATGCGGTCGCCTGCCATCTGGTGGCGCCATGATCGGCTTCATTGCTTGGCGACTGCTGCAGGCCATCCCGCTGCTGATCGGCGTCTCGCTGATCGCCTTCGGACTGATGCACCTCGCACCCGGGGGGCCTCTGGCGGTCTATACCCTCAACCCGTCGATCCAGGCGCAGGACATCGAGCGCGTGAAGATCATCTTCGGCCTCGACCAGCCGATCTACGTCCAGTACCTGAAATGGGCGAGCGGCATCTTCTCCGGCAACTGGGGCTATACCTTCTTCGGCGGCCGCCCGGTGCTGGGAGTGATCCTCGAGCGCCTGCCGGCGACCATGCTGCTGATGGGCTCGGCGCTCTCAGTGGCCATCGTCCTCGGCCTGTCGATCGGCGTGCTCGGCGCGGTGAAGCGCTATTCGGTCTTCGACGTGCTGGCGACGTCTGGGGCACTTTTCGCGCTGTCCTTCCCCACCTTCTGGTTCGGACTGATGGCGATCTTCGTGTTCGCCATCCAACTCCGCTGGCTTCCCTCCGGCGGCATGTGGGAACTGGGGGAGGAAGGAAACATCATCTCCCTCCTGCAACACCTGGTGCTGCCGACCCTCGTGCTGGCGCTGGTCATCACCGCGACCTGGAGCCGTTATTCGCGCTCCGCCTTCCTCGAGGTGATGCAGCAGGACTACATGCGCACTGCGCGCGCCAAGGGCTTGCCGCCGGCGGCGCGGCTGATGCGTCATGCCTTTCCCAACGCCGCCAAGCCACTGATCGCGCTGCTGGGGGTGGAACTGCCCTTCCTCTTTTCCGGCGCGCTGGTGACCGAGACGATCTTCGGATGGCCCGGCATGGGGCGGCTCTTCGTCGATGCGCTGAACATGAAGGAATACCCGATCCTGATGGGCATGATGATGTTCACCGCCATTTTCGTGATCATCGGCAACCTGCTCGCCGACCTCGCCATCGCCGTGATCGACCCGCGGGTACGCCTGCGATGAACGTGACTGCCGTCGCATCGGAAAGCCAAGCCGGCCGCATCTGGACGCGGTTCCGCCAGCACCGCCTGGCGCTGGCCGGCGGGCTGGTGGTGGCGCTGCTGCTGGCTTCAGCGCTCTTCGCCCCGCTCCTGGCACCGCAGGACCCGACCCTGCTCGACACCGCGCTGCGCTTCCGGCCGCCCTTCGCGGATTGGGCGCTGCCATTGGGCACGGACGAACTCGGGCGCGACACGCTGTCGCGGCTGCTCTACGGGGGGCGGGTCTCGCTGACGGTCGGGCTCGTGGCAATGGTCACGACGGTCGTGACCGGGGCTGTGATCGGCATCGCGGCGGGGTTCCTTGGCGGGCTCGTCGACAACCTGCTGATGCGCTTCGTCGACACCATGCTGTGCTTCCCGCAGGTCTTCCTGCTGCTGGTCGTCGCCGCCTTCGTGCCGCCGACGCTGCTGTCGATCTCGCTGGTGATCGGGCTGACATCGTGGATGGAAGTCAGCCGCATCGTGCGCGCCGAGATCCTGCACCTGAAGGAACAGGATTTCGTCGCGGCGGCGCGCGCGCTCGGCGCCTCGCGCGCCCGGATCATGTTCCGCGAATTGCTACCGAATGCGGCGGCGCCCATCCTGGTGGCGGCGACGCTGAAGGTCGCCTCGGCCGTGCTGATGGAGAGCTACATCTCCTACCTCGGCTACGGCGTGCAGCCGCCGCTCGCCTCCTGGGGCAACATGCTCACCAATGCCCAGGGCTATTTTGATACCGTGCCGTGGCTCGCCATCCTGCCCGGGGCGGCGATCACGCTGACGGTGATGGGTTTCAACTTCCTGGGCGACGGGCTTCGCGACGCGCTCGACCCGCGCCTTCGCATGGATCCATGACTAAAAAAATAGGGAGGCTCGCGACATGACCATCAGGATTCCACGCCGTGGCGTTCTTGCCGGGTCCGCCACGCTGCTCGCCGCGCCGGCCGTCTGGGGGCAGTCCATCAACCGGGACCGCATCATCCTCGCGATGACGCAGGAACCGGTCCAGTTCAACCCGCTGCTCTACGTCAACGCGGGCACCGAGAACGTTCCCGAAGCCTGCATGTTCGACGCGCTGTGGGACGTGAACGAGAAGGGCGACTTCATCCCGAACCTGGCCGCCCAGGTGCCGTCCCGTCAGAACGGAGGCATCTCCGCAGACGGCCTGACCTGGACGGTCAACCTCAAGCGCGATGTGAAATGGTCCGACGGCCAGCCCTTCACCGCAAAGGACGTCGAGTTCACCTACCAGACCATCATGAACTCGAACGTGGCCGTGCGCAGCCGTTCGGGCTTCGACCTGATCAAGGCCTTCCGCGTGAAGGACGACCACACGGTCGAGATGGAGCTCTCCCGCCCCTTCGTGCCGTTCCTCTGGGCGTGGCAGAACATGCACATCGTCCCGCAGCACATCCTGGGGCGTGAGCAGAACATCCAGACCGCGGCCTTCAACAGCCAGCCGATCGGCACGGGGCCCTACCTGCTGCGCAGCCGCACCGCCGGCAGCCACATGGTCTATGAGCGCAACCCGAACTACCACCGCGGCCCGGCCAAGGTGCGCCAGTTCATCCACAAGTTCGTGCCGGACCAGATGGCCGCCTATGGCCAGGCACGGACGGGCGAGGTGGACTACTTCGCCCTCGGCGGTGTGCCGCCCGATCGCTGGACCGAATCGCGCGCCTTCCCAGACCGCGACTTTCTCGTCTACCCCACGCCGAACGTGCAGTTCATCTACTACAACTGCGGCAAGCCGCAGTTCGCCGACCCGCGGGTGCGCAAGGCGCTGACCATGGCGACGCAAATGCAGAAGTCGATCGACGACATCTACTTCGGCACCTGGCCGCGAACGCTATCCTACCTGCAGCCGACGCACTGGGCCTACAACCGCGACCTGCGCGATTACACCAACGATGCGGCCGGCGCGGAGCGCCTGCTCGACGAGGCTGGCTGGCGGCGTGGCCCGGATGGCATCCGCGCCAAGGACGGCGTGCAGCTGAAGTTCACCATGTCCACCACGGCCGGCAACACGGCCCGGCAGGGCTGCCAGGCGCTGTTCCAGCAGAACTGGAAGGCGATCGGCGTGGAGATGGAGATCCGCAACATGCCCGCCTCGGTCGTGTGGGGCGAGTACACGACGCAGTCGCGCTTCGACACGCTACTGGTGGCCTGGGACCCGACGGTTGGCCTTGATCCCGACTACACCGCGCGCTGCCATTCCAAGATGATCCCGGTGAAGCATCGCCAGGGGTCGAACTACGTCCAGTACGAGAATGCGGAGGTCGACCGCCTGCTGGAACTTGGCGTGACGCAGACCGAGCAGGCCGACCGCATCACCACCTACAAGCAGATCCAGGCCATCCTGCACGAGGAAGTCCCCTTCGCCGCGCAGGGCGGTTCGGTGCAGGGGCACCTGAAGCGCAAGCAGCTGCAGGGACCGACGCCGAACCAGTACGTCACGGACATCACCTGGAACGTGCAGGACTGGCACTGGGCCTGATCCGGCCCGAGTGGCGGATCACGCCGGCAGGGCGTCCCAGCCCTGCCGGCTGCGCCAGTCCAGCGGCAGGTTGCCGAAGCGCGAGAGCTTCAACTGCGACAGGTCCGCGAAATCGCAACGGCCCTGGGTCACGAGTTGCGCCAGCGCGCGCCCGGTGGCCGGCGAGAGGCCGAACCCGACCGAGGACATGCTGGCGACCACGACATTCCCCGGATCCTCAAGCCGGTCGAGGATCGGCCGGCCATCCGGCGTATTCTCCACGATCCCGCCCCAGGACCGGATGACGCGCACATGGCCGAGCCGGGGGAACAATTCGTTCAGCCGCCGCGCCAGGCTGGCGACGACGGGGGAATTCACCGGGCGCGGCGTCGCCTCCCCATCGAGGTCGATCCATTCGTGCGGCCCGCCGCCATAGGCGAGGTTGCCGCGCAGCGTCTGCCGGCCATAGAGGCCATTGCCGTCCACGCCGCCCATCGCGACCGGCGGCAGCGGTTCGGTGACGATCATCTCGACGCGCGCCGGCGCCATCGGCACGCGGTGGCCGAGCGGCGCGGCCAATGCCGCCGTATGTGGGCCCGCGGCGATCACCACGGCGTCGCAGCCGATCTCGCCGGCGCTGGTCTCGACCGCAACGGCGCGTCCGCCCTGCGTGCGGATACCGCGCACGGCGGTGTGCTGCAGGATGCGCCCGCCATGGCGTTCGACCGCCCAGGCGTAAGCCTGGCTGGTGCGCTGCGGATTGGCGTGACCGCCATACTTCCAGTGGATGCCGCCGACCGCGTTGTCGCCGACCCAGGGCACGAGGTCGCGCAGTTCCGCCCGGTCGAGCGGCGCCGCCTCGAAGCCCTGGTCGGTGGCGAGGCGCGTGACCTTCCACAGCCGGTCGAACTGCCCTTCATCCAGCGCCACCTTCAGCCGGTGCGGCCGCCATTCCGTGGGGTGGCCGAGCAACTCGTCCATCATCGGCCACAGGCGCTGCTCCTCGCGGAACAGCGGGGAGTAGGGATGGGTGCAGCCGCCGCCGTTGCGTCCCGATGCCTCCCAGCCGACGATGCCCTTCTCGACCACCGTGACGGCGTGACCCTCGCGCGCCAGCCAGAAGGCGGTGGACAGGCCGGTGACGCCGCCGCCGGCGATGACGATCACTTCACCACGTCCTCTCCGCTGAGACGGCCGCCGATGAACTCGGCATTGTCCGGCACCGGTTCCCAATGCGGCAGCCATTGTGCCGCGATGCCGAACCAGCCGGTCCAGTTGGCGCGCAGCGCGGGGTCTTCCTCCAGCGCCGCGAGCACCGACAGCGGCAATGGCCGCACCGGCGCACGATGGGAAGCGAGGGGCGCAGGACGATCCTGAGAGAGCAGGGCGTGCACGCTCTCGCGGCACCGGCGGCCCTGGCACGGTCCCATGCCCGCGCGCGTCAGGCGCTTCACCTGGTCCTGGTTCAGGACGCCGAGCGCGCCAAGGCCGGCCTCCGGTCCCGCGGCGCCGAGATAGCGCGGCGGGCGTAAGGCGCGCAGATCACCGGCCGAGACATCCTCGCAGGCGCAGACCAGCGCATGATCCTCTGCCAGAGCCAGGTCGAGCCAGGCGCCGCGTTCCGCCGGCGCGGTGCCCGCCGCGTCGCCGACCACGGCAACGGGACCCTGCGCCGCCGCCGCGAAGCCCCCGCGCGCCGGATCCCAGGCGACCGGACAGCCGAGGAGTTCCGGCAGATCGACCATCGGCACGGTGTCCACGGCCATGACCACGGTGTCGCAGGCAATCTCGCGCCAGATCTCCCTGTCGCGCCAGCCGATCCCCGTCACTTCGTCGAACCCTTCGATGCGCAGCGGCACCGGGGACGCGAGGTGCAGCACGGGATCGAGGCCGGCGGCACGCGCTGCGGCGACCGCACCTTCGGCGAGCGCGCCGCCACCGATCACCACGATGCGCCGACCGGAGAAGGCGCCGTAGAGCCGCAGCAGCGCATCGAAGCCCTGCGCGCCGACCACGCCGGGCAAGGTCCATCCGGCACAGGGAATGACCACGTCGCGCGCGCCGATGGCGAGCGTGATCCGCTCGCAGCCGACGAGCCAGGCGGCTTCACGATCTGCAAGCCCGATGACGGGGGCCGCGAAGACGCGGCTAGCCGGACCCTTGACGAAGCCGCCCCAGGCTGCTGTGCCGAGCGCCACCTCCACCCCTTCCTCCATAGCCGCGACCAGGTCGGAGCGAGCGGCGACGACGCGTTCTTCCATGCGTGCGGCATTGCGGATGCCGGCATCGAAGCGCGCACCGAAGAGATAGGGGACATCGAGCCCGAACAGTCCGGGATCGAGCGGGTGCTCGTCCACCAGCAGCGTTCTCGCGCCCGAGGCCACGGTGGCGCGTGCCGCGGCGACGCCAGCCTTGCCCGCCCCGATCACCACGTGGTCGAACTGCCCGCGAAGCGGAAAGTTCTTGCCGGCGACGGAGGTCGGGTCTGCGTTCACCACGAGAGGAACGATACAGCGGGCATCACACGTCGAGATTCGCCACCTTCAGCGCATTGCCGACGATGAACTCGCGGCGCGGCTCCACGACGTCGCCCATCAGGGTCGAGAAGATCTGCTCGGCATCGTCGACGTCCTCGATCCTCACCTTGAGCAGCGTGCGCGCCGCGGGATCCAGCGTCGTCTTCCAGAGCTGGTCCGGGTTCATCTCGCCCAGCCCCTTGAAGCGCTGGATGGCGAGGCCCTTGCGGCCTTCCGCGATCAGCCGATCGAAGGCCTGCAAGGGCCCATGGACGGCGTGCTCCTGCGCGCCCAGCGCCAGCATGGCCGGCTTCTCGCCGAAGTCGCGCGCCAAGCGGTCGCGGCGCTCGTCGAGCCATCGCGCATCCGCGCTCCGCAGCGCGGTGGCGTCCAGCGTATGGCGTTCGCCTACGCCGCGCACGGTGCGCGCGACGGTCAGCCCGGCGGCATCGGCGCTCGCGACCCAGCCGCGCTCATTCACCGGTGCCAGCGCATTAAGCCGGGCCGCCAGCGCCTGCGTCGCGCCGGTCGCTCGCGCGGCGTCGTTCGTCAGCGCGCCGACCACCGCGGCCTGTTCGACGATATCTGCCGGCACGGCGCCGGCGAGGCGACGAATGCGCGCCGCCGACTGGCGGAAGTATTCCTCCTCGGCGCGCAGGTCATCGGCCTCCAGGAGGCGCCCGTCGACATACCGGACGGAGGCGCCGTGCAGCGCCTTCTCCAACAGGTAGTCCTCAAGCGCGCGGTCATCCTTCAGGTAGCGTTCCTCGCTGCCGCGCTTGGCGCGGTAGAGCGGTGGCTGCGCAATGTAGAGATGCCCGCGCGCGATCAGTTCCGGCATCTGCCGGAAGAAGAAGGTCAGCAGCAGAGTGCGGATGTGGGACCCGTCCACATCCGCGTCGGTCATGATGACGATGCGGTGGTAGCGCAGCTTGTCGGGGTCGAAGCCGCCCTCATTCGCCTCCCCGCGCCCGATGCCGGTACCAAGGGCGGTGATCAGCGTGCCGATCTCCGCGCTGGAGAGCATCTTGTCGAAGCGCGCGCGCTCCACGTTCAGGATCTTGCCCTTGAGCGGCAGGATCGCCTGGAAGGCGCGGTCGCGGCCCTGCTTCGCGGAACCACCGGCCGAGTCGCCCTCGACGATGAAGAGTTCGCTCTTCGAAGGATCGCGTTCCTGGCAGTCCGCGAGCTTGCCGGGCAGGGAGGAGACGTCGAGCACGCCCTTGCGGCGCGTCAACTCGCGCGCCTTGCGCGCCGCCTCGCGCGCCGCGGCGGCGTCCATGATCTTGCCGACGACATCCTTGGCTTCCTTCGGATGCGTCTCGAACCAATGGGTCAGCGCATCGGCGCAGGCGGCCTGCACGACCGGCTGCACTTCCGAGGAAACCAGCTTCTCCTTGGTCTGGCTCGAGAACTTCGGGTCCGGCACCTTCACCGACAGCACGGCGGTCAGGCCTTCGCGCATGTCCTCGCCGGCGAGCGCGACCTTGTCCTTCTTCGCGAGCCCTTCCGCCACCTTGCCCATCACGCGCGTCAGCGCCTGGCGGAAGCCCGCCAGATGCGTGCCGCCATCCCGCTGCGGGATGTTGTTCGTGAAGCAGAGCATCGTCTCGTGGTAGGAATCGTTCCAGCGCAGCGCGAGCTCCACGCGGATGCCGTCCTGATTCTTCGCGGTCAGGCTGATCGGCGCGCTGAAGACCGGGTTCTTCCCCCGGTCGAGCCATTCGACGAAGGCGACCAGGCCGCCGTCGAAGTGGAAGGCCGTCTCCTGCACTTCCGGATTGCGCTCGTCGCGCAGCGTGATCCGCAGCCCGGAATTGAGGAAGGCGAGTTCGCGCAGGCGCCGTTCCAGCACCGCGAAATCGAACTCCGTCCTGGTGAAGGTCAGCGTGGAGGGCTTGAAGGTCACCTCCGTGCCGCCCGGCCGGTCGGACGGGCCGACGAGTTCGCAGGGCACCACCGTATCGCCGTGCTCGAAGCGCAGATGGTACTCGTTGCCGTCGCGCCAGATGCGCACCTCCATCCATTCGGAGAGCGCGTTGACCACCGCGGCGCCGACGCCGTGCAGGCCGCCCGAGACCTTGTAGGAATTCTGGTTGAACTTGCCGCCAGCATGCAGGCGCGTCAGCACGACCTCAGCCGCGGAGACGCCTTCCTCCGGGTGGATGTCCACCGGGATGCCGCGTCCGTCGTCGCGCACCGTGACGGAGCCGTCGCCGTTCAGCGTGACGTGGCAGCATGTCGCGTAGCCGGCCTGCGCCTCGTCCACCGCGTTGTCGATGATCTCGGTCGCCATGTGGTGCAGGCCGGAACCGTCATCGGTATCGCCGATGTACATGCCAGGCCGCTTCCGCACGGCTTCGAGCCCGCGAAGTACGGTGATGGAAGCGCTGTCGTAGGCGTCGGACTCGGGACGCGCGGGCTCGCTCATGCGGCGCGCTCACTCCTGGCTGGAAGGGGGATCAAGCGAGCCCTGAATATAGGCACTTTCCCCCCTTAAAGCGACCCGGTTTCACCCTCCGCCAGCAGCTTTCCGCCCCCTGCCAGGAACATGTCCGCAATGCCCCGGAGGGGGCGGAAAACCTCGGCTTCCGTGCCGGTCAGGAAGGATTGCGCCGGCAGCGCGGCGAGGGCGGCGAAGAGCGCCTCCCGCCGGCCGGCATCGAGGTGCGCGGCGACCTCGTCCAGCAGCAGCAGCGGCGCGAAGCCGCGGGCCTCGGCAATCAGCGCGGCATGGGCCAGCACGACGGAGATCAAGAGCGCCTTCTGCTCCCCGGTCGAGCACAGTTCGGCCGGCTGCTCCTTGGGCAGGTGAACCAGCGTCATGTCTGCCCGATGCGCCCCGCGTGCCGCCCCGCCGGCCGCGGCATCCCGCCGGCGGTCGGCCGCAAGGGCCTCGCGCAGAGCATCCTCGGCCGCCAGCGCGGGCTGGTCCGCCAGCGCGGCGGCGATCGGACAGATCAGCTCCATCCGCGCCGCCGGGAAGGCGCCCGTGGCGGTACCGGCAGCCATCACCGCGTTCAGCCGCAGCGCCAGCGCCCTGCGTGCCGCCGCCGCCGCCACCGCGTGGCGCGCCATCGCGTCCTCGAGCCCCGCCAGCCAGCGCGCATCGCTCCGCCCTTCCGCCAGCAGCCGGTTGCGCTGGGCCATGGCGTTGTCGTGCGCCGCCACCTCCCGCGCATGGGAGGGTTCCAGGGCCCAGGCCAGGCGATCCAGGAAGCGCCGGCGGCCGGAGGCGCCTTCCTGGAACAGCCGGTCCATCTGCGGAGTCAGCCAGACCGCGGCGACGCGGTCGGCCAGGTCCGCCTGTGTGCGCACGGGCTGCCCGTCCAGGCGGAACAGGCGGCGTTCCGAGGCGCCGTCGGGGTCCGCGCCCGTGCCGAGGTCGAATTCCCCATACGGCGTCGAAAAGCGCCCCGCGGCGGCCCATGGACGGGCGGCGCCGTCCACGCGACGGCCCAGCTCGCCCATGCGCGCGCCGCGAAGCCCACGGCCGGGGCCGAGCAGCGAGATGGCTTCCAGCAGGTTGGTCTTCCCTGCGCCGTTCTCGCCAGCGATGGCGACAATGGGCGCGTTGAAATGCGCCTCTAGCGACGGCCAGGAGCGGAAGTCTTGCAGCAGTAGGCGCGTGAGCAGCAGACTGGGCGAATGGATAGACTGCACAGGCCAGGGGATACCAGCCACCTGAGGCGGCGGAAATGGTCAGGCTACAGGATGCCGGTGAACGACAGCCCATGACCGCCGTCCAACTGGCGGGGGTCGTCTGGGTCGCCTTCTTGGCCTGGTGGATCCAAGGGGTGATCCGCAGCATCCGGCGCTCGCGCATGTGGCCGCGAGCCGAAGCTCAGATTCTCAGGAAACGCCGATTCGGAACAACCCTGGAGGTGCATTTCGCACTGCCAAGTGGGCCCAAGGTGACAGCCAGCTTCCGGGTGGATCCGGAGGGACCGCCACTTGTGCCCGGCGGCACGCTTGTCGTCGTCTACGACCCGAACGAGCCCATGCGCTGCGAACCTGCGGTATCCCCGCGCGAGATCGTCGTTTCCCTCGTTCTCGGAGCGGCCGGCCTTGTGGGCGGAGTGGCGATGCTCGTCCGGGGCTAGGCTTGCCTATACCCGCATCGGCATCAGCACGTAGAGCGCCTCGGGCTTCGCCTCGTCCTTCACGATCGTCGGCGCAGCGCCGTCGGCGAACAGGAACTCCACCTTTTCCCCGATCTGCGCCGTGATGTCGGTTAGGTAGCGCGCCTGGAAGCCGATCTCGAGCGGGCTGCTCTCGTAGCTGACGGTGTCAGCGTCGAGTTCCTCCTGCGCCTGGCCCTGGTCCGGGCTGGCGGCGGAGAGCAGCAGGTTGTTGCGCGAGATCGACAGCTTCACCGGCCGCGAGCGCTCCGACGAAATCGCTGCGACGCGCGCAACGGCCTCCTCGAAATCCTTCTTCGGCACGGTCAGCTTCTTGTCGTTGCCGCGCGGGATCACGCGGTCGTACTCGGGGAAGGTGCCGTCGATCAGCTTGGAGGTCAGCGACACGGTCCCGAGCCCGAAGCGGATCTTGGTGTCCGAGAGGCGGATCTCGATCTCGTCCTGCGATTCCTCGGCGAGCTTGCGCACCTCGTTCACCGTCTTGCGCGGCACGATCACGCCTGGCATGCCCTTCGCACCTTCGGGCAGCGGCTCCTCGACCCGCGCCAGGCGGTGGCCGTCGGTCGCGACCGCGCGCAGCACCGGCGTACCATCCGCTTCCGCGGCGTGCAGGTAGATGCCGTTGAGGTAGTAGCGCGTCTCCTCCGTGCTGATCGCGAACTTCGTCCGGTCGATCAAATCGCGCAGCACGCCGGCCTTGATCGAGAACTTCGTCGGCAGGCGCCCTTCCGTCATCGACGGGAAGTCATCCACCGGCAGCACGGCGAGGCTGGTGTTGTACTTGCCCGCGCGCAGCGTCAGTGGCCCGTCGCCACCGCCGTGGTCGAGTTCGATGCGCGCGCCGTCCGGCAGCTTGCGGACGATCTCATAGAGCGTCGCCGCCGGCGCGGTGGTGCGCCCGCCGCGCGTGACGGTCACGCCGGCCACTTCCTCGACCACCGCGATCTCCATGTCGGTCGCGGTGAGCGTGAGGCTGCCCTCGGTCTTCGCGTCGATCAGGACATTGGCGAGGATGGGGATGGTGTTCCGCCGCTCCACCACGCTCTGCACATGGGTCAGAGCCTTGAGCAGCACCGCCCGGTCCACAGTGAACTTCATCGCAGCCCGACGCCCCGATCCTTGGGCGGCCGCCACACGGCCCGGCGCGGGCCGCGCGGGACCGCAGGTGTCCCCCAGAGCCCCCGCCTGGCGGCCGGAGCCGAATCGGCCCGCGCAGCCACCTGCCGAGGGGCCGGCACCATATCAGCGGGAGTCAGCCTGGGAAAGGCAGGAAAATCCGGGGGAAGGGCGCGGAAAACAAGGGCGAGCGGAACTCGCCGGATCGATGCGGGCGGGAAGGGCAGGAGTGGCGCCTTGAGAGGGGCTCTGCCCCTCTCAAACTCTCCCCGCCAAAGGCCGAAAGGCCTTTGGAAACCGATAGTCGGGTATCCGCGGGCCCAGGGGACCGTGTCCCCTGGTGGGGGAGCTTGAGGGGGCAAAGCCCCCTCGATGCGCGCCGCGAGGCTTGTCCGGCAGCGTCGAGGCTTACGTCTCGAGCATGCGCCGGAGAAGTTCGACATCCTCCGCGAAGGCCGCATCCGCCTGCATCAGCTCCGCGATGCGGGAGACGGCGTGCATCACCGTGGTATGGTCGCGGTTGCCGAAACGCCGCCCGATCTCGGGCAGTGAGCGGGAGGTGAGCTGCTTCGCGAGGTACATCGCCACCTGCCGCGGCCGCGCCACCGCGCGCGCACGGCGGGCGGAGGACATGTCGGTCAGGCGGATATTGTAGTGCTCGGCGACCTTGCGCTGGATCTCCTCGATCGTCACGCGGCGGTCGTGCGCGCGCAGGATGTCGTGCAGCACTTCCTGCGCGCCATCCAGCGTCACCGCACGGCCGAACAGGTTGGCATGCGCGATCAGCCTGTTCAGCGCGCCTTCCAGTTCACGCACGTTGGACGTGATCTTGTGCGCGAGGAATTCGATGACGCCGTTCGGCACGTCGACGCCGGCAGCCGCCGCCTTGGCCTGCAGGATGGACAGGCGCAGTTCGTAGGTGGTGGCGTGGATGTCCGCCACCATGCCGCAGCCGAGCCGCGTGCGCAGCCGGTCCTCGAGCCCGTTCAGGTCCGATGGCGACTTGTCCGCGCTGACGACGATCTGCTTGCCGGCATCCACCAGCGCGTTGAAGGTGTGGAAGAACTCCTCCTGCGTGTTGTCCTTGCCGATCAGGAACTGCAGGTCGTCGACCATCAGCACGTCGACGGAGCGGAGGCTCTCCTTGAACTCCATGGTGGACTGGCTGCGCAGCGCGGCGATGAAGCGGTACATGAACTTCTCGGCGCTCATGTAGGCGACGTTGCGCCCGTTCTCGCCGCCGCGGATCGCCCAGGCGATGGCGTGCATGAGGTGCGTCTTGCCGAGCCCGACCCCACCGTAGAGGAAAAGCGGATTGAAGCCGGGCGTGGCGGGCCGTTCGGCCACGCGGCGCGCGCAGGCATGGGCGAACTCGTTCGGCTTGCCGACGACGAAGGTGTCGAAGGTGAAGCGCGGGTCGAGCGGCGCCGACCAGTCCCCGCGCGGGTCCGCGCTGCGCGCCGTCCCGGCAGTGGAACTGCGATCGGCCAGCGGTTCGGCGAGGCCCTTGCGGCGTGTCGCGGTCTCGCGCGTCGGGGCGGCGGCTTCCTCGCCGTCCTCCGCCGGGGCGGGACGTTGCGGGCCAACGCGCACTTCCACCCGGCGCACGGCCGCGTTCTCCTGCTGCCAGAGCGCGCGCAGGCGGTCACCGTAATGGCTGCGGACCCAGTCGCAGAGGAAGCGCGTCGGCAGCACCACGACCGCCTCGTCGCCCTCGATGCCGGCGAGGGTCATCTGGCGGAGCCAGGTGCGGTACTCGACCTCGCCCACTTCCTCGCGCAGTCGCCCTCGGATGCGGGCCCAGGCCTCGCCCATGGTAGCGGCAGAGAGCGCAGGACCAGAAACGGCTTGCTTCTCCATGGATCCCCCCCCGGCCACCTCGCGCTGCCCGGCCCGTACCCGACCTTCGCCACCACCCTCTACGGAGCCGGCGGTCGAAGGCTATGCCCCCCAGTGAACCCAAGAGTAGACGGACAGGCATCGGCCGCAAGACACAATCGAACGACGACGGTGCCGGCACAACGACCAGAAAGCACGAGGAAACACGCAACATCGCCGCGGAAAGTTCCGCGACGATTGTCACGCTTCCAACTCTTAGAAGTTTAAGTCATCGAGCCGCCGCGAGGGCGGCGATGCTCAACCCGCGGGCGCGGCCAGCGCCTTCACGCGGGCGGATAGGCGGGACACCTTCCGCGCCACCGTGTTGGCATGCAGGGTGCCCTTGGTGGCCGCGCGCTGCAACTCAGGCTGCGCGGCCCGGAAGGCGACCTGCGCGGCGGACTTGTCACCGGACGCGATCGCCTCCTCCAGCTTGCGCACGAAGCTGCGCACGCGCGACTTGCGCGCCTTGTTGCGCGCCACGCGCTTCTCGGTCTGGCGGATGCGCTTGCGCGCGGACGAAGTGTTCGCCATGGGACTTCCGGTTTTAATCCAGATGGTGATTGCAGGAGCCGCAGCCGGCGGGCCGACCGCGGCGAAGGCGGGGTTCTAATGCCACGCGCCTCGGCACGTCAAGCCGAAGCGCGCGACGAACCCCATGACGGGGCCGTTCAGCAGTTCCGGAAAGCGGGCTTGCGCTTCTCGGCGAAGGCCGACATGCCCTCCTTCTGGTCCTCGGTGGCGAAGAGGCCGAGGAACAGGCGCCGCTCGGTGCGAACGCCCTCGGTGAGCGTGCCCTCGAAGGCCGCGTTCACCGCCTCCTTCGCCATGGCGACGGAGGGGGCGGAAAGGGCGCCGATCTTCGCGCCGATCTTCACCGCCTCGGCGAGCAGCTCCGCCGCCGGCACCACGCGGCAGACCAGGTTGGACCGTTCCGCTTCCGTCGCATCCATCATGCGGCCGGTCAGGACCATCTCCATCGCCTTGGACTTGCCGACCGCGCGCGTCAGGCGCTGGGAACCGCCCGCACCCGGAATGATGCCGAGGTTGATCTCCGGCTGGCCGAACTTCGCCGTGTCGGCCGCGATGATCAGGTCGCACATCATCGCGAGCTCGCAACCGCCGCCGAGCGCGAAGCCCGCGACTGCCGCGATCACCGGCTTGCGGATCTCGAGCACCGTCTCCCAGCGCTCTCCGATGAAGTCGTTGAGGTAGACCGCGGGGTAGGTGCGGTCCTTCATCTCCTTGATGTCGGCGCCGGCGGCGAAGGCCTTCTCGCTGCCGGTCACGACGATGGCGGCGATGGCGGGGTCCTTGTCGTAGGCGCGCAGCGCGTCGCCGAGCTCGGTCATCAGCTGGTCGCAGAGCGCGTTCAGGGCCTGCGGACGGTTCAGCCGGATGATGCCGACCTTCCCCTGGGTTTCCGTCAGGATCATCTCATGGGCCATGCGCCGCGTTCCTCGCCGTGTGTGGATGAATCGCCTGTAGCCCAGGCGGCCGGTCCCCTCAACGTTGCCGCTTCGGGCAGAAGAAGGTGGATCGCCCCGATTGCACGATGCGCTGGATGCCCTGGCAGGGCGGCACGCCGGGGCAGTCGGGGCAGGGCTCGTCCTCCCGGCCATAGACCGCGAACTTCTCCTGGAAGCGCCCGACCTCCCCATCCGCGCGGACGTAGTCGCGCAGGGAGGAGCCGCCGGCGCCGATGCTTTCGGCCAGCACCGCCTTGATCGCCGGCACCAGGCGTTCGGCCCGTGCGCCCACGCAGGTCTGCGCCAGGCGACGCGGAGAGATGCCAGCCCGGTAGAGCGCCTCGCAGACATAGATGTTGCCTAGCCCCGCCACGACGCCCTGGTCGAGCAGCGCCGCCTTGATCGGCGTGCGCTTGCCCTCCAGCGCCGCCGAGAGCACGGCCGGGGTGAAGGCATCCTCCAGCGGCTCCGGCCCGAGGCCCTGCAGCAGCCGGTGCGCGTCCTCCTGCGCCGTCGGCACCAGGTCCACTGCGCCGAAGCGGCGGGGGTCCACGAAGCCCACGCGCCAGCCATTGTCCGTGGCGATGACCAGGTGCTCATGCGCCTCGGGGGGCGCGTTGTGGCCGCGCGCGTCGGAGGCAAGGCCCTGTGGGGCCATGCGCGGCGCCGGCGCCTCCCCCGCGCGGCGCGCCACCATGCGGCCGGACATGCCGAGGTGGATCAGCACGCTCTCCCCGCCTTCCAGCCGCATCAGCATGTATTTCGCGCGCCGGCGGAACGACGCCACGCGCCGCCCTTCCATCCGCCGCGCCAGGTCCTTCGGGAAGGGGAAGCGCAGGTCGTGCCGGCGAACTTCCACCTCTGTGATGCGGTGGCCCTCCAGCACGGCGGCGAGGCCGCGCATCACCGTCTCGACTTCCGGCAGTTCGGGCATGGTCCCTCCCGCATTCCCCGGCGCCACGCTATGGTGCCGCCACGATGAGCGACAGCCCCCAGGACAGCGCCGATTTCGGCTTCCGCACCGTGCCCCGCGCCGACAAGGCCGGGATGGTCCGCGAGGTCTTCGAAAGCGTGGCCCCGCGCTACGACGTGATGAACGACCTGATGTCGCTCGGCATCCATCGGGTATGGAAGCGCATCTTCGTCAACGCGATCGGGTGTTCCGCGCGCGAGACGCTGCTCGACCTCGCGGGCGGGACGGGGGACATCTCCTTCCTCGCGCTGGAGCGCGGCGCGGGGCGCGCCATCCTCACCGACATCAACCCTGCCATGCTGGCGGTGGCGGAAAAGCGGGCGCTGGACCGCGGCCTCGCCGCCGGCCTGTCCTTCATGTGCGTGGACGCCGAGCATATTCCGCTGCCCGATTGCAGCGTGGAGAAGGTCTCGATCGCCTTCGGCCTGCGCAACTGCACCGACAAGGATGCGGTGCTGCGGGAGGCCCGGCGCGTGCTGCGCCCGGGCGGGCGGTTCCACTGCCTGGAGTTCTCGCGGCTGGAAATCTCGGCCCTGGTGCCGCTCTACGATGCCTGGTCCTTCAAGGCGCTGCCGGCGATCGGGGAGAAGGTGGCGAAGGACCGGGAGTCCTACGAATACCTCGCCGAGAGCATCCGCATGTTCCCCGACCAGGAGACGCTGGCGGGGATGATGCGCAAGGCGGGGATGGAACGGGTGGAAGTCCGCAACCTCTCCGGCGGGATTGTCGCGATCCATACGGGGTGGCGGCTGTGAGCGGTGGGGGGAGAAGGGACCTTCTCCCCCCACACCCCCCCCTCAACCTTCTTTGGTTTCTGGGGACTGACAGCGGGGGGACATCCGCATGCCGGTGGAACGCATCGCCAGCATCTTCGCCGCCCAGCCCATGATGGCGCATCTCGGCATCTCGCTGGGCGAGGTCGCGCCAGGACGCTGCGCGCTGCACCTGCCGCTGCGCGCGGCGCTGACGCAGCAGAACGGCTTCCTGCATGCGGGCGCGCTCACCACGCTCGCCGACACCGCCTGCGGCTTCGCCGCCTATACCCTGATGCCCGAAGGCGCGAACGTCCTGACGGCCGAGTTCAAGCTGAACCTGCTGCGCCCAGCCGATGGCGACGCGGTGGCACGGGCGGAGGTGATCCGCGCCGGCAAGCTGCTGAGCGTGGCGCGTGCGGACATCTTCTGCGCCGGCCCGCAGGGCGAGAGGCTCTGCGCCACCATGACCGCGACGCTGGTGTGCCAGCCGAGCTGACCGCGGTCAGAGTCCTGCTTTCGCGCGCGGCTCAGCCCGCCGCCTCGGCGCGCCGGCCGACCCGCCCGAGATGGGTGAAGCCGAACCCCGCGGGGGATTTCAGCCCGTAGCCGAGGGCGCGGTCGAAGCCGATATGCGCCAGCCAGATCATCGCGATCGGCAGCGCCGCCGGCCACCACGCCCAGCCCGCCGCGGCGAGCGCCAGCGGACCGATCGTGCTGTGCCCCGCGTTGTAGAGCCCCGCCCCCAGCCTGGCGTCGCGGAGATAGCCCAGCATGGTCAGGTCCGGCGCCAGGAACAGCAGCGCGAAAACCCACCAGTTGCCGCCCAGGGCCGCGTAGGCGCCAGCCGCGCCCGCCATCAACGCGGCACCTTCCGCCCGCAGCCAGGGCCGCGCCGTCACCATCTCCGCCTCCGACGTCATCGCCCGCCCCTCGCCTGCCCCGCCATGCCGGGCTAGGGTCCGCCCCATGCTCGCCGGCCGCCGAATCCTGCTCATCGTCTCCGGTTCCATCGCTGCCTACAAGGCGCTGGAACTCACCCGCCTGCTCCGCAAGGAGGGCGCGCAGGTCATGGCCGTGCTCACCGCCGGCGGCGCCCGCTTCGTGACGAAGGAAGCCCTCGCCGCCATCACCGGCGAGCGCGTGCATGACGACCTCTGGGCCGCGGAGGCCGAGATCGGGCACATCCGCCTCGCCCGCTGGCCGGACCTGGTCGCCGTCGTGCCGGCCTCGGCCGACCTGCTGGCGAAGATGGCGCAGGGGCTCACCGACGACCTCGCCACCTGCGTGCTCCTGGCGACGCGGGCGAAGGTGATGGTCGCGCCGGCCATGAACCCGGCCATGTGGGGGCATGCGGCCACGCGCGCCAACATGGCCACGCTGCTCGCCCGCGGCGTGCTGGTCGCGGGCCCCGAGGACGGCCCGATGGCCGAGCCCGAAAGCGGTCCCGGGCGCCTGATGGAACCCGAGAGGCTGCTCGGGTCGATCCGCACCGCCCTTGCCGCGGGGCCGCTCGCCGGGAAGCACCTGCTCGTCACCAGCGGGCCGACGCATGAGCCGATCGACCCGGTGCGCTACATCGCCAACCGCTCCTCCGGGAAGCAGGGGCATGCGATCGCGGCCGCACTCGCCGCGCTCGGCGCGCGCGTGACGCTGGTCAGCGGCCCGGTGGCGCAGCCCGACCCGGCCCTCGTGACGGTCGCGCGCGTGGAATCCGCGCGCGAGATGCTCGCCGCCTGCGAGGCCGCCCTGCCGGCCGACGCCGCCATCTGCGCCGCCGCCGTCGCCGACTGGCGCACCGCCCGCGCCGCTGACCAGAAGATGAAGAAGGTGCCCGGCGCGGTGCCCCCGCCGCTCGAGCTGGCGTTGAACCCGGACATCCTCGCGACACTCTCCGCCGCCGGCCCGAAGCGCCCGGGCCTGGTCGTCGGCTTCGCGGCGGAAACCGAGAAGGTGGTCGAGAACGCCGTCGCCAAGCGCGCCAAGAAGGGCTGCGACTGGATCGTGGCGAACGATGTCTCCGGCGACGTGATGGGCGGGTCGGAGAACGCGGTGCATCTCGTGACGGAGAATGGCGTGGAGGACTGGCCCCGCATGGCGAAGGAAGAAGTGGCGCGACGGCTCGCGGCGCGCATCGCGGAGGCGCTGGCGTGACGGCATCGCCCGACCGAAGGGCCGGCGCGCCGCAGGCGAGCATCCCGGATCTCAACCCAGCGTTTCGGGAACCGGTGATCGAGGTGGTCCGCCTGCCCCATGCCGAGGGCCTGCCGCTGCCCTCCTATGCCACTGACGGCGCGGCCGGGATGGATCTGCTCGCCGCCGTCGCCGCCCCCGTGACCGTCCCGCCCGGCGGACGGGCGCTGGTGCCGACCGGCCTGCGCATCGCCCTGCCGCACGGCTACGAGTTGCAGGTGCGGCCGCGCTCCGGCCTCGCGCTGAAGAACGGCGTCATGGTGCCGAACAGCCCCGGCACGATCGACGAGGATTACCGCGGCGAGCTCGGCGTCATCGTGCTGAACGGCGGCGATGCCCCCTTCGTGGTCGAGCGCGGTATGCGCATCGCCCAGGCCGTGATCGCCCCGGTGGTGCGCGCCGCCTGGCGGGAAGTGGCCGAACTGCCAGAGACTGTGCGGGGCGAGGGCGGCTTCGGCTCGACCGGCACAGGAACCTAGAGGCCGCCCGCGGCGAAGGGCGGAATGCAGCAGGGAGGACCGACATGCCGCAGGACGCCCAGGGACTCGCCGTCACCGCCGCCTCGGACGCGGCCGCCTCGGCCTTCGACAACACCGTCGAGGGCTATCTGAAGTATCGCGCCGATGCCGGGGTGCGGCTGAAGGCGCTGCTCGACCTCGATGCGGAAATGCCGATGGCGCTGGTGCTCAAGGGCGCCTTTGCCATGCTGACCTATAATGCCGCCATGGTGCCGCGCGCGAAGGAAGCCCCGGCCGCCGCCGCGCGCCTCGCCGGCACCGATCGCGAGCGCGCCCACGCCGCCGCGCTCGCCTTCTGGGCCGGTGGCGAGATGGACCGCGCGCTCGCCGCCTGGGAAGGCATCATGGCGGCGCACCCGCACGACATCCTCGCCTTCCGGTTGCACCATTTCTGCGCCTTCTGGCTCGGCCGCGCGGGGCAGATGCTGCGCGCGGTGGATGCCGTCGCCCCGCGCTGGTCGGCCGCCATCCCCGGCTTTGGCAGCATCCTTGCCTGCCGCTGCTTCGCCAACGAGGAATGCGGCAATTACACCGTGGCGGAGGAGGCCGGCCGCGCCGCGGTCGCCCTCGATCCCGGCGACCTCTGGGCCACGCACGGCGTCGCGCACATCCTGGAAATGCAGGGCCGGCGCGGGGAGGGCATCGTCTGGCTCAAGGCGCTGGAGCAGCACTGGGACGGCGGATCGAACCTGCTGCATCACCTCTGGTGGCATCGCGCCATGTATCACATGGAACGCGGCGAGCACGCGGAGGTCCTGGCCCTCTACGATCGCGGCTTCCGCAACCACGCGAGCGCGCTGACCCAGGCGATGCCGGACCTCTACATCGACGTGCAGAACGCGGCCTCGATGCTGTTCCGGCTGCAGCGGCATGGCGTCGATGTCGGAGATCGCTGGATCGAACTCGCCGACAAGGCCGAGGCGCGGATCGGCGACTGCATCTCCACCTTTACCCTGCCGCACTGGATGATGGCGCTGGCCGCCACCGGCCGCACCCAGGCCGCGGCGCGCATGCTGGACGCGATGCGCGAGGCCGCGACACAGCCCGTCACCGTCGCCGCGATCCTGCGCGACGCGGCGATCCCGGTCTGCGAGGCCGTTCTCGCCCACGCTCAGGGTGACCACGTCCGCGCGGTGGAAGCCATGCGGCCGGCCGTCGGCGTGATGCACCGCATGGGCGGCAGCCATGCGCAGCAGGACGTGCTGGAACAATTGTTCCTCGATGCCGCGATGAAGGGGGGCATGCAGGAGGATGCGCGGATGCTGCTGGAACGCGTGGCCGGGCGGCATCCGGTGCCGCCGGAACGGCGGGTGGGGTATGCGGAGGCGGCGGGGGGCATTCGGCACTGAGGGAAGGCGGGGGGAGAAGGGAACTTCTCCCCCCGCACCCCCCTCAACCTTCTTTGGCTTTTGGGGACTGACAGCGGGGGTCGGCGCCCAGAAGGCAAAGAAGGGAGGGGGTTCGGGGGAGGTTCATCCTCCCCCGACCTTGGTTGCGGCCCGGCCCGCGCGGGTTTATGCGCCCGCTCCATGAGCGACCTCCTCCCCATCCGCCGCGCCCTTCTTTCCGTCTCCGACAAGACGGGCTTGATCGAATTCGGCCGATTCCTTGCCGCGCGGGGGGTCGAGATCCTGTCCACCGGCGGCACCGCCAAGGCGCTGCGTGAGGCCGGGGTGCCGGTGAAGGACGTGTCGGACCACACGGGCTTCCCGGAGATCCTGGACGGGCGGGTCAAGACGCTGGTGCCGCAGGTCCATGGCGGCATCCTCGGTCGCCGCGACCTGCCGGAGCACCTGGCGCAGATGGAACAGCACGCCATCGCGCCGATCGACCTGGTGGCGGTGAACCTCTACCCCTTCGAGGCGACGGTCGCGAAGGGCGCCGGCTTCGAAGACTGCATCGAGAACATCGACATCGGCGGCCCGGCGATGATCCGCAGCGCGGCCAAGAACCACGCCGGCGTCGCGGTGCTGACCGAGCCCCAGCACTTCGCCGAAATCCAGGCCGAGATCGAGGCCAAGGGGGGCACCACCCTCGCCACCCGTCGCCGCCTCGCCGCCGCGGCCTATGCCCGTACGGCTGCCTATGACGCGGCCATCTCCGGCTGGTTCGCGAAGCAGGAAGGCCAGGACTTCCCGCCGCGCCTGTCGCTGCCCGGCGTGCTGCGCCAGGGCCTGCGCTATGGCGAGAACCCGCACCAGAAGGCGGCCTTCTACGTGGATGGCGGCAACCGCCCTGGCATCGCCACCGCGACGCAGGTGCAGGGCAAGGAACTGTCCTACAACAACCTGAACGACACCGACGCCGCCTATGAATGCGTCGCGGAGTTCGACAAGCCGGCCATCGTCATCGTCAAGCACGCCAATCCCTGCGGCGTCGCGGTGGCGGGCGACCTCTCCAAGGCCTGGGATGCGGCGCTGCTCTGCGACCCCGTCTCGGCCTTCGGCGGCATCGTCGCGGCGAACCGGACGCTGGACGCCGCGGCGGCGGAGAAGATCACCGCCATCTTCACCGAGGTGGTGATCGCCCCGGATGCGGACGAGGCCGCAAAGGCCGTCTTCGCGAAGAAGAAGAACCTGCGCCTGCTGCTGACCGGCGGTCTGCCGGATGCGGCGGCGGCGGGCCTCGCCTTCAAGTCGGTTGCTGGCGGCTTCCTCGCGCAGTCGCGCGATGCGGGGCGGGTGACGCAGGAGACGCTGAAGGTCGTCACCCAGCGCGCGCCCTCGCGTGCCGAGATGGCCGACCTGCTCTTCGCCTTCCGCGTCTGCAAGCATGTGAAGTCGAATGCGATCGTCTACGCCAAGGGCCTCGCCACGACCGGCATCGGCGCCGGCCAGATGAACCGCGCCGAGAGCAGCCGCATTGCCGCCTGGAAGTCCGAGGCGGCGGCCAAGGCGGCTGGCCTCGAGCGCCCGCTGGCCGAGGGTTCGGTCGTCGCTTCCGACGCCTTCTTCCCCTTTGCCGATGGGCTCGAGATCGCGGCTTCGGCCGGCGCCACGGCGGTGATCCAGCCCGGCGGGTCGATCCGCGATGCCGAGGTGATCGCGGCGGCCGACAAGGCAGGGCTCGCGATGGTCTTCACCGGGATGCGGCATTTCAGGCACTGATGCGCCGGGCGCCGCAGAAGGGGGCCTTGTCCCCTACGCACCAAGCGCCGAAAGGCGCTTGGGACCCTGTTTTCGGGGCGGGACAGGGGCGGCCCGGGCGCCAGGTATCGGCTTCCAAAGGCCATTCGGCCTTTGGCGGGGTGGCCCGAAGGGGCAGCGCCCTTCCGGAAAGAGGACGCGCGTGATGGATGAACTGATCGCCGGCTACCGCCGCTTTCGCCGGGAAACCTGGCCGCAACAGCGCGCCCGCTTCGAGCAACTGGCCGCGCAGGGCCAGCACCCGCGCACCATGGTCATCGCCTGTTCGGACAGCCGCGTTGACCCGCAGATGATCTTCTCGGCCGCGCCGGGTGAACTCTTCGTCGTCCGCAACGTGGCGAACCTGGTGCCCCCCTACATGCCGGATGCGCACCTGCACGGCACCAGTGCCGCGGTGGAATTCGCCGTGCGCGTGCTGGGGGTCGAGCGCATCGTGGTGATGGGCCATGCGCTTTGCGGCGGCATCCGCGCGCTGATCGACGGCACGCCGCCCGAGGCGCGGGATTTCGTCGCCGGCTGGATCGGCATCGCCGCGCGGGCGCGTGCCGTGGCGCTGCGCTGCGACGTGCCGGAGCAGCGCCAGGAGGCGGCCGAGCATGAGGCCGTCCGCATTTCGCTCGACAACCTGATGACCTTCCCCTGGGTGGCCGAGGCTGTTGGGGCCGGACGCCTCGGCCTGCACGGCGCGCATTTCGGCGTCGCCACCGGACGCCTGGTGCTGGTGCCGGCTCAAGGGGCGCCCCTTACCGCGAGCTGAGATCCGCGCGGGCCTCGCCAGTGCGTGGCCCGCGATGCGAGACTCCCCGCTTCGATTCGGGGGATCTCTCATGCCGACGGAAAGCCTTGCGATGCTGGGCGGGCTCGCCTTCGTGGCGGTGTTGCTGCTCGTGCTGCTGCTGCGCCGGCCGGCGGCAGACCCGGTGCTGGCGCAACGGCTGACCGACCTGCAATCCGTGCTCGACCGCCAGGGCGAGCGCGTCGCCGCCCTGCCTGCCGAATTCGAGCGTGGGCTGGCGCGGGAGGCGGCCGCCATCGGCACGCGGGTGGCGGACGGCGCGCTGGACCAGACCAAGGCGCTGGGGGACGGGATCGGCCGCATCGCGGATCGTCTTTCCGCGCAGGAGAAGGCGGTGCTGGACCGCCTCGCCGCCGATGCCGCGCTGCTGTCGGAACGGCTGGCGCAGGACGCGCAGGCGACGCGCGACGCCATGGCCGAGCAGCGCGCCGCCGTCGTGAAGGCGCTGACCGAGCACAAGGACGACACCGCGCTGCTGCGCCGCGACGTGACGCAGGGCATCGCCGAGATCCGCCTCGCCTTCGCGGAGGGCCTGGCGAAGCTGCAGGAGACGCTTGCCGCCGAGAACGCCCGCGCGCGCGACCTGCTGGACGCCAAGCTGAAGGAGCTGCGCGAGGGCAACGAGGCACGGCTCTCCGAGATCCAGAAGACGGTGAACGAGCAGCTGCAATCCGCCGTCGAGAAGCAGATGACCGAGAGCTTCGCCCGCGTCATCGACCAGTTCACCGCCGTGCAGAAGGCGATGGGCGACGTGCAGGCGGTGACGACGCAGATCGTCGACATCAAGCGGCTCTTCTCGAATGTGAAGACGCGTGGCGGCTGGGGGGAAGCCCAACTGCGTGGCCTGATCGAGGACGTCCTGCCGGTGGGCTCCTATGAGGCCAACAAGAAGCTGTCCGAGGATGGCGCCGAGGCGGTGGAGTTCGCCATCCGCATGCCAAGCGAGGCGGGCCGGGAAGTCTTCCTCCCCATCGATGCGAAGTTCCCGACCGAGGACTGGGACCGGCTGGTGCTCGCGTCCGAGGCGGGCGATGCGGAGGGTGAGCGCCTCGCGCGCCGTGCCCTCGAGCAGCGCGTGCGCGCCGAGGCGCAGAAGATCGCGACAAAATACATCCGTCCCCCGCTGACGGTGGAATTCGCGGTGCTGTTCCTGCCGACGGAGGGCCTCTATGCCGAAATCGCCCGGATTCCGGGCGTGGTGGAGGAGATCCACCGCAAGCACAGGGTCATGATGATGGGCCCCAGTGTGCTGCCGGCCATGCTGCAGAGCATCCAGATGGGTCACATGACCATCGCCCTGAATGAGAAGGCCGAAGCGGTCCGCGAATTGCTGGGCGCCACCAAGCTGGAGATGCGGCAGATGGACGAGGTGCTGCGCGCGCTCGCCCGGCAGGTGCGCACCATGGGAAATACGATCGAGAAGGCGCAGGTCCGCACGCGCGCAGTGGATCGCAAGCTGCGGAGCATCGACGTGGTCGAGGGCAGCCGTGCCGCCGCCCTGCTGGATATCGAAGCCGCCGAACTCACCGGCGAGGGCGACGAATCGTGAGCGTGCTGCAGATCCAGTCCGCTGTCGGCCTGCTGCTGCTGACCGCGCTCGCCTGGGCGCTGGGCGGCTTCCGGCGCGGGGTCCGGGCACGCGTGGTCGTCGCCGGCATCGGGTTGCAACTCGTGCTTGCGGCGGTGCTGCTCAACGTGCCGCCGGTGCGCGCGACCTTCTTCCTGCTCGGCGACGCGGTGGATGCGCTCGCCACGGCGACGCGCGCGGGCACCTCGCTGGTCTTCGGCTATCTCGGCGGCGGGCCGCTGCCCTTCGCGGAGACGCGGCCCGGCGCCTCCTTCATCCTGTTCTTCCAGGCGCTGCCTCTGGTGCTCGTGGTCGGCGCGCTCTCGGCGGTGCTTTATCATTGGGGCGTGCTGCCCTGGGTCGTGCGCGGCATGGCGGGGGTGCTGAAGCGGATCTTCGGCCTCGGCGGTGCCACCGGCTTCAGCGTGGCGGCGAATGTCTTCGTCGGCATGGTCGAGGCGCCGCTGATGATCCGCGCCTGGCTGGCGCGGCTCACGCGTTCCGAGATGTTCGTGGTGATGACCGCGGGTCTCGCCACCATCAGCGGCAACACGCTGGTGGTCTATGCGCTGATCATCTCCCCCGTGGTGCCGGATGCCGCGGGGCAGTTGATGACGGCGAGCCTGATCGCGGCGCCGGCCTCCATCCTCGCCGCGCTGTTGATGCTGCCGCCCGCGGATGGCGAGATCGCCACCGAGGGCGGCGACGGCATCCCCGAGAAGCTCTACGACAGCAGCATGGACGCGCTGGTCCAGGGCACGCAGGACGGGCTGAGCCTGCTGCTCGGCATCATGGCCTCGCTGATCGTCTTCGTGTCGATCGTCGCGCTGGTGAACCTGGCGCTGGAACCGCTGACGGGCTTCACGCTGCAGAGGATCGCCGGCTGGGTGCTCTGGCCCGTCGCCTGGGCCATGGGGATCCCGGTGGCGGAGGCGGCGACCGTCGCCTCATCCCTCGGGGTGAAGATGATCATCAATGAATTCGTCTCCTACCTCGAACTCGCGGCCTCGGGCGGGGCGGGGTTGTCGGAACGCTCTCGGCTGATCCTGACCTATGCGCTGTGCGGGTTCACCAACCTCGGCTCGGTCGGGATCATGGTGGGCGGGATGACGGCGATGTGTCCGGAACGACGGACCGACATCGTGAAGCTCGGGATGCCGGCACTCATTTCGGGAACGATCGCCTGCTGCATGACAGGGGCGGTTGTCGGGGTGCTGACGGCGCCGTAGCGGGCGAGAGGGGCCTCGCCCCTCTCGCGCTCACCCCCACCAAAGGCCAAAGGGCCTTCGGAAACCGGTACCGGGGTATTGCCCAATTGCGCCAAGGCGGCAGGATGAAGGGGCGAAGGAGCCCGTCCATGACCCACATCGTCCACCGCAACCTGCGCGAGGCCCCGCCCATCGCCGCCTCCGGCCGCGGCATCTGGCTGACCGACGCTTCGGGGCACGAGGTGATCGACGGATCGGGCGGCGCCGCCGTCGCATGCCTCGGGCACGGCCACCCGCACGTGGTCGCGGCGATGAAGGCGCAGATCGACCGGCTCTGCTACGCGCACACGGCGCTGTTCACGGCCGAGAGCGCCGAACGCCTCGCCGACATGCTGGTGGGCCACGCGCCGGGCGGGCTCACGCATGCCTATTTCGTGTCATCGGGCTCGGAAGGCATGGAAGCGGCGCTGAAGATCGCGCGGCAATGGGCGATCGAGGCCGGCCAGGCGCAGCGGACGAAATTCATCGCCCGGCGGCAGTCCTACCATGGCAACACGCTCGGCGCGCTCGCCGCCGGCGGCAATGCCATGCGGCGCGCGCCCTACGCGCCGATCCTGTCGGACGCCTTCAGCCACGTCTCGCCCTGCTACCCGTATCGCGACCGGCGGGACGGCGAATCCGACAGCGACTACGTCGCGCGCCTCGCCGCCGAACTCGAGGCCGAGTTCCAGCGCCTCGGCCCGCAGAACGTCATCGCCTTCTGCGCCGAGACGGTGGTCGGCGCGACGCTCGGCTGCGCCACCGCGCTGCCGGGCTACTTCCCGGCCATGAAGGCGGTGTGCGAGCGCCACGGCGCGCTGCTGATCCTGGACGAGGTGATGTCCGGCATGGGCCGCACCGGCACGCTGCACGGCTGGGAACAGGAAGGCATCACGCCGGACATCCAGGTCATCGCCAAGGGCCTGGGCGGCGGCTACCAGCCGATCGGCGGCATCCTCGTGCATGGCCGGGTGATCGAGGCGCTGACCAAGGGCTCCGGCACCTTCAAGCACGGCCATACCTACCAGGCGCACCCGGTCGCCTGTGCCGCGGCGCTCGCGGTGCAGGAGGCGATCCGCGACGAGAACCTGCTCGACAACGTCAAGGCCATGGGCGCGCTGCTCGAACAGGGGCTGGTCGAGCGCCTCGGCAACCACGCCCATGTCGGCGATATCCGCGGCCGCGGCCTGTTCTGGGCGGTGGAACTGGTGAAGGACCGCGCCTCCAAGGCCGTGTTCGACCCGGCGCTGGCGGTGAACGAGCGGGTAAAGATGGAAGCCTTCAAGCGCGGTCTCGCCTGCTACCCGATGGGGGGCACGATCGACGGGAAGCACGGAGACCACGTCATCCTTGCCCCGCCGTATGTCTGCACCGAGGCCGACATCGCCATGATCGTCGATCGTTTCGGCGCCGCCGTCGAAGCCGCCGTGGCGGGAGTGTGAGCGCGGTCACCGCGCACGCGCCTTCGTGATACGCCCGCGCCGCATTCCTGCCCCGGCGCGGGCGGCATGCTGCGCCACCTGAACCCTGTGCCTCACGGGAAAGCTCGCCATGCCGATCATCAACCGCATCGCCGAATTCCAGCCTGAGCTCGCCGCCACCCGGCGCGACATCCATGCGCATCCGGAACTCGGCTTCCAGGAACACCGCACCTCCGACCTGGTCGCGCGGCAACTCCAGTCCTGGGGCATCGAGGTGCATCGCGGCATCGCCGGCACCGGCCTGGTGGGTGTGCTGCGCAACGGCACTTCCAAGCGCAGCATCGGCCTGCGCGCCGACATGGACTGCCTGCCGATGCAGGAAACCAGCGACGTCCCGCACCGTTCGACCGTGTCCGGCCAGATGCATGCCTGCGGCCATGACGGGCACACCACCATGCTGCTCGGCGCCGCGCGCTACCTCGCGGAGACGAAGAACTTCGACGGCACCGTGCACTTCATCTTCCAGCCCGCGGAGGAAGGCGGCGGCGGCGGCCGCGTGATGGTGGAGGAAGGCCTGTTCGAACGCTTCCCGACCGACCAGGTCTATGCACTGCACAACGACCCCGAATTGCCGCTCGGTGAGGCGCGGATCACGCCGGGCCCCGTGCTCGCCGCCGCCGACCGCATCGCCATCACCGTGCATGGCAAGGGCGGCCATGCCTCCCGCCCGCATACCTGCATCGATCCGGTGCTGGTCGGTGCGCAGATCGTCGTCGCGGCGCAGTCGATCGTCTCGCGCTCGATGGACCCGCTGGACAGCGCGGTCATCAGCATCTGCCAGTTCCATGCCGGGTCCGCCGGCAACGTCATCCCGGAGGTGGCGGAACTCAACGGCACGGTCCGCACCTTCAGCCCGGCAGTGCAGGATCTGGTGGAAGCGCGGCTCGGCGCCATCGTCCGTTCGGTCGCCGAGGCCCATGGCACGCACGCGGAACTCGCCTACACCCGCGGCTATCCGCCCACGATCAACCACGCCGAGGAGACGCGCCGCGCCCAGAAGGCCGCCGCCGCGGTGCTCGGCGACACCCGCATCCACCGCGAAGCGCCGCCGCGCATGGGGGCGGAGGATTTCTCCTACATGCTGATGAAGCGCCCCGGCGCGTTCATCGGCATCGGCCAGGGCGACGGCGGGCGGCATTCCGTCTCGCTGCACAACCCGCGCTTCGATTTCAACGACGACCTGATCCCGCTGGGTTCCTCGCTGTTCGCCCGGCTGGTGGAACAGGAAATGCCGCGCGGCTGAACGGCGTGCCGCCCCGGCCAAGGGCGCCGGGGCGGCCCGCACACTACTGCACGCGGATGTTGCGGGCGCGGATGACGTCCCGCCACTTGGCGTTCTCGGCGGCGAAATAGGTGGGCCACTCGTCCGGCGAACCTACCGCCGGCACCACCGCGAGTGTCGCCAGGCGCTGGCGCGTGTCCTGCGCCTCGATCGCCGCGCGCGCCGCCTCATGGGCGCGGCGGATGATCTCGGGCGGCAGGCCGGCGGGGCCCTGGAGGGCGATCTGCTCCTCCACCACCGCGCCGGGGAAGCCCTGCTCGGCGAAGGTCGGGATCTCGGGCACGAGGGGGCTGCGCTCGCGCGAGGTGACGCCGAGCGCGCGCAGCGTTCCCGCCTGGATGTGCGGCAGGATGCCGGAGGCGGCCTGGAAGACCATCGGCGTCTCGTTGGCGATCACCGCCTGCACCGCTGGCGCGCCGCCGCGGTAGCCGACATCGGGGATGGTCAGCCGCGCTTCCTGCAGGAAGAGCTCGGTGGCGAGATGCGTGGACGAGCCGATGCCCGAATTGGCATAGGTGATGCGGTGGTCGGGGCGGCGCGCCATCTCGACGAACTCGGCCAGCGTGCGCGCCGGGAAATCCTTGTTCACCACCATGATGATCGGCATGGCGGCGAGCAGCCCGATGCCGACGAAGTCGCGCTCGTTGTCGTAGGGCAGTTGGTAGAGCCAGGGCGCCATGGCGTAGGTGCTGACGGTGCTGACCAGCAGCGTCGCGCCGTCCGGCCGCGCGCGCGCGACGCTGTTGAAGCCGATCGTGCCGTTGGCGCCGGTGCGGTTGTCCACCACGAAGCTGCGGCCGGTGTCCTGGGACAGCCGCTGCGCCAGGATGCGCGCCACCGCGTCGGTCGAACCGCCCGCGGCCCAGGGCACCACCAGCGTGACGGGACGGCTCGGCCATTGTTCCTGCGCGAGGGACGGGCGGGCGAGGGCGGGCAGGGCAACGAGCCCCGCGAGGTGGCGGCGGGTGATCATGGTCGGTTCTCCCTGTGGCAGTGGCGACAGGCCGGCTGCCGCGCATCCGGGCCGTCTCCTCCCATCCTGCACGCCGGGCCGCAAGGGCGAGGGGAGTGCCGAGGCGGCGCCCCCGACGACGCGCGGCCGCTGCGCGGGACCGGCGTTGATCCGCATCAATGTGAGGAGTGCGCCCTGGGTTCTTTATTGTTCCACCGTGATGAAGGGTCGGCGCATGCTGGTGCCGCTCGCGGGATGGGAACCTTCGATATGAAGAAGAACGCCAAGCCACGTTCCGCTTCAACGCCGAAGCCGGCCGCCGAGGCGCCCCCGCGACCGCCCGCGCCCGCGGCGACCGCCGCGCACGGCGCTTCCCTCGACGAGCGCATGGAGGCCGGCAAGGCGCTGCGCAACATGGTTTCCCGCACGGCCCTCGCCGCCTGGAAGCGTCCGGCCAACCGCCGGGATCCGATCGAGTTGCTGCAGGAATCCGACCCCGACCGCCTGCCGGAACTGGTGCCGATCCGCTACGGCCGCATGCTGCAATCGCCCTTTGCCTTCTACCGTGGATCGGCGGCGGTGATGGCGGCGGACCTGGCGACGACGGCCACGACCGGGCAGCGCGTGCAGGCCTGCGGCGACTGCCACCTGATGAATTTCGGCGGCTTCGCGACGCCCGAGCGCAACATCCTTTTCGACATCAATGATTTCGACGAGACGCTGCCGGCCCCCTGGGAATGGGACGTGAAGCGGCTGGCCGCCTCCTTCGTGCTGGCGGCGCGTTCCAACGGCCTGTCGGACAAGGTCGGGCGGGAAGCGGCGGCGGCCTGCGCCCGCAGCTACCGCAAGCGCCTGCGCGAATACGCCGCGATGCATCCGCTCGACGTCTGGTACTCGCGGGTGACGGCCCAGGACGTGCTGGACATGGTGCCGCCGGCGGTCCAGGCGCGGCTGCAGTCGCGCCTGCAGAAGACCGCTGCCGGCAGCGGCTCGGAACTCGACTTCCCGAAGCTCGCGGGTGTGGTGGGTGGGCGCACCTCCATCCGCGACACGCCGCCGCTGATCTTCCATCCGGAGGCCTCGCGCGCGCCGGACTTCAGCGAGATCATCGATACGATCTTCACCGCCTATCGGGAGACGCTGGCCGAGGACCGCCGGGTATTGCTGGACCGCTACCGGGTGGTGGATGCCGCGATCAAGGTCGTCGGCGTCGGCAGCGTCGGCCGGCGCTGTTGGATCGTGCTGATGATGTCGGCGTCCAACGACCCGCTCTTCCTGCAGTTCAAGGAAGCGGTGGGCTCGGTGCTGGAACCCCATGCCGGCCCCAGCCATCATGCGCATCATGGCCAGCGGGTGGTGATCGGCCAACGGCTGATGCAGCCAGCCTCGGATGTCTTCCTCGGCTGGGTGACGGCACCGAACGGCCGGCAATTCTACGCGCGGCAGCTGCGTGACGCGAAGATCAAGCCGATGGTGGAGACCTTCGACGCGGAGTTGATGGTGATCTACGGGAAGCTCTGCGGCTGGACGCTGGCGCGCGCCCACGCGAAGAGCGCAGATGTGACCGGGATCGCGGGCTACCTTGGCTCTGGCGCGCAGTTCGACGACGCGATGGCGGAGTTCGCCGTCGCCTATGCCGACCAGGCGGAACGCGACCACGCGGCGCTGAAGGCGGCGGTCCGCAAGGGGGCGGTGCAGGTGCACACGGAAGCGTAGGGAGCGCGGGGGGCGCAGCCCCCGAACCCCTGCCGGGGAGGCGGCGGCCTCCCCGGACCCCGCGATGCCTCATGCGTCCTGGGCTTCGATCGCCTCGATGGCGGATTCGACGGAGGTGGCGCGTTCGATGCCGCCGGCCTTGTCGGCCACCCCGGCGTTGCGCAGCAGGTCGCGCAGGCGCGCATGCGCGCCGACCAGCCACAGGCGAATGCCCTGCGCGGCCAGCGTATCGTGCAGCCTGCCCAGCATCTCCGCCCCGGCCACGTCCATGTAGGGCGTGGCCGAGAGGTCGCAGACCAGGTGGCGCAGCGATCCCGCCGGCTCGGCCGCGACGGCGGCGAGGATCCTGGCCTGCGCGTGTTCCGCCCCGACATAGATCACCACCGCCTCCGGCCGCACGATCACGACGCCCGGGATCGCCTCGTTCTCCGGGTGGCGCTGGCGGTCGCTGAACATCTGCGTGCCCGCGATGCGGCCGAGCACGGCCACGTAGGGCGTGGAGCCCTGGACGAGGATCATGAGCACGGAGGCCAGCGCCGCCAGCAGCACGCCCTGCAGGATGCCGAACAGCAGCACTCCCGCCAGGGCGCAGAGCGCGGCGAGGAAGTCGAAGCGGCTGATCCGCCAGAGCCGCACCATGGCCGGCACGTCGATCAGCCCGGCCACTGCCGTCAGCACGACGGCGGCGAGCACCGCCTTGGGCAGGTTCGCCAGCGCCCCGGTCAGGAACAGCAGGCAGAGCGCCAGTGTCGCAGAGGCGAAGATGAGGGAGAGCGGCGACTTCGCCCCCGCCTTCTCGTTCACCGCCGATTGCGAGAGCCCGCCCGCCACCGGGTAGCCGTGGCCGAGGCCAGCCAGCAGGTTCGCACCGCCGAGGCCGAGCAGCTCCTGCCGCGGGTTGACCTCGTAGCCATGCTTCGCGGCGAAGCCGCGCGCGGCGGAGACGCCCTCGATATACGCCAGCAGCACGCAGCCCGCCGCCAGGGGGAAGAGGTCCGGCACGTCGCGGATGCGGAGGTCTGGCAGGCCGATCTGCGGCAGCCCGGCGGGAATCTCCCCCGTCACCGCCACCCCGTGGCCGGCCAGGCCGAAGAGCGGGACGACGGCGATCGAGAGCGCGACGACCCCGAGGCTGACCGGCCGGCCCGGCAACAGCCGCCCGCCGGCAACCAGCAGCAGGATGGCGCCGAGGCCGAGCCCGAGCGTCACCGGGTTGAGCCCCCCGAGCTGCCCGAGCAGCAGCCAGACGCGCTCGAGGACGTGGGAGCCGCCGCCCGCCACCCCGAAAAGGCTTGGCAACTGCGTCATGGCAATGGTCAGCCCGGCGCCGAATCGGAAGCCCACGAGCACGCTGTCACTGATCAGCTTCACCAGCGCGGAGAGGTGCGCCGCCCAGGAGACCAGGCAGATCCCCGCCGCGGCGAAGGCCGCGAAGCTCGCGACCGCCGCGTGCATCGCCGGATCTCCGCCTGCGACGTGTGCGGCATTCGCGCCGACCATGAGCGAGATCGCCGAGGTCGGCCCCACCGCCAGGTGCCGGGACGAGCCGAACAACGCATAGCCGAGCCCGCCCAGCAGATAGCCGTAGATGCCGACCTGCGGCGGCAGCCCCGCGAGCGTGGCGTAGGCTAGGGCGACCGGGATGGCATAGGCCGCCAGCGTGACGCCGGCGATCAGGTCGGCGCCGACCCAGCTCGGCGAATAGCCGCGCAGCCAGGCCGGCATGGGGAGGCCGCGGCGCGCTTCGCTCGGCTCCGGCGCGGCGGGGGCGGGTTCGTTCATCGCGGCGGATCCTCCGCCCGCCCCGCCTGCAGGGTGCCGGCGGCGGCAGCGCGGTCACCTTGATATCACGATGCCAGTTGCTCCGCCCGGCATCGGGCGGCGGGCGGCCTCATGCCGCCAAGCCTCGCCGATGATCCGATCATCGGTGAGGCGAACGATATGGCGCGCGGCGCCGGTGGGGCGGCCGCGCGCGAAACGAAGACCCCGAGGCCGCTCAGCGGAGAGGCTGAGAGGCCGTTTGAGAATGCGCCGGATGGCGCATTCTCAAGTCCGGCACCGGCCCGCGCCCCCAGCCCGGCCACCCAACGACAGTGTCCTGGATGGGTGGCCGGGCTGGTGCCGGCATGCTCAAACGGTCTCTGAGCGGCCTCAGCCGGCCACCGAGCCCGGATCGCAGTTCGCCCCGCAGACCACGACGCCGATGCGCGCGCCCTTGGGCGGTTCCCACCCGCCGCCAAGCACGGCGGCGAGCGCCGTAGCCCCGCCCGGCTCGGCCACCACGCGCAGCCGGTCCCACAGCCATTTCTGCGCGTTGCGGATCACCTGGTCCTGCACCGCCACGGCACGCCCGCCCTGCGCCATCATGATGCCGAAGGCCAGTTCGCCCACCCGCCTCGCGCCCAGGCTGTCCGCCGCGATGCCGCCCGAAGGCACGTCCACCGGCCGCCCGACCATGCCGGCGGCGAAGAGGGTCGGGCATTCTTCCGGCTCGGCGATGACCATCTTCACGCGGTCCCGGTACCAGGAGGCGATGCCGCCATAGAGCCCGCCGCCGCCAGCCGCGACCACCACATGCGTCAGGTCCGGCGCGTCCTGTTCGAACTCCATTCCGACGGTGCCCTGGCCGGCCAGGACCTCCTCCTGGTCGTAGGCGTGCACCAGCAGGGCGCCGGTCTCGGCGGCGCGGGCCTCGCTCGCGATGCGGGCCTGGTCGTAGACGGCGCCGCCCACGGTCAGCGTCGCGCCGGTCGCGGCGATGCGGGCGCGCTTGGCCTCGGGCGTGATCTCGGGGACGAAGATCTCGGCCCTGATGCCGAGCACCTTGGCGGCGTGGGCCACGGCAAGCCCGTGATTGCCGCCCGAGGCGGCGACCACCCCCGACTTCGGCACCTCGGCCGAGAGGATCCGGTTGAAGGCTCCGCGCGGCTTGAAGGAGCCGGTGACCTGCAGCTGTTCGAGCTTCAGGGTGAGCGGGTTCTCGAGCCCCGTTTCCGACGGCGCGAGCCGGATGACCGGCGTGCGGCGGATATGGGGGGCGATGCGGGCCGCGGCGGCGCGGATCTGGTCCTGGGTGGGCATGGGTGCGGAAGGTGGCACCACCGTGGCGGCCGGGCAACGCCGGGACGCCGGTTCGGGGGCGGCGCTTTCCCCCATGCCCCATTTCTGCCATGGTCCGCGCCCGAACGGGATGGCCGGGCTTTAATGCTGGTCCACGGAAGTTGCGTTTCACGTAACGGCGCGGCGGCTCTGCTGCTCGGTTCCCCGGGGGCCGGGAAGTCCGATCTCGCGCTGCGCATGCTTGGCCGTGGTTGGGAGCTGGTCGCCGACGACCAGGTGATGGTGGAGGGGCTCATGGTTTCGGCGCCGCCCGCGATGCGGGGGATGCTGGAAGTGCGGGGCCTCGGGATTTTCCAGGGGCTGGCGGTGGCCGAGGGGGCTCGACTGGCGCTGGTGGTGGACCTCGTGGCGCGCGACGGCATGGAGCGCCTGCCGATGCCGTCCTTCTGGGAAGCGGAAAGGATTCCGCGCGTGGCGTTGCATGCCTTCGAGGCCTCGGCCTGCGACAAGGTCGCGCTGGCCCTCGATGCCGCGCTCGGCCGCGTGGCCCAGCGCGCCGGGGCCTTCGCGGCGTGATGGACACGGCCATGCCCAAGCGCCGGCAGATCGTGCTGGTCACTGGCCTGTCCGGGGCCGGAAAGGCCTCGATCCTGCGGGTGCTCGAAGATCTCGGCTACGAGACGGTCGACAACCCGCCGCTCGGCGTCCTCGAGGCGCTGGTCGGCGACGGGGACCTGCCGCTCGCCGCCGGCGTGGACACCCGCACGCGGGACTTCGATCCCGCGGCGGCGCTGGCGCTGCTGGCGCGGCTGCGGGACCGGGCGGACATCGCCGTCTCCCTGGTCTTCGCGACGGCCGAGGAGGATGTGCTGCTGCGCCGCTACACCGAGACGCGGCGCCGCCACCCGCTGGCCCCGGGCGGGCCGCTCGGCCACAGGGTGGCGGACGGCATTGCGCGGGAAACGGCGCTGATGGCCCCGCTGCGGGACACCGCGGACCTGGTGGTGGACACCTCCGGCCTGCCGCTGCCCGAGTTGCGCCGGATGATCGAAGGTCGCTTCGGCCAGGATGGCGGGCCGGGGATGGGGGTTTCCGTCGTCTCCTTCGCCTACCCCAAGGGGTTGCCGCGGGAGGCCGACCTGATCTTCGACCTGCGCTTCCTGCGCAATCCCCACTACGTTGACGAATTGCGGCCGCAGACCGGGCGGGACCCCGCGGTGGCCGCCTACATCGAGGCCGATCCGGATTTCCTGCCCTTCTGGCGGTGCATGACGGAAATGCTGGGGAGGCTCTTGCCCCGCTATGCCCAGGAAGGGAAGAAGTACCTGACCATCGCTCTTGGCTGCACCGGCGGAAAGCACCGCTCCGTGCTGGCGGCGGAGCGATTGGCACACCATCTTCAATCGCAGGGCTGGCGCGTGGACCTTTCCCACCGCGAGTTGTCTGCGGGACTGGCGCCCGAGAGCGCCGTCCGCGAAGCGGGGCGGGAGGCCCTGACGCAGTCATCATGATCGGCATGGTTCTGGTCACCCACGGTCGTCTGGCCGAGGAGTTGCGGCACGCCATGGAGCATGTGGTCGGCCCCCAGCAGGCGGTGGCGACCGTCTGCATCGGGCCCGAGGACGACATGGAGCACACGCGCGCCGACATCCGGCGGTCGATCGAGGCCGTGGACCAGGGCGACGGGGTGGTGGTGCTGACCGACATGTTCGGCGGCACGCCATCCAACCTGGCGATGCAGATGGCCGGCGGCGGCCGTACCATCGAGGTGTTGGCCGGCGTGAACCTGCCGCTGCTGGTCAAGCTCGCCAAGGTGCGCGGCAGCGAGCCGCTGGCCGAAGCGGTTGACCATGCCAAGGCGGCCGGGCGGAAATACATTGCGAGCGGGCGCGACGTGACGACCGGAGTCGGCGCCACGTCCGCGAGGTCCGACGGAGGGAATGGCCAGTGAATGAATGGCCCGACGAGCCCGGTGCCCGGGTCGCCGCGGAAACCCCCGCAGCGGCCGAGGGCTGCGGCTGCGATCCTGGCGATTCCGGCCTGGTGCTGCGCCGGACCGTGACGGTGACCAACAGCCGCGGCCTGCACGCCCGCGCCGCCGCCAAGCTCGTGACCACGGCCGAGCGCTTCTCCGCCTGCGTCAACGTGCTGCGCGGCGGGGAGAGCGTGCCGGCCTGCTCCATCATGGGCCTGATGATGCTCGGCGCCGGCCAGGGCGCCGAGATCACCATCGAGGCCGAGGGCTGGGACGCCAAGGAGGCGCTCGAGGCGGTCGCCGGCCTGGTCGAGGCCGGCTTCCATGAAGACTGAGACGCCCAGGCCGAAGTCGAAGGGGAAGTCGCGCGAGGTCGCGGTCTCCGGCATCGCGGTCTCCCCCGGCGTCGCGATCGGGCCGGTCTTCGATACCTCCGACCCGCCGTCCGAAGCGCCGCGCCGGCGGATCGTCGCGGAGGAGGTCGAGGAGGAACGGCAGAAGCTCACCAATGCCGTCGCCTTCTCCCGCAAGCAGATCGGCAAGCTCAAGACGCGCATCGGCGTGCTGCCCGAGGAGGCGCAGGAGGAAATCGCGCCGCTGCTCGACGCCCACCTGATGATGCTGGGCAATTCGCGCCTCATCCGCGGCGCGAAGAAGCGCATCGAGGCCGAGTTGCTCTCGGCCGAGACCGCGGTGCTGGACGAGGCGGAGGACATCCGCGCCACGATCCTGGCGCTGAAGGACGACGACAAGTCGGGCCTCGCGCGCCGCGCCAACGAGGTGCGCGACATCGCGCGCCGCCTGATGCGCAACCTGACGGCGACGCCCTTCCGCAGCCTCAAGGACCTGCCCGAGGGTTGCATCCTGGTCGCCGAGGAGCTGACGCCGGCCGACGCCGCGCTGCTCGATCCCTCCCGCATCGCCGGCGTGGCGACGGAGGAAGGCGGCGCCGACGGGCACACGGCGATCATGCTGCGGGCTCTCGGCATCCCTTCGGTGCTGGGCGCGCACGGGCTGACGGAAGCCGCGCAGCGCGGGGATGCGGCGGTGCTGGACGGCACGGCCGGCGTCGTGACCATCCACCCCTCCGCCGCCACCCTGGCGACCGCGAAGGACAAGCTCGCCGCCTTCGCCAAGGAACGGGCGAAGCTGTCCAAGCTGCGCCGCCTGCCGGCCGAGACGACCGACGGCGAGCCGGTGGAGTTGCAGGCCAACCTCGAGATCCCGCAGGAACTGCCGCTGATCGCGCAGGCGGGTGCTGCCGGCATCGGCCTGCTGCGCACCGAGTTCCTGTTCATGAACCGCGAGGACCTGCCGGACGAGGACGCGCAGGTCGAGGCCTACACCCAGATCGTCGAGGCCATGGCAGGCCAGTCGGTGACGATCCGCGTGCTCGACTGGGGCGGCGAGAAGGACATGGAGGCGCTGGCCCAGGGCGTAGCGCCCGTCCATGCCGGCAGCAACCCCGCGCTCGGGCTGCGTGGCCTGCGCATGCTGCTGAAGCGCCCGGAATTGCTGGAGGTGCAGTTCGCCGCCGTGCTGCGCGTCGCCGCTGCCGGCGCCGACGGCGCGGTGCGCCTGCTGTTGCCGATGGTGACGGTGCCCGAGGAAGTGCGCCAGGCGCGCGAGATCTACGAGCGCGTCGCCCGCCGCCTTCGCCGCCGCGGCGAGAAGCTGCCCGAGAAGCTGCCGCTGCTCGGCGCCATGATCGAGACGCCGGGCGCGGCCCTCGCCGCCGACGCCATCGCGCTCGAGGCCGATTTCTTCGCCATCGGGACCAACGACCTCGCCATGTACACGCTGGCCGTGGACCGCGGGGAGGCGGAGGTCGCGCATCTCTACGACCCGCTGCACCCCGCCGTGCTGCGGCTCGTGCAGTTCGCGACCGAAGCGGCGCTGCGGCTGCGCATGCCGGTCTCGGTCTGCGGCGAGATGGCGGGCAATCCGCAACTGACGCCGCTGCTGCTCGGGCTCGGCGTGCGGACCTTCTCCATGAATGCCTCGGCGCTGCCGCGCGTGAAGCAGGCGGTCCGCGCGCTCGACATCGGCGACTGCGCGCGCTTCGCCCGGCGGGTGATGGAACAGTCCGATCCGGGGCGGATCCGCGAATTGGTGGCAGGCTTCGCGCAGGGGCTGACGGAACGCGCCTGATCCGGGTGATCACGAAGCCGTGATCACCTGCCCCGATCCTGCCTTTCTTCCGCCCCTCGATCGACCCGCGGCATGGCGAGCCTCGCTTCCAGGAGCAGGGGAGCTCACCGCCATGACCCGTATCCGCCGTGCTGCCGTTACCGGACTCTTTGCGATCTGGCTGGCTCCGCTCTCGGCCGGGGTGCAGGGCCAGCCTGCCGGCGCTTCTTCCAATTGCGCGAACGGCCCCGCGACGCAGGTCGAGAGCCTCGCCGCCGAGGGCCGCGGCAGCCGCCGCGGACGGAACGAACATGACGCCGCGTGCGAGGGCGAGGACGGCGACGGGGAGATGGCGAGCCTCGCCGAGATCCTCGGCGACTGGCGCCGGGACGCCTGATCAAGGCCCCTTCGCGGGCGTCTCGATCTCGATCAGCGCGGCGCCGCCGACGCGGGGCTGCACCGGCCGTCCGCATCCATCGCATGCGAGGACGTCACACCAGAAGGCGGGACGGTGGCGAGCAACTGGTGGCGGAGGCTCATTCCTCCCGCTTCACCCCGTCCAGCAGCGCCTGGCGGCGGGCCTCGGCGCGCGTGTCGTTCGCCTTCCCGGCCTTGGTGCGGCCGTGCTTCGCGCGGTTGGCGGCGGCCTGGGCCTCGGCCTCCTTGCGCGCCAGCGCCTTGCGGGCCCTGTTCAGGTTGACGATCTCGGCCATGCGCGGAGGATACGCCGCCACAACCCCTCGAGGAAACCGCCCATGCCGACGATCTCGCTGACCGCCGCCGACGGCCATCGCCTCACCGCCTATCGCGCCGGGCCGCAGCACGCCGCCCGCGCCCTGGTGGTGGTGCAGGAGATCTTCGGCGTGAACCACCACATGCGGCATGTCTGCGACCGCTTCGCCGCCGAGGGCTACGCCGTCATTGCCCCGGCGCTGTTCGACCGGGTCGGCCCGGGCATCGAGCTCGGCTACGAGGCGGCGGACGTGGCCCAGGGGCGCGAGCTGCGCGGCAAGATCGACGACGGGCTGACGGTGCTCGACATCCTCGCCGCCGCCGCCGCGCTGCCGCGCGGGGCGAAGCGCGGCATCGTCGGCTATTGCTGGGGCGGCACCGTCACCTGGCATGGCGCGACCCGCACCAGCGCCTTCAGCGCGGCTTCCGGCTGGTATGGCGGAGGCATCGCGGCGGCGAAGGACGAGAAGGCGCGCTGCCCGGTGCAACTGCACTTCGGCGAGACCGATGCCTCGATCCCGATGACGGACGTGGATGCCATCCGCGCGGCGCAGCCCGGGGTGGAGATCCATGTCTACGCCGGCGCGGGGCACGGCTTCGGCTGCGACGAGCGCGGGTCCTTCTCGGCGAAGGACGCGGCGGTGGCGCAGCGGCGGACGCTGGATTTCTTCGCGAAGCGGCTCTGAGGGGCTCGGGGGGGGGAGCCTCTGCCCCGAACCGCTTCCCATCGGCGTTGCCGGCAATGCCGATGGGTGCCCAAGCCCCCTCAGCCTTCGGGACCTGACCGCGGAAGTCAGTCTCCAAGAAGACAAGGAAGGGAGGGGGATCGGGGGAGGTTCCCCTCCCCCGACCTTCAACCGAGCAACCCGTCCACCATCTCCCGCGTCGGCGTCGCCCCGTCCCGCGCCCGCAGCGCCCCGGCCGCCGAGGCGAAGCGCATCGCCGCCGGCACGTCCATCCCTTCCGCCATGGCCAGCGCATAGGCGCCGTGGAACACGTCGCCAGCGCCGGTGGTGTTGGTCGCCTCGACCGGGAAGGCCGGCGTGCGGGTCGGCTTCTGGTCGCCGGCCGCCATCCAGAGCGTGCCCTTTTCCCCCTGCGTCACCGCCGCGACGCGCACGGGGCCGGAGGCGAGCGCCCGCCGCAGCCCTTCCTCCGCCGAGCAGCCCGGCGCGTAGTTGGCGATGCCCGGCACCGAGAAGACCGCGTGGTCCACCCGCGGCACCAGGTCCACCAGGATGCGGGTCTCGCTGCGTTCGCCGTCCAGCACCACGGGCACGCCGGCCGCGCGCGCCGCCGCCGCTGCCGCCGCCACGCCTTCCGGCCAGCGCGGATCGCAGCACAGCGCCCCGGCTTCCCGCAGTTGGTCCAGCGGCAGCCAGGCGGGATCGGTACCGAGGCCGGAACCGCGGAAGGAGATGATCGTCCGCTCCCCGCGCAGGTCCACCAGCACGGCGCCGACTGGCGTGCGACCGCCCGGCACGCGGCGCAGGCCGGCCACGTCCACGCCCTCGGCTTCGAGTGCCTCGGCCAGCGGGTCGCCGTTCAGGTCGTCTCCCACGCGTCCCCAGAAGGCGGCCCGGCCGCCCAGGCGCACCACGGCGATCGCCGCATTCGCGGCCATGCCGCCGGGACCGATGCTGTAGGAGCGCGCCGGGATCTTGGCCGGCGGCTGCGGAATGTCCTCGACGCGGAAGGTGTGGTCGGCAACGACGTTGCCGAGGCAGATGACGAGAGGAGCCGGCATGATGGCCGCAGGCTCCCACGACGCGCCGGCCACGCCAAGCACCGCCGCCGCCCTGGTGGGCGGGGAGGCACTTGCCTATGGTCGCGGCTCTCCCTTCCACGACGGACCATGCAGCGGATCGAACTTCCGAACGGCATCATCGGGCATCGCCGCGGGTACGGCATCGGACGGTCGGCGGCGCGGCGCGCTTCGCCGGGCGCGAGACGGAACCTGCTTGCGGCGGGCGCCGGCCATTGGCGGGCGCATCGGTTGTCCGCCCGCTTCCTGGACTGGACGTGAGGCGCGGCGCGCCTCGTCCACGTCCGGCGCTTCCGCCGGAGATCGCCGCGCGCATCCTGCTGCTGCGCGACGACCTGATGGTGCTGGACAAGCCCGCGGGGTTGCCGGTCCATCGTGGCCCGCGCGGCGGCGCCTCGCTCGAGGACTGGCTCGAGCCGCTGCGCATGGGCAAACGCCACCTGCCGCAGCCGGCGCACCGGCTGGACACGGACACGGCCGGATGCCTGGTGCTCGGGCGCACCAAGCCGGCGCTGGCGGCGCTCGGCGCGATCTTCGCGGGTGGGCGGGCGGACAAGACCTATTGGGCCGTGGTGCGCGGCGGGCCGGTGGAGGACTCCGGCGTGATCGACGCCCCGCTGCGCAAGACCAGCAGCGCCGCGCGCGGCTGGCGGATGGAGGTTCACCCCGAAGGCCAGCGCGCCGTCACCACCTGGCGTGTGCTGGGCCGGGCGGAGGGCACGGCCTTGCTGGAATTGCGGCCGGAAACCGGGCGCACACACCAGTTGCGCGTGCACTGCGCGGCCTCCGGCTGGCCGATCCTGGGGGACCCGCTCTATGGCGGGGGGGAGGCGGGTGGGCTGCACCTGCTCGCCCGTGCCATCGCGATGCCGACCGAACCGCCGCTCGCCGCCGAGGCGCTGCCGCCGCCGCATATGCGCGCGGCGCTCGCCGCCTGCGGCTGGCGGGAATGACGCGCGGGCATTCCCTTCGCGCCGGCAAGGGCTAGGCTGCCCCCGACAGGGGAAGGAAGCCGCCATGCTGCGCGTGTTCCTGGCGCATACGCCGGAGATGTTCGATGGCTACTACGGCGCAGGCCCGCTCGCCGCGCTGCAGCGTCATGCGGAGGTCGTGCGCAATCCGGGCGGCACGGTGCTCTCCGGCGCCGCGCTGGCCGAGGCGGCGCGCGGCTGCCAGGCGATCGTCGCCGACCGCGCGACGCCCGGCACGGCGGAGACGTTTTCGGCCGCGCCGGACCTCGTCGCCTTCCTGCGCGTCGCGGTGGACATCAGCACCATCGACGTGACGGCCGCGAGCGCGGCGGGCGTGCTCGTCACCCGCGCCACGCCGGGCTTCGTCGATGCCGTGGTCGAACTCGCGCTCGGGTTCATGGTCGATCTGGCGCGCGGCGTGTCCGGCTACGCGCAGGCCTATCGCCGGGGCGAGGAACCAAGGGGCCGCATGGGCCTGCAACTGAGCGCCGCGACGCTCGGCATCGTCGGCTATGGGCGCATCGGGCGGCGGCTGGCCGAGGTGGCCCTCGCGCTCGGCATGCGCGTGCTGGTGGCCGATCCTCGCGCGACGGCGGACGACCCGCGCATCGCCACGCTGCCGATGGCGGAACTGCTGGCGCAGTCGGACATCGTGGTGTGCCTCGCGATCTCCGAGGCCTCAACCCACGACCTTTTCGATGCGGCGGCCTTCGCGCGCATGAAGCGCGGCGCGCGCTTCATCAACCTCTCGCGCGGGGAACTGGTGGATGAGCGGGCGCTGGAGGCGGCGCTGGACAGCGGCCAGCTTTCGGGTGCGGCGATGGATGTCGGCCGCGCGCCGGACCAGCGGCCCTCGGCCTTCCTGGCGCGGCGGCCGGACGTGGTCGCGACGCCCCATGTCGGCGGCATGACCCCTGAGGCGATGGAGCACCAGGCCATGGACACGGTGCGCCAAGTCGCGGCGCTGGCGCGCGGGGAGATGCCCGACAACGCGGTGAACGCCGCCGCTGCGCACCGGCTGGCGCGGATCGGCGTGCGGTAGCCGGCCTCGTCAGGCATCCGCGCGCCGCCGCCGGAACAGCCCGCTGACACCCGGCACGGACCACAGCGCCGCCGCCAGGGTCAGCGCGCAGAGCCCCATGCTGATCGGCCGGGTGAAGAACGGCGTGACGTCGCCGCCCGAGAGCACCAGCCCGCGCAGCAGGTTCTTGTCCAGCAACTCGCCCAGCACGATGCCGAGGATCAGCGGCGCCATCGGGAAGCGCAGTTCCCGCAGGATGAAGCCCACCAGCCCGGCCCCGAGCATGACCCAGATGTCGAAGAGCCGCGAGGTGATGGCGAAGGCGCCCACCGTGCACAGCACGAAGACCACGGGCATCAGCCGTTCCCGCGGGATCAGCAGGATCCACAGCAGCGGGCGCACCAGCACCAGCCCGTAGAACATCTTCACCATGTCGGCGATCACCAGCATGGCGACGATCTGGTAGATGAACTCGGGCGCGGAGATCGCCAGCATCGGGCCGGGGTTCAGGCCATGGATCATCATCGCCGCCATCAGCACGGCGGCGGGGGCCGAACCCGGCACGGCCAGCGTCAGCACGGGGATGATGGCGCCGGGGACGCAGGCGCTCTCGCCCGTCTCGGCGGCCATCAGGCCTTCGATGCTGCCCTTGCCGAACTTCTCGCGTTCGGCGCTCGCGCGTTTGGCGGCGGCGTAGGAGGTCCAGGCGGCGATGTCCTCGCCGAGCCCAGGCATGGCGCCGATGAACGTACCGAGCGCGCCCGACCGCAGGATGGTCTTCCAGTACTGCGTCACGTCGCGGATGCGCGGGATGACGGAATCGATCTTCGAGGACACCGCCTTCACCGCCGGCCCGCGCATGGAGGAGAGCACCTCCGCCACGCCGAAGACGCCCACCAGCACCGGCAGCAGCCCGAGTCCACCCGCGAGGTCCGCATTGCCGAAGGCGAAGCGCGCATAGGCGTGGTTCGTCTCCTGCCCCACCGTCGCGACGAACAAGCCGATGAAGCCGGCGATATACCCCTTCAGTGCATCCCCCCCGGACAGCGACCCGGCGATGACGATGCCGAACATCGCCACCCAGAACATCTCGTAGGAGCCGAACTGCAGCGCGAACTCGCCGAAGGAAGGCGCGAAGAGCGCCAGCATCGCCGTGCCGAACAGCGTGCCGAGCCAGGACCCGCTGGTGGAGATGCCCATCGCCCGCCCGGCCAGCCCCTGCCGCGCCAGCGGATAGCCATCCAGCGTCGAGGCCGCGGACGCCGGCGTGCCGGGGATGTTCAGCAGGATGGCGCTGCGGCTGCCACCGTAGATGGCACCGACATAGACGCAGACCAGCACCAGCATGGCCTTGTCCGCGCCCATGCCGAAGGTCAGCGTGGTCAGCAGCGCGACGCCCATCGTCGCCGTCAGCCCAGGCAGCGCGCCGATGATGATGCCGATGAGCGTCGCCCAGAGCGCATGCCACACCGCCCCGCCGCCGAGCACATGGCCGAACCCGCCGGCCAGCATGGAAAGAGCGTCGGTCACGGCAGGCGCAGCAGGAACAGGTCTTCGAAGACCAGCATCACGGCGATGCCGGTGCCGAGGCCGATCAGCGCCGCTTCGGCCAGCCGGCGGATGCGGCGTTCAGGTCCCTGGTCCCATTCGAAGGCGGCGGTGAAGGCGAAGACGAAGAGCGCCGAGGCCAGCCAGAAGGGCACCCGCCCCACGATCACCCCGGCATAGAGCACGCCGAGCCCGGTCGCGAGCGCGAGCCGCCGACCGTCGCCACTCCCCTGCGCCACCGGCCCGCGCGCCGCCCATCCGCCGCGCCGTGCGGCGCGCAGGCCGAGCAGGATGGCGAGCAGCGCGATCATCGTGCCGTGGAAGCCCGGCACGATGCCGGGTGCCGTCAGGCCGGTGCCGGACTGCTCGACGAAGCGTGGCATCTGGAAGGAATGCGCGACGATGCCGAGGCCGAAGGCCAGCAGCACCGCCGCCGTGACCAGGTCCGCACGCGGCGAGGCCGGCGCCTTCTCACCGTCGAAGGGGGACTCGGCCTCGACCTCGCTCAAAGCCGGGCGATCCCGAGCGTATCGGGCGAGACGCGCGCCTTGCCGCCGTCGAAGTAGAGCCAGGCGGTCTGGCGGACCATCTTCCACGCCTCGTCGTGTGCCTGCTGGCCGTGGACCGGCGTGAACAGCGCGGCGCGGGAATTCGCGTAGTCCTTCAGGCGCTGGGAGTTCCTGATCGTGCTCTCCCACAGCCCCGTCATGGTCTGCACGACGTTCTGGGGCACGCCCTTCGGCGCCCAGATGCCGAAGTAGTTGAGCGGCGCGGGGATGTCCGGGAGCCAGCGGCGGACCGAGGGGATCTCGATCGCCGGCGCGTTGCCCTGCGCGGCGAGTGTCACCGGGTTCTCGGCCTGCGCGGCGAGCGGGACCAGCCGGCGCGCGCGGATCATCTCGGCCGCTTCCACCAGCAGCATGGCACCGAGCGGCGTCTCGCCCGAGACGGTCGCGATCATGGCGGGGTTGCCGCCGTCATAGGTGGCGTGCCGGTACTGGAAGGGCGAGGCGGCGCGCAGCGCCTCCATCATGTTGTGCCCGGCCGAGGAGACGCCGGCGGTGGCGACGCCGATGCCCTGGCCACGGGTCTTCAGCGCATCGAGCGCCTGGCCGAAGTCGCGGAAGCCGGATTGCGGGTTGGCCACCAGCACGTTCACGTTGGCCACGGCGAAGAAGAGGTGCCAGTCGGCAAGCTGCGTATCGAGCAGCCCGAGCACCTTGTAGCAGCCCACGTCCACCGCCGCGCCGGCGGCCCAGGTCAGGCCGTCCTTCGCCGCTTCCAGCGCATTGCGCGTGCCGATGGAGCCCGAGGCGCCGGGCTGGTTCACCACCACCACGCGCTGGCCGAGCGGGCCTTCGATCTCCGCGGCGACGATGCGCGCCATCTGGTCGGTCGAGCCGCCGGCGGCCCAGGGAACGATCAGCGTCACCGGCCGTTCCGGGCGCCAGGCGCCCTGTGCGCGGAGCGTGGCGGGCACGGCGAGCCCGGCGGCGGTGGCGGCGAGAAGGTGCCTGCGAAGCATTGTCTTCGACCCTTTCCTCGTTCCCGCGCCGCGTTCGTCGCGGCGTCGTAGCGCAGTAACCCAACGGTTACCGGGAATGGTGCTTCCGTCCTTCCGGGGACGTCAAGCGAGCGGGTGCGTCAGCCGAACTCCGGCCCCGCCACCGCGGCGAGCAGCGTGGCATCGCCCGGCGTGTCGCTGCCGAGCGCCATGCGCGTGAAAGGGCGCTGCGGCGCGCCGCCATGCGCCGCCAGCCAGGTGGCGAGGCCGCCCCGCGCATCGACGAGATCCAGCACCGGCGCACCGGGCAGCGCTGCGCGCGCGGCGGCGATCAACGCGCGCGCCGTGGCGTCGTCCCGCGCCACCACCGGCCCGATCTGCGGCCCGCGTGCCCCATCGCGGGCGAGGACGAAACCGGAGCCGTCCGTCGCGACGAAGGTGGCCCGCGGCAGGCGGGAGGCGAAATCGCGCAGCAGGGCTTCGCGCGGCGCGCCGAAGGCGGCTGCGTCCAGCGCCAGCAGCGCGGGCCAGTCGCCGGGCGCGAGCGGCCGCACGCCGGGCGCGACGGGCAGCGGCGCCGGCAGCGCCCAGCGCGCGAAACCCCAGAGGTCGCGGAAGCCGAGGCCACGATAGACCTCCCGCCCCGCCGGGGTGGCGTCCAGCGCGGCGCAGCGCGTCCCGTCGAGCGCATCGACGGCCCAGCGAATCAGGGCGGTGGCGAGGCCGCGCCGGCGCATGTCCGGCCGCACCAGCACCATCGAGATCCAGGCGAGGTCCGCGCCGTAGCGGATGACGGCGGCGGTGGCGGCGAGCGCGTCCCGCCCGTCGTCCAGGGCGCGGCCTTCACCGCCGCGCAGGAACAGCGCCCAGTCCCGCTGCATCTGGTTCCAGCCGATGAGGAACGACAGCGCCGCGGCGCGTGGAAGGTCGTCGGCAGTGAGCGGTCGCGGGTCCACGCCTGCGATGCGACGTCCTCCGCGCGCTGGCGTCAAGCGCTTGACGCCAGCGCCGCGAGCACGCCCACTCGCGCACATGGAGGATGCGACCCCTCGCCTGCTGCTGCTTGGCTGCGGTGCCTTCGGGCGCGTGCACCTCGCGGCGCTGCAGCGGCTGCGCGCGACGGCGATGGTGTTCGACCCCGACCGTGCCGCGGCCGAGGCGACGGGCCTGCCGGTGGCGGACAGCGTGGAATCCGGGCTCGCTGCCTGCGACGCGGCGGTCGTGGCGACGCCGGTGCCGACGCATGTCGCGCTCGCGACCGCCGTGCTGCGCGCGGGGCGGGACCTCTTCCTGGAGAAGCCCGCGACGGAGACGAGCGCCGAAGCCGCCGCCCTCGCTGCGCTGGCGGAGGAACGGGGCCGGGTCGCGCAGGTCGGGCTGTACTTCCGCTTCCACCCCAAGGCGGCCGCGTTGCGCCGGATGGTCGCCGAGGGCTGCTTCGGGCGCCTGCACTACCTCGCGGCGCGGTTCTCGGGGCTGAAGCGCGCGCGGGGGGATTCCGGCGCGCTGCTGAACGACGCCGTGCACTTCGCGGACCTGCTGCCCTGGATCGCCGGCGAAGCACCCGGGCGCATCTTCGCGACGCTGGCGGACCCGCTCGGCCGCGGGCGGGAGGATTTGGCGGTGATCCAATTGATGTTCCCTTCGGGCCTCACGGCGCTGATCGAGGCCGGCTGCGTGCTGCCCGGCCGCTGGCCGGATGCCGTGGTGCCGGGGGCGGAGACGCGCAAGGAAGTCGTCGTGGCGGGACGCGACGCGCTGGCCGAGGTGGATTTCGCTGCCGAGACCTTCGCCCTGCGTCGCGGCGCCCATGCCCCGGCCCCGCACGGCGCCTGGCTGCCGCGGCACGGCCCGCGCGAGGATCCCGGCATTCCGGCGGCTGACCCGGTGGAGGTGGTCGCGGCGGAACTTGCCGCCTTCGTCGACGCGGTGGCCACGCGCCGTGCCCCGGAGGCGGACCTCCGCTCCGGCGCCGTCGCGCCCGCGCGCATCCTCGATGCGGCGCGGCGATCCGCGCTGGAAGGCCGCGTCGTCGCCCTGGAGGAATTCGCATGATGCGCATCAGCCTGTGCAACGAGGTCATCCGCGGCCTCGATTTCGCGGCGCAATGCGCGCTGGCGGCGGGGCTCGGCTATGACGGGCTAGAAGTTGCGCCCTTCACCCTGGATGCCGAGGCGCCGCACCTGCTGCCCGCCTCGCGCCGCGCGGAACTGCGCCGGGCGGCGGCGGGGGAGGGCATCGCCATCACCTCGCTGCATTGGCTGCTGGTCGCGCCGGCGGGCCTTTCCATCACCAGCGGCGACCCCGCCATCCGCGCACGCACGCTCGACGTCATGGAGAGGCTGGTGGCGCTGACGGCGGATCTCGGCGGGACGCTGCTGGTGCACGGTTCGCCGCATCAGCGATCGGTGGAGCGCGAGGGCGACGCGGCACGGGCGGAGGAGGCGATGGCGCGCGCCGGCGAATGGGCCGCGCAGCATGGCGTCACCTATTGCCTGGAACCGCTCGACTCCGGCCAGACCAACTGGGTGACGACCGTGGCCGAGGCGGCGGCGATGGTGCGCCGCATCGGCAATCCGGCGCTACGCACCATGCTCGATGTCTGCGCCGCCGGAAACGGGGAGGGTGATTCGGTGCCGGCGCTGCTCGAACGCTTCGTCCCATCGGGCGACATCGCGCACGTGCATCTGAACGACCGGAACCGGCAGGCGCCGGGGCAGGGGAAGGACCACTTCGGGCCGGTGCTCTCGACGCTGAAGCGGCTGGGCTATGCGGGGTTCTGCGCGGTCGAGCCCTTCGACTACCACCCCGACGGCCCGACCTGCGCGGCGCGCGCCATCGGCTACCTCCGCGCGCTCGAGGAGACCCCGGCATGACGGCGCCCCGCTTCCGGCTTGTCGAGACCCAGCGCTTCGAATGGCCCTTCCGGCTGCGGATGCCCTTCCGCTTCGGCGTGATCACGGTGACGCATGGCCGCCAGGCGGTGATCCGCGCGCGCATCGCGCTGGAGGATGGCAGCGAGCATTGGGGCGTGGCGGCGGAGACCCTCGCTGCGAAGTGGTTCGACAAGGACCCGCGCTGGAGCGACGCGCAGAACGAGGACCAGCTTCGCCGCGCGCTGGAGATCGCGTGCGACGCGACGATCGCTGCCGGGGCGAATACAGCCTTCGGTCACTACGCCGACGCCTACCCGGCACATGTCGCGGCCTGCGGGGTGGAATCGCTGAACCCGCTCGTCGCTGCCTATGGCCGCGCGCTGCTGGACCGCGCGATGCTGGATGCGCTGCTGAAGGCGACGGGGCTGTCCTTTGCCGCGGGCTTGCGCGCCAATGTCGGCGGCATGGCGCCGCATGCGGTGGTCACGGACCTGGCGGGCTACGATTTCGAAGCGATGCTCGCCTCGCTGACGCCGGCGCGGCGGATGCATGCGCGGCACACGGTCGGGCTGGTGGACCCGATCACCGCCGCGGACCAGACGGAGCGCGTGGACGACGGCCTGCCGGAGACGGTCGAGGAGGTCGCTGCCACCTACCGCCACACCTGGTGGAAGCTGAAGGTCGGCGGCAATGTCGCGGCGGATGTGGACCGGCTGTGCCGCATCGCATCCATGCTGGACCGGCTGCACGGCTATCATGTCTCGCTGGACGGCAATGAGCAGTACGAGGATGCGGAGGGCGTGCTCGCCCTGTGGCGGGCAATGCAGGCAGAGCCGCGGCTGTCGCGGCTCAACGCCTCGATCGCCTTCATCGAGCAGCCGGTGAAGCGGGCACGCGCGCTGGAAGGGGCGATGGGGGCGCTGGCGGCCGAACGGCCGGTGATCGTGGACGAGAGCGACGGGCCGCTCGACGCCTTCGTGCAGGCGAAGGCGCTCGGCTACACCGGCATTTCCTCCAAGGCGTGCAAGGGGGTGTGGCGGTCGCTGATCAACCTCGCGCGCTGCCGGGCCTGGAACGCGCAGGAAGCGGAACCGCGCTACTTCATGAGTGCGGAGGACCTGACGACGCTCGCCGGCGTCTGCGTGCAGCAGGACCTGGCGCTGGTGAGCGCGATGGGCCTCGCGCATGTGGAGCGCAACGGTCATCATTTCGTGGACGGCTTCTCCGGCCGCCCCAGGGCAGAAGCAGTCCGTTTCATGGAGATGCACCCGGACCTCTATGCCGATACGCCGCGCGGACCGCGCCTCGCCATCCGCGAGGGCATGTTGGAACTCGGTTCGGTGGTCGGCGCGGTCGGCCTCGGTGCCGCGATCGAGCCCGATACGGCCGCGATGCAGCCCATGCCCGGGGCCGCCTGGCCCCCACGGTGACATGCGGGGCCGGGAGAGAGGTTCTCCTGTCTCGCCCTTCGGCGTAGAACCCCCGCGTGACGGCCACCAAACCCTTCTGGCGCGAGAAGACCCTCGACGCGATGACGCGCGCCGAATGGGAATCCCTGTGCGACGGCTGCGGCCGCTGTTGCCTGCACAAGCTGCGCGACGAGGACACGGACCACATCGCCTTCACCAATGTCGCCTGCCGGCTGCTCGATGCGGAGACCTGCCGCTGCAAGGACTACGCGAACCGCCGGGCGCGGGTGCCGGACTGCGTGCGGCTGACGCCGAAGCGGCTCGGGACGATCGACTGGCTGCCGCCGACCTGCGCCTATCGCCTGCTGGCCGAAGGCCAGGACCTGCCCTGGTGGCACCCCCTGGTATCCGGGCGCCCGGAAACGGTGCATGAAGCGGGGATCTCGGTCCGCGGCCGCACCGTGGCGGAGCGCGAGGCCGGCGATCTTGAGGACCACGTGGTGTCCTGGCCGGGCAAATGGCCCGCCAAGGCACGCACGCCCCCTGTTGTGAAGGACCGGAGGAGACCCGGATGAAGGACGCGATCTATGGCGGCGTGAACGCCGCGGTGCTGACGGCGATGAGGCCTGACCTCACGCCCGACCTCGACCGCATGTCGGCGCATGCGAAGTGGCTGCTGGCCAATGGCTGCAACGGCCTTGGCGTGCTCGGCACGACCGGCGAGGCGAATTCCTTCGGCCTGCACGAGCGCAAGGCCATCCTGGAAGGGCTGATCGCGCGCGGCATCCCGTCGGCGCGCATGATGCCCGGTACGGGCTGCGCCAGCCTGACGGATTCCGTGGAACTGACGAAGCACGCGCGCGACGCCGGCTGCCCCGGCGTGCTGATGCTGCCGCCCTTCTACTACAAGGGGCCGAGCGATGACGGGCTGTTTGCGTACTTCTCGGAAGTCGTGAACCGCGTCGGCGGCGGGGTGAAGATCTATCTCTATCACTTCCCGCAGCAGTCGGCGGTGCCTTTCAGCCTCTCGCTGATCGAGCGCCTGCTGAAGGCCTTCCCGGGCACGATCAAGGGCGTGAAGGATTCGTCCGGCGACTACGCCAACATGCAGGCGATGGTGCGTGAATTCGCCGCGGACGGGTTCGAGGTCTATTCGGGCAGCGACGAGTTCCTGCAGCAGATCCTCGCCGAGGGCGGCGCGGGCTGCATCACCGCCGCGTCCAACGCGAACAGCCACTGGGGCGGCATCGTCTATGCGAAGCGCACCGGGCCCGAGGCGGATGCCGCGCAGGCGACGCTGACCGCCACGCGCCGTGCGGCGACTTCCGTGCCGCTGATCCCGGGCCTGCGCGAGATCATCGCGCGCAGCACCGGCGATGCCGGCTGGCGCACCATCCGTCCGCCGCACCTGCCGCTGACGGCCGAGCAGGCCGAGAAGGCCTGGGCTGCCTGGGGCGCGGCCGGCGCGCTGCCGCTGCCGGGCCTGGCGCCGGCGAAGGCGGCCGAGTGATGAACGAGCCGCTGCGCTGCCGTCCGCCGGCGATCGCGACCGTGCAGGTGGACGACGCGAATGTGCGCGTGACCCGGTGGGATTTCCCGCCGGGTTCCGAGACAGGCTGGCATCGGCATGGCATGGCATATGTCGTCGTGCCGGTGTCGGACGGGAAGATGCTGCTGGAACTGCCGGGCGGGCAGACGGCGACGGCCGAGATCAAGACCGGCGTCGCCTATGCCCGCGCCGCGGGCATCGAGCACAACGTCGTCAACGCCGGCGACACGGCCTTCGCCTTCGTCGAGACGGAACTCAAGCACCTGATCGGGTGATGCGCCCGGCCAGGCGGCCGGGTGCATCCGCGCGCAGGGTCGGTGTGGCGGCTGTGCGCCAGATCAAAGCTTCCGCCCGGGCAGCGTCACCAGCGCGAGCCCGGCGAAGACCAGCGCCGCGGCCGGGATGGTCAACCATCCCGGCCGTTCGCCGAACAGCACCCAGCCCCAGCTCAGCCCCGTCAGGGTGATGATGTAGCCCGTCTGGGACGTCACCACGCCGCCGTATGTGCCGAGCGAGCGGAAGTAGATCATGAAGGCGAGCGCCGTGACCACGGCCTGGAAGGCCGAGACCGGCACGCCTTCCAGCGTCGGCACGCGCAGATGGCCGAGCAGCGCGGCGAAGATCACCGCCTGCAGCGCGCCGGCCGCCAGCGTCCCGGTGGCGAGCGCCAGCGGCGGCGTCCCCGGCGGCGCCAGCCGCACCGCCAGCAGGTTCGACGCCGCGTAGCAGACCGGCGTCATCGCCGCGAGCAAGGCCCAGGGCAGCACCTCGGGATCCGGCAATGCCGCGCCCGGGCTCATGGCGAGCAGCACGCCGCCCAGCCCGAGCACCGTACCCAGCACGCGCCGCGGCGTCGCGCGTTCCGCCCCCAGCAGCGCCGCGCCCAGCACCGTCAGGATGGGCGAGAGCGGCACGAGCAGCGAGAAGAAGCCCGCCGGCACATGCTGGAGGCTGGTGAACCCGACCAGGTTCGCGAGCGCCATCCCGAACAGCCCGGAGACCAGGTAGTGCCGCAGATGCGCGCGCGTCAGCGGCACCCCGATACCGCGCATCCGGCAGATGGCAAACAGGATCGCGGCACTCCCCGCGCCGGCGCAGGCGGCGATCAGCATCGGCGGCCAGCCGATGGCGCCGAGATGCTTCACGAAGCCGGGCGTTCCGCCCCAGATGGTGCCGAGCAGGAGCAGCGGCGGCAGCGGGCGGAGCGCGTCGTGCATCGTCTCACTCGTCGTGCGTAACGGGCCGCTGTCAAGCGTTGAACCTTTCATCGTCGCTGAGCCATGTTGGCCCCATGCAGTCCTCCGATTCGGAAACCGTGCTGTTGCGCCCCGGCGTGCTCGGCGCACCCGTGGGTTGCCCGGTGCGTTGGTGCCGGTCCACGCGCGCGCGCCGGGTCAGCCTGCGCATCGATGCGCGGGCGGGGGAGGTCGTGGTCACGCTGCCGATGCGTACCGCCCGCCGCGCCGGCATGGCGCTGCTGACGACGCATGCCGCCTGGGTCATGCAGCGCCTGGCCGCGCTGACGCCGCCGCTGGCCTTCGCGCCGGGGGTGGAGGTGCCGCTCGGCGGCCGTCCGCATGTCATCCGCCACGACCCATCGATGCGCGGCGGCGCCTTCCTGGATGGCGCCACCATCGTCGTCTCCGGCGCACCGGAATTCCTGGCGCGCCGCGTGAGGGACTTCCTGCGCGCCGAGGCCAAGCGCCGCATCGGCGCCCTGGCGGAGGGCCACGCGGTGAAGCTCGGCGTGAAGCCGAAGGTGATCCGCCTGAAGGACACCAACAGCCGGTGGGGATCCTGCGCGCCGGATGGGACGCTCGCCTTCTCCTGGCGCCTGGTGATGGCGCCGGACTGGGTGCTGGACTACGTCGTGGCGCACGAGGTCGCGCATCTGCGCGAGCTGAACCACTCGCCGCGCTTCTGGGCGCATGTGGAAAACCTGACGCCCAACCGCGAAGCGGCGCAGGACTGGCTGCGCGACAACGGGCCGGCCCTGCTGCGCGTCGGCTGAAAGCGGCCTATATCCTCCGCACCAGGCGGAGGAACGCATGAAGGCCATCGGCTTCACCAGATGCCACCCGGTCGACCACCCGGAGGCGCTGCTCGACCTCGACATCCCGGCACCGGCAATGCCGGAGGGCCATGACCTGCTGGTCGAGGTGCGCGCCGTCTCGGTCAACCCGGTGGACACCAAGCGGCGTAGGTCCGAGGAGCCGAAGGACGGCCCGCGCATCCTCGGCTTCGACGCGGCGGGCGTGGTGCGCGCGGTCGGGCCGTCCTGCACCCTGTTCCGCTCCGGCGACGAGGTCTTCTACGCCGGCGTCGTCACCCGCCCGGGCAGCAATGCGGAACTGCAGCTGGTGGACGAGCGCATCGTCGGCCGCAAGCCGAAGGCGCTTTCCTTCGCCGAGGCTGCCTCGATGCCGCTGACCTCCATCACGGCGTGGGAGGGTCTGCACGACCGCCTCGGCATCCACGAGGGCGCCGGCGCGGGGGAGGCGCTGCTGGTGATCGGCGGGGCCGGCGGCGTGGGCTCCATGATCATCCAGATCGCGCGCCAGCGCACCGCGCTGACGGTGGTCGCGACTGCCTCGCGGCCGGAGACGCAGGCATGGTGCCGCGACCTCGGCGCGCACCACGTGGTGGACCACACGGGCGATATTCCCGCGCAGCTCAAGACGCTGGGCGTGAAGCCGCGCTATGTTTTCTCCACCAACACGACGGCCCGCAACTGGGACCAGATCGTCGCCGCGGTGGCACCGCAGGGCGCGATCGTGCTGATCGAATCCCAGGCGCCGATCGATGCGCGGCAACTCATGCCGAAATCGGTCTCCCTGCACTGGGAACTGATGTTCACCCGGCCGATCTTCGGCACGCCGGACATGATCGAGCAGCACCGCCTGCTGGATGCGGTGGCCGACCTGGTGGACCATGGCCGCATCCGCCACACCATGACGCGCAACCTCGGCCCCATGACCGCGGAACGGCTGCGCGAGGCGCATGCGCTGGTCGAGAGCGGCACCATGATCGGAAAGGTCGTGCTTGAAGGCGTCTAGGCGAGCACTGATTCTCGCCGCCGCCGCACCGTTTGCACGGCCGGCGGCGGCGCAGTCCCCGGCGCCTTCCGTGCGCCGGGATCTCGCCTATGGCCCGCTGCCACGGCAGAGGGCCGATCTCTACCTGCCCTGGAGCGCCCGGCCGGACGGGCCGGTGCTCACCTTCATCCACGGCGGCACTTGGCGCAGCGGGTCGAAGGATCTCTACGGCGAGCTCGGCATGGGCTTCGCGGCGCTCGGCTTCGCCACCTTCATCCCCAACTACCGCCTCTTCCCCGAGGTGCGCTTCCCGACCTTCGTGCAGGACGCGGCGCTGGCGCAGGCCTGGATCGACGGCGTGCCGGGGCTGCCGCGCGGGCCGCGGGTGATCCTCGGCCATTCGGCGGGGGCGCATATCGCCATGCTGCTGGCGCTCGACCCGCGCTGGCTGCAGGCGGCGCGCGGGCCGGCGCCGCTCGCCGCGGTGGGCCTCGCCGGCCCCTACGACTTCATGCCGCTGCCGCCGGGCACTGGGCTGGAGGCGATCTTTGGCGGCGCGGACGTGCCGGAGAGCCAGCCCGTCACCTTCGCCCGCCAGCCCGGCCCCGCCATCCTGCTGCTGCACGGCACGGCGGACCGCGTCGCGCCGGCGAACCAGAGCGAGCGCCTGGCCGAACGCCGCCGCGCCGCCGGCCAACCGGTGGAACTGGTCACCTTCCCCGGCATGGGTCACACCGAGATCCTGCACGGGTTGCGGGGCGACCGCGCGCCGGTGATGGCGGCGATCCTGCGCTTCCTCGCCCGCATCGGGGTTCCCCGTGCCACCCGAGCGGGTTAACGCTGCCGGCCCTTCCCAAGGACCGAGACGCCATGAAGCCTGAGATCGTCCTCGTCACCGGCGCCACCGCAGGCTTCGGCCTCGCCATCGCGCGCCGCTTCGCCGCCGACGGCGCACGCATCGTCGCCGCGGGGCGCCGCGCCGACCGCCTGGCGGCCCTGCAGGCCGAGATCGGCGCGGCGCGCTGCCATGCGCTGGTCCTGGACGTGCGCGACCGTGGCGCCGTGACCGCGGCCATCGCCGGCCTGCCCGCCGACTTCGCCGCGGTGGACCTGCTGGTGAACAATGCGGGCCTGGCGCTGGGGCTCGAACCGGCGCAGGCCGCCAGCCTCGATGACTGGGACGCGATGGTGGACACCAACATCAAGGGGCTGATGTACGTCACCCGCGCCGTGCTGGCGGGCATGGTGGAGCGTAACCGCGGGCATGTGGTGAACCTCGGCTCCACCGCGGGCGAGTTCCCCTATCCCGGCGGCAACGTCTATGGCGGCACCAAGGCCTTCGTGCGCCAGTTCAGCCTGAACCTGCGCGCCGACCTCTGGGGCACGAAGGTGCGCGTCACGGACATCGAGCCGGGCCTGGTCGGCGGCACGGAATTCTCCAGCGTCCGCTTCAAGGGCGACGATGCCAAGGCCGCCGGCATCTACGAGGGCGCGGACGCCCTGACACCCGATGACATCGCGGATACCGTGCACTGGGTGGCGACGCGGCCCGCGCGCGTCAACGTCAACACCGTGCAGGTGATGCCGGTGACGCAGTCCTTCGGGCCGCTGCGCGTTCACAAGGGCTGAGGGTTCAGTCCACCTTCACGCCGGCGGCGCGCGCCTTGTTCACGAGATACCCGCGCGCCGCCTGCATGTCCTCCAGCGTGCCGAAGGCGTTGGTGTAGGCGCCGCGAAAGCCCTTGCCTTCGAGCAAGGCGAACATCGCGCCGAAATCGAAGTCGCCCTTACCTGGAATAAGGTGCTCCTCGTAGCCGTTGCGCCAGCAATCGGCGAGGCGCACCTCCTTCACCCGCTTCAGCGGAATGGCGTCCACGAAGCCCTGCACGCCGGGCGGCAGCAGATGAGCGTGGTTCGCGGTGAAGGAGAGCGCGAAAGCGGGGGAGTCGATCGCCTCGTAGTAGTAGCGCCACTCCTCGACCGTGTGGGCGAGGTAGTGGACCTCGGCGTTCTCCGGCTCGCGATTCAGGTTCTCGAGCAGCAGCAGCGCGCCTTCCTGCTCGGCGTGGCGGACCACGCGCTGCAGCCGGTCGCGCCCTGCCTCCATGCGCATCTTCATGTCGGCGGTGAAGTGATAGCCGGCATGGACCACGATCCACTCCGCCCCCAGCTTCGGTGCCACCTCGATATAGGCCTTGAGGTAGTAGTCCACCGCGTCCGACAGGAAGGGCGAATATTCGGCGACGTTCACGGCCGAAAGTGTGTGCAGTGCGATGGTGACGCCGTTCGCGAAGGCGCGCAGCCGGATGTCGCGGCAGCGGGCGTCGTCGAAATGCGTCACGGCATTGGCGCCGGTGTCGAGCTGGATGTCGATGTGGCGCACCTCGTTGCGCGCCGCCCATTCGATCGCGTCCTCCAGCCGCAGCTTGCGGCCGACATCGACGCCGATGCGGTCGATCAGAGCCATGACCTTCTCCCCTCTCCGTGAGCAATGGTTTACAGGCCGCGGGCGCGGTGGCAACGTTCACATCGTCCAAGAAGAATGATGCGTGCACCGCGACCGCCGAAGGCGGCCGGGCAGGCCGAATGTTGGGGGGGAAGCCGGATGTTCCTGATCGACAGGCGTCAGTTGCTCGCACTCGCGGCCTGGTCCGCAGCGTCCGCCAAGGCCTGGGCGCAGTCCCCGCTCACGCCGGCCGAACAGGCCCTCTACGAGGCGGCCAAGCGGGAGGGCGAGGTCACCTGGTATTCCGGCCAGTACAGCGCCGATGCGTCGGAAGCGGCGGGCCGCGCCTTCAATGCCCGCTACCCGGGCGTGCGCTGCAACGTGGTGCGCAGCACCTCGCAGGTGGCGTTCCAGCGGCTGTCGCAGGACCTGCGCGCCGGTGTCGCGCAGTGCGACATCTTTTCCTCGACGAATGGCGGGCACTACATCCAGCTCAAGCGGCAGAACCGGCTGATGCAGTTCCGCCCGGCGAGCGCGGACGGGCTGCTGCCGATCCTGCGCCAGGCGGACCCGGAGAACTATTTCCAGTCCTCCTTCCTCGGCATCTACCTGATGGCGCACAACACGCGCATGGTCAGCGAGGCCGAGGCGCCGAAGTCCTGGACCGACATCCTCGACCCGAAGTGGAAGGACAAGCTCGCGGTCGGGCATCCGGGCTTCAGCGGCGCGATCGGCCTCTGGGCGCTGCAGATGCGGACCATGTACGGCCCGGACTACCTGCGCCGCTTCGAGCGCAACAAGCCGCAGGTCGGCCGGTCCTCGATCGATCCGGTGACGATGATGACGGCGGGCGAGCGCGCGGTGGGCGTGGCGGTGCCCTCGGCCTCCACGCTGTTTGCCATGTCGCGCGGCAATCCGCTGAAACTGATCTATCCGACGGAAGGGGTGATCGCGGCGCTCTCGCCCTCGGCCATTCCGCGCAACGCGCCGCATCCGAGCGCGGCCAAGCTGTTCATGGAATTCACCTGCGGGCCGGCGCTGTCGATCGCGGTGCGCGAACTGTTCAACGAGAGCATCCGCCCCGACGTGCCACCGCCCGAAGGTTCCCGCCCGCTCGACCAGGTGACGATGCTGGCGCCGAGCCTGGAGGATGCGGAACGCGGCGTGCCCGAGGTGCGGGAGCAGTGGCGCGAGATCTTCGGCGTCTGAGGCACCCCGCTTGAGCGATACCGTCGCGCCTGCCCCGCGGCCGAGCCGGCTCCGCCTGCTGGAGCCGGTCACCTTCCTCTGGATCGCGCTCATCGCCGCGCTGCTGGTGCTGGTGGCCGGTCCGCTGCTGAAGATGCTGGTCGTCTCCTTCGAGATGCAGGAGACGGGCGAGTTCACCTTCCAGAACTACCTCACCGCCTACGGCCGCCAGCGCTACCTCGACGCGCTGCGCAACTCGCTGCTGCTGGGGCTGCTGTCCGCGGCCATATCGACGATCATCGCCGTGCCCATGGCCTGGGCGGTATCCCGCACCGACATGCCGGGCAAGGGCTTCACCTGGGCGATGGTGCTCGCGGCCTTCATCATGCCGCCCTATCTCGGTGCCATCGGCTGGATCCTGCTGGCGGGGCCGAATTCGGGCTGGATCAACCAGGTCTGGCGGGCGCTGAGCGGGGCCGAGGCGCCCCTGGTGAACGTCTACACCTTCACCGGCATGGCCTTTGTCATCGCGCTGCATTCCTTCCCGCTCGTCTTCATCTTCGTGAAGTCGGCGCTCGATCTGATCTCGTCGGAGATGGAGGATGCCGCCAACATCCTAGGCGGCGGCACCTGGACGACGATGCGGCGCGTGACGCTGCCGCTGGTCTGGCCATCCATCCTCGGCGGCTTCATCCTGATCTTCCTCGAGACCATCGCGTTGTTCGGCACGCCGGCGATCATCGGCATCCCGGCGCGCATCAACGTCGTCACCACGCAGCTCTGGCAGTTCTTCGAGGACCCGGTGCGCGTCGAGGTCGCCGCGGCCTACGCCATTCCGCTGCTGCTCATCACCGTCGGGCTGATCGGGGTGCAGCGGCTGCTGCTGGCCCGCAAGGGCTTCGTCTCCCAGACCGGCAAGGGGGGCGAGCGGCGGGAGGTGAAGCTCGGCCCCTGGCGCTGGGTGCTGTTCGGCTGGTGCGTGCTGGTCGCGATGCTGGCGGTGGTCAAGCCGCTGGCCGTGCTGCTGCAGGCATCCTTCGCCAAGGCCTGGGGGCGGGGCTTCTCGCTCGATAACCTCACGCTGCGCAACTACCAGTTCCTGCTGTTCGAGCACGACATGGCGCCGCACGCGACGTGGAACACGGTGTGGTTCTCCGCCGCCTCGGCCACCATCGCCGTGGTGCTGGCGCTGCTGGTCGCCTACATCGTCGTCCGCCGGCTGATGCGCTTCGGGGAGGCGCTGGGCTTCCTCGCCATGGCCCCCTTCGTCATTCCCGGCATCGTCATGGCGATCGGCTTCTATGCGGCCTATGCGGGACCGCCGGTGTCGCTCTACGGCTCGGCGCTGCTCATCATCCTCGCCTTCGCGGCGCGCTTCCTGCCGATCGCCTATGCCAATTCCCAGGCGGCGATCCGCGCCGTGCACCCGGAGATGGAGGAAGCCGCGCGCATCCTCGGTTCCGGCCGGCTGCACGCGATACGCCGCGTCACCGCGCCGCTGCTCAAGACATCGCTGCTCGGCGGCTGGCTGGTGGTGTTCATCGTCGCCTCGCGCGAACTCTCCGCCGCCATCTTCCTGGTCGGGCCGCGGACGCGGACCATGTCCGTGCTGCTCTATGACCTGACCGAGCAGGGCAATTTCGAGGTCGTCTCCGCCTTCGGCGGCATACTGCTTGTCATCACCATGGCCATCGTCGGCATCGGCATGAAGCTGGTGGGCCGCGACTTCATGCTGCGGAGGGAATAGCGTGCCGCGCCTGGTGCTTTCCGGCCTGACCAAGGCCTATGGCCGACTGACCGTGGTGGACAAGGTGGACCTGACGCTGGAGGAAGGGGAGTTCGTCTCCCTCCTCGGCCCCTCCGGCTGCGGCAAGACCACGACGCTGCGCATGATCGCGGGGTTCGTGGACCCCACCGGCGGCACCATCGCGGTGGACGGCTCGGCGCTGTCGGCCCCCGGCGCGGTCGTGCCGCCCGAACGCCGCGGCATGTCCATGATCTTCCAGTCCTATGCCATCTGGCCGAACATGACGGTGGAGGAGAACGTCGCCTTCGGCCTGAAGCTCCGCAAGCTGCCGCGGGAAGAAGTGAAGCGCCGGGTCGCCGAGATGCTGGGCGTGGTGAAACTCGACAAGCTCGCCCACCGCTACCCGGCCGAGCTTTCCGGCGGCCAGCAGCAGCGCGTGGCGCTCGCCCGCGCCATCGTCGTGAAGCCCTCCGTCCTGCTGCTGGACGAGCCGTTGTCCAACCTCGACGCCAACCTGCGCGAGGAGATGCGCTTCGAGATCCGCCGCCTGCACGATGAGTTCCGCATCACCACCGTCTACGTCACCCACGACCAGGCGGAGGCCATGGCGACCTCCGACCGGATCGCGGTGATGAACGCCGGACGGATCGAGCAGGTGGATGCGCCGCATCTTCTCTACACCCGCCCGCGCACGCGTTTCGTCGCCGGCTTCGTCGGGCGCACCAACCTGCTGGAGGCCCGCATCGAGGGCGGCATCCTGGTGCTGGACGGCGTCAGTCTCGGCCCGGCGGGACAGGCTGGGCTGCGCGACGGGCCGGCGCTCATATCGCTGCGGCCGCAGGCGATGACGATCCACGACGCACCGCCTGCCGGCGACGGCCTGACGTTGGAGGCGACCATCACCGAGCGCACCTATCTGGGCGAATCCTGGGACTACGTGGTGCGGCCGAACGGGACGAACCTGAAGCTGCGGGCGGCGGCCGCGCCGCTCGACGCACATGAGGTCGGTCGGAAGGTGTGGCTCGTGATCGATCCGAGGCAGGTGGCGGTGGTCGAGTAAGGGCGGGGGGAGAAGAGAACTTCTCCCCCCGGACCCCCCTCAACCTTCTTTGGCATCTGGCGCCGCACCGCCGGGGTTCGGCACCAAAAGACAAAGAAGGGAGGGGGATCGGGGGAGGTTCTCCTCCCCCGACCTTCACGCCGCCATCCGTCGCACGAAATCCAGCACCACCGGCGAATGCGGCCTGATCGCCTGCCGTTCCGCCACCAGTGCCTCCCCCAACGCCGTCTCCCCGCCGCGCAGCGCCGCCTCGATCAGCGTCAGGTCGATCAGGTCGCGCTGTGCGTGGCTGCCACCGAAGCGGTGCGCGATGTTGCGCGCCGCGCGCAGGCGCTGTGTCGCCATCCTGTGGTCGCCCTCCGCGAAGGCCTTCACGCCGCGGATCAGCGGCAGCCCGACCTCGCGCGTGAACATCGCGTTGTCGCCGGCGCCCGATGCGGCGCGCGTCGCGGCCTCGATCAGCGCTTCCAGCGCGCCGGGGCGGTTCGCGCCGAGAAAGGCCATCGCCGCATGCCAGTCGTTGAAGGCGTAGGACCCGGCGCCGCCCACCGTCTCCCACCGGTCGGCCACGGATTGCCAGCGCTCGCCGAGCTCCACGCCGCGCAGGTGCAGGCGCCACAGCATCGCGGTGGCGTCTATCAGTTCCAGTACCACGCTGCTCTGGCCGCCCTTCACCGGCCCGTCGTAGAGCGCGAGAACCTCCGCGATCTCCCCGCGTTCGAGGTGATAGAGCGCGAGGTGCCACCAATTGTGCACGGCGAAGAAGGAATCGGTGGACCAGGCCGTCGGATTGGCGCGCATCCAGGCGATGCCGTCCTCGACACGGTTCTGCATCTCGAGCACATGGGCGACCGCGTGCTGGCCCCAACCGTCGCGTGGTTCCAGTTCCACTGCACGGCGGCCGGCGGCCTCGGCGGCGGCATAGTCGCCCATCTCCTCGAGGCCGAAGGCGTGCATGGACAGCATAGCGTGGTAGCCGGGCATGCCGGGCTTCCAGGCCGGCAGCGCGCGGGCGATGCGGTCGCGCAGCATGCGGGCATGGCCGGTGAAGAAGTCGATCTGGTGGCCGCACTGCAACGCCAGGAAGTCGCGCGGATGCGCGATGGCGACGTCCTCGATGGTGCGGGAGGCCGCCCACCAGTCGCCCTCCGCCAGGTGGGAGAGGGCGGCGACGTGACCCCGTTCCTGCGCCGTCATCGGCAGCCGGCGCGCCGCTGCGATCGCCTCCCGCGCCGCGGGCGTGCCGGCGGGCTCGGTGCCGAGCAGGTTGAGCCAGGCGATCAGCGCATGGCCCATGACGAATTCAGGGCTGTCCTCGACCGCGCGCTGCGCGGTGGCGAGCGGGTCGCCGCAATAGATGCGGAACTCCGCGCTTGCCTGCGCGTAGGCGTCGCGGGCCGCCGGGCTCGCCCCGCTCAGCGCGTTGCCCATGTCATCGGTGATGGTCATGCCGTCCTCCTGTCGATGATGTGCTGACAGGGGCGGTGTAGGGCGGCGGGCGTGAGGGGAAGCGGAAGCCGGGCGTGACGGCGGCGTGAAACGCGTGACCTTCCTCAAGCCCCGGGCGGCATGGCGCGCGGGGCTGGTGGGGCTGCGGGGGTTCCCATGGGCATCGCACCGCAATGCCCATGGGAACCCCCGCGCGCGAAACCAATGCCTTGGTGCCGGTCAGCGGAAATGCTGATCGGCCTCAAGGCCGCAAGTACCCCAGCACCACCTCGACGACATGCTTCTCCCGCGCCTCCAGCGCGGCCTCGGTGCCGAGATCCTCGCCGAAGATGGTGGACAGCGTATGCCGGTTCGCCACCCAGAAATGCCCGAGCCCGAGCATGGTCACGTAGAGCTGCAGCGGATCGACGCCGCGGCGGAAGGCGCCCGCTTCCTCGCCCCGCCGCAGCACGGCGCGCAGGCTCTCGAGCAGCGGCGAGTAGAGCGCGGGCACCTCGGCGCTGCGCTTGAGGTAGGCGGCGCGGTGGATGTTCTCCTGGTTCAGCAGGGCGACGAATTCCGGGTGCGCCGCCGTGTAGCGGAGGTTGAAGCGCACCAGGCGCGCCATCGCATCGACGGGGTCGAGGTGCTCCACCTCCAGCGCGCGTTCCTCCGCGCGCTTGGCGGCGTAGGCGTGCTCCAGCACGGTCAGCCAGAGCTCCTCCTTCGAGCCGAAATGCGCGTAGAGCATCCGCTTGTTGGCGCCGGATCGCGCGGCGATCTCGTCCACCCGCGCGCCGGCCAGGCCGTTCAGCGCGAATTCGGTCAGCGCGGCGTCGAGGATGCGCTGGCGCGTCGCGGCCGCACGAGCCGAAAGGGGGCGTGGCGCGTCCATCAGAACCGGCCGTCCCGCACCTCGAACTTGGTCGCCTTGCCGAGCGACCGCCCGCCGCGCGCCACCCATTCCGCCACCCAGTCGAGCATCCGCGCGAGCGGCACCGAGGGATAGCCGAAGGTCGCGAAGGCGCGCGCGGCGTTGGACAGCAGCGCGTCCGGCGCCTCCTGCCCCTCCGGCAGCGGCGCCTTGCCGAAGCGCGCGCCGAACTGCCGCGCGATCCAGCGGACGGAAACGGTCTCCGGCCCCGTCACGTTGAGGATCGGGCAGGTGGGGTCGGCGCGGCGCAGCGCGCGCAGCGTCCAGGCATTGGCGTCGCCCTGCCAGATCACGTTGGCATGGCCCATGGCGAGCGGCACGGGCCGTTCCTCCAGCACCTTGGTCGCGATGTCGTGCAGCACGCCGTAGCGCAGGTCGATCGCGTAGTTCAGGCGGATGCCGAAGCAGGCCGTGCCGCGGGTCGCCGCCGCGTGCTGGAACACCCGTTCCCGCCCGAGGCAGGAGGCCGCATAGTCTCCGACCGGCGCCGGCGCGACGTCCTCGGTGGCACCGCCGGAGATCACCGGTACCAGCGGCAGCACGTTGCCGGTGGAGAAGAAGACGATGCGCGAGGACGCCCAGCGTTCCGCTACCATCGCCGGCAGCAGCACGTTCATCGCCCAGGTCAGCGGCTCGTTGCCGGTGGAGCCGAACTTGCGCGCCGCCATGAACACCACGTTGGGCGCATCGGGCAGGGCGGCGAGCGCGGCGCGGTCGGTCAGGTCCGCCGTGAGGCATTCGATGCCCCAGGATTCCATGCGCGCGCGCAGCCCTTCCTCGGACCAGCGGGCGACCGCGATGACGCGGCGGGACGGATCGGCGCGCTTCGCCTGGCGGCACAGCGTCGGCCCCATCTTGCCGGCGGCGCCGAGCACCAGGATGTCGCCGGGCACGGCGGCAAGGTCCGCGGCCAGCGCCGGATCGGGGCGGGAGAGCACGTCCTCGAGCTCTGTCTCGTCGGCGATGCTTGCGGGCCAGTCCTGCACGGCGATTCCTCCTCCGGGCCATCCTTGCCCTCGGCCGGGAGGACTGTCCATCGGGGCTCGGGCGTCAGCGGCCCTCGCGCGCCGCCGCGACCTCGATCGCGCGGGGCAACAGGACGAAGACCTCGGACTCGTCGCGCATGCGGCCGGCGCGATCCCCGGCCTCGGGGCCCCAGCCCCAGAAATAGTCGGTGCGCGCCGGGCCACGGATGGCCCCGCCGGTGTCCTGCGCCACCACCAGCCGGCCGGATGGCGGCGCGTCCCGCCGCGCCGCCGGGTCCCGCACGGTGACGAACATCGGCGTGCCGAGCGGGATGAAGGCGCGGTCCACCGCGACGCTCCGCTGCGGCGTCAGCGGCACGCCCAGCGCGCCGATCGGGCCCTGGTCCAGCGTCAGCCCCTCGACGCGGCGGAAGAAGACGTAGGAGGGATTGCCGCGCAGCAGCTCGCTCGCGCGGTCCTGCCCCGCCGAGGCGAGCCAGGCGCGGATCGCCTGCATCGACATCTGCTCGCGCGGGACCTCCCCGCGCTCGATCAGCAGACGGCCGATCGAGACGTAGGCGCGCCCGTTATGGCCGGCGAAGCCCATGCGCAGCACCTCCCCGCCCGGCAGCACCACGCGGCCGGAGCCCTGGATGTGCAGGAAGAAGGCGTCCGCCGCGTCGTCCACCCAGACGAGTTCCAGCCCGCGCCCGGCCAGCACGCCGGTGTCGATCGCGGCGCGGTCGAAGAAGGGCTCGATCCGCCCGTCCACCATCATGCCGTAGCGGCGGCGCAGCGGATTGCCGTTGACCGGCTGCTCGACGAGTTCGGGCGGCCGGGCGAGCAGCGGGGTGCGGAAGGTCTCGTCCGGCGTGGTCGAGCCGCGCAGGATCGGCTCGTAGTAGCCGGTCATGATGCCGGTGCCGGCGGCGAACGGCTCGAAGTGCTGTTCGAGGAATTGCCGCACCGCCAGGTGGCGCTCCGCCAGCCAAGCGGCGACCCGGCGCTCATGGGCGCGGCCGGTGCCGGGGCGGAGCGGGCGTGGCAGGCGGCGTTCCAGGATCCGCAATTCCTGGCAGATGGCGGTCCAGGCGGTGGGGGTGCCGGCGCGGATCGCGGCCTCCCCCTGCCCGCCGAGAACCGCTTCGGGCCGCATCGGGCGGATCGCGGCGCAACTCGCCTGCAGGGCGGGGAGGATCTCAGCATGGCCTTCGGAAACCCAGCCCGGCAGTTCCTCGAAGGGGACAGGGCGGAGCAGCGGCGGGGCAGGTGGACCCGCTTCCTCGGGCCGGGGCAGTTCGGGGTCGGGCGTGGGGCCGCCATGCTGCGCGCCCGCCGGGCCGGTGGCGAGTGCGGCACTCAGCATTGCCGCCGCCAGGGAGGCGCGGCCGGGTGTGCTCTTCGAGAGCATTGCGGAATGATACCCCAGCCCGACCGGCGCCGCGACTCTCCGGGGGCTTTTGGAGCGTCGCGGGCGCCCCGACCGCCGGGCTCAGGCGGGCCGGGTTCCCACCAGTTTCCAGGTGGGATCGGACACCGAAAGATCGCGCTGGAACGTCCAGAGGTCCGTGATCTCGGTCACAGCCTCGGCGCCTGCGCTGATCGAGCCATCCCCGGCGATGGTCAGGTTCACCTGGTCGGAGACGATGCGCAGCGTGATGTCGGCGACCGTGCCGCGGAGGTCCGCGGCCTCGATCGTCATCTCGTGGATGGCGCGGAGTTCCGTCCGCTGCGTCTCGCCGGCCTGTTCGCGCGCGGCGATGGCGGCCTCGAAGCCGGCATAGGCCTCGTCGGAAAGCAGGTTGCGCAGCGTGCTGCGGTCGCCGGCGGCGAAGGCCTCGACGATCATGCGGAATGCGCCCTCGGCGCCGCCGAGGAAGCCATTGGGGTCGAAGGAAGCATCGGCGCCGCGGATGCGCATGAGCGCCTGCCCCACCGGGGAGCGCGGGTCGGGCACCGAGGTGCGTCCGGGGCCGGCGGCCGGGGCGGGGGGCGCCTCGGCCTCCCGCCCGGCGGGCGGCGGGGCAAGGCCGGGCGCGGGCTCGCCCTGCGGCCGCTCGAAGCCCGTGCGCTTGCCGAGCACGCTCCGCAGCCGCAGCACCAGGAAGGCCGCGACCATCGCGAACAGTATCAGATCGATCGGCAAGCCGCCTGTCATGGAAAACTCCTCACGGCTCTTCACTTAGGGGGCCGCCGCCGCCGCCGCAACAGCGGCGGGAGGTTGCCCGCCGTCGCGCCGCCCGCTACGCCGGTGCGCCGCCGCATCGAGGAACGCCATCGCATGATCCTGCTTCGCCACGGACAGAGCGAATTCAACCTGCTCTTCACCCAGACGCGACGGGATCCTGGCATCAAGGACCCGGTGCTGACGCCGCTCGGCCACAACCAGGCGGAGGTTGCGGCCGAGGCGCTGGCGCGTGAGGACATCCGCCGCATCGTCGTCTCCCCCTATCGCCGCGCCATCCAGACGGCGCTGCCGGCGGCCCGCCGCCTGGGACTGCCCCTGACGGTCACGCCGGTGGTGCGGGAGCGCTACGCCTTCGTCTGCGACATCGGCAGCCCGGCGACGGAACTCGGCCTTACCTTCCCGGAGGTGGACTTCGCCCGTCTGGAGGAAGTGTGGTGGCCGGCCGAGGAGGAGCCCGCCGTGCAGGTCGAGGGCCGCGCCTCCCTGTTCCGCGCCGAGATGGCGGCACTCGACGACTGGGCGCACACGCTGGTGGTGTCGCATTGGGGGTTCATCCTCGCCTTCACCGGGCAGAGCGTGGCGAACGGGCAGATGCTGCGGGTGGACCCGACCCTGCCCAGCCCCGACGTGGTGGTCTGGAAGCACCACTGATCCGGCGCGGAGCGGCCTCGCCGCGGCGGGGGAAGCCAGTGTAGGCTCTCGCCCGCACGGCGGGAGGCAGCGGTCTTGAGCGCGACGACGGCGCACGACCACTGGGCCAGCGGCGAGCCCTATGACCGCTATGTCGGGCGATGGAGCCAGGCGGTCGCGCGGCAGTTCCTCGCCTGGCTGGATGCGCCGGCAGGCCTGGGCTGGCTCGATGTCGGCTGCGGCACCGGCGCGCTGACGGTGGTGATCGCGGAGACCTGCGCGCCGGACTACCTCGCGGGGGTGGAGCCCTCCGCCGGCTTCCTCGAGGTCGCGCGCCGCCGCCCCGGGCTGGAGGGCGCCGAGCTCCTCGAAGGCAGCGCTGAGATGCTGCCCTTCGCCCAGAAGGCCTTCGACCGGGTGGTTTCGGGGCTGGTGTTGAACTTCGTGCCGGACCCCGCGCGCGCCGTGGCGCAGATGGCGCACGTCACCCGCCCGGGCGGCGAGGTGGCGGCCTATGTCTGGGACTATGCCGGCGGCATGGAATTGATGCGCCGCTTCTGGGACGCCGCCGCGGCGGAGGATCCGTTCGCCGCCGAACTCGACGAGGGGCAGCGCTTCCCGCTCTGCCGGCCGGAGGCGCTGCACGGTCTGTTCGCGGCCGATGGATCGCTTGCGGCCATCGAGACTTGCGCCATCGATGTGCCGACGGTGTTCGCGGATTTCGACGACTACTGGTCTCCCTTCCTCGGCGGGCAGGGTCCGGCGCCGGGCTACGTCATGTCCCTCGCGGAGGAGCCGCGGGCCCGGCTGCGCGAGAGGCTGCGCGCCTCCCTGGCTTTCGAGGCCGACGGCAGCATCCGCCTGGTTGCGCGCGCCTGGGCGGTGCGGGGTCGGAGGCCGTAGCGTCTGAAGCGGCGTGATCGGCGCCCGCCTCGAGTGGTCTCCGTTCGCCTCGGCTCACGGACACAGCTCCAGGCCTTTGTTTCCGCGAGCATCGTCACCCGATCAGGCGATCCCACCTGGTCGGGATCTGCTCCAGTGTCCTGATTCCGAAATCCTGTGGACTTCGTTCTCAGGCCACTAGCCTTTGTTTTCAGTGGCTTGCTTGCCCGCTTCGTTCGCTGGAAATCCAGCGAACGAAGCGGGCAGGACACTAGCCCCAGGGATTGCGGTTCCGCCCCCAGGTGCCGCCGGGTTGCGGCGCAGGCGTGGACCAGCCGCCACCGCCGGCCTGGCCCATCTCCGCGGCCAGTCGCTGCAGCGCCGCGACGCGGTTCGCGGTGCTCGGATGCGTCGAGAAGAGGTTGTCCATCCGCGCCCCGCTCAGCGGGTTGATGATGAACATGTGGGCCGAGGCCGGGTTCGCCTCGGCCCCCTGGTTCTGGATGCCGTGGGCGTAGTTCTCGAGCCGCATGAGCCCCGAGGCGAGGGCAAGCGGGTTGCCGGTGATCTCGGCCGCGCCGCGGTCGGCCTCGTATTCGCGGCTCCGGCTGATCGCCATCTGCACCACCGCGGCGGCGAGCGGTGCCAGGATCAGCATCAGCAGCATGGCGATCGGGCCGAAGGGGCTCTGGTTCCGGTCGCGGTTCGCGCCCCCGAAGAACATGCCGAAATTCGCCAGCATCGAGATCGCGCCGGCGACCGTCGCCGTCACCGTCATGATGAGCGTGTCGCGGTGGCGGATATGCGTGAGTTCATGGGCGATGACGCCAGCCACCTCCTCCTCCGGCATCAGGTCGAGCAGGCCGGTGTTCACGGCGACCGCGGCGCTGGAGGGGCTGCGGCCGGTGGCGAAGGCGTTGGGCTGCTCCTCGTGGATGACATAGAGCGCCGGCATGGGCAGTCCGGCGCGCTGCGCGAGTTGCGCCGTGATCTCATAGAGGCGCGGCGCGTCCTGGGGCCCGATCGGCTGCGCGTTGTGCATGCGCAGGACCATCCGGTCGCTGTTCCACCAGGCGAAGAGGTTCATCGCCCCGGCGAAGAGCAGGGCCAGCACCATCCCCTGCTGCCCCGCAATGGCGAGGCCGAGCCCCCCGAACAGCGCCGTCATCGCCGCCAGGAGCACGACCGTCTTCAGATAGCCGCCCATGTCCAAACCCTCGTCGTCGCCCTACATCACGATGGCCATGACCGAGACCATAAACAACGACCCGCCGCCCGCCCCCAAGCCGGAACCGAAGCCGGAACCGCCGCCGAAGCCGAAGGAGATCGGCGGGCCGAGCGGGCCGGAGCCGACGCGTTTCGGGGATTGGGAACGAAAAGGGCGGGTGAGCGATTTCTGAAGGTCGGGGGAGGATGAACCTCCCCCGAACCCCCTCCCTTCCTTGAGTACCGGGTGCCGCCCCCTGCGGTCAGTTCCCAATAGCCAAAGAAGGTTGAGGGGGGTGCGGGGGGAGAAGTTCCCTTCTCCCCCCGGCGCCGCGACCCGGGTGTCCCCCGCGCACAGACCACGAACGCCCTGGTGCCTATTGTATTCGAGGCACCACAACCTCTTGATTTCCGCCAATTCTGCGAATCGGCCCTGCGATGTCAGCGATTCGTTCGCGCGACTCGGGCCAAGCCTCTGATTCCGCTTGCCGTGCGATTTCCGCCGCGCGATCCGGAATCACCTTCTGTTCCAGATCGAGCCGGAAGCGTCACGCTGGCCGCCTCGCAAGCAGCCAGGCGAGCAGCAGCAGGAGGAGTGCCGCCGCCCCCAGCGAGACCCCCAGCCCGACCGTCGCCGCCCCAAGCCCGAAGGTCACCGGTCCGAGCGACTGCCCGGTGAAGAAGGAGAAGGCGTGGAGCGACACCGCGCTGCCGCGGAATTGAGGGGAAAGTTCGGTAGCCCGCGTCTGGATCGCGTTGTGGATCATGTAGAAGGCGTTGCCGAGCAGGAACCCCGCCGCCACCGCCACCCAGAGCGCCGGCGCCACGGCGAAGCCCAGCAGCGCCGCGCAGCCGAGCACGCCGCCGAGCCGCACGACATTTGCCGGCCCGAAGCGGACCAGCAGCGGCCGGGCCATGGCGGCATAGGCCAGCCCGCCGGCGCCGAAGGCCCCGATGGCGAGGCCCGCCTCGGTCGTGCCGCCGATGCCGCGCTCGATCAGCAGCGGCGCGAGGAAGGGGAAGGAGCCGAAGACCAGCCCGCCTTCCACCGCGACGGTGGCATAGAGCGGGATGGCGGAGGGGTTTGCCAGGATGCTGCGGTAGCGTCTGGCGGCGACCACCGGGTCGTAGCGCGTGCGCGGCTCTGCGGGCGCGCTGCGGCTTGCCGCAATCAGGGCCACCGCGCCGACGACCGCGGCGACGGCGCAGAGCACGATCATGCCGCGCCAGCCGGCGATGGCGGCGACCGGCCCGGCGATGGCCCCGCCGGCGATCTGCCCGCTGATGCCGAAGACCAGCATGCGGGACAGCGCCACTTGGCGGTCCTTCAGCGGCACGGCGTCGGCCATGATGGCGAGCGTCAGCGGCATCATGCCCCCCGCCGCCGCGCCGGAGAGTGCGCGGAAGACCATCAGCCAACCGAGCGAGGCCGCGACCGCCGAGGCGGCCAGCATCAACGAGAGCAGGCAGACGCAGATGGTCACGATCCGACGCTTGCCGACGGCGTCGGCGACCGGGCCGAGGATGGGCTGCACGAAGGCGAAGGGCAGGGTGTAGGCGGTGCCGAGCAGCGCCGCATGCGCCGCGGTGGTGCCGAAATCGCCGGCGATCTCGGCGACCACGGGGTCGGTGGCGCGGGTGGCGAGGGCGCCGGCGAAGACCGCGGGCCCGTACATGGCCAGGACGCGGCGCATCCCGGCGCGGCTGCTGCCGGCCTCCTCGTCGGGGGTGGGAGATGTCATGGAACCATGCTGCGACGCAGCGAAGCGCGCCACAAGCCGCGCTGCCCGCGGGGCTTCGCCGCGCCGGGCGCAGGCCGGCGGGGCCCGCGACGTGTCCGGACCGGCGCTCGGCCTCAGAAGGCCAGCGCCACCAGCGAGAAGGTGCAGTCCCGCGGCAGCGCCGCGACGAAGCGGCGCAAGGCCGAGAGGCGCGGCGGCTCTTCCTCCGCCTTGCCGTAGACCTCGTCGATCAGGGAAACGATCTCGGGCGGCGAGACCAGGGCGCACCAGCAGGCCGTGGCCGTCTGCCGGCCGGTCAGCACACCGTCGCCGATGCGCTGGACCACCTCCGCGAAGACATCCCGCGCCGCGGGCGGGAAGAAGGGGCTGATGCGATAAGGCGCCCCCTGCACGGCGGGGACGACGCCGCGCAGCACCGGGGCCACCAGGTCGGGGCCCGCAATATAGACATCTCGGTACCGCGCGGCTGTCATCCCTTCGTCGTCACCCCATCCGGTTGTCGATCAGTTCCTGCACCACGCCGGGATCGGCGAGGGTGGAGGTATCGCCCAGCCCTTCCGTCTCGTTGGCGGCGATCTTGCGCAGGATGCGGCGCATGATCTTGCCCGAGCGCGTCTTGGGCAGGCCGGGCGCCCACTGGATGGCGTCCGGCGTGGCGATCGGGCCGATCTCCTTGCGGACCCAGGCGGCGAGTTCCTTGCGGAGCACCTCGGTCGCCTCGATGCCGGCCTTGAGCGTGACGTAGGCGTAGATGCCCTGGCCCTTGATCTCGTGAGGCATGCCGACGACGGCGGCTTCCGCCACGGCCGGATGCGCGACCAGCGCGGATTCGACCTCGGCGGTGCCCATGCGGTGGCCGGCGACGTTGATCACGTCGTCCACGCGGCCGGTGATCCAGTAGTAGCCGTCGGCATCGCGGCGCGCGCCGTCGCCGGTGAAGTACATGCCCTTGAAGGTCGAGAAGTAGGTCTGCCCGAAGCGGGCATGGTCGCCATAGATGGTGCGCATCATGCCCGGCCAGGCATCCAGCATCACCAGGTTCCCCTCGGCGGCGCCTTCGAGGATGTTGCCCTCGTTGTCCACGATCGCGGGCTTCACGCCGGGCAGCGGCAGCGTGGCGGAACCGGGCTTCTGTGCGATTGCGCCCGGCAGGGGCGAGATCAGGATGCCGCCCGTTTCGGTCTGCCACCAGGTGTCCACGATCGGGCAGCGCTCGTCGCCGACGACGCGGTAGTACCACAGCCAGGCTTCCGGATTGATCGGCTCGCCGACGGAACCGAGGATGCGCAGCGTGCTGCGGTCATGCTTCTTCACCGGCGCCTCGCCGTCGCGCATCAGGGCGCGGATCGCGGTCGGCGCGGTATAGAAGATGTTGACCTTGTGCTTGGCGCAGACCTGCCAGAAGCGCCCGTTGTCGGGCCAGGACGGCACGCCTTCGAACATCAGCGTGGTCGCGCCATTCGCGAGCGGGCCATAGACGATGTAGGTGTGCCCCGTCACCCAGCCGACATCGGCGGTGCACCAGTAGATCTCGCCGTCGCGGTAGTCGAAGACGTTCTCGTGGGTGAAGGACGCCCAGACCAGGTAGCCGCCGGTGGTGTGCAGCACGCCCTTCGGCTTGCCGGTGGAACCGCTGGTGTAGAGGATGAAAAGCGGATCCTCCGCGTTCATCGGTTCCGGCTCGCAGGTTTCGCCCTCGCCGGCGGTGATCGCGTCCCACCAGTGGTCGCGGCCTTCCATCATCTCGACGGCGCCGCCGGTGTTCTTCGCGACGATGACGTGGCGGATGGAGGGGCAGGTCAGCAGCGCCTCGTCCGCATTGCCCTTGAGCGGCACGCGGCGCCCGCCGCGCCGGCCTTCATCCGCCGTGATCAGCAGCGTGCACTCGGAATCCTGGATGCGCGAGGACAGGCTGTCGGGCGAGAAGCCACCGAAGACGATGGAATGGATCGCGCCCACGCGCGCGCAGGCGAGCATCGCGACCGCCGCTTCCACGATCATCGGCAGGTAGATGCAGACGCGGTCGCCCTTCTTCACGCCAAGGCGCCGCATGGCGTTGGCGAGCTTGCACACGCGCGCATGCAATTCGCGATAGGTGACCTTCGCGTCGCTGTTCGGGTCGTCCCCTTCCCAGATGATCGCGACCTGGTCGCCGCGCGTCGCGAGGTGCCGGTCGAGGCAGGAGACCGAGGCGTTCAGCACGCCGTCCTCGAACCACTTGATCGAGACGTCGCCGTCGAAGTCGACCGACTTGATCTTCGTCGGCTCCTTCATCCAGGCGACGCGCTTCATCTCGCCGCGCCAGAACGCCGCGGCGTCCTTCGCTTCCGCGGCGACCATCGCTTCACGCCTGGCGGCGTCGATACGCGCCTTGGCGGCGATCTCGGGCTTAACGGCGATGATGTCGTCTGCCATGGGCTGGCCTCCCTGACCGGGTGTTTCTCTGGCCCAGGGATTAGCCGCCTTGCGTTGATTCAGGTCAATCGGCGCGGTGGCGCAGTGAGATCGGGGGGGGGCCGCCCGGCGCGGGGGAGCGCCGGGCGGGTGGGACAGGGACGCGCGGGGGTCAGTTGGTCCGCGTCGTGGCCGGCGCTGCTGGCGTGGCCGGGGTGGCCGTATGGCTGCGCGGCTCCGCGGGCTTGGCAGCGTGCGGGGCCGCCGGCGTCGCC
>NZ_JAAEDM010000013.1 GCF_018129065.1 Neoroseomonas soli | reverse complement strand
AGCGCGCCGATGGCCGCGCCGCGGCCACCGCCGGCGATGCCGCCGATCGCCGCGCCGCTGCCGGCGCCGATCAGCCCGCCCCCCACCGCGCGCTGCGTGGGGTCGTAAGGATTGGTGCAGGCCGCCGCGGACATCGCCAGCAGCCCGACCGTGACGAGTCGTGCGGTTCTCTTCATGACTGCATCCTTAACGGGCGGCGCGCCCATGCAACTGCAATCTGCGGTGGTGCCATGGCGGGGATGTGGCGATGTGTCCACCCCGGCCTCATCGGCGCCATGGCCGCTCGAGGCCCCGCTCGAGGCCCCGCTGCGGCTCCGGCGGGGCGGAGGGCGGGCGCCCGATATAGGTGCCGGGCGGCTGGGGCGGTTCGTAATAGCCCCCGCGGGCCGCCGGCACCGAGACCGGCGGCAGCGGGCGCATGTGCCGCGGCGGATGAATGAACAAGGGCGGGGGGGCCCAGTAGCCCAGCGGCGGCACATAGGCCGGCCCCGATTCGTAGCGGAGGCTGGTCTCGGGCTGGGCGGGCGGCGGAGCGGGGCGCGCCTCGGCCGGGATCTCACGGGGAGGCGCCGGCGAGGAGGGGCCGTAGATGACGCTGGGCGCGGGCGCGCCGTAGACGACGCGCGGCAGTGGCGGCGTGGCGTCGGAACCCTGCGCCCCGGCAGGCGCCCAGGGCAGGGCCGCGAGGAAGACGGGAAGCAGGAGCGCAGACGCGGGTCGCATGGCGGAAGGTCCGTGGCGGCGCAGGGCCGCCAACCCGAAGAATAGCGCAGATTGCGGCGATTCTGCAGCCTTCCCGCGGCGCGATCAGACCGGCCGGTCCCCCTTCTCCACGCGCAGGGTGCGGTTGTCCACGCCGGGCAGCATGCGGGCGGGATCGCGCGTCACGATCACGTCGAGCACCGTGGGCGCGTCGGTGGCGGCCACGCTCTCGCGGATGACGCGGGAGAGGTCGGCGGGGTCCTCCACCCGGATGCCGCGGCAGCCGAAGGCGCGGGCGGCGGCGGCGTAGTCGGTCTCCGCGAGGTCCGAGGACTGGTATTTCCCCGGCCCATAGACCGCGTGCTGCAGCGCCTTCACGTAGCCCGAGGCGCCGTTGTTGAAGACGCAGAGCACGAAGTTCGCGCCGGCTCGGCGGGCGGTCTCGATCTCGCCGATCGTCATGTTGAAGCCGCCGTCGCCGGTCAGGCCGACCACGCGCCGCTTCGGGCCGGCGGCCATCTGCGCGCCCATGGCACCCGGCGCGCCGTAGCCGATGGAGGCGAAGCCACGGTCGGCGATGAAGTGGCGCCCGGACTTCTTGGTGTCGAACAGCAGCCCGCCCCAGTGGCCGGCGAAGCCGCCATCGGCGACCAGGATGTCCTCCTCGCCCATGGCGATGTTCAACTCGTTGATCAGGCGCCCGACATTGATCGGCGTCTCGCTGGATTCCAGCCGGTCGGCGGCGCCGACGCGCCAGGCGGCCATGCGCGGGGCGACGGCGGCGGCGAAGTCGGCGCGGCCATCGGGCAGGGGGCCTTTCGGCAGGGCGGCGAGCAGGTCCTCCAGCGCCAGCCGCGCATCGGCGGCGAGGGCGACATCGGCACGGGTGGTGCGGCCGATCTCCTCCGGCACGATCTCGATGTGGATCAGCGGCACGCCGGCGGGCATCAGGGAGAAGCGCTTGGTCGCGATCTCCCCGAGCTTGCAGCCGACGACGATCAGCAGGTCGGCCTCGGCGATGAAGTCGTTGGCGATGCGGCTGTAGCGCCCGAAGACGCCAAGCGAGAGCGGGTGCGTGCAGGCGATGGCACCCTTGCCCGACATGGTGTGCGCGACGGGGATGCGCCCGGCCTCCGCGAGCGCCAGCAGCGCGTCATGCGCGCCGCTGACATGGATGCCGCCGCCGACCAGCAGCAGCGGGCGCTTCGCCTTGGCCAGCAATGCCGCGGCGCGGTCCAGTTCGCTTCCGTCGGGCCGGGTGCGCCGCGCCTGGGCCTGCAGCGTGCCCGGATCGGCCCAGATCTCGTCGGCGCCGAAGGTATGTTCGCCGTGGCAGACATCCTCGGGCAGGTCGAGCACCACGGGGCCGGGGCGGCCGGAGGTGGCGACGGCGAAGGCGCGGCGGACCATCTCCGGGATGCGCTTCGTGCTCTCGATGCGGATGAGTTCCTTGCAGGCGGGGCGGAGGATCTCCACCTGCCGCGCCTCCTGCGTCATGTTCTTCCAGGCATGGTCGCGGTTGGCGTCGCCGGTGATCGCCACCAGCGGGATACCCGCGTTCAGCGATTCCACCAGGCCGGTGACGAGGTTCGTCGCGCCCGGCCCGAGCGTCGCATCGACCACGCCGGGGCGGTTCGTCACCCGCGCCCAGGCATCGGCGGCGAAGGTGCCGCAGCGTTCGTCGTTGATGAGATAGTGCTTCAGGCCGAGCGCGCGCACCGCCTCGTAGAAGGGCAGCAACTGGAAGCCGCCCATACCGAACATCGGGCCGACGTGGTGGGCCTCGAGCATGCGCGCCAGCGCCTCCCCGCCCGTGATCGTCAGTGTGGTGTTGGAGGCGGGGGCGTCGGTCACGCGCGATGGTCCTTCTCGATCGCTTCGGCAAGCAGGGTGACGGCGTCGCGCACCGTGCCGCCGGGCTTCAGCCCGAGCGACGCGGCGCGCCTGTTCACGGCGGAGACGATGCCGGTGGCCACGGCCGACCGTCCATCCCCGATGCGCGCCGTCCAGGCGGAATAGGTGGCCGCCGCGATGCCACGTGCATCGAGCGCCGGCAGCCGGGTGTAGCCCGCGCCGTCGATGCCGCCATCGGCATCGTTGTAGAGCGCGGCGAAGACGGCGGCGCGCGCGGCGCTTTCCGGTCTGCCGCCGAGCAGCCCGCCATGGCTGCCGGTGACGACGACGGTGCCGTCGTCATCGGGCGTCATCAGCGAATTGGAATCCATCGCGCAGGCGCGGGCGCGGTTCAGGCCCGGCAGGTCGATGGGAAAGCGGGATTCGACGCTGTCGGGGGCGTCCATCGCCGGCACGGGCGCGGCGGCGAGCCGACGCGCGGCTTCCCGGCACCACATGCCGGCTTCGATGCCGAGCGCGGCGGCGGCGCGGTTCACATGGCTGACGATACCGCGCCCGAGCAGGTCGAAGCCGTCCCCGATGCGTGCGCTGCGGTGGGAGCAGCAGGCGGCCGGAATGCCGAGCGGATCGAGATGGTCCAGACCCGCGATGCCCGCACGATCCAGGCCGAGCCCGGCATCGTTCAGCAGCACGCCGGCCACGCGCGCCTTGGCCGACAGGTAGGCCGCATAGATCCCGCCATGCGACCCGCCGACGATGACGCGGCCTTGCGCCTCCGGCCCCAGCCGGGTGACGCTGTCCACGACGATGAGCCGGTCCAGCATGGCGGCGTTCCTTCTCCCTCCTCGGGAGTAGAGCCCAGCGAAGGACGCGGCAAAAGGGGGGAGGGGGTTCGCATGGCGGGCGCGTCCAACGAGACGGCGCGGCGGATCGCGATGCTGCGCGACATGGCGCGCATCCGGGCCTTCGAGCGCGAGGCGGTGGCGGCAATGCGCGCCGGCGAGGCGCCGGGGGTGGTGCATCCCTCGATCGGGCAGGAGGGCGTGGCGGTCGGCGTCTGCGCCAACCTGCGGCGGGCGGACCGCATCACCAGCACCCATCGCGGGCACGGGCACGCGATCGCCAAGGGTGCGGATGCGGGGGCGATGATGCTCGAATTGCACGGCCGCGCCGGCGGCTGCTGCGGCGGCAAGGGCGGGTCCATGCACATCGCGGATTTCACGGTGGGGATGCTCGGGGCCAATGGCGTGGTCGGCGCGGGCATCCCGATCGCCTGCGGCGCGGCGCAGGCGATCCGCCTGAAGCAGGAGGAAGCGATCGTCGCCTGCTTCTTCGGCGACGGTGCGGTGAACCGCGGACCGTTCCTCGAAGGCATGAACTGGGCGGCGCTGTACCGCCTGCCGGTGCTCTTCGTCTGCGAGGACAACGGCTTCGCCGCCTTCACCCGCAACAGCGCGGTCACGGCGGGCGGCGGGCCGGCGGTGCGCGCCGAAGCCTGCGGCGTGCCGGCGACCGTGGTCGATGGGGAAGACGTGCTCGCCGTGGATGGCGCCGCGGCGGACCTCGTCGCGCGCATCCGCGCCGGGGGTGGGCCGCAGTTCCTGCACGCGAAATGCTACCGCTGGGAAGGCCACACCGGCACCGATGCCGCCGCCTATCGACCGGCGGAGGAGGCCGCCGCGGCACGCGACCGCGACTGCATCGGACGCCTTCGCGCCGCGCTGGAGGCGGCCGGCGTCGCGGCCACGGAAATCGCCGCCATCGAGGCGGACGCCGAGGCCGAGATGGCCAGCCACCGCGCTGCCGCCATGGCCGCAGCCTGGCCGGACCTCGGTGCCGCCTTCAGCGACGTGCAGGATTCAGGGGCGCCGGCATGGCCCGCATGACCTTCGCCGAGGCCGCCCGCCGCGCGCTGGCCGAGGAGATGCGCCGCGACCCGCTGGTCTGGGCGCTGGGCGAGGATCTCGTCCAGGGCGGCATCTTCGGCCAGTACAGGGGGCTGGCGCAGGAGTTCGGCGCGGAGCGCATCGTCTCCACCCCGATCAGCGAGAGCACGATCATGGGCGCTGGCCTCGGCGCCGCGCTGTGCGGCACGCGGCCGGTGGTCGAGATGCGCATCGCCGACTTCACCCTCTGCGCGATGGACGAGCTGGTGAGCCAGATCGCCAAGGTCCGCTACATGTTCGGCGGGCAGGGGCGCGCGGCGCTGGTGGTGCGGATGCCGCAGGGCATGTGGCGCAACTCGGCGGCGCAGCACAGCCAATGCCTGGAGGCCTGGCTCACGCACATCCCCGGGCTGGTCGTCGCCGCGCCCGGCACGCCGGCCGATGCCGCGGGTCTGCTCAAGGCCGCGATCCGCAGTGACGATCCGGTGGTGCTGCTCGAACCCAAGAACCTGTGGACCGCCGAGGGCGAGGTGCCCGACGACGTCGCGCCGCTGCCCTTCGGCGTGGCACGCCAGGCGGCGCAGGGTGACGCGGCGACCATCGTCACCTGGTCGGCCTGCGTGCCCGTCGTCGAGCAGGGCGTGCGCGAGAGCGGCATCGCCTGCGACGTCTTCGACCTGCGCAGCCTCTGGCCGTGGGACGAGGGAGCGGTGGTGGCCTCGGCGCGGCGGACCGGTCGGTTGCTGGTGGTGCATGAGGCCGTCACGGTGTCGGGCTTCGGGGCGGAGGTGCTTGCGCGGGTGGTGGAAGCGCTCGGGCCCGCTGGGTTGCGCGCGGCGGAGCGGCTCGGCGCCCCGCGCGCCCCGGTGCCCTTCAGCCCGCCGCTCGAGGATGCGATGCGGATCTCGCCCGCGCGCGTCGCCGACGCGGTCCGTCGCGTCGCCGCGCGCTGAGCGGACGATGTCTTGCTCCCGTATCGGATCGAGGTGCAATCTCCGCCCCCGGCGCGGGCGGCGCATGGCATAGCATGCTTCGGCTTGATGCGCCGTGCCGCGCATGCTCGCCTGCGCGCCACCAACCCCCAGGAGGCACATGCCATGAGCATCGCGATCGGCCAGACCGCACCGGACTTCGAAGCCGAGACCACCCAGGGCCGCATCCGCTTCCACGACTGGATCGGCAATTCGTGGGCCATCCTGTTCAGCCACCCGAAGGACTTCACCCCGGTCTGCACGACCGAGCTCGGCACCATGGCCGGGCTGAAGCCGGAATTCGACAAGCGCAACACCAAGATCATCGGCCTCAGCGTCGATCCGGTGGACAGCCACAAGCGCTGGGAAGGCGACATCGCGGAGGTGACGGGCCACACCGTGACCTACCCGATGATCGGTGATCCTTCCCTCGAAGTGTCCAAGCTCTACGGCATGCTGCCGTCGGATGCGGGGACCACCTCGGAAGGCCGCACGGCGGCGAACAACCAGACGGTGCGCGTCGTCGTCTTCATCGGGCCCGACAAGCAGGTGAAGGCGTATCTCGCCTACCCGATGACGGCCGGGCGCAACTTCGACGAGATCCTGCGCCTGCTCGACAGCCTTCAGCTCACCTCGAAGCACAAGGTGGCGACGCCGGCCAACTGGACGCATGGGCAGGACGTGATCATCGCCGGCTCGGTCAACAACGACGACGCGAAGAAGCTCTTCCCGGCGGGCTGGAAGGAACCGAAGCCCTACATCCGCATCGTGCCGCAGCCGCAGGGCTGAGGCACCGACAGGGGCGGGCGCGATGCCCGCCCCTTCTTCATCCGAGCCCCATCACGCGCGGCAGCCAGAGCGCGATGTCGGGGAAGACCACCACGAGGGACAGCGCGACGAACATCGCGAGGATCATCCACACCACCCATGGGATGGTGGATTCCATGCTGACCCCGGCAATGCGGCAGGAAACCATGAGGTTCACCGCCATGGGCGGGGTGAACTGGCCGATGGCGATCTTCATGGTCAGGATCACGCCGAACCAGGTCAGGTCCCAGTGGAAGTTGTTGGCGATCGGGATCAGCACAGGCAGCAGGATCAGGAAGGTCGAGACGCCGTCCAGGAACATGCCGATGACGATCAGCACCACCATCAGCAGGGCGATCGTCCCGTATTCCCCGAGGCCGAGGCCGACGATCCAGGTTGCGATCGGCTGCACGATGCCCAGCGTCGAGGTGGACCAGGCGAAGACGCTCGCCAGCGCGACCACGATCAGGATCACCGCGGAGAGCTCGCCCGCCTCGACCAGCATCTCGTAGACGTCGCGCAGGGTCAGCGACCGATAGACCACGAAGCCGACGAAGAGGCCATAGAAGACCGCCAGCACCGCCGCCTCGGTCGGCGTGACGAAGCCGGAGCGCATGGCGCCGAGTATGACCACCGGCGCCATCAGGCCCCAGATCGCCTCCTTGAAGGTGGTCCAGACGCGCAGGCGTTCCTCGGTGCGCGCCTTGCCGCCGAAATCCTTGATGATCGAGATGATGACGATGGGCACGATGATGGCGATGCCGGCGAGGATGCCCGGGAACATGCCGGCCATGAAGATCGCCGGCACCGAGACGCCGGGCACCAGCACGGCATAGATGATGAACGCGATGGAAGGCGGGATCAGGATGTCCGTCGCCGCCGCCGCGCCGACCGTGCTGGCGATGAAGGACCGCGGGTAGCCGTCCTTCACCATGCTGCGCGTCACCACCTGACCGACGGCGGCCGAGGTCGCAGGGCCTGAGCCGGATATCCCGCCGATCACCATCGCCACCAGCACCGCGACCGAGGCCAGCGCCCCGCGCCCGGCGCCGACGACGGCGGTGGCGAAGCGCACCAGGCGCAGCGCCACGCCCGTCCGGTCGAAGACGCTGCCGACCAGCACGAACATCGGGATGGCGATGAGCGGATACTTGGCGATGCCGGCATAGACGTTGGTCGGCATGGCGAAGATGGACTGGTCCGCGAGCACGATGGCCGTCGCGCCCGCGAGGCCGAGCGCCACGCCGATCGGCACCCCGCCCAGCAGCATGACGGTGAAGAGCGCGAAGAGCGTGGCGCCGATCATGCCTTCAGCCCTCCGCCCCGCGCAGCACCCGCACCAGCCGGCCGGCGGCGCGGCCGATGACGACGAGCGAGAGCAGCGGCAGCCAGCCCGTGTAGATCCAGTTCGGATGGCCGAGCCCGTTCGACAGCACCTCGAAGCGATACTCGTCGTAGGCGAGGCGCGTGCCGTACCAGGCGAGGATGCCGAAGCAGGCGATCGTCAGCACCATCGCGACCGCCTCGGCCTTGCGCCGGAAGGCCGGGGAGCGTTCGTCGATCAGCACGCCGATGCGGATGTGCCGTCCCGTCGCCGTGGCGAGCGCCGTGCCGAGCAGCGCGACCACCACCATCAGCGCGACCGAGTATTCCTCCGTGAAGGCGAAGGAGACGTTGGTCAGGTAGCGCGTGACGACGTTGGCCGCGGTGATCAGCGCCATCGCGGCCATGGCGGCCGCGATGAGCATTTCCTCGGCGCGGAGCGGGACCCGCGTGCGCGGGTTGACGCGTTCCGCGGTCGGGTCGGGCTCGGCGCTCACCCTCAGGCCGTCGCGGCGCGGATGGCGGCCTCGGCCTTGCGGACCAGGTCGGCGCCGACCGTCTGCGACCACTTTTCGTAGACCGGGCGCGTGGCGCGGGCGAAGGCGGCCTTCTCCTGCGTGGAGAGCACCGTCACCTCGACGCCGCGGTTGCGCAGTTCGCGCATCGAGGAATCGCCGCCGTCGAGGCCGAGGCCGTGCCGGGTCAGCGCGATCTGGTTGCGCCCCGCTTCCTCGGCGCATTCGCGCACGAGTTGCTTGTCGGCGTCGCTGAAGCTGTTCCAGACGGTGCGGGAGAGGGTGAAGATCAGCGGGTCGTTGACGTAGTTCCACACCGTCAGGTGCTTCTGCGCCAGCGTGTCCATGCGGAAGGCGAGGAAGAGGTTGATCGGGTTCTCCTGCCCGTCCACCGCGCCCGTGGACAGCGCCGGCTGAAGGTCCGCGAAGGACATCTGCACCGGGTTGGCGCCGAGGGCGTTGTAGATGTCGTTGAAGATGGCCCCTGCCGCGAAGCGGATCTTCATGCCGCGCAGATCCTCCGGCGTGCGGATGGCGCGCTTGGAGTTAGAGATCTCGCGGAAGCCGTTCTCGCCCCAGGCGAGGGGCACCACCTCGCGCCGTTCCATCACACCGAAGATGTCGCGGCCGACCTCGCCGCGGATCACCGCGTCGAAGGCTCGGTGGTCGGGCATCAGGAAGGGAAGCTGGAAGAGCCCGACCTCGCGCACCTGCGGGGCGATGTTGATGGTGCTGAAGACGGCGAAGTCGATCACGCCCTGGCGCATCGCCACCAGTTCGCGCGTCTGGTCGCCGCCGACGAGCTGGCTGCCGGGATAGACCTTCACGTTGATCCGGCCGCCGGAGCGCTGGGTCACTAGCTCGGCCCACTGGAAGGCGCCCTCGGCGAAGGGGATCGGGCGGTTGCCGACGACCGAGAGCTTGTATTCCGCCCGGTACTGCCCCTGGGCGCGGACGAGGCGGGGCAGGGCAAGCCCGGCCCCGGCCGTGCCCAGCAGGAGGCTGCGGCGGCTGGCGCCGGTGATGGTCCTGGTCATCTGGCGGTGCTCCCTGGATGTTCCTCTGGTGCGCCCGTGCGGGCGCTTGGCGGCAAGACTGGCCCGGCTGGGCCTTGCGCCGCAAGCGGGGTGCGCTTGCCGTGCGCGGTGTGGCGCGGCAGATCAGGTGGCTGGAGGACCGACCGAATGATCCCGACCTCGAACCTGGCGAGCCTGTTGCTCCAGACGGCGCGACGCCTGCCGGACCGGCCGGCGCTCGTCTGGCGCGACCGGGAATGGAACTGGAGCGGGCTCGCGGCGCGGGTCATGGCGGCGGCCGCGGCGCTGCGGGCACGGGGGATCGCCAAGGGCGACCGGGTCCTGGTCCATGCCCGCAACGGCAATGCCATCTTCGAATCCGGCTGGGCCTGCTGGCTGATCGGCGCGGTCTGGGTGCCGACCAATTTCCGGCTGAGCCCGCCGGAGGTCGCCTACCTCGCCGGAAATGCCGGCTGCCGGGCGCATGTCTTCGACACCGGCTTCCCCGAGCACCGCACCGCCGCGCGGGAGGGCAACCCGGCCTGCATGCTGGACGTGGCGATCGGGGAGGGGGCGGGCCTCTCCTGGGACGATCTCGTGGCCGAGGGCAGCGCCGCGCCGGTGATGCGGACGGAATCGGTCGATCGCGACCATCCGGCCTGGCTGTTCTACACGTCCGGCACCACGGGGCGGCCGAAGGGCGGAACGCTGACGCATGGGCAACTCGCCTTCGTGGTGACCAACCACATCGCGGACCTGATGCCGGGGCTGACGCATCGCGATGCCTCGCTGGTGGTGGCGCCGCTCTCCCACGGGGCCGGCATCCATGCCATGGCACAGGTGGCGCGCGGGGCGGTTTCCGTGCTGCTGCCGGGGGAACGGCTCGACGTGCCGGAGGCGTGGCGGCTGGTGGAGAAGCACCGCGTCAGCAACATGTTCACCGTGCCGACGATCCTGAACGCGCTTTGCCGCGACGCGAGCGTCGATGCGTTCGACCATGCCAGCCTGCGCCACGTCATCTACGCCGGCGCGCCGATGTACCGGGAGGACCAGAAGCACGCGCTGCGCAAGCTCGGGCCATGCCTGGTGCAGTATTTCGGGCTCGGCGAGGTGACCGGGAACATCACCGTCCTGCCGCCCGAGTGGCACAGCCTGGAGGATGATCCGGCCTTCCCGATCGGGTCCTGCGGCTATCCGCGGACGGGGATCGAGATCGCCATCCTGGACGGGGCCAACCGGCCGCTGTCGGCCGGCGAGACGGGCGAGATCTGCGTGCGCGGCCCCGCCGTCATGGCAGGCTATTTCGGCAATGAGGAGGCGACGGCGAAGGCCTTCGCGGCCGGGTGGTTCCACACCGGGGATATCGGGCACCTCGATGCGCGCGGCTTCCTGCACATCACCGGGCGGCAGTCGGACATGTACATCTCCGGCGGGTCGAACGTGTACCCGCGGGAAGTGGAGGAGGCGCTGCTGACGCATCCCACGGTCGCCGAGGCCTGCGTCGTCGGCGTGCCGCACGAGAAATGGGGCGAGACGGGGGTTGCGGTGCTCGTTCCCGCGGATGGCGCGACGATCGACCCGGCGGCGGTGATGGCGCATCTCGACGGGCGCCTCGGGCGCTACAAGTGGCCGTCGCGGATCGTGGTGTGGGATGCGCTGCCGCGCTCGGGCTACGGGAAGGTGCCGAAGAACGAGGTGAAGCGACTGCTGGCGGAGCGGGGGGAAGGGTAGAAGGCGGGGGGAGAAGGGAACTTCTCCCCCCGAAACCCCCCTCAACCTTCTTTGGCTCTTGGGAACTGACAGCGGCGGCGGCGCCAAGTGACCAAAGAAGGGAGGGGGATCGGGGGAGGTTCTCCTCCCCCGACCTTCCTCTCAGCCGCGCCCTTCGAACGGCATCTTCGTCGCCTTGATTGTCATGGTGAAGATGTTGGTCTCGAGCGGCAGGTTGGCCATGTGCAGGATCGCCTGGCCGACATGATTCACGTCCATGGTCGGCTCCACCGCGACCGAGCCATCGCCCTGCTTCACGCCCTGCGACATGCGGCGCGTCATCGGCGTCGCGGCGTTGCCGATGTCGATCTGCCCGGCGCAGATGTCGTACTTGCGCCCGTCTAGCATCAGCGACTTGGTCAGGCCCGTGATGGAATGCTTCGTCGCCGTGTAGGGCGCGCTGTCCGGCCGCGGCGTATGCGCGCTGATCGATCCGTTGTTGATGATGCGACCGCCCTGCGGCGACTGGTCCTTCATGATGCGGAAGGCGGCCTGCGCGCAGAGGAAGGAACCCGTCAGGTTCACAGCGACGACGCGCGACCAGTCCTCGTAGGTCAGGTCCTCGAAGGGCGTGCCGGGCACGTTCTGGCCGGCGTTGTTGAACAGCAGGTCGAGCCGGCCGGATTTCTGCTTCACCTGCACGAAGAGCGCGGCGACCGAGGCGGGGTCGGCGACGTCGGTGGCGACGGGGATGGCGCGCCCCGCATCGGGTCCGGCCAGGGTGGCGGTCTCCTGCAATGCCTCCATCCGCCGGCCGGCGAGGAAGACCGTCCAGCCGCCACCCAGCAGCGCGAGCGCGGCGGCGCGGCCGACGCCGGTGCCCGCGCCGGTGACGACGGCGATCTTGCTGGTGCTGCTCATGCGCGTTTCCTCTCCGAAAATCCTGGGATCGGCGGGAGATTGCGCGGGGCGGGCGCCGCTGGCAACGGGCGGTGGCCGCAGGGCGGCTATCCGATCGCGATGATGTGGGTCATGAAATCGAAGGGGAAATAGCGCCGCTCCGGCAGCGCGTTCTGCGTCAGGTCGAGACGCCCGCCCCAGTTCAGCAATTCGCCGCGCCTGTTCACATAGACCCAGTGCTTCAGGTAGCCGTAGTCGTCCGGAGGCTCGTGGCTGCCGACGCCGACGACGCAGTTCCTGCAACTGCCGAGCGCAGCCGTGGACAGCCGGTACGACCCGGGCATCAGCCTCGCGTTCAGCCCGGCGCGCGACAGGAAATCGAGGATGCCATGCGGCGGCATGGCGACGGTGATCCCGTCCCAAACGATGGCGAGCTTCGGCGTTCCGTGCGCGGCCAGCACGTAGATCCCTGATCTTCCGGCAGAGGGCGCCGATGCTGTCCGCATCGCCGCCGAGCTTCCGGCTGAAGGAGATGATCTCGGCGGCGAGGTCCGGCTTCTCCTGCTCGATGATCTTCAGATAGGTGATCACCTCGGCGCCGAGACGCACGTGGATCTCACCGAGGCTGAGTTCACGGCCGAATTCCTCGATCTGGCCGTCTTCATGCAGCGAGTTCAGGACGCTGACGAAGCCGCAGATGCCCCACCTGTCCTGGTCGATGACGCCGCTCATCTGCACCTCCCCGTCGGCATTCGCGCGATTGGCGATCCGGCGGGTGGCGAGGCTAGGCCCGTGGAACCCTGGGCGTCATCCAGATTTCTGCCGGCGGTCAGGGAACGGTTCAGTACACCGCGCGGCCGCCTGAGATGTCGAAGACGCCGCCGGTCGAGAAGGAGCAGTCCTCCGAGGCGAGCCAGCAGGCCATCGCGGCGATCTCCTCGACCTTCACGAAGCGGTCCATCGGGATCTTGGAGCGCATCCAGGCGACCTGCTCAGGTGTCATCTGCCGGAACAGGTCGGTCTCCGCCGCGGCGGGCGTGATGCAGTTGGCGAGCACGCCGGTCTTCGCCAGTTCCTTGCCGAGCGACTTGGTGAAGCCGATCAGCCCGGCCTTCGATGCGCTGTAGTGGGAGGCGTTCGGATTGCCTTCCTTCCCGGCGATCGACGCGATGTTCACGATGCGCCCGTAGCCGGCGGCGATCATGCCCGGCACCACCGCGCGGGTGACGAGGTAGGGGGCGACCAGGTTCACCTCCACCACCCGCTTCCACTCCGCCACCGGCAATTCCCAGGATGGCGCGTTGCCGCCCGTGATGCCGGCGTTGTTGACCAGGATGTCGATCCGGCCATGCGCGGCGAGCGTCGCCGCCAGCCCGGCCCCGATCGCCGCTTCGTCGGTCAGGTCCAGCACATGCGCCGAGGCACGGCCGAGGGAGGCGGCGGCCTCGGCGGCGGCCCTGGCGTCCATGTCCCAGATGGCGACCGTCGCGCCCGAGGTGACGGCACGCTGCGCGATGGCCAGTCCGATGCCGCGCGCTGCACCGGTGACGATCGCCACGCGTCCGGCCAGGTCCAGTCGGTTCATGCTGCTTCCCCCGCAATGCCGCGCGCAGTCTCCGCCAGAGCGCGCCCAGCGGGAAGGGGGAGGTAACCGGACGGTTCCCATGTCCGGCCTTCCACCCCTATAGTTCGCGCACAGCCGGCACCAAGCCGGCGGAACGATGGGGAGTGAGGGTTCATGAAGCGTAGGGACCTGGTGCGCGGCCTCGCGGCTGGCACGGCCCTGCTGGCGGCTCCGCACGTCGCGCGGGCCCAGCAGGGGATCACCTTGAACGGCGCCTCGCAGTTCAACGACGACCATGTCTTTACCCGCGCCCTGGTGCGGTTCGAGGAACTGGTGAAGCAGTACTACACCGCCCAGCCGGTGAACTTCGTGCTGCACAAGAATTCCAGCCTCGGCCTCGAGAAGCAGTATTTCGAATACATGTCGGCCGGCCGCGGCGCGGTGGACTACGGCATCGTCTCGCCGGCCCACATGTCCACCTTCAGCCGGGCCGCGCCCTTCGTGGACGCGCCCTTCCTGTTCCGTGACCTCGCGCACTGGAACACGGTGCTGGACCAGGACCTCTTCGCCCCGGTGGCGCAGGAGATCGAGCGCCGCGCCCGCGTCGCGCTGATCGGCTATGCCGGCGGCGGCGTGCGCAACATCTTCGCCAACAAGCGCATCACCAACATGGCGGAGCTGCGCGGCCTCAAGGTCCGCGTGCAGGGCGCGCCGATCTGGTCGCGCACCTTCCAGGCGGCCGGGATGTCGCCCTCGGTCATCGCCTACAACGAGGTCTACAACGGCATCCAGAACAACGTCATCGAGGCCGGCGAGAACGAGGCCGCGGGCGTCGAGGCGATGCGCTTCTTCGAGGTGGCGCCGAACCTCATCATGACGCAGCACGCCATCACCATCCGGCCGCTGTGCTTCTCGACGCAGTCGCTCGCGCGGCTGCCGGCGCCGCTGCAGGAGGCGATCCGCCGCGCCGGCAAGGAAGCCGGCACCTTCGGCCGCCAGGCCGAAAGCAGCGAGGACGGCCAGAAGATCGAGGCGCTGGAACGCGCCGGCCGCCTGCGCCGCATCGAGTTCACCGAGCGCGACGCGCTGAAGCGCGCGGTGGACCCGGTGATGGCCGCCTATGCCCGCGAAGTGGACGCGGAGAGCATCTTCACCCGCATCAACGCGATCTCCTCGTGACCTTCCGCCGGCCGAGGGAGCACCGACTCCCCCGGTCGTGCCCTTCCGATATCCGGAGCGTTCCATGTCCCAGCCCGGCCTGCGCGGCCTGGTGCGGCGCGCGTCCTGGCTCTATGCCCGGCTGCTCTCCGCGCTGCTTGCGATTTCCGTCCTGATCCTCGTCGTCCCGGTGACGCTGCAGGTTGTCTCGCGCCAGACGCATTACCTGCCGCACTACATCTGGACGGAGGAGATGGCGCGTTTCCTGCTCGTCTGGACCGTCATGATCGGCGCCATGGTCGGCCAGAAGGAAGGCATCCATTTCATCGTCGATCTCTGGCCGCGCCTGACCGGGCGGAGGCGCGCCTTCATGGACATAGTCTCGGGCCTCTTCGTGCTGCTGTTTGGCGCGGTCTTCCTCTGGTACGGGATCGAGTTCGTGGATTTCGCGTGGTTCCGCATCAGCGAACTGGCGGAACTGCCGCTGTGGCTGATCCACCTGGCCTGGCCGATCCTCGGCTTTTCCTGGCTGCTCTTCAGCGGGGAGAAGTTCGTCGACGACCTCTGCGTGCTGGTCCGGGGGGAACGGGCCTGATGGGCGGCAATACGCTGGCCGCGGGGGAGGCGGCCTGGATCCTCTTCGGTGTCTTCTTCACGCTGCTGGCGCTGCGGGTGCCGGTCGCGGTCGCGCTCGGCCTGGCCTGCCTGCCGGTGCTGGCGCTGGAACCGCGGCTCGGGCCGATGGTGCTGATGCAGGAGACGTTCAACGCCTACAACTCCTTCATCCTGCTCGCCGTGCCCTTCTTCCTGCTGACGGCGAACCTGATGAACGTGGGCGGCATCACCGACCGGCTGATGCGGCTGTCGCGCGCCATGGTCGGGCATTTCCCGGGCGGGCTGGCGCAGATCAACGTGGTGCTGTCGATCTTCTTCGCCGGCATCTCGGGATCCTCGACCGCCGATGCGGCCTCGCAGTCCAAGATCTTCATCGATGCCCAGCGGAAGGAGGGCTACGACGACAGCTTCTCCGTCGCCATCACCGCGGTCTCGGCGGTGCTCGCCGTCATCATCCCGCCGTCCATCCTGATGATCGTCTGGGGCGGCGTGCTGACGGTGTCGATCGGCGCGCTGTTCCTCGCCGGCATCATCCCGGGCCTGCTGATCGGGCTGGTGCAGATGGCGACCGTGCATGCCTATGCGAAGGCGCGCGGCTATCCGACCTATCCGCGGTCGGGCTGGGGGGAGTTGCTGCGCGCGACGGCGGTCTCGATCCCGGCGCTGATGACGCCGGCCATCATCATCGGCGGCAAGGTCTTCGGCTGGTTCACCGCGACCGAGAGCGCCTGCATCGCCGTGCTCTACGCCGGCGGGCTGTCGCTGCTCTACTACCGCGAGATGGGGATGAAGGAACTGTGGGAGGCGCTGGGCGAGACCGGCCGCCTCGCCGCGGTGGCGCTGTTCTGCGTGGGCACCGCATCCGCCTTCGGCTGGCTGCTGGCCTATTACGAGATTCCGAAGGCGATCCTCGAGGGCGTCACCGCCTGGGGGATGGGGAAGATCGCGACGGGCTTCTTCATCGCCGCCGTATTCCTGGTGGTGGGCTGCTTCCTCGATGCGATCCCGGCCATCATCATCGTCGGGGCCATCCTGCAGCCGCTCGCGGCCGGTGTCGGCATGGACCCGGTTCATTTCGCCATGGTCGGCATCGTCAGCCTGGCCTTCGGGCTGGTCACGCCGCCCTACGGGCTCTGCCTGATGATCGCCTGCCACGTGGCCGGGATGCGCATGGCCGATGCGATCAAGGACACCATGATCATGCTGCTGCCGATGCTCGGCGTGCTGATGCTGGTGATCCTGTGGCCGGAGGTCGTGCTGTTCCTGCCGCGGCTGGTGTCGCCCGAATTCCTCGACTGACCGGGCGGGGCTGAATGCTTGACCTTGGCCGGACCCCGCCTCAGCCTGTAGGAGCATAGGGCCGCGGGCGGGGCCGGCGAATCCGCCGGGAACGTGCCGTGTCCACCGCGCCCTTGCATGGAACTGCCCATGTCCGCCAAGCGCCAGCCGCGCATCTTCATCGACGGATACAACCTCTCGCTCGAACAGGGCACGGGCGTGGCCACCTATGCCCGCAACCTCTCCTTCTGCCTGCGTGACATCGGGGCCGAGGTCGGCGTGCTCTACGGCACGACCACCTCGACCATCAGCACGAGTTCGCTGATCCGGGAGATCGCCTTCTTCGATCCGCGCGTGGGCAAGCCATCCAAGGCCGCGCAGGTGGCGCATTTCGCGCAGCGCGCCTTCACCACCCCCTTCGGGGAATTCGCCACCCAGGTGCCGATCACGGGGCGCGTGGTGCGCGACACCTTCCGCAGCCGCCTGCCGCACTTCGACCATGTCTGGAACGTGCAGAACCTGTTCGAGGCGCAACGCCAGCACTTCAAGCTCTACCGCACGCGGATGAACGTGCATTTCCGCCACCCGCCGGAAGTGATGCACTGGACCTACCCGCTGGCCCTGCAGATCCGCGGCGCCCGCAACATCTACACCATGCACGACCTCGTGCCGCTGCGGCTGCCCTACACGACGCTGGACAACAAGCGGCAATACTATCGGCTGAGCCGGCTGCTCGCGCGCCGCGCCGACCACATCATCACGGTCAGCGAGGCTTCCCGCCGCGACATCGTCAGCCTGCTCGGCGTGCCGGAGGAGCGTGTCACCAACACATACCAGGCGGTGGACATCCCCTCGCGCTTCACCGACAAGCCGATCGCCGACGTCAGGACCGAGATCGAGGGCACCTTCGGCCTCGGTTTCCAGCGCTATTTCCTGTTCTTCGGCGCGATCGAGCCGAAGAAGAACGTCGGCCGCATGATCGAGGCCTACCTCGCATCCGGCGTGCAGGACCCGCTGGTCATCGTCGGCAAGAAGGCCTGGAAGTCGGAGGAGGAGCTGCGCCTGCTGTTCGAGAACGAGCATGTGCGCTACCTGCTGACGGAGAATGGCCGCACCCGGCGGCACTACCGCGTGCAGCACGTGGACTATGCGTCCTTCCCGCTGCTCGTCAGCCTGATCCGCGGGGCGAAGGCGGTGCTGTTCCCCTCGCTGTATGAGGGCTTCGGCCTGCCGGCACTGGAGGCGATGCTGCTCGGCACGCCCGTGATGACTTCGAACACCTCCTCGATGCCGGAGGTCGTGGGGGATGCCGCGATCAAGGTCGATCCCTACGATGTGCGGGCGATGGTCGACGCGATCCGCGCCCTCGACACCGATGCCGACCTGCGCGGCCGGCTTGCCCAGGCCGGGCCCGGCCAGGCCGCGCTGTACTCCATGGAGCGCTACCGGATGCGGCTCCGCGAGGCCTATGGCAAGATCGGCGTGAACTGGGGCTGACCCCGCGGCCCGGCGACGCCGGGCACCCGCGGCAGGGGATGAGGACCACGCATGGATCGTGACGAGAAGGACGCCGCCCTGGCGTCCGCGGGCGACAGGCTGCGGCAGGCGGATTCGCTCCGCGACCAGCGGCTGTGGGATGCAGCCATCCTCGCCTATCGCGCCCATCTCGAGGAACGGCCGGCGGACTGGCGGGCGCAGATCCAGCTCGGCCACTGCCTCAAGGAATCGGGCGACCCCTCCGACGCGCTCTTGGCCTACCGGGCGGCGGAGGCGCTGGCGCCGAACATCGCCGACGTTCATATCCAGATCGGCCATGCGCTCAAGCTGATGGGCGACACCTCCCAGGCCTGGCGGGCCTATGCCCGCGCGCGGGAGATCGACCCGTCGAACGAGGAGGCGGCGCGCGAGGCCTCGGCCCTGGCGCGGCTGGCCTCGCCGCTCGTGCGGAGCGCGCCGGTGCCGGGCCAGGCGGTGCAGGTCGTCTTCGACACCTCGGACCTGGTCGCCTTCCTGGCGGACAACCGCACGCCCACCGGCATCCAGCGGGTGCAATTGAACATCACGGCGCGGGCCCTGCTCGATCCGATGGACGGCGTGGCGACCGCCGCCGTGGCCTTCGATGCCGTCGGCGGCGCATGGCGCGAGATCGGGCGGGAGCTCTTCCTGCGGCTCTGGCGCCTGTCGCGCAGCGGTGGCGACCCGCGGGCGGCGGACTGGCTCGAGGCGCTGGCGGACCTCAAGGCGGCGCTGCTCTCGGGCCCGGACTTCGTCTTCGCGCCGGGGGCGAGCCTCGTGAACCTCGGCACCTCCTGGTGGATCAAGGACTACTTCCTGCATGTGCGGCATGTCGCGCGGCAGTATGGCGTCCGCTACGTGCCGATGATCCACGACTGCATCCCGCTCGTGACGCCCGAACATTGCCCCCCGCCACTGGTCGAGGAATTCGCCCAGTGGTTCTCCGGCATGGTGGCGCTGGCGGATTCCGCGCTCACCAATTCCGAGTGGTCCGCCTCCGATGCCCGGCGCATCGCCGGGGCCATCCTCCCGGGTGTGGACCTGCCTGTCGCGGTGGTGCGCCTGGATGCGGACCTGAAGAAGGAACTCGGCGCCACCACCGGGCTCACCTGGGCTGAGCGGTCCGACCTGCCGGAGCCGGGCGAGCCCTTCGTGCTCTGCGTCGGCACGATCGAGAGCCGCAAGAACCACCTGATGCTGTTCCACGCCTGGCTGACGCTGGTGCGCAAGCACGGCGCGGAGCGGGTGCCGCGGCTGGTCTGCATCGGCAAGCCGGGCTGGCTCGCCGAGGCTGCGATGACGCTGTGGCGCAACTCCCCGGTGCTGCAGGACCGCGTCACCATCGCGCACGGGGTGCCGGACGTGACGCTCGCGGCGCTCTACGGGGCGGCGCTGTTCACCGTCACCAACAGCCACTACGAGGGCTGGGGCCTGCCGGTCACCGAGAGCCTGTCCTTCGGCCGCGTGCCGCTGGTCGCGCGCAACACCTCGCTCGTCGAGGCCGGGGGCGAGGCCGCCGTCTATTACGAGCCGCGGAACGAGCCGGACCTCGTGGCGAAGCTCGAGGCACTGATCTTCGACACCGAGGAACGCGCCCGCCGCGAGGCCGAGATCCTGGCCACAACGCGCCTGCGCAGCTGGGGCGACATCGCCGACCAGGTCATGCGTGCGGTCGCCGCACGGCGTGACGCGCCGGCGGTCGAAGCCGGGGCGCGGCTGCCGGTCCTGCCCGGCGTGACTTATCCGCTGCACCTCCTCGGCGGCGGCCAGGTGGACCGCGCCAGGGCGGTGGCCGACATCGTGCGGGAAGGGCTGAACTGGTATCCGCTCGACCGCTGGGGCGTCTGGACGCGCCCGGGCCTCGCGCGCATGCGCCTGTCGCTGCCGGCCGGCGCGGCCGAGGGGCCGTTGCGCCTCTATCTGGGCTGCGTCCCGCCGGGCAAGGAGACCAGCGTGCGCCTGCGGGCCTTCGGCGCGGGCGCCACGCCGCCGCGCTTCACGACCGTCACGGCGCAGGGCGACAGCCGCTTCACCTGCGTCGTGGAGGTCGAGGCGTCATCGTCGGAGGTGATCGTCGAGATCGACAGCGGCGCAGGCACGCCGCTCGGCACGGAGGCAAAGCCGGATCCGCGGCGCGTCGGCCTCGGCCTCACTTCCTTCATGATCTGCGCGGCGGACGACCTCGCCGGCCGGCTGGATTTCCTGGAGCGCCACGCCTTCCGCATGCTGCGCGGCGATTGAGGCGGGTGCGCGGCTGCGGCGCATCGCTCGTTGACGTCGCGCCGCGCCCCCCTTTGACCGATCCGCCGCGCCGGTCGATGCTGGCGGCTCCGGAGGAGACCGCCGCATGGCCAATTACCCTTTCACCGCCGCCGACCTCGAGGCGCTGCGCCAGTGGGACACCCCCACGATCTGCAACGCACTCGAACTCGTCGCGCCGCACCGTCGCGGACATGGATTCACTGTGCGTCCGATGACGGCGGTGGACCCGAAGCTGCCGCCGATCTGCGGCTTGGCGCGCACCGGCACGCAGCGCGCGGCCTTCCCCTCCGGCCGCAGCAAGGAAGCGGACCGGGCCATGCGCGTCGCCTGGTACGAATACGTCGCCGATGCGGCCCTGCCGACCGTGGTCTGCCTGCAGGACCTCGATGACACACCCGGCGTCGGCGCCTTCTGGGGCGAGGTGAACAGCGCCGTGCACCAGGGCCTCGGTGCGCAGGGCGTGGTGACCAACGGATCGGTGCGCGACCTCGACATGTTCGCGCCGGGCTTCCAGGGTATCGCCGGCGTGGTGAACCCGTCCCATGCCTATGTTCACATCGTGGCGCTGAACCTCGACGTCACCATTCACGGCATGTCAGTGCGGCACGACGATGTCGTGCACGCGGACCGCCACGGCGCCGTGGTCATTCCGCATGACGTCGTCACCAAGATCCCGGCCGCGATCGAACTCGGCGCTCGGCGGGAGAAGGTGATCCTCGACATGGTGAAGACGCCCGGCTTCAACGTGGCGAAGCTCAGGGATGCGCTCTCGAAGGCGGACGACATCCACTGAAGCCGATGCGCGCGCCGCTCTGTCACGTGAAGCCCGAGTGGGTGGACCACTACGGGCACATGAACCTCGCCTTCTACCTGGTGGCCTTCGATATCGCGACGGACGCGCTGTGGCCGTCGCTGGGGCTGGGGCCGGAATTCCGCGACAGGGGCCTCGGCACCTTCGCCGCGGAATCCTGGCAGGCCTACACGCGCGAGGTGACGGAGGGCGCGCCGCTCGCCTTCGACAGCGAGGTGCTGGCCTTCGATTCGAAGCGCCTGCTCTGCCGCCACGTGATGTTCCACGCGGCGGAAGGGTGGCAGGCGGCGGAGAACGAGGTGCTGTATCTCTGCATCGACCTGGGCGCGCGCCGCGTCGGCTCCTGGCCGGAGGACGTGCTCGCACGCTTCGCCGCGCACGCGACCGGCGGCGCGGCGAAGCGGCTGGCGCTGAAGCGCTAGCGCAGATCCCGATCAGGTGGAATCACCTGATCGGGTGAAGATGCTCGCGAATGTAAACGCCGAGCCGGCGCGAACCGGGCAGCGCTAGTTCAGCCGCTCGCGGATGCGGGCGATGCCGGCCTCGGCGCACTGGTCGTCGAGATGCCCGCCCGGCGCGCCGCCCACGCCGATCGCGCCCACGACCTCGTCCCCCGCGCGGATCGGCAGCCCGCCGCCGAGGACGAGGAAGCCCTCGATGTCCGGCAACCGCGCCGCGCCGGGATTGGTGCGGACCGTCTCGAGGATCTGGCTGGTGTTGGTCCGCATGCTGGCGGCCGTATAGGCCTTGGCCTGTGCGGAGGAGACGGTGTGCGGCCCGGCGCCGTCGGCGCGCAGCAGGGCGCGCAGCACGCCCGCGCGATCGACCACTGCGGCCGCCACCCGGTAGCCGCGGCCGGCGCAGGCCTCGACCGCCGCGGCGACGGCCTCGGCCGCCAGGGTCGCGCCGATGTTGCGCTCGACCACCAGGTTCTGCGCGGCGGCCGGCAGGGGGGCGAGCATGAGGGCGGCGAACAGGGCGATGGGGCGCATGGCGCTACCTCGGGCGGGATTCGGCGAGGCGCCAGAGTCTCACAGCCGCGCGGCGGCCGGAAGGGGGGACTCCGGAATCCGACGCGGCCGGACTACGCGTGGAACCGCTCCATCCCGCCCACCACCGTCGCTATCACGCCGGTGCCACGGATCGCGGACGGATCACAGGTGAGAATGTCGGTGTCGAGCACAGCGAGGTCCGCCAGCTTGCCGACTTCGAGCGAGCCCTTGTCTGCTTCTTCCCGCTGCGCCCAGGCGCCGAGGGTGGTGTAGGCGGCCAGGGCCTGCGCGGGCGTCACGGCCTCGGCGGCGTCGAGGTCGGCGCCGGTCTGGCTGCGCCGCGTGACCATGGCGCCGATGGCGGTGAATGGGTTCACCCGGCAGACGGCGAAGTCGGAATGGCCCGGGGCAGGGATGCCCGCGGCGATCAGGCTGCGGTGCGGCCACATGTGACGCATCGCAGAATGGCCGCGATTGGCGACATAGGCCTCGCCGAGTTCGTCCATGAAGCCGGTGGCCGAGGAATCGACGAAGCCGCCGCGCTTCAGCCGCGCGAGGATGGGCGGCGTGACGTAGCAGCAGTGTTCCACCCGCATGCGGTGGTCCGCCACCGGATGCGCGGCGAGGGCGGCTTCCATGACATCGAGGGCGAAGTCGATGCCGCGGTCGCCGACGCCTTCGATCATCACCTGCAGCCCGGCCTTGTGCGCCGCGGTGGCGCGTTCGGTCAGGTCGTCCTTCTCGTAGAGCAGCATGCCGGTATTGGGCACCGGCTCGCCCGGCACCGGCGTGCCGAGGTAGGGTTCCCAGTAGGCGGCGGTTCGGCCGGAGGTCGAGCAATCCGGGCACCACTCCACGCCGATCAACCGCAGCCAGTCGTCGCCGAAGCCCGAGCGGATGCCGGCGCCGATCAGGTGCGGGATCAGGGGCTCGTCGCGCCCGGACGCGATGATGCCCATGCGCATCCGCCAGCGGCCCTCGCGGCGCATCGTCTGGTAGGCCCGGATGGCCTTGGCAGGCGTCAGGGAATTGGCGACCGAGGTGATGCCGTGGCGCAGGCATTCGTCCTGCACCGTCTCCATGCCCTCGGCGATGTCGGATTCGCTGTCCGAGCCGTGGACGGCGTTGAGGAAGATGTGCGCCGCCGTCTCCCGCACCAGGCCTGTGAAGGCGCCGGTGCGCGGATCCCGGTCGAAGGCGCCGAAGGGCGGGTCCTGCACCGCCGGCCCGATGGCGCAGGCGGCGAAGGCGGCGCGGTTCGCGAGGCCGAGATGCCCGTCCGTGCGCAGGATGAAGACGGGGCGCCCGCCGCTCGCCGCATCGAGCTCGTCGAGCGTCGGATAGCCGCCGGAGGCGCGCTCGTTCAGCCGGTAGAAGGCGCCCCAGCGGCCGGGCGGGAGGCTTTCGCACACGCGCCGGATGGTGCCGAGCAGCCCGTCGCGCGTCGTCACGCGGTCGGGCGAGACCAGCGTCCAGGTGCGCAGCCGCACCGCATAGGCATCCGGGTGCGCGTGGCTGTCCACGATACCGGGGATGACGCGGCGGCCTTCGGCATCCAGCACGCGCGTGCCGGGACCGATGTGGCCGCGGACGGCGTCGTCCGGGCCGATGGCGACGATGCGGCCGCCATGAGCGGCGAGCGCCTGCGCCTCGCTGCCCGCCGCATCCATGGTGGCGATGCGGCCGTTCAGCAGGACGAAGTCGGCGTTCACGCCGCCACCCGGTCGATATGGTCGCGCAGCCGATACCAGCCGCCGATGATGGGCATGAACCAGTTCGGGTTGCCGGTGTAGAAGGGCAATGTCGGGAAGGTGAGGCCGTCCAGCGCGAAGGGCGCGTTCTCCGCCCCCGCGATCTTCAGCGCCGCCTTGTGGCCGAGCCAGGTCGCCATCGCCACGCCGGAACCCTGGCAGCCCGCCGCGTAGTGGACGCCGTCCTGCACGCCGATATGGGGCAGGAAGTCGAAGGTGAAGGCGACGTTGCCGGTCCAGGCATGGGTGATCTGCACGGTCTTCAGTTCGGGGAAGACCTCCGTCATGAAGCGGTGCAGCACCGGGGCGGCGGTGGCGGGATCGGTCGGCCCGAAGCTGGCGCGCCCGCCCCAGAGGATGCGGTTCCCGTAGGGGGAGGGGCGGAAGTAGTTCAGCACCCGCTTGGTGTCGCTGATCATCCGCCGCCCGGGAAACAGGTGGTCGATCGCGTAGTGCGGCAGTTCCTCGGTGGCGATGATGTAGGAGCCGACCGGGACCATGCGCCGCGCCAGCCAGGGCATGGCCGAACGGCCGTGGCTGTCGCGCGAATAGCCGTTGGTCGCGACCAGCACCGCGTCGGCGCGCATCTGGCCGCGGTCGGTGGCCAGGCGAAAGCCCTCGCCATCCCGCTGGATGCCCGCGACGCGCACGGCGTCGACCAGGTGTGCGCCGGCCTTCTCCGCTGCCTGGGAAAGGCCGCGGGCGTATTTGCCCGGGTGGAGGCTGCCCGAGGCGTCGGCGATCATGCCGCCATGGTAGTGGTCGCTGCCCAGTGCCTCCCGCTGCTGCTCGCGCGGGACCATGCGGGTCGGCAGGCCGGTCACGTCCGCGATGAAATCCGCCTTGGCGGCGAGGGCGTCGTAGTGCTTGCGCGTCCAGGCCGGGACGAAGCGACCGCAGCGGACGTAGTCGCAGTCGATGCCCTCGCGCGCGATGGTTTCCTCGATGAAGGGGAAGGAGGCCGCGGCGGACTCGGCGATGGCGCGCGCCTTCTCCTTGCCATGCGCCTGTTCGAGCGCACCCGAGGCGACCTTCAGCCCGCCCGAGACCATGCCGCCATTGCGGGAGGAAGCACCCCAGCCGATGCGTTCCGCATCCAGCACCGCGACGTCGTGGCCGAGCCGGCGCAGCGTGAGCGCCGCGGAGAGCCCCGCATAGCCGCCGCCGACGACCGCGACCCCGGCGTGGTCGGGCAGCACGCTGTCGCGCTTGGGCGGTTCGGCGGCTTCCCACCACCAGGGGCTCGTCTTGAAGCCCGGTGCGAAGAGGGGGTTCGCGAGGGTCATTGCCGGATGCACTCGCCCATGGTGAAGTTTCGACGGGAGAGTTCACGCCAGCACTTCGGCAACCGCAAGTGGCAACGCACGGCCACGAGTGATCGGGGACACGCGTCCGCGACATCCGGGCCAGGTGAGGAGAGACGGCGATGCAGAGCTTCCAGCAGGATTGCGTGGCCCTGGCCTTGCGCCGCTATCGGCGCGGGGAGGTCAGCCGGAGGACGCTTCTGGCCGGCCTTGCCGCACTCGGCGTCGCACCCTTCGCGACCGATGAAGCCCGTGCCCAGGCGGCGCGGCAACTCGTGATGGTCAACTGGGGCGGCATCGCCAACCAGGGCTTCGGGCGCTTCTACGGCGAGCCCTTCATGGCGGCGAACACCGGCTGGACGGTGGTCCAGGACAGCACCGGACCGTCCGCGGGGCGCATCCGGTCGATGGTCGAGAGCGGCCGCGTCACCTGGGACATGTGCGATTCCTCGGCTTCGTCCTCGAACCTGCTCGGGCGGCAGAACCTGGTGACGAAGATCGACTATTCGATCGTCAACCGGGAGAACGTGATCGGCCCGGGCTTCGCGCTGGAATACGGCGCCGCGCCCTATTCCTTCAGCAGCGTGCTCGCCTACGACAGCGCGAAGTTCCCGCAGGGCGGGCCGACCTCCTGGGCGGATTTCTGGGACCTGCGGAAGTTCCCGGGCACGCGCCTGCTGCGGCGGGATGCGATCGGCGCCCTGGATGCGGCGCAGATGGCGCTCGGCAAGGATCCGGCCAATCTCTACCCGCTCGATCTGCGGGCCTGCCTGCGCAAGGTGGCGGAACTGCGCCGCAACGCCGTCTACTGGAACAGCGGCAGCGAGAGCGAGCAGTTCATGCGCACAGGCGAGGCGGTGATGGGCCAGATCTGGCACACGCGCGCCACCGTGCTGGAAGCCGAGACCAATGGCCGCATCAAGTTCATCTGGCCGCAGGCGCTGCTGCAGGCGGGCATCTTCGTCATCCCGCGCGGCAACCCGGGCGGCGAGATGGCGCAGCGGCTGATGGCCTCGATGCTGGCCAATGTCGAACCGCAGGTCGGCCTGCTGCAACTGCTTGGCAACGGCCCGACCAACCCGCGCGCGGCGGCGCTGGTGCCGCAGGAACTCCGCCGCAAGAACCCGACGGATCCGGAGAACGCACGTGTGCAGGTTGTTTTGGACGGCAACTGGTGGGGGGAGAACTACCAGCAGGCCAATGCCGACTTCATCGACACCATCACGGGCTGACCGCGGGCCGTGATCCTGGTTGTAAAGTCGGGAGGCGAGGCAGCCCTCCCGGAATGGCAGGACTGCTTCGCGAAGGCCGCGCCGGGCCTCGAATTGCGCTGGTGGGACGATCCGTCGCTCGACCCGGCGCGGGTGGGGTACGCGCTGGTGTGGGACCCCGAGCCCGGGCGGCTCGCTCGCATGACCGGGCTGCGGGCGATCTTCGGGTCCGGCGCCGGCGTGGACCTGATCACCGCCGACCCGTTGCTGCCGCGGCACCTGCCGCTGGTGCGCTGCGTGCCGCCCGAGGCGACGCAACGCATGGGCGAGTTCGTCTGCTGGGCGGTGCTGTCGCTGGCCAAGGATGCGCGCCGGATGGCGATGGCACAGGCGCGCCGCGAGTGGGACTATTTCGAGGCGCCCTTCGCCGCCTCGGCCCGCACGGTCGGCGTGATGGGCCTCGGCGCCATGGGGATGCGCTCGGTCGAGATGCTGCGCGGCCTCAGTATTCCCGTGGTCGGGTGGTCACGTACACCGAAGGCGTTGCCCGGCGTCGAGACCTTCGCCGGCGCGGACGGGCTGCCGGCCTTCCTCGCGCGCAGCGAGGTGCTGGTCTGCCTGCTGCCGGCGACGCCGGAGACGAAGGGCATCGTCGCCGCGCCGCTGCTCTCCCGCCTGCCGCGCGGGGCGGGGCTGGTGCAGGTCGGCCGCGGCGTGCAGCAGGTGCTGCCCGACATCATCGCGGCGCTGGACGAGGGACGATTGTCCGCCGCGGTGATCGACGTGTTCGAACCCGAACCGCTCTCGCCCGACAGCCCCGCCTGGACGCATCCGCGCCTGACCGTGACGCCGCATGTCGCAAGCCTGCCCAGCCGCATGGAGCGTGCGCGCTACGTCGCCGGCTGCATCGCCCGCCTCGAGCGCGGCGAGGCGCTTCCCAACCTCTACGATCACGCACGAGGGTACTGATGTCGCTGCCGCCCCCGCCGGCGAAGCCGGACCCGAACCAGGTGCCGACCGAACAGGCGGTGCGCGAGGATCTCGCCGCCGCCTATCGGCTGATCGCGATCTTCGGCATGACCGACCTGGTCTTCACCCATCTCTCGGCGCGCCTGCCGGGGGAGGGGCATCGTTTCCTGGTGAACCCCTACGGGTTGCTGTTCGAGGAGATCACGGCCTCAAGCCTGGTCGTCGTCGATGCGGATGGCGAGCCGATGCAGGACACCTCCTGGCCGGTGAACCCTGCGGGCTTCGTCATCCATTCCGCGGTGCACCGCGCGCGGGCCGACGCGATGTGCGTGATGCACACGCATACGCTGGCCGGCATGGCGGTGGCGGCGCAATCGGGCGGGCTGCTGCCTCTGAACCAGATGAGCATGGAGTTCGACGGCCGCGTCGCACTGCACGACTACGAGGGCATCGCGGCCGACGACAACCTCTCGGAGCGGGACCGGCTGGTCCGCGACCTCGGCGACATGCCGTGCATGATCCTGCGGCACCACGGGCTGCTGACGGTGGGGCACACCGTCGCCGAGGCCTTCTACTGGATGTATTACCTGGAACAGGCTTGCCGCATCCAACTGGCGGCGCAGTCATCGGGCGCGCCGCTGGCGGTGCCACCGGCCCCGGTGGTGGGCCGCGCGCGCGACCAGTTCGGCACGGGGCCGACCAAGGGCTGGCTGCCCTGGCAGGCGCTGAAGCGGAAGCTCGATCGAGAGCAGCCGGATTACCGCGCGTGAACGAGGCCAAGGGCCATGCCCTCTCGCTGCGCGGGCTGAGCAAGAAATATGGCGAGTTCGTCGCGGTGAGCGACGTCTCGCTGGAGGTCGGGCGGGGGGAGTTCCTGACGCTCCTTGGCCCCAGCGGGTCGGGCAAGACGACGATCCTGATGGCGGTGGCAGGCTTCGTGGCGCCTTCGGCCGGCGCGATCCTGCTGGACGGGCGCGACATCACGCCGCTGCCGCCGGAAAAGCGCGACTTCGGCATGGTCTTCCAGGGCTATGCGCTGTTCCCGCACATGACAGTGGCGGAGAACGTCACCTTTCCGCTGCGGGTGCGTGGGATGTCGCGTGCCGAGCGCGATGCGAAGGTGCGCGGCGCGCTGGACCTGGTGCAGCTCGGCGCCTTCGCGGACAGGTTGCCGAAGCAACTCTCCGGCGGGCAGCAGCAGCGCGTGGCGCTGGCCCGCGCCCTGGTCTTCGACCCCGCGCTGCTGCTGCTGGACGAGCCGCTCTCGGCACTCGACAAGAAGCTGCGCGCCGAGTTGCAGGAGGAACTGAAGGCGCTGCACCAGCGGGTCGGCCGCACCTTCGTGAACGTCACGCATGACCAGGAGGAGGCGCTGTCGCTCTCCGACCGCATCGCCATCCTGAACCACGGACGGCTCGTGCAGGCGGGAGCGCCGGGGGAACTCTACGAAAGGCCGCGCACCCGCTTCGTGGCGGACTTCCTGGGCAAGTCGAACTTCCTGGACGGCATGGTGCACGGCGCGACGGCGTCCGGCTTCGCGCTGGAAGCGGGCGCGGTTCGTGTCGCGGTGCGGTTGCCGGATGGCGCCGCGGCACCGCCGGAGGGTGCGCGCACCCTGCTCTCGCTGCGCCCGGAGAAGGTGGCGCTGCTTGCGGAGGACGAGGGGGCGGAGAACATCGCCGAAGGCCGCATCCTGTCCTTCGCGTATCTTGGCGCGGGCTTCTCGCTGCGCGTCGCGACGGAACATCTCGGCGAGATCCGCGCCGTGCTGCCCGCCTGGAAGGCACCCATCGCGCCGGCCGAGGGGCTTCCCGTGCGCCTGGGCTGGGCGGCGGACGCCGCCGTGCCGGTGCTGGAGGATGCGGCATGAGCGCCGCGGGGCGGCCCGGTGTCGGCTGGTGGCTGCTGATCCTGCCGGCCTTCCTGCTGCTGGTCGCCTTCTACATCGCGCCCATCGTGCAGGTGCTGGCCATCAGCGTGACCGAGCCGGAACCCGGCTTCGGCAACTACGAGCGCATCCTGACATCGTCCGCCGTGCAGCGCGTGATCTTCACCACGCTGCGCATCTGCATCATCACCACGGCGCTGGCGCTGCTCCTGGGCTATGCCATCGCCTATGCCATCACGCTCGCCAGGCCCGTCGCGCGCGGCTGGTGGATCCTCGCGGTGCTGGTGCCGCTGTGGATCTCCGTGCTGGTGCGCGCCTTCGCCTGGGTCACGCTGCTGCGCCGGCAGGGGCTGGTGAACAACGCGCTGATCGGCGCCGGCCTGATCGAGGAACCGCTGCCGCTGGTCTGGAACGAGTTCGGCATCGTCGTCGGCATGGTGCATTACATGGTGCCCTTCGCCGTGCTGCCGATGCTGGCGAGCATGCGGGAGATCGACCCGCGGCTGCTCGCCGCCGCGCGCGGCCTCGGCGCCTCGCGCGGGGAGGTCTTCCGCCGCGTCTTCCTGCCGCTGTCGATGCCGGGCGTTATCGCCTCGGGCGTGCTGGTCTTCATCTTCTCGCTCGGCTTCTACATCACGCCGGCCATCCTGGGCGGCGGCAAGACGCTGATGGTGGCGGAGTGGATCAGCCTGCAGATCCTGGATCTGATCCGCTGGGGGCTCGGCACGATGATGGCGACGATGCTCGTCGTGGCGATCCTGGTCACGCTCGCGATCTTCTCGCGCGTCGTGGACCTGCGGCGCATCTTCGGGGCGGGGGCCTGACCGCATGGACGGCGCCTACCGGACGGGCCCCTTCGGCCGGAGCCTCGCCTGGGTCACCGCGCTCTACCTGGTGCTGCCGATCCTGATCGTGGTGCCGGTGGCGCTGACCGACCAGCGTTTCCTGTCGCTGCCGCAGGAGGGGATCTCCTTCCGGCATTTCGGCACGGTGCTCGGTTCCGCGGAGTGGCTGGGTTCGATCTGGCAGTCCTTCACCATTGCGGTTGCCGCGACGGTGCTTTCGGTGACGGCGGGGACGCTCTGCGCCATCGGCTGCTGGCGCATCTCCCGCCGCGCGACCGAGCTGGTGCGCGTGCTGATGCTGCTGCCGCTGATCATCCCGTCGATCGTCTATGCGATCGGGCTCTATCGCTACTTCGGCCCGCTCGGACTGTTGGACCGTTTCCTCGGCGTGGCGATCGCACATGGCGTCACCGGCATTCCCTATGTGGTGATCACCGTCTCGACGGCGCTTGCGGCCTTCGACCCGCGGCTCGAGCAGGCGGCGCGCGGCATGGGGGCCTCGCTCTCACAGACGCTGCGCTGGGTGATCCTGCCGCGCATCGCGCCGGGCATCTTCTCCGGTGCGATCTTCGCCTTCATCCATTCCTGGGACGAGCTGGTGATGGTGCTGTTCATCGCCTCCCGCCAGGTCTTCACCCTGCCGCGGCGCATCTGGGACGGGATCAACGAGAACCTCGATCCCGCCATGGCCGCCGTCGCGGTGCTGCTGATCCTGTTCACGCTGCTGCTGTTGATGGCCGACCGCGCATTGCGGCGGCGTTCCGAGGGAGGCTGACGCCCATGGCCCAGGCAATGAGCGAGTTCGACCATCGCTACAACATGCTGATCGAGCGCTTCGCCAGCGAGGCGGAGCCGCCTTTCAACAGCGCCTCCGAACAGGAATTCGGCTGGGGCCGCCGCTGGGGCTGCAATTCCGACATAGGACGCCTGCGCGTGGTGCTGATGCACCGCCCCGGCGAGGAGATGAAGGTCCTCGACGGCCTGCCGCTGATCACGGAACTTGGCGCCTTTGGCGACCCGAAGACCGGAGCCTATTGGCGCGGGGAATTCATCCCGCCGCTCGCCGAACAGCAGGCGCAGCATGACGCGCTGGCCGCCGCGCTGCGCGAGGAGGGCGTCGAGGTGGTGATGCTGACGCGCGTTGCCGCCGGCCGCCACAAATCGATCTACACGCGCGATTCCTGCATCGCGATCGACGGCGGCGCGGTCGTCACCCGCATGGGCCCACGCATCCGGCGTGGCGAGGAACGCCCGGTGACGGAAACGCTCGCCACCATCGGCATGCCCATCCTGCGCACCATCGCCGGCAACGGGCTGATGGAAGGCGGTTCCTTCGCCTATGTCCGGCCGGATGTGGCCGTGATCGGCGTTTCCTCCCGCGTCAACGAGGAAGGCGCGCGGCAGATGGAGGAAGTGCTGGCGCTCCAGGGCACGCGCCTCGTCCGCGTGCAGATCCCCGGCTACCGCCTGCACATCGATGGCGCCTTCGTGATGCTGGATCACGATGTCGCGCTGGTGAACCCGGTGATCCTGCCCTTCGTCTTCATGGAGGAACTGAAGCGCCTCGGCATCCGCATGATCCCGCTGAATCACGAGGACCCGTCCTGGGCGATCAACTGCCTCGCCGTCGCGCCCGGCCGCGTGCTGATGAGCGACCAGGTCGGCCCCCGCACGCAGGAAGCGCTGGACAAGGCCGGCATCAGCGTGCGGCTGGTGGCGTACGACAAGGTTTATCTCGGCGGCGGGGGGATCCACTGCTCCACCTCGCCGCTGGTGCGGGACCCGATCTAATGTCCTGATTCCGAAATCCTGCGGACTTCGTTCTCAGGCCATTGGCCCTTGTTTTCAGTGGCCTGCTTGTCCGCTTCGTTCGCTGGAAATCCAGCGAACTTCGCGGGCAGGACACTAGCGGGGAAGCATGCGCTCCATCGCAATGCCGCGGCAGTCCATCTCGTAGTCCAGGCCCTCGACCGGCGGGCGGCAATCCTGCCAGGTGAGGCCGTGCCGCGCCGCGCCTCGGGCGACGATCTCCGCGGTCAGCGTCGGCGGCAGCGAATGCACGGTGTAAGCCTGCACGCCGGTCGTGCCCGCCCAGCCATGGCCGAGCAGGCCCATCCGCCGTTCCATCTCCCCGAGCACCCAGAGGCCCTTCTTCAGCATCCCCCCGGGCGAGGTATCCCCGTAGGCGACGGTATTGTCGCGATAGGTCCCCTTGCCCTCGACCGACTCCCCGCTGCCCGCGACGGCGAAGGACGGCTCGGCACCATCCTCCGGCACCGTGTAGCAGAAGGCGTGGAAGCAGGGCTCGGCGGGCGGCGCGTGGCGCGGGCAGACATTGCTGCGCGCAACCGGGTTGCGCCCGTCCCGCAGCACGCCCCATTCGGCGAGCACGCCGGCATAGGCCTTGTTGAAGGTCGCGAATCCGTCCTCGGTGAAGGGTGCCGGGGAGCGCAACTCGCAGGCGGCGAAGGCGATGCGGGGGCGGCCGATGGCATCCAGGAACGCCGCGATGCGCCGCCAGCCTTCGGCCAGCGGCACGGGATCGGCGAAACGCGCGCGTTCGAGCCGGAAGCCGGGCAGGGCGGCGACGCCGCCCGAATACTGCATCACCGCAGGGATGAAGCGGTATCCGGCCTCCGGGATCGCGATGGTGGTCACCGCTTGCTCACGCCCCAGAAGACCGGGATCGTGGTCGGGCGGAGGCCTTCGACATTGGCGCGATAGGCCGCGAGCACGCGGAACTGCCCACCGTTGATGTAGGGCAGCACCTCATAGGCGCGGGCGTGCACGCGCTCAAGGATCTCGCGCCGCTTCGCGGGGTCCGATTCCTCCCACCAGGAGGCGCGCAGGCGCTCGAGTTCCGCATCGCAGGGCCAACCCGCCGGCGCGGTCTCGCAGGGCGCGCCGAGGTAGAGGTTTACCAGCGGGTTCTGTGCATCGAGCACGTTCGCGATCGTGACGAAGAGGTTCCAGCCGCCCTGTTCCACCGGCTCGCGCCGGTTCCGCCGCTGGGTCAGCGTCGCCCAGTCCATCGCGACGACATCCATGTTGAGCCCGGCGCGCCGCATGTTCTCCGCCATGGTCAGCGTCACGGCGTTGTTGATGGGCGTATCCGTCGCGTTCAGGAACACCACGCGCTGGCCGTTGTAGCCGGCCTCCCGCAGCAGGGCGCGGGCGCGCTCGACGTTGATCTCCCGCAGCCCTTCCGCGCCGGCCGCGCTCTCGAGCGGCGTGCCGCAGAGGAAGTAAGCCGGGCAATAGGGCACCTGCTCCGACGGCGCGATGCCGATCGCCTGCAGGTTCTCGTGCTGGTTCACCAGGTACAGCAGCGCCCGCCGCGCGCGCGGGTCGTTGAAGGGCGGGACGGCATGGTTCGGCCGCAGCCAGACCACCGAGCCCACCGGGTTCAGCGCGAAGGTGCGGATGTTGCGGTTGCGCGCGAGCGTCGGCAGCACGTCCGGCGAGGGCTGCTCGATGAAGTCGATCTCGCCCGATTGCAGCGCTGCCGCCGCCGTGGCGGGGTCGGAGATGCCGAGCCATTCGACGCGCTCGACCTGCACCACCTTGCCGCCGGCGAGCCCGTCCGCGGGCTCCGGCCGCGGGCGATACGCGGGATTGCGGACATAGACGGCGCGCTCACCGGGCAGGAATTCCTGCGCGCGGAAGATGAAGGGACCGGAACCCGTGGCATCGGTGAAGGCGACATTGGCCGGCGTGTTCGCGATCCGCTCGGGCATCACGAAAAGCGCGCTCGCCGTCGAACGCGCCAGCGCCTCGGTCACCAGGCCGAAGGGGCGGGAGAGGCGCAGGGTGAAGGTGCGGTCGTCCACCACCTCCAGCGCGGCCGTCGCGGCCAGCAGCGCGCGGCCGGCGATGTCCCGCTGGCCCCAGCGGCGGATCGAGGCGACCGCATCGGCCGCGCGCACCGGCTGGCCGTCATGGAAGGCGAGGCCTTCGCGCAGCGTGAAGCGGTAGGTCATGCCGTCGGCCGAGACTTCGTGCCGTTCGACCATCTGCGGCCGCGCCTCGCCCCGGCTGTCGAGGCCAAAGAGCTGATCGTAGACGAAGAAGCCGTGGTTCCGGACGAATGCCGCGGTGGAGATGACGGGATCGACGCTCGCCAGCGGGTTGACGAGCACGACCCGCAAGGTGCCCGAGGGTGCAGGCGCCTGTTGCGCGGGGGCGGGGCTGGCAATTCCCGATACGGCAAGCGCGACAGCCGCCGCGAAGGTGGTGAAACTGCGCCGAATCATGGCTGCCTCCGGAACGTCTGATGGAGCCATCATGGCAGGGCTTGGGGGCTTGTCCATCGAGCGTTGCGGGGCCTTGAATGCGGCTCCATCGCCGAAGGGGCCGGCATGACCTTCTCGCTTCTCGGGCGCTGCGCACGGACAGGGCAGTTCGGTGCGGCGGTGACGACGTCGTCGATCGCGGTCGGCACGCGGGTGCCGTTCCTCGCGGCGGGGCTAGGGGGCGTGCTGACGCAGCACCGCACCGATCCGCGGCTGGGGCCGCGCGGGCTCGACCTGCTGCGGTCCGGATGCACGGCGGATCAGGCGGTCGCGGCGCTCGTGGCCTCGACCCCGGATCACCGCTGGCGCCAGATCGCGGTGATGGACCGCGAGGGGCGCACCGCGCATTTCCACGGCGAGCGCGTGAAGCCCGCCTTCGGCGTCAGCCATGGGCAGGACGTGGTCGCGATCGGCAATATCCTCGCCAATGACCGCGTGCCGGCGGCGATGGCCGAGGCGTTCCTCGCCGCTGCCGGCCAGCCGCTCGCGGAACGCCTGGTCCGCGCGCTTGAGGCCGGCGAAGCGGCGGGCGGAGAGCATGGCGAGGTCACGTCGGCCAGCCTGCTCGTCGTGCATCGGGAGTGCTTTCCTTATGTCGATCTGCGCGTGGACAAGGCGGTGGGACCGATCCCGGCGCTGCGCGCGCTGTGGGAGGAATACGCGCCGCTTGCCGATGGCTTCGTCGCGCGCGCCGTCGCGCCCGAAGACGCACCGATCATCTGAGGCCCTCACGTGACCCTGGCACCGCTCTTCGATCCCGCCGATTTCCGCATCCCGCCCGGCATCGCGCATGTCTGCGCGGCGGGGGAGACGCCCTTCCTGCGCCGGCATGACGCCGCCTTTTCTGCCTATGCGGATGACAAGTCGGCCGGTTCCCCGGGGCGCACGCGGCAGGAAGCGCGGTTGGCCGCCGCGCGCGCCGGCGCGGCGCGGCTGTTCGGCGTCGAAGCGGGCGACATCGGCTTCGTCTCCAGCGTCGCCGAGGGTGTCTCCATGGTGGTGGAAAGCCTCGACTGGCGTCCCGGCGACAACGTCGTGGTGGACCCGGACGAGTATCCTTCCGTCGTCGCCCCGATCACCTTGCAGAGCCGACCGGAGGTGACGCTGCGCTTCGCGCGCATGGCCGAACCGGCCGCCGTTGCCGCGGCAGTGGACGAGCGCACGCGCATGATCGCGGTCAGCGCAGTGTCCTTCCTGACTGCCGCGCGGCACGATCTCACGGCGCTGCGGGCGACTGCCGATCGCGCCGGCGCGCTGCTGGTGGTGGACTTCACCCAGGCCGCCGGATGGATGCCGATCCGGGCCGATGTCGCCGATTTCGCCTTCTCCTCCTGCTACAAATGGGTGCTGGGCTGCACCGGCGTCGCCATCGGATACTGGAACCGCGAGCGCCAGGCGGGCTGGGCGCCGAGCACGGCGGGCTGGCATTCCATCGCGTCGATGGCGCGGCCGGACTGGTCTCAGCGCCCGGCGCTGCTGCCCGACGCGGCGCGCTTCACGCGGGGGAATCCTGCGCATCTCGGGCTCTACATCCTGGATGGGGCGCTCGATTACCTCGCGGGTCACGGCATCGAGGCGATCCAGCGCCACGTGCAGACGCTGACGGTCGCGATGCTGGAGCGGCTGCGCGAGGCCGACATCCCATCCACCACGCCGCCTGACCCACGACACCACGGCGCGAGCGTCTGCGTGCAGAGCCCGCACGCCTCGGCCATCGTCGCCGGAATGGAGCGGCGCGGTGTCTTCGCCTGGAACGGCCGGGGGCGTGTCCGCGTCTCCTTCCACGGCTACAACGGCGCCGAGGACATGAACCGCGCGACGGATGCGCTCATCGCCGAATGGCGTGCTGCATCCACCCAGGAGGAAACGACGACATGCGCATGAAGGCCGCCATCCTCTTCGAGCAGGGGCTTCCCCGACCCTATGCGAAGTCCCGCCCGATGGTGGTGGAGGAAGTGGAGATCGACCCGCCCGGCCCCGGCGAGATCATGATCGAGGTCGCGGCTGCCGGGCTTTGTCACTCCGATCTCTCGACCATCGAGAACCAGCGGCCGCGCCCGCTGCCGATCGTCATCGGGCATGAGGGCGCGGGCATCGTGCGGGAGGTCGGGCCCGGGATCACGGACCTGAAGCCGGACGACCACGTCATCACGGTGTTCGCGTCGTCCTGCGGCAATTGCCGCTACTGCGTGCGCGGGCGGCCGAACATCTGTCCCTCGGGGAATTCCGCGCGGGCGGCCGGCACGCTGGTGACGGGAACGAAGAAGTTGCGGCGGCTCGACGGCACGCCGATCAACCACAACAGCGGGCTTTCGCTCTACGCGCAGTATGCGGTGGTCGCGCGGCGCTCGGCAGTGAAGATCGGGCAGGACATTCCGCTCGACGACGCGGCGATCTTCGGCTGCGCGGTGATGACCGGGGCGGGCGCGGTCCTGAATACGGCGCGGCTGGAAGCGGGTGAGGCCATCGCCGTGGTTGGTCTTGGCGGCGTCGGGATGAATGCGCTGTTCGCCGCCGTCGCGGCCGGCGCCGAACGCATCATCGCGATCGACACCAATCCGAAGAAGCTCGAGCTCGCGAAGCAGTGGGGTGCGACCGACGTCTTCCTCGCCGGCAACGAGGATTGCGCCGCGCAGGTGCGCGAGGCGACCGACGGCGGGCTCGACACCGTGATCGAGACGGCCGGGTCGGTGCCGGCGATGCAACTCGCCATCGCCATCACGGCGCGCGGGGGCAGCACGATCAGCGCGGGCCTGCCCAACATCAACGCGCAGGTTTCCTACCTGCACGCGAACATGGTCAGCGAGGAACGCAGCATCCGCGGGTCCTACATGGGGTCCTGCGTGCCGGAACGCGACCTGCCGCGGCTGCTTGGGCTCTATCGGCGCGGCAAGCTGCCGGTGGACAAGCTGAAGACCAGCCACATCACCTTCGACCAGATCAACGAGGGCTTCGACCTGCTCTCGGACGGCGCGGTGCTGCGACAGATGCTGCGGCCGAACGCCTGACGCGTGGAATGCCTGCGGCGCGGGCGATGCGTGCCCGCGTCGTGGGCAAGGCGGGCGCGCTTGCAACATCGCGGGCGCGTGGCAGGGTGAGGCGATGCCGCGCCGCGCCGACGCCCCGCCGACCCACCAGCGTTCGCGCGGCGGTGCGGCCTTGCGCTTCGCGCTCGCGCGCGGCGAGACGCGGCTTGCGGACCTGCACCAGGCCTCGCCGATGCGCATCCTGTTTCCCACGCCGGAACCCGGGGAGCCGCCGCTCGCGGCGCTGGTGAACACGGCGGGCGGCCTCGCCGGCGGGGATGAGGTGGCCGTGTCGATCGAGGCGGGACCCGGCACCCACGCCGTCATCAGCACGCCGGCGGCGGAGAAGGTCTATCGCAGCCTCGGCGCCGAGACGCGCATCGAGGCGCGGCTCCAGGTCGGCGCGGGCGCGATGCTCGAATGGTTGCCGCAGGAGACGATCCTCTTCGACGGCGCGCGCCTGGCGCGACGGCTGGAGGTCGATCTCGCGCCTGGCGCGACGTTGCTACTGGCCGAGATGCTCGTCTTCGGCCGCCACGCGCGGGGGGAGGTCCTGCGGGAGGGCAGTCTGCTCGACACCTGGCGCGTCCGCCGGGGCGGGGCGCTGCTCTGGGCGGATGGGCTGGCCTTGGGTGAGGGGATGCGGGAGCGCCTCGACGACCCCTTCGGCTTCGCCGGCGCCGAGGCCTGCGCGACGCTGCTGGCGGCCAGCGAGACGCCGCTCCAGGCCGCCCGCGACGCGGCGCGGGGAGCCGGCGCCGCCGCGACCCTGCCGAGGCCCGGGCTATTGCTGCTGCGCTGGCTGGGTGCGGCGGCTGCCGTGCGGGAGGGCCTCGGCGCGACGATCCGGTTGCTGCGCGGGCAGGTGCTCGGCTCCGCGCCCGTCCTGCCGCGCCTGTGGACGTGCTGAGGCGCGGATGGCCATGATGGCGCGCGGCTTGCTGCGCGGCGCGGGGAATGTGCCGGAACGGCGGAGGAGCGGTGGCGGATGAACCTGACGCCTCGTGAGAAGGACAAGCTGCTGGTGGCGATGGCGGCCATCGTGGCGCGCCGCCGGCTGGATCGCGGATTGCGGCTGAACTACCCCGAGGCGGTGGCGCTGATCACCGACTTCGTGGTGGAAGGCGCGCGCGACGGCCGCAGCGTCGCAGACCTGATGCGTGACGGGGCGAAGGTGCTGACGCGCGACCAGGTGATGGACGGCATCGCCGAGATGATCCACGAGATCCAGGTCGAGGCGACCTTCCCCGATGGCACCAAGCTGGTGACGGTGCACCAGCCGATCCGCGATGCGGACGCCGCCGACAGGCTGACGAAGGCGCAGGCCAGGTCGCAGACCAAGAAGCCCGCGAAGCCCACGGCCAAACCGAAGGCCAAGCGCATTTCGACGAAGCCCGGCGCAAAGCCGAAGGCCAGGGCCGCGGCGAAGCGCAAGCCCGCCGGCAAGCCGAAGGGAGCGCGCCGATGATTCCGGGTGAGATCCTGATCGCCGCCGGCGAGATCGAACTCAATGCCGGCCGCGACGCCATCGAGATCGAGGTGGCGAACAGCGGCGACCGCCCGGTGCAGGTCGGCAGCCACTACCACTTCGCCGAGACCAACCCGCAGCTTCGCTTCGATCGTAGCGCCGCACGCGGCAAGCGGTTGGACATCGCGGCGGGAACCGCCGTGCGCTTCGAACCTGGCCAGACCCGCAAGGTCCGGCTGATCTCCTTCGCCGGTGCGCGCATCGTGCACGGCTTCCGCGGCGAGACGGAAGGAGCGCTCTGAGCATGGCGACCAGGATCTCCCGCGCCGCCTATACCGGCATGTATGGGCCCACGGTCGGCGACCGCGTGCGCCTTGCGGACACCGACATCGTCATCGAAGTCGAGAAGGACTTCACCACCTATGGCGAGGAGGTGAAGTTCGGCGGCGGCAAGGTCATCCGCGATGGCATGGGACAGTCGCAGGCGACGCGCGCGCAGGGCGCGATGGACACCGTCATCACCAATGCGCTGATCCTCGATGCGGTGACGGGCATCGTGAAAGCCGATGTCGGGCTGAAGGACGGGCGCATCGCCGCCATCGGCAAGGCGGGCAATCCGGATACGCAGCCCGGCGTGACGATCGTCATCGGCCCGGGGACCGAGATCATCGCCGGCGAGGGCCGCATCCTGACCGCCGGCGGCATCGACCCGCACATCCACTTCATCTGCCCACAGCAGATCGAGGAGGCGCTCGCTGCCGGCGTGACATCGATGTTCGGCGGCGGCACCGGGCCGGCGCATGGCACCTTGGCCACCACCTGCACGCCGGGACCGTGGCACATGGCGCGGATGCTGCAGGCGGCCGAAGCTTTCCCGATGAATCTTGGCTTTCTCGGCAAGGGGAACGCCGCGCTGCCGGCGGCGCTGGAGGAACAAGTCCGCGCCGGCGCCTGCGGGCTGAAGCTGCACGAGGATTGGGGCACCACACCCAAGGCGATCGACACCTGCCTGTCCGTCGCCGATGCGATGGACATCCAGGTCGCGATCCACTCCGACACGCTGAATGAATCCGGCTTCGTCGAGGAGACGATCAAGGCCATCCGCGGCCGCACCATCCAGGCCTTCCACACGGAAGGCGCGGGCGGCGGCCATGCGCCGGATATCCTGCGGCTGGTGGGGGAGGCGGGCGTGCTGCCGTCCTCGACCAACCCGACCATGCCCTACACGGTGAACACGGTGGACGAGCATCTCGACATGCTCATGGTGTGCCATCACCTCGACCCGCGCATCGCCGAGGACGTCGCCTTCGCCGAATCCCGCATCCGCAAGGAGACGATCGCGGCGGAGGACATCCTGCATGACATCGGCGCGATCAGCATGATGTCCTCGGACAGCCAGGCCATGGGCCGCGTCGGTGAGGTCATCATCCGCACCTGGCAGACCGCACATAAGATGAAGGTCCAGCGCGGCCGTCTGCCGGAGGAGCGCGGCGACAACGACAACCGCCGCGCGCTGCGCTACATCGCCAAGTACACGATCAACCCCGCGATCTCACAGGGCGTCGCGGAGCATGTCGGCAGCATCGAGGTCGGCAAGCTCGCGGATCTCGTGCTCTGGAGCCCGGCCTTCTTCGGCGTGAAGCCAGAGATGGTGCTGAAGGGCGGCGCCATCGCCATGTCGCTGATGGGCGACCCGAATGCCTCCATCCCGACGCCGCAGCCGGTGCATTACCGCCCTATGTTCGGCGCGTTCGGGGGCGCGCGGCTGGCCACCTCGCTGACCTTCGTGTCCCAGGCGGCGATGGAGGGGGACATCGCCGGGAGCCTCGGTCTGACTCGCCCGCTGGCCGCGGTGCGAAACTGTCGCGGCGGGATCGGCAAGCGCTCCATGCTGCACAACGACGCGCTGCCGCGCATCGAGGTGGATGCCGAAACCTACGAGGTGCACGCGGATGGTGTGCTGCTCGTTTGCGAACCCGCGAAGGTGCTGCCCTTGGCGCAACGATATTTCCTGTTCTGAGGCTCCGGATGGACGACGAAAGCATTCCCCGCGCGACCGAGGTGAAGCGCGCGGGCACTTGGCCGGACGCCGAGGCGCGCGACACCGTGCTGGTGGATTTCGACGACCGCTATCGGCGCCGGCGGCTCTACACGGGGGAGGCGGGGCTTGCCTTCCTGCTCGACCTGCCGGAAGCGACGGTGCTGCGCGACGGCGATGGGCTCGCGCTCCCCGGCGGCGGCTTCGTGCGCGTGAAGGCGGCGCCGGAACCGCTGGTCGAGATCACCGCGTCGTCGCGCGAGCATCTCGCGCGCCTCGCCTGGCATCTCGGGAACCGGCACCTGCCAACGCAGATTGAGGGTGACCGCCTGCTGATCCGCGACGATCATGTCATCGTCGCCATGCTGGAGGGCCTTGGTGCGTCGCTGCGCAAGGTGGACGCACCCTTCGATCCCGAGGGCGGCGCCTATGGCGAGCACAACCACAGCCCGACGCAACACCACCACCACGATCACGGCGATCACCACCATCACCACGACCACTGCGACCACGAGCACTGAGGCGCTCTACCGGCTGCTCACCTGGCTTTCGCCGGCCTACCCGGTCGGGGCCTACACCTACAGCCATGGGCTCGAGGCAGCGGTGGAGGCAGGCGCGGTGGCGAACCGGAAGGACCTCATTCGCTATGTGACGACGGCCTTGCGTGACGGCACCGGGCGCGTGGACGGCGCGCTGCTCGCCGCGGCGCATCGCGCCATGGTCGTGGGCGATGACGCGGCGCTGGATACCGTGGCGGAACTCGGCGCCGCATGGCGTGGGACGGCAGAGACAGCGCTGGAGGCGGAGGGGCAGGGCACTGCGTTCCTCTCCGTCACCCTGGCGGCGTGGCACGACGAACGTCTTGCCGGCTTCGCCGCGCGGCATCCTCGGCGGATCGTGCATGCGGTCGCCTTCGGGGCCGCCGCTGCGGCGCAAGGCCTGCCGCTGCGCGATGCGGCCTTTGGCTATCTCTCTGCCTTCGCGGCGAACCTGGTGTCGGTGGGCGTGCGGCTTGTGCCGCTCGGCCAGACCGACGGGCAGGTCGCGACCGCCGCGCTGCTGCCGGTCGTCACTGCCGCGGCGGAGGCGGCGCTGGTTGCCGACCTCGACCGCCTCGGCACGGCCAGCCCGGCGCTCGACCTCTTTTCCATCCGCCACGAGACGCAGTACACGAGGCTCTTCAGATCATGAGAAACGGCCCTTTCCGCGTCGGCATCGGCGGCCCTGTGGGTTCCGGCAAGACGGCGCTGACCGAACGGCTCTGCAAGCACCTGCGCGACCGCCACGACATCGCGGTCATCACCAACGACATCTACACCAAGGAAGATGCCGAGTTCCTCACCCGCGCCGGCGCGCTGGAGCCCGAGCGCATCGCCGGCGTCGAGACCGGGGGCTGCCCGCATACCGCGATCCGCGAGGATGCCTCGATCAACCTCGCCGCCGTGCACGACATGGTGGAGAAGTTCCCCTCGCTGGAAGTGCTGTTCATCGAGAGCGGCGGCGACAACCTGGCCGCGACCTTCAGCCCGGAACTGGCGGACCTGACGATCTACGTCATCGACGTTTCGGCCGGCGACAAGATCCCGCGCAAGGGCGGGCCGGGCATCACGCGATCCGACCTGCTGGTGATCAACAAGATCGACCTCGCGCCGCTGGTCGGCGCGGACCTTTCCGTGATGGACCGCGACGCGCGCAGGATGCGCGGCGCGCGGCCGTTCTTCTTCACCAATCTCAAGGACAACAAGGGCGTGGCAGAGATCGCCGACTTCATCCTGCGCGCCGGGGGGATAGCGAGACCATGACCGATACGCCACGCCGCCATGCCGTGATCCTGGGCATGGGGCTGATGGGGTGTGACATCGCCGCGATCTTCCTCGCTGGCGGATGGCGCGTGACGGCGGTGGAGACCGCGCAAGCGCGCTGGCCGGAGGCGACGGCGCGGGTGCGGTCCTCGATCGGGCAACTCGACGGGAACCCGGACAGCGCGGCACACCTGACGCTTGTCGCGAGCATGGAGGAACCCGACTACGCCTCCGCGGAGATCGTGGTGGAAGCAGTGCCGGAACGCCTCGCGCTGAAGCAGGAGGTGTTCGGGCGGCTCGACACCCTGGTGCCGCCAGGCATCCCGGTCGTATCCAATGCATCGGGCTATCGCATCACCGACATCGCCGGGCACATCGCCACGCGGGCGCGCTGCGCCAACCTGCACTTCTTCCTGCCCGCGCATCTCGTGCCCGGCGTCGAAGTGGTGCGCGGCGAGCACACCGATCCCGCGATCTGCGATGCCGTCGCCGCGATCATGGCGGGCCTCGGCCGCAAGGTGATCCGGGTGGCGAAGGACGTGCCGGGGTTCCTCGCCAACCGCATCCAGCATGCGCTGATGCGGGAAGCCTTCGCGGTGATCGACCAAGGCCTCGCGACGGCCGAGGACGTGGACAACGCCGTCCGCTACTGCTTCGGCTTCCGCTACGTCGCCGCGGGTCCGATCACGCAGAAGGAACTCGCGGGGCTGGAGACGCAGCTCGAAGCCGGGCGGACCATCTATCCCTCGCTCTGCAACAGTCCGGACCCCAGCCCGACCCTGGCCCGGCTGGTCGCCGAGAACCGCCTCGGCCCCAAGACCGGCCGCGGCTTCCGCGACTGGCCGGCGGACGTCACCGCGAAGGAGCGGGCGCGCTACGAGAAGGCGCTGCTCGCCGCCGTCCGCATCCTGCGCGAGGAAGACTGACGCCGCGCTTGACGGCCGGGCCTGCCGCCATCAACGCTCCGCCTCCGACGAGGGAGGCAAGGACATGGCAGACCCGGTCCCGTATCGGCCGATCGCGGAAGGTTCGCAGCCGCCGCTCGACCTGCCCTCCTACGGCAGCACCCATGCGCGCCACCCCAAGGCGGCGCCGGTGCGCATCCCGCACACGCTCACCGAGGTCTCGGCGCCGCGCTTCGATCCCGCCTGGTATGCACCGCACGAGGATATCTCGACCGTCGACGGCAAGGCGGCGCTGGGCGAGCGCATCATCGTCGCCGGCCGTGTGCTGGACGAGAACGGCCGCCCCGTCCCCAACGCCATGGTCGAGATCTGGCAGGCCAATGCCTCCGGCCGCTACCATCATCCGCGCGACCAGCACGACGCGCCGCTGGACCCGAACTTCCTCGGCCGCGGGCGTGTCTTCACGGATGCCGAGGGCAATTACGGCTTCACCAGCGTGAAGCCCGGCGCCTATCCGTGGCGCAACCACTGGAACGCCTGGCGGCCGATCCACATCCATTTCGGCCTGCATGGCGCCGGCTTCGCCCAGCGCCTCGTCACGCAGATGTACTTTCCGGGCGATCCCTTGCTCGAGCTCGATCCGATCTTCCAGGGCAGCGGGGATGCTGCAGCGCGGGAGAGGCTGGTCGCGAAGTTCGACCTGCATGTCACGAAGCCCGAATGGGCGCTCGGCTACCGTTTCGACATCGTGCTGCGCGGCCGCGACGCCACGCCCTTCGAGAACGCCTGACATGACCCACGCCACCGCCAGCCAGACCGCCGGCCCCTACTGGCACATGATCGACTTCCCGGAATGGGCCGACCTGCTGCGCGCGGATGGGCCCAATGCGGGCATTGCGGGTGAGCGCGTCGTGCTCACCGGTCGTATCACCGACGGCACCGGCGCGGCCGTCGCGGACGCGATGGTCGAGGTCTGGCAGGCTGACCCCGAGGGCCGTTACGATTCCGACTTCCACGGATTCGGGCGCTGCGCCACGGATGGGGAAGGGCGCTTCCGCTTCGTCACGGTGAAGCCCGGCCCCGTGCCCGGCCCCGGCAACAGCACCCAGGCACCGCACATCGTCGTCTCGATCTTCGCCCGCGGCCTGATGCGTGGCCTGGTGACGCGCGCCTACTTCGCCGGCGATGCGGGCCTTGCCGAGGACCCTGTCCTCGCCCTGGTGCCGGAGGCACGGCGCAGCACGCTCATCGCACAACCTGCGGATGCAGGGGCGTGGCGGCTCGACATACGGTTGCAGGGGGAGGGGGAAACCGTCTTCCTCGACATCTGACCACGCTGCAGCGCAGCACGATTCAGCGCATTGCCGTTGCCCGCGCCTTGGTGCAGCATCCTCCAAGCCGTTGAACGGCGGGGAGTGGACGACCAGGAATGACGACGGCGCTTGTTTGGCGACCGATCCCTGACCACATGGAGCACCTGGCGGAATGATGCCGGGTGCGTGCCTCTCCCTTCGGGAATCATGGTCATGGAGGCCGGGCGCGTGAAGCCGACGGACACATCGTCCACGGAGTATTTCCACAAGGTCGTCGATTGCCAGTGGGCCTGTCCGGCCCATACGCCCGTTCCGGAGTACATCCGGATGATCGCGGCGGGCCGCTACGCCGACGCCTACATGGTCAACTGGCATTCCAACGTCTTCCCGGGGATCCTCGGCCGCACCTGCGACCGGCCCTGCGAGCCCGCCTGCCGGCGTGGCCGCGTCGAGGAAGAGCCGGTCGCCATCTGCCGCCTCAAGCGCGTCGCAGCCGACAACAAGGGCGACGTCTCGGCGCGCATGCCGGAGATCCCGCGCGAGCGGAACGGCAAGCGCATCGCCTGCATCGGCGCGGGACCGGCAAGCCTGACGGTCGCGCGCGACCTTACGCCGCTCGGCTACGAGATCCACGTCTTCGACGGCGAGGCCAAGGCCGGCGGCTTCATCCGCCAGCAGATCCCGCGCTTCCGCCTGCCCGAGGAAGTGATCGACGAGGAATGCGGCTACATCCTCGATCGCGGGGGCGTGGTCAGCCACATGAACCGCCGCGTCGACAGCCTGAAGGGGCTGCTCGCGGAAGGCTATGACGCGGTCTTCGTCGGCTCCGGCGCGCCGCGCGGGCGTGAGCTGGACGTGCCGGGCCGCAAGGAAGCGGCGGCGAACATCCAACTCGGCATCGACTGGCTGGCCTCGGTGTCCTTCGGGCATGTGACGTCGATCGGCAAGCGCGTGATCGTGCTCGGCGGCGGCAACACGGCGATGGATTGCTGCCGTTCCGCCCGCCGCCTGGGTGGCGAGGACGTCAAGGTTGTCGTCCGCTCCGGCTTCGACGAAATGAAGGCGTCCCCCTGGGAGAAGGAGGACGCGATGAACGAGGGCATCCCGATCCTCAACTTCCTGGTGCCGAAGGAAGTGCTGCACGACAACGGCCGCCTGACCGGCATGGTGTTCGAGAAGGTCGCGGCGCAATACGACGACAAGGGCCGCCGTTCGCTGCGGCCGACCGGCGAGCCGGACGTCACCATCGAATGCGACGACGTGCTGGTCGCTATCGGCCAGGAGAACGCCTTCCCCTGGATCGAGCGCGATGCCGGCATCGAGTTCGACCGCTGGGGCCTGCCGAAGCTCGACGCGGACACGCTACAGTCCACCGAGCCGCGCGTCTTCTTCGGCGGCGATGCCGCCTTCGGCCCGAAGAACATCATCTGGGCCGTGGCCCATGGGCATGAGGCGGCGGTCTCGATCGACCTCTTCTGCAAGGGGGAGGACGTGAAGGCGCGGCCCGCGCCGGATGTCCGCATCGCCAGCCAGAAGATGGGCATCCACGAATGGGCCTATGACAACGAGGTCTCGCTCGACCTTCGCTACAAGGTGCCGCACATGCCCGCCGAGAAGGCGCTGCGCGACATCACCGCGGAAGTCGAACTCGGCTACGACCGGGAGATGGCCTACCGAGAGACTCAGCGCTGCCTGAACTGCGACGTGCAGACGGTGTTCACGGCGAAGCTCTGCATCGAATGCGATGCCTGCGTGGACATCTGCCCGACCGACTGCATCACCTTCACCGAGAACGGCGAGGAGGAGGAACTCCGCACGCGCCTCAAGGCGCCGGCGGTGAACACCTACCAGGATCTCTACGTCCAGGATGGCCTGAAGACGGGCCGTGTGATGGTCAAGGACGAGGACGTCTGCCTGCACTGCGGCATGTGCGCCGAGCGCTGCCCGACCGGTGCCTGGGACATGCAGAAGTTCCTGCTCGAGACCGCCAAGCCGAAGGCGCACGCATGCCACAGCCGATAACCGCGACGAACGACTTCGTCGTCAAGTTCGCCAACGTCAACGGGTCCGGTTCCGCTTCCGCCAACGGGCTCTTCGCGAAGTCGATCCTGCGGATGGGCGTGCCCATCGCATCGCGCAACATCTTCCCCTCGAACATCCAGGGGCTGCCGACCTGGTTCGAGGTCCGCGTCTGCGAGGCCGGCCACATGGGCCGGCGTGGCGGCGTGGACATGATGGTCGCGATGAACCCGCAGACCTGGGACCGCGACGTCGCCGAGATCGAGCCGGGCGGATACCTGTTCTACGACTCGACGCGGCCCATGCCGAAGTCGAAGTTCCGCGACGACATCACCGTCATCGGCTGCCCGCTGACGGAGATCACGAACAACGCCTATTCGGACCCGCGGCAGCGGCAGCTGTTCAAGAACATCGTCTATCTCGGCGCGCTGTCGGCGCTGCTCGACATGGACGTGGAGGCGGTCAAGGCCTGCATCGCTGCCCAGTTCAAGGGCAAGGAGAAGCTGGTTCCCGCCAACTTCGCCGCGCTGGAGATGGGCCGCGACTGGGCGCAGCAGAACCTGTCCTGTCCGATCGGGCTGCAGCTCAAGCGCGCGGACGCGGTGGGCGACCGCATCTTCGTGGACGGCAACCAGGCTGCGGCGCTCGGCGCGGTCTATGGCGGCGCGACGGTCTGCGCCTGGTATCCGATCACGCCCTCCACCTCGCTCGCCGAGGCCTTCGAGAAGCACTGCGGCCGCCTGCGCAAGGACCCCGGGACGGGGGCGAAGCGCTACGGGATCGTGCAGGCGGAGGACGAACTCGCCTCCATCGGCATGGTGATCGGCGCGGGCTGGAACGGCGCGCGCGCCTTCACCGCGACCTCCGGGCCGGGCGTCTCGCTGATGCAGGAGTTCCTGGGCCTCGCATACTTCGCCGAGATCCCGGCGGTGCTCTTCGACGTGCAGCGCGCCGGGCCGTCCACCGGCATGCCGACGCGCACGCAGCAATCGGACCTGCTCTCCGCGGCCTATGCCAGCCACGGCGACACCAAGCACGTGATGCTGCTGCCCGAGGACCCGGCCGAGTGCTTCACCTTCGGCGCGGATGCCTTCGACCTCGCGGACCGGCTGCAGACGCCGGTCTTCGTCATGCTCGACCTCGACATCGGCATGAACGACTGGCTCTGCGAGCCGTTCAAGTGGGACCCGAACCGGAAGATGGACCGCGGCAAGGTGCTGACCGCGGCGGACCTCGACATGGTGGCGGGCTTCGGACGGTACCGCGACGTGGATGGGGACGGCATTCCCTACCGCACCTGGCCGGGCACGCATCCGGAGAAGGGCGCCTTCTTCACGCGCGGCACCTCGCGCGACAGGGAAGCACGCTACACCGAGGATGGCGGCCCCTACGTCGACAACATGCAGCGCCTGCTGAGGAAGTTCCACACGGCGCGTTCGCTGGTGCCGCGGCCGATCGCCATGCCGGCGAAGGACAAGGCGCGCGACGGGGTGATCTTCTACGGCTCCACCTCCGCCGCGATGCGGGAGGCGCTGGCGGCGCTCGAGGCGCAGGGCATCCACCTCGACGCCATGCGCATCCGTGCCTTCCCCTTCCACGACGATGTCGCCGCCTTCATCGCGGCGCATGACCGCGTCTTCGTGGTGGAGCAGAACCGCGACGCCCAACTTCGCACTCTCCTCGTCAACGAGGAGGAGATCGACCCCGCGAAGCTGGTCCCGGTGCTGCACTACGACGGCACGCCGATCACCGCGCGCTTCATCCAGTCCGCCATCGCCGACCGGGCGGCGGCGGCCAATGTCCTGCCCTTCCGCAAGGCCACGCCATGAGCTACCTGCCGAAGCCGAAGCTCCACCACCCGAAGCTGCCGACCAACGCGATCGGGCTGACGCGGCGCGACTACGAAGGCGCAATCAGCACGCTCTGCGCCGGCTGTGGGCATGATTCGATCAGCGCGGCGATCATCCAGGCCTGCTTCAACCTCGCCATCCCGCCGCATCGCGTGGCGAAGCTGTCGGGCATCGGGTGCTCATCCAAGACGCCGACCTACTTCCTCGGCGCGGCACACGGATTCAATTCCGTGCACGGGCGCATGCCGTCGGTGCTGACGGGTGCCTATCTGGCGAACCGGGAGCTGATCTATCTCGGCGTCTCGGGCGACGGCGACAGCGCCTCGATTGGCTTCGGCCAGTTCGCGCACAGCATCCGCCGCGGCGTGAACATGACCTACATCGTTGAGAACAACGGCGTGTACGGGCTGACCAAGGGGCAGTTCTCCGCGACCTCCGACCTCGGCTCGGTGGCGAAGAAGGGCACGGTCAACACCGACCAGCCGATCGACCTCGCCGCCATCGCGGTGCAGCTCGGCGCCACCTTCGTCGCGCGCTCCTTCTCGGGCGACAAGGATCAGCTCGTGCCGCTGATCGAGGCCGCGCTGCTGCATGAGGGCGCCGCGTTCCTCGATGTCATCAGCCCCTGCGTGGCGTTCAACAACCATCCCGGCAGCACCAAGTCCTACGACTACGTGCGCGAGCACAACGACGCGCTGAACCGGCTCGACATCATGCTGCCGCGGCAGGAGATCACCGCCTCCTACGCGCCGGGCGAGATGACGGAGGTGATGCAGCACGACGGGTCCGTGCTTCGCCTGCGCAAGATGCATGCGGACCATGACCCGACCGACCGCGCTTCCGCCATGCACCAGATCATGGACCGCAAGGCGGCGGGCGAGATCCTGACCGGCCTGATCTTCGTGGACCCCAACCCGACCGCGCTGCACGAGAACCTCGGCACGGTCCCGGCGCCGCTCAATGCGCTGGGCGATGCGGAGCTCTGCCCGGGCGCCGAGGCACTGGAGCGGGTCAACGCCTCATTGCGGTGAGCGCATGGCCAGGCGCTGGGGCGATGCGATGTTCCGCGACCGGCAGGGGGCCGGGGAGCAGCTGGTGCCTCTGCTCCGCGCGCTGGGGCTGGAACAGCCCATCGTCTATGCGTTGCTGCGCGGCGGCGCGGCCGTCGCGGCGCCGATCGCCGCAGCCCTCGGCGCGCCGCTGGAACCCTTCCTGGTCCGCAAGCTCGGCGTGCCCTGGCATGCCGAGCTCGCCTTCGGCGCACTGGCGGAAGGTGCTACGGAGCCGGTGCTGAACCCCGACATCGTCGCCGCCTGCGGCCTGACGCAGACCGACATGGCGCGCGTGCAGGCCGAGCAGGCGCGTGAACTCGCCCGCCGGCAAGCGATCTATCTGCGCGGCCGCGAGCGTCCCGACCCGCGCGGCCGCGCCGCCATCCTGGTGGATGACGGGCTGGCCACGGGCGCTTCGGCCCGCGCGGCGCTGCGCGCGCTGCGGGCACAGGGCGCGACGCCGCTGGTCCTCGCCGTGCCGGTCGCGCCGCGGGAGAGCATCGATGCGATCTCGTCCGAGGCCGACCGCGTCGTCTGCGCCGAGGTCTCCGACATCCCCTTCGGCATCGGCGGCTGCTACGGCGATTTCCACCAGCTCGAGGACGAGGAGGTGCTCGCCCTTCTCGCCGCCGGGGGTAAGGCCGGGCCCTGAAGGCGATCGCCGCCAGGGTCGTCGCCGGCTCCCGTCGGCGCGAATGAAGGCTGCGCTGGCCGCTACAGGAACTTGCCGACGATGTCGGTGGACGACCTCTCGCCGATGGCATCGAAATGCGTGGCGAGGAAGTGCTCCGCTCGCTCCACGCCCAGCGCGCGCAGGTGGCGCAGGAAGCCGCGGCTTGCGTTCAGCTTCGAGGAGGCGTTGAGCGCCGCCAGTTCCACCTCCGCGTCGATGGTGTGGATGAAGCAGCGCAGGTGCTTCTCCTTCGGCAATTGTCCCTGGTCGATCAGGTCGGTCACGAAGCGGATCATGCGCATCTCGCGCATCAGCGAGGAATTGAACGCCAGCGTGTTCATCCGATCGACGATGGAACGGATGTCGCGCGGCACCTCCGGGATGTTGATCGGGTTGAGCTGGACGATGACGATATCCGGCGTGCCGCCCATGTAGATCACCGGGAAGATCGGCGGATTGCCGCAATAGCCGCCGTCCCAGTAGTGCTGGCCTTCCACCTCGACGGCGTGGTGCAGCAGCGGCACGCAGGCGGAGGCCATGACGGCGGCGGCGCTCATCTCGCTCCGCTCGAAGACGCGCAGGCGCCCTGTCAGCACGTTGGTCGCGCAGACGAAAAGCGAAGGACCCGGCGCGCTGCGCAGCCGCGTGAAATCCACCACGCGCCCAATCAGGTCGAGCAGCGGGTTCAGGTTCGTCGGGTTCAGCTCATAGGGCGAGAACTGCCGCTGCAGCACGTCAGCGACGCGCCAGGCCGGCGAGAAATCCATATTGCCCGGGCTGAACATCAGGTCGAACGGCGTCGGCTGCACCGGGGACATGGTGAAGGTGTCCGCCACGCCTTCCCAGAAGGCGTCGAGCATCCGCCGGGCCGCGGCAGGCCCGCCGGCGATCATCCCGTCGGCGACGATCGCCGCATTCATCGCGCCGGCGCTGGTGCCGACGAGCGCCTCGACCTCCAGCCGGTCATCGGCCAGCAGGCGGTCGAGCACCCCCCAGGTGAAGGCCCCGTGCGAGCCGCCGCCCTGCAGCGCGAGCTTGATCTTCCTGCGGTTGCCCTTCGCCATGCGGGTCCTACTTGCTGTCCAGTCGCGTCACGGGGGACCAGCCCGGCGGCGGCCCTTCGGGGAAGCGCGCGAGCCGCGCGGCGTAGGCCGCGACGAGCGAGTCCTTCACGGGGTCGCCGGCCTCGCGCAGCGCCTCCGACGCGCGATCGAACTGCCCGGCGCGGAACAGGCGGATCGCCTCCCGCCAGGCGGGCAGCCGCGCGACCAGCGCCGGGTCGGCCAGCAGCGGCGCATCCTTCGGGTCGGGGGCGATCGCCAGCCCGACCAGTTCGTGCACTTCCAGCGGGTCCTGCGAGCCCTTCGCCAGCACCACGTCCACCGGGCGGAAGACGAAGGCATTGCCGGCGCCGATCCTGGTCTGCTCCGAAACCAGGATCTGCGTGCCGTACATCTTGTTCATGCCCTCGAGCCGCGAGGCGATGTTCACCATCGACCCGATCGCAGTGTACGCCATGCGGTCGGAGGAGCCGACATTGCCGACAACGGCTTCGCCGCTGTGCAGCCCGAAGCGTGTATGCAGCCGCGGCCAGCCGCGCGCGGCGAAGTCTTCCTCCAGCCGCAGTGTCAGGTGGCGCGCGTGCAGCGCGGCGTGGCAGCCATGCATGGCGTGCGTCAGGTCGCGTTTCGGCGCGTTCCAGATCGCCATCACCGCGTCGCCGATATACTTGTCGATGGTCGCGTGGTGCTCGAGCAGATCGTCCGTCAGCGCCTGGAAATAGGTGGAGGTGAGGTGCATCAACTCCTCCGGGTCCATGCGCTCGGCGATGGTGGTGAAGCCCTGCACGTCGCTGAACATCACCGTCAGGCGCCGCCGCTCGCCGCCGAGCTTCGCCTCCGCGCCCTCGGCCATCAGCTTGCGCACCAGGTCGCGCGGCACATAGACGCTGAACAGCCGCAGCGCGCCCTTGGTGCCGCCCAGCGCGTCGCCGAGCGCATGCACTTCCGCCGCACCGCCCACCGCCGGAGGCGGGTGGTCGAGGTCGAGCCGCCGGATTGCCTCCACCTCCCGCGTCAGCGCGCGCAGGCCGCCGGAGAGGCGTTGCGCCACCAGCGCGGCGCCGCCCAGCCCGACGAGCACGCCGAGCACCGCGAGCAGCAGGGCCGTCAGCGGCAGCCCCGCCGGCGAGGCCAGGGCAGTGATTGCCACGGCGCCGAGCAGCAGCGCAGCCGCCACCCCCAGAACCGCGGTGAAGACGAGGAACAGCCCCGGGCCGCGTGCCGATCCACTCACTTGGCCGTCCCTGCCCAGGCGAGCAACGCCTCGGCGTCGCCCGCATCCATGGTGTCGAGCGCCGCGGCACCGGCATCCGGCGTCGGCGGTTCGATCCGCAACCGCGCCGCGGTGGCGCCGTAGGCGGCGATCTGCGCTGCCCGCGCAGCTTCCAGCCCCAGGACGCGCGCCGCCGGTGTCGGCGGCGGCAGCAGCCGCAGCAGCGCGAGCCGTGCAGCGTGGCCGGCCACCGTCTCCGCGGCGGGCTGCCCCGCGGTGGCGAGTTCCAGCGCCAGCAGCCGGCTCAACCGCATGCCAAGGGTGGGCAGGGAACTGCCGAAGAGGTCCGCCTCGCGCGCCAGGCGACAGAGCAGGTCGGGCGCCTCCGACTCGACCCAGGGCCAGGTCGTGGCAAGGATGGTGCGACGCAGCGCCGCGATCATCTCCGGCGCCACGCCGTGTTGCGCGGCGATGGCGGCGGCGGCCTCGGCCGAGCGGCGCTCGAGCAGTCCACGCTCGGCATGCGGCTGCCCGTCATGCAGAAGGTCGTGCGCGGCCATGGCGGCGACGGCGACCTCCGCCTCCTCATGGGAGAGCAGGCCGAGCCTGCGCGCCGCCCCGGCGAGCCAGCCCATGGCGAGAACGGCTTCGGCCTGGTGGTGCCGGTCGTGATAGGCGGGCTCGGCGCCGGGCGGGAAGGCGGCGCCATGGCGCTCGACGATATCCGCGATGGCGAGCGCGGCGCGGGTGACGGGGGAGGGCGCGGGCCGCCCACCCGCGAGATCCTCCAGGGCCTGGATCACGGCAGCCGGCACGCGCGGCGGGCCGCCGCGGCGGGCGATGAGATACCGCTCGGCACTGGCGAGCGCAGCCATGGGTCGGGCCTCGCGGAAGGCGAGGTCCAGCACGTCGTCAGTGATATCGGCCGGAGCGGCCATGGGCCTCGTCGGAGGTGTTCCGGCCGCATCCTAGACCCGGTGGGGGCGCCGCTGGGAAGCCCCGCGTCGCGTCAGGCCACCGCGGCCTTCGGGCCGAGCCCCAGCGCCTGCCGCATGCGCCCGAGCATCTCGCGCGCCTTGTCGCCGAGCTCGTCCTCCGGCCCCGCCACGTGCTCGACCGCGGCGAGCGCCTTGCGGCGCTCCGCCGCGACTGGCAGCAGGCTGGGCAGGGTGGCGAGCGCCTCCTCCCGCAGCAGGGTCACGATGACCGTCTGCTCGCGGATGATGGCCTGGCGCGCGGAAGGGGGCATGCCGACGAAGGGAGCCTCGGTCGTCAGCAGCGCGTTGGAGCGGGCGAGGCGCGAACGCCGCACGCCGCCGCGCGCATCCGCGAGCAGGATCATCATGCGGATGACGGCCTCGGCGTACCCGCCCTCGGCGACCTTCGCGCGCGCATCGGCAAGCTGTGCCGGCTCGGCGGCGATGGAGCGGCGCGCGACCTCGGCCTCGGCCGCCGCGTCGTCGCCGGTCACGCCGACGGCGGCGAGGCCGCCATAGACCGCGTGGAAGGCGGTCTCGATCCAGGCGTCGCGCATGTCGCGCCAGGTGTCGATGCTCTTCTCGACGCCGTCGGCCCAGGCCTTCTCCAGCGCCAGGAAGGGGTTTTCCGCGGCGGCCGGGGCGCGGTGCTGCCGCACCATCCCGGCCATGGCGCGCACCGGCATCATGAAGGGATTGAGGTCGCTGAGCATGTAGCGCCGCGTCCGCATCGGGCTGGCCTGCCGGCGCGCCTCCGCGCTCGCCTCCGTGGCCAACTGGCGCACGACGGGAGACGCCAGCACGTCATAGAGGTGCTGGTTCATCTCCGAGATCTTGGCGACGGCGGGGAAGGCCTCGTTGCTCGCCTCGCCCGAGAGGGTGCGGATGTCGGCGATCTTCCGCTCGACCAGCTCGACCTGCCATTCCTCGTTGCTGCCCGAGCCTTCGTGGCCGGTGATCTTCATCTCGTAGAGGCCGGGCGCGACGGCCTCGATCATCTCGAGCGTCGTCGCGATCTCGGTGTGTTCCTTCTTGGCGACGGCGCCGGAGACGAAGATGCCGAGATGGCCGATCTGGTCGTGCAGCAGGTAGACGATGGTCTGGCCGAGCGACTTGATCTCCTGCTCGTCGCGATACACGTCCGCGATCCAGCGCAGCGCCTGCCCGACCGGCGTGATGTTGTCGCCGGAGGAGGCGAAGACGATGACCGGCGCCTTCACCTCCCGCATGTTGAAGGTCTCGCCGCCGCCCTGGGAGATCTGGCCCGAGGAGAAGCGGTTGCCGATGAAGAGGTTGTCGACGATCCAGCGGATCTCGTCCGTCGTCATCAGGAAGTAGCCGCCCCACCAGCGCTCGAATTCGAGGAAGCGGTCGGCCTCGGTGTCCACGCCGGCATAGAGGTCGAAATACTTGCGGAACCAGGTGTTGCCGGGGGAAAGGCTCTCGAAGTTCGCCACCAGCGAGGCGCCGTCGAACTTGCCGTTGCCGAGGTCCGCCATCAGCGAGGCCGGCCAGCCGCCGCCCGCGAGGCCGCCCAGGTAGCGCATCGGGTTGCGCCCCTTCTCGCCCGCCCAGTAGGAGAGCGGCGCCCCGTTCAGCACCAGCGCGCCGACCGCATCGGGTGCCGCGGCGCCGAGCATCATCGTCGCCCAGCCGCCCTGGCAGTTGCCGATCACGACCGGCTTCGGCGCCTTGGGGTGGTCCAGCGCGATGCGGGTGAGGAAGGTGGCCTCGGCCGCCGTCACGTCGAGGATGGTCTGCCCCTTCTCCGGCTCGCGGTAGAAGACGACGAAATAGACCGGGTGGCCGCGGCGCAGCGCGACGCCCACCTGGCTGTCGGACTTGAAGCCGCCGATGCCGGCGCCGTGGCCGGCGCGCGGGTCGATGATGACGAAGGGGCGCAGCGCCGGGTCGGTCGGCTTGTAGCCCTCGGGTGGGGTGATGCGGACCAGGGCATAGTTGACCGGCCGGGCCAGGTTGCGGCCGTCCACCACCGTCTCGTAGTCGAAGAACAGGACCGGCGGGCAGCCGGCGCGCTCGTGCTCGACGAAGTTGTTCCCCGCCTCGCGCATCACGTCCCAGAAGAGCAGCCAGCGCTGCGCCGCGTCGGTGGCGTAGGCCTGCGCGTCCTGGGCCAGCGCCGCCGGGGTGCGGGCGAAGCGGGCGGCCAGGTCCCTGAGTTCCGGCGCGACCGAGGCCCCCGGCACCGGCGGCAGCAGGGCCGCCCCGTGCCGACCCATCACGTCCGTCAGCGTGCGGACCTGATCCAGCACGCGCGTCGTCGTCTCGGTCGCCTTGTCGAGGAGTTCGCGCGTGGGCAGGTTCGGGATGGCGGTCATGGGTGGGACTCTCCCTGGTTCAGGCGGTTTCTGCGCTGCCGGGCGGGCCGGTTCAAGCGTTTTGGCTGCGCTGCAACAAAGCCAGGACGTGCCGGGCGATCATGCCTTCCTCGTCGGTCGGCCGGACCAGCACCCGCGTCCGCGCCCCGGGAGACGAGATTTCCGGGGCATTGGCGGCGTTTCGCTCCGGGTCCACGGCGATGCCGAGGAAGTCGAGTCCGTCGCAGATCCGCGCCCGGAGGTTGCGGGCGTTCTCCCCGATCCCGGCAGTGAAGACGAGGGCGTCGATTCCGCCCAGGGCGGCGGCCAGCGCGCCGATCTCCCGCCGCACGCGCCAGACGTAGTAGGCGAGGGCGCCGGCCGCGCGCGGCTCGCCGCTGGCCTCCAGGTCCCGCACGTCCTGGCTGATGCCGGACATGCCCTTCAGCCCCGCATTGCCGTAGAGCAGCTTCTGCAGCGCGGCGGCGTCCATGCCCTCGGCCTGCATCAGGTGCAGCAGCACGCCCGGATCGATCTGCCCGCAGCGCGTGCCCATCGGCACACCGTCCAGCGCGGTGAAGCCCATGGTGCTGTCCACGCTGCGCCCGTTGCGGATGGCGCAGAGCGAGGACCCGTTGCCGAGATGCGCCACCACCACGCGCCCGGCCGCCAGGGCAGGCTCCTCCTCGGCAAGGTTCGCGGCGATGTATTCGTAGGACAGGCCGTGGAAGCCGTAGCGCCGGATGCCGCGGTCGTAGAATTCCGGCGGCAGGGCGAAGGTGTCCGCTTCCCAGGCATGGGTGCGGTGGAAGGACGTGTCGAAGCAGGCGACCTGCGGCACGCCGGGCAGTGCCGCGCGCGCGGCGGCGATGCCGGCCAGGTTGTGCGGCTGGTGCAGCGGGGCCAGCGGCGCGAGGGCGCGCAGCCTGTCCATCATCCCGTCGTCCACGATGACGGGGGCGGCGAAATCCGGCCCGCCATGGACCACGCGGTGCCCGACCGCGACGATCCTGTAGCCCTCGACGGCCGGGGCGAGTTCCTGCCCCATCACCCGCAGCGCCGTCGCATGGTCCGCGACATCCGGACCGGCCCAGCGATGGTCAGCCAGAACCTGACGCCGCGCGTCGCGCGCGATCAGGCGGGGCGAGGCGCCGATGCCCTCCATCTGGCCTTCGAGCCGCGATTCGGGATCGTCGCCGTTGACCGAGAAGAGCTCGAACTTGATGGAGGAGGAACCGGCGTTGAGGACGAGGATCGCGTCGGTCATCATGCGCCGAGCTCCGGCACCAGGCACTTCCCGGTGCGCCGCCAGTGCCCGTAGAGCACGGCCAGCGCCGCCGACATCAGCCGCGCATGCTCGTCGTCGGCGCGGCTGGTCAGCATCACCGGCACCTTGGCGCCCGTCACGATCCCGCCCGTATCCGCCTGCGAGAGGAAGACGAGCTGCTTCGCCAGCATGTTCCCCGCTTCCAGGTTCGGCGCCACCAGCACGTCCGCGCGGCCGGCGACCGTCGAATGGATGCCCTTGGTCCGCGCCGCCTCCAGGTCGACCGCGTTGTCCATGGCGAGCGGGCCGTCCACCAGCCCGCCCGTTATCTGCCCCCGCTCGGCCATCTTGGCGAGCGCGGCGGCGTCGATGGTGGAAGGGATGGCCGGATTGATCGTCTCGACCGCCGAGAGGATGCCGACGCGCGGTTCCCGGATGCCGATCGCCCGCGCGAGGTCGATCGCGTTCTGCACGATGTCGGCCTTGGTCGCCAGGTCGGGCAGGATGTTGATCGCCGCGTCGGTGATGATCATCAGCCCTTCGTGCCCGGGGATGTCGAGCACGAAGCAGTGGCTGATGCGCCGCCCCGCGCGCAGGCCGCCGTCGGATTTGGTGACGTGGCGCAGCACCTCGTCCGAGTGGATGTTGCCCTTCATCACCGCCTCGGCCTTGCCTTCGTGGACCAGGCAGACGGCGCGGGCGGGCGCATCGTGGACCTCGGCGACGTTCTCGATCGCGACGCCGGCGAGATCCCAGCCGAGCTTCTCCGCCTCGGCGCGGATCATCGCCTCGGGGCCGACGAGGATGGGCTCGATCAGCCCTTCCTTCGTCGCCTCCCAGGCGCCGCCGAGGGAATTCTCGTCGGTCGGCGCGGCGATGGCGGTCGGCATCGGCGGGATGCCGCGGCAGGCGGCTAGCAGGCGGGAGAACTTGCCGCGCCGGACGAGGGTGAGTTCCGGGATGATGACGCCATCGGTCACGAGGCGCGTCAGCGGCGGGCTGATCTCCGCCGTGCCGGTGCAGACCACGGTGCCGTCCGCCTTCTCCAGCCGGCAGTCCATGATCAGCAGGTTGCCCGGCAGCTTCTCGCGCACCCGCACCGTCGCCACCACCGCGTCCCCGGCCTCGACGCGCGCATGGAAGCGCAGGTCCTGGTAGCGATAGACCGTGCCCGGACCCGGCAGCCTGTTGCCGAACACGGCGGAGAAGAGCGAGCCGCACCACATGGCCGGCGCGACCGGCGCGCGGCCGGTTTCCTGCTCAGCCTCGCCTGGCAGGTGGACGGGGTTCAGGTTGCCCGAGGCATGGGCGAAGACGACCAGGTCGTTCGGCGTGCAGACGCGGGTGATGCTCGCGCTCTCGCCTTCCTTGATGTCGTCCCAGGAGCGCCCGACGAGGGCAGGGGCGGTGATCGTCACGGTTTCGTCTCCGGCGCGGTGTCGGGAATGGTCAGGGTGGTGGCGGTGGCCGCGAGGATCTGCCCGACCGTCGCGCCATCGGGCACGCGTTCGGCTGCCTCGGCCGTGGACAGGGGCTTGCGCATCGCGGTCACGCCACGTTGTGCAGGCCGGCGTCCACGTAGATCGTGTCGCCGGTCATGCCGGAGGAGGCGCCGCCCACCAGGAAGGAGACGACGCGCCCGACCTCCGCGATGTCCACCAGGCGATGCTGCGGCGCGCGTTCCTGCGCCATCTGCACCAGCTCGTCGAACTGGGCGATGCCGCTTGCGGCGCGGGTCCTGAGCGGGCCGGGCGAGACGGCGAAGACGCGGATGCCCTTCTCTCCCAGCTCATCCGCCATGTAGCGCACCGAAGCCTCGAGAGCCGCCTTGACCGGCCCCATGACGTTGTAGTTCCCGACGACCTTGTCCGCGCCATAGTAGGACATGGCTGCCAGCACGCCGCCCTGGGTCATCAGCGGCTCCGCGAGCTTCGCCATGCGCAGGAAGGACCAGCAGGAGACGTGCATGGCCTGGGCGAAGCCCTCGGCCGAGCAGTCCACCACGCGGCCGTGCAGGTCTTCCCGCGGGGCGAAGGCGATGGAGTGGATGAGGAAGTCGAGCCGCCCCCATTCCGTCGCGATGCGCTCGAACAGCGCTTCGATCTGGCCGGGCTGCTGCACGTCGAGCGGGGCGACGATCTGCGCCTGGAGTTGCTCCGCGAGCGGGCGGACGTGCTTTTCCGCCCTCTCGTTCAGGTAGGTCATGGCGAGCTCGGCGCCGAAGGCGCGCAGCTTCACCGCGCAGCCATAGGCGATCGAATCGGCGTTCGCGACGCCGACGACCAAGCCGCGCTTGCCCTTGAGCATGTCGCCGACGCGGCTGTCGGGGTCCCAGACGATGGGCAGCGGGTCACGCGGGCGGGTGTCGGGGGTCAAGCGGCTGCTCCCTGCTTCCATGTCCGCCGCATGGTGCGGATCCTGGAATATGCTTGACCTAGGGCAGATCGCGCGTGTTGCGCCAAGTCAATTCCGTTGCAATGCAGCAAAAAAATCGATCCCTGGACCACCTGCCGGCCCGGTGCTTCGCTCCGAACCAAGGAGGAACGCACATGAAGGGTGTCGTCTTTACCGGGGACCGGAAGCTCGAACTGATGGATTTCCCCGACCCGACGCCGGGTCCGGGGGAGGTGGTGCTGGAGATCCGCGCCTCCGGCATGTGTGGCAGCGACCTCAAGTTCTACCGCGCTCCGGGCGGGCCGGGGCGGACCGCGGCGCTTGGCCTCGGCGCCACCTCCGGGCCGATCATCGCCGGGCACGAGCCCTGCGGCGTGGTCGTCGCCGTCGGGCAGGGCGTCGCGTCCAACCAGGCCTGGATCGGCATGCGGGCGATGCAGCACCACTACCGCGGCTGCGGCGTCTGCCCCCACTGCAACACCGGTTGGATGCAGCTTTGCGTCGAGGGCGTGAAGGAGGTCTATGGCGTCACCGGCCATGGCGGCCATGCCCGCTACCTGAAATGCCCGGCGCGCACGCTGGTGGAACTGCCGGAGGAACTCTCGTTCGAGACCGGCGCGGCGATCTCCTGCGGCACGGGCACGGCCTGGGGCGCGCTGCAACGGCTCGGCCTCACCGGCGACCAGACCATCGCCGTGTTCGGGCAGGGGCCGGTGGGGCTGTCGGCGACGCTGCTCGCGGCGAGGATGGGCGCGAGGGTGATCGCACTGGACACCTCGCCCGAACGCCTGGAGCGCGCGAAGGAATTCGGCGCCGACCTGCTGATCAACCCGGCCGAGACCAATGACGTGCTCGGCGCGATCAAGGCGGCGACGCACGGCCTCGGCGCGCATGCCTCGATCGACGCGTCGTCGAACCCGCTCGCGCGTCGCCAGGCGGTGCAGTGCGTGCGCACCTGGGGCAAGGCCTGCTTCGTGGGGGAGGGTGGCGACGTCACCCTCGACGTCAGCCCCGACCTGTTGCGCCGGCAGGTGACGCTGATCGGGTCCTGGACCTTCTCCACCGTCGGGCAGCTCGAATGCGCGCGCTACGTCGCGGAGCGCAACATCCCGGTGGACAGGCTGTTCACGCATCGCTGGCGGCTCGACCAGGCGGAGGAGGCCTATCGCCTCTTTGACCAGCAGACCACGGGGAAGGGCGTGATCCTGCCCGCCGCCTGACCCCCCGTTGCGCCGTGGCGCCGCACGGCCGAAGGTGCGGCGCCCGCGATTCAAAGGAAACGCCATGTACATCGAACACCGGCAGTACACCTTTCACCCCGGCAAGCTGCCGGTCTGGCTCGAGGCCTACAAGGAACTCGGCGGCCCTGCCTCGGCCCGCACCACAGGGGCGGTTTCGCTCGGCGCTTTCCTCGCCGAGGTCGGCACCATCAACCGCTTCGTCTTCATGCGTGGCTGGGACGACATCGACGCGCGCGAGGCCGGGCTGGCCGCGCGGGAAGCCGATCCGGAATGGCAGGAGTTCCGCAAGCGTTCCGCCGCCTCGGGCGCGCTGGCGAGCCAGGAGGTGAAGTTCCTCAAGCCGACTTCCTTTTCACCCATCACCTCGGCGAAGGGTTTTTCGTTCAAGCGCGAGATCGGCGGCACCGGCATGGTCGTCGATCACCGCACCTATGATTTCCATCCGGGCAAGATGCACCTCTGGCTCAAGGCCTATGAGGAGATCGGCCTGGCGGTGCAGAAGCGGCTGCTCGGCCAGCTGCTGATGTTCGGCGTGACCGAGATCGGGCCGATCAACCAGGTCGTCTTCTGCTGGCTCTACGAGGGCTTCGGCGATCGCGACCGCCGCCGCTCGGCGATGGCGAACGACCCGCAGTGGCAGGACTTCATGAAGACGGTCGGCGGGCTCGGCGCGCTGAAGCAGCAGACCGTCATGGCGCTGAAGCCGGCGCCGTTCTCCGTGGTGAAGTGACGGCGACGGGCACGAACATCCACACGACTCCGCGGGGGAGGGGCGACGCTCTGTCCTTCCCCCCGGGCATCTCTTCCGCAGCCCCATCGTCAGGTCACGGATGAAGGCGGTGGGGCTGCCGCCGGGGCCGTGTCCCGGCCGATGATCGGTCCCGCGGGCCGGAGCACCGGGCGAAGGGCCGCGGGATCTCCCTGTAGCCAGGCCTGGATGCGAAGCACGGTTGGCGCCTGCGGCACGACCCGGCCGTGATCGGACTGCCGGTCGTGATCCGGCCGGCCTGCCCGAGCAGCCGGCACGCCGCTCCTTGCCGAACCGGCGCTTTCGAGGGTGCACCGGCAATGTCCCGGCGGCCTTGCGGAGCATATGTCGAGACGTCCGCGACGGTGCGGCACGCGCCCGACAAGAAGACTTGGACAATCGGGCCGGATTGTTTCGAAATCAGCCGCCGTAGGACGGTTCGGACCCGCGCAATGCGGTTGTGGAAGAGGCGAGGCGATATCGATGTCGGCGCGGAGCGCGGGTATCCGGGAGCGAGGGGATGCGACGCCGTCGGGTGGCCCGCTTGCTTCCGGCATGTCGGCGCGGACGGCCTGGGCGCTTGCCGGCGGGGTATTTCTGCTTGCGCTGCTGATCCGGCTGATCGGCATCTCCTTATTCAGCCTGGATGGTGACGAGGTCTTCAGCGTTCTTGCAGCCAATGACAGCTGGGTGCACCTGATCCGCACCGCCGCCGAGGACAAGTCACATCCGCCGGGATACTATGCGTTGCTGCATGTTTATCTTGGCGTGGCGCCCGAGGACGATATCCACCCCAGGATCATCTCGGCCCTGGCGGGTGCGGCGCTCCCGGCCGTCGCGGTTTTCCTGGGGCGCGCGATCGGCCTCCGGATGGCGGATCTGGGCCTGCTGCTGTTGCTGATCACGGTGAACGACGCGCTGATCTTCCATTCCCAGTATGCGCGGATGTTTTCGCTCTTCCATGTCCTGTCGGCACTGAACACGCTGTTCTTCGTGAGACTCTGCATGGAGCCGGGATCCCGGCGGGAGGCGCTGGCCTACGCGGCTTCGGGCGTGGCGATGGTGCATGTTCATTATTGGGGCTTCCTGGTGCTGGTGACCCAACTCGCAATCCGGACGCTTGGCGGAGCAAGGGGGTTGCGCACCCTGCTCATCGCCCAGGTCGGGATCGGCATCGCGTTCCTCCCTTGGGTCGGGATCGTTGCGGCGGGAATTCTCAAGGATGGTGGTGCGGCAACGACGCAGATCGCCTGGATGGGCACCTCGCCACCTGGCCTGCAGGACTACGCGTGGCTCTTCGCGCGGCTCGATGGCGTGATCGACATCCCGCGTGCGACGACGCTCGGCATCGCACTCTTTCTTCTTGCTCCGGCCGTGGCCGCGCTGCATGCGATCCGGGTCGGGAAGCCCGGGATCGCCAGTCCGGACAGCGTCTTCTTCTGGATGGGCATGGTGGCGGTGCCGCTCGCGCTGACATCGGGGCTCAGCGTCGTCGCGAAGCAGAACCTGTGGGGTGAGCGGCACCTGCTGATGGTCGCGCTTCCCTATTTCGCGCTGGTCGCGCTCTCGCTGTCGCGTCTGGCCGGCTTCGCACCGCCGGTAGCGATTGCAGCATTGCGCCTGGCGATCGCCGGCTGGGCGGTCCTGGCCTACGCCGGCGCAGCGCAGGGCACCGACACCAGGCTGCAATGGCGCGACATCGCAGCCGCGATCCAGGGGGCGGCAGCGGAAGGGGGCGCTGCGCCGGAGGTTGTCGCCCTCGAGCCCTTCATCGCCCTTCCGCTGCAATACTACCTCCGCCGTCAGGACCCGGCCGCGCGCGTGGTCGTCGACCCGGACTTCGCGACCGATCCCCCGCAGCGCGATGCCTGGCTCGTCTACAGGGTCTTCACCCGGCCGGGGCCGACCGCTATTGCCCCGCCGGTCATTCCCGAGGGCATGATGGATCGCCGCGTCGAAACAGCCACGCCGAGCCAGCGCATCATCGCCGTGCTGCTCCGGCAACGAGGTTCCTAGTGCCAGCCTGCCCCACCTCATTCGCGAGCGAGTTCCTGTTGCCGCCAGATCAGACCCCGTGCCATCAGGTGGCACGGCACCGGAGGCGAGGGCCCTGATGAGCCGATCGGAGGCGCGCCCGCCGCTGCCACGGCTTGCCGTGGTCATTCCCTGCTACAACGAGGCCCCGAACGTCGCCCCCATGGTGGCGAAGCTGGATGCGGCGCTCGCCGGCATCCCGTGGGAAGCGATCTTCGTCGATGACGACAGCCCGGACGGCACCGCCGCGAAGGCCAAGGCGATCGCGGCGACCGACCCGCGCATCCGCTGCATCCGCCGCATAGGCCGGCGCGGCCTCGCATCCGCCTGCGTCGAGGGCATCCTTTCCACCGCCGCGCCCTATGTCGCGGTGATCGACGGCGACCTGCAGCACGACGAGACCATCCTGCCGCGCATGCTCGCCGCGCTCGAAAGCGGCGAGGCCGAGGTCGCCATCGGCAGCCGCAACGTCGATGGCGGCGCGATGGGGGAGGGACTCTCGCCCATCCGCCGGATGGTGTCGGATGGCGGCGCGGCGCTCGCCAATGCCGCCCTGCCGGTGAAGGTCGGCGACCCGATGAGCGGCTTCTTCGCCTTGCCGCGCGCGCTGTTCGAGGAACTCGCGCCGCGCCTCACCGCGACCGGTTTCAAGATCCTGCTCGACATCCTGCTCTCGGCCGGGCGGCCGCTGCGCGTCGCCGAGATCCCCTACACCTTCCGCGCGCGGGAGGCGGGCGAGAGCAAGCTCGATGCCGGCGTGCTGCTGGAATTCGGCGGGCTGCTGGCGGACAAGGCGCTGGGCGGCATCGTGCCGCTGCGCTTCATGGCCTTCGCACTGGTGGGCGGCATCGGCGTGCTGGTGCATCTCGTGGTGCTCGGGCTGCTGCACGGCCTCGGGCCGTTGGAATTCGGCCCGGCGCAGTGGACCGCGACGCTGGTCGCCATGACGGCGAACTTCCTGCTCAACAACCGCATCACCTACCGCGACCGCCGGCTGCGCGGTCCACGGCTGCTGAACGGCCTGCTGATCTTCTACGTCGTCTGCGGCATCGGGGCCGTGGCCAATGTCGGCATCGCCGGGCTGCTGCTGCGCGACGGCCTGGTGAACTGGGGAATCGCCGGCGGGGCCGGCGCGCTGCTGACGGTGGTGTGGAACTACGCGGTCTCCTCCACCCTGGTCTGGCGCGCGCGCTGATGCCATGGGTCGCGGCCCTCGCCGCGCTCACGGCGCTGCGCCTCGTCATCGCCGCCGTCGCGCCGCTGGCGCCGGACGAAGCCTATTACTGGGTGTGGTCGCGCGACCTGCAGGGCGGCTATCTCGACCATCCGCCGATGGTCGCGGTGTTCATCCGCGCGGGCACGCTGCTGGTAGGGGAGAACGCGCTCGGCGTGCGGCTGATGGGGCCGCTTGCCCTTGCGCTCGGCTCGGTGCTGCTGGCGCGCGCGGCGGAGGACCTGCTGCCGGGCCGCCGCGCCGGGCCATGGGCTGCGGCGCTGTTCAACGCGACGCTGCTCGCCGGCGTCGGCGCCGTGACCATGACGCCGGACACGCCGCTGCTGGTCTTCTGGACCTGCGCGCTCTGGGCGCTGGCGCGGGTGCAGCGGACGGGGGATGGCCGCTGGTGGCTGGCCGTCGGCCTTTTCGCGGGGCTGGCGCTGGCGAGCAAGTACACTGCCGTGCTGTTCGGCGCCGGCGTGGTCGTCTGGCTGCTGCTGGATTCGTCGGCGCGGCGCTGGTTCGCGCGCTGGCACCTCTGGGCGGGCGGGGCGGTGGCGGTGCTCGCCTTCGCGCCGGTCATCGCCTGGAACGCGGCGCATGGCTGGGCCTCCTTCGCCAAGCAGGGTGGGCGGGCGGGTTCGGGCGATGTGGGGCAGGCGCTGCGCTTCCTGGGCGAGTTGATCGGAGGCCAAGTGGCGCTGGCGACGCCGCTTGTGTTCCTGTTCTGCGCTGCCGGCGCGGCCGCTGCGGCCTGGGCGTGGTGGCGGACCCGCGATGATGGGGCCCTGCTGCTGGCCGCGCTGGTGCTGCCTGGCGCGGCGCTGTTCCTCTGGCAGGCGACTGGCAGCCGGGTGCAGGGGAATTGGCCGGCGGTGCTCTATCCGGCGGCCGCCATCGCCGGTGCGGGCCTGCTGCAGGGGCGGGCCTGGCTGCGGCTGCGCGTGCCGGCGCTGGCGCTGGGGGGGGCGATGACCGCGGCGGTCTATATCCAGGCCATCGCCGCGCCACTGCCGCTGCCGCGGCGCAGCGACCCGACGCTGGCGCGGCTCGGAGGCTGGGATGCCTTCGCCGCCGAGGTCGCCGCGGCGGCCGATCGCAATGGCGCCGCCTTCGTTGCGGCGGAGGAATACGGCCTCGCCTCCGTCCTCGCCTTCCGCATGCCGGCTGGCCGGGTGGTGGTGGCAATGGACCCGCGCTGGCGTCTTTTCACGCTTCCGGCCCCCGCGCCGGGCGTAACCGGCCTGCTGGTCCGCAGCGAAAGGCGAGGGGAGGGACCGCCCCTCTGGCCCGGCGCCGAGCCGCTGACCGGACTGGAAGGGCGCCTCGTCCGCAGCCGGCGCGGGGTGGAGGCGGAGGCCTATCGCCTTCATCGTGTCACCCCCGCACTGGGACAGCCGCCCGCCGTCGTGCTGCCGCGGCCGGGCGCCTGACGCGACGGCTTGAACTCCGCCGCGGAGGGCCGACTTCTCTCGTGGGAACGGAGGACAGGACATGCCGATCCGCATTCCGCGCGGCTGGGAGATTCCCGAAGCGCAGGTGACACCCGAAGCCCTGGTCGCCGGGCGCCGCAAGGCCCTGGGGCTGGGCGCCGGGCTGCTCGCCGCGCCGGGGCTTGCCGCCGCGCAAGGGGCGCCGGTCCTGCCGCCGGCCATGCGCAACACCCGCTACGTGCCGGGCCGCGACATCACGGCCGAGCGCGAGGCGACGACCTTCAACAACTACTACGAATTCGGCAGCCACAAGACGATCAGCCAGGCCGCCCAGCGCCTTCCCCAGCGCCCCTGGACCGTGAAGGTCGAGGGCATGGTCGAGGCGCCCCGCGAATTCGGCATCGACGACCTGCTGCGCACCATGCCGATCGAAGAGCGCGTCTATCGCCTGCGCTGCGTCGAGGCCTGGTCGATGGTGGTGCCCTGGACGGGATTCCCGCTCTCGGCGTTGCTGGAGCAGGTGAAGCCGCTCGCCTCGGCGCGCTTCGTGGTGTTCGAGACGGCGGCGGTCCCTTCCGTCATGCCGGGGCTGCGGCAATCCTGGTATCCCTGGCCCTACATCGAGGGCTGCACCATCGCCGAGGCGGGCAACGACCTCTCGTTCATGGTGGTCGGCGCCTACGGCAAGCCGCTGCCGGCGCAGAACGGCGGCCCGATTCGCATCCACCAGCCGTGGAAATACGGCTTCAAGGGCGGGAAGAGCATCGTCCGCATCACGCTGACGGACCGGCGCCCGGTCTCCTTCTGGGAGCGCATCCAGCCACAGGAATACGGCTTCTGGGCCAATGTGAACCCCGAGGTGCCGCACCCGCGCTGGAGCCAGGCGAGCGAACGCGTGCTCGGCTCGAACGAGCGGATTCCGACCCGACTCTTCAATGGCTACGGCGAATTCGTTGCGGGGCTCTATACTGGTCTCCAGAACGAACGACTCTGGGCATGACATGATCCTGCGCACCATCGCCCTGCTATTCTTCGGCCTTGCCGTGGCGCTCGGCTTCGCGCTGGGCTGGGGCTACGAACTCGGCACGGCGATGTACAAGGTGAACCCGGCGGCGCTGAATTCGCTGCAGGTGGGGGTGCAGCGCTACCTGGCGCCGGTCATCTGGGACGGCCTGTTCGTGCCGTTCCTGACCATGCCCGTGTGGCTGCTGCCGACGCTGTTCGGGCTGGGCTTCATGATCGCCAGCTCGATGAGGCCGGGCCGGGGCTGACGCACCGCGCCGGCCGGGCCGGTGGCGTGCGCGCTCGCCCTCGCCATCCTCCGTCGCGAAGGCCTTGCCGGGGTCGGCCCCTTGTCCCTCCACCGCATGAGCCGCCCGGCCAACCGGATTCTGCCGAACCTTCCCGACGACTTCGCCACGGCGAAGGCGGAGGGGATCGCGCGCAGGATCGACATGGAGGCCGCGCGCGATGGCCGGGCTTTCGTGCCGGACCGGCCCGGAATGGCCGGTCGGCGCGAAGATCAGTCCGGCGTGCCCCAGCGGTTGACGCTCATCGCCTCCGCGCGGTGGCCGGATTCGTCGAAGCGCACCACCTTGAGCCGCGCCGCGAAGGGATTCCCGAGATCCATCCACACGCCGGCGGTGCTGTTGCTGCCGAATGAGAGCGTGAAGTTCGTCACCGTGCTTGCGCCCGCCGTGCCGCCCTTGCCGCGAAAGGCGGCGAGGCCGAACTCGTCGAGGAAGACGTCGCCCTCTTTCCCCTCGCCGAGATTGCAGCCGTAGAACAGCACGCGCGCCTTCGGGCGCAGCAGGTCGTTCGGCAGCAGTCGCAGCAGGTCGAAATCCATCCCGTCCACATGGCCGTGGTCGGCGAGGGAGAGCTTGCCCGGCACGCCATGCGTATCGAAGACGAGGAAGCGCACAAGCGAATAGGACGCCAGCGCCGTGCGCAGGGTGTCGAGGCAGGAGACGGGGTGGATGGCCGTGTCGCCGCCCACATCGTCCTTGAAGGCGCGGGCGCCGGCCTCGAACTGCGGGTCATGGAGGTAGAGGGTGTCGACGGCCGTTTTCATGGCTGCTCCGATAATTCGATGATGGCAGCGGCCTTGCCCCAAGGGCCTCTTGCCGGGATCATCCTGCGTCAAATGCCGTCCGCGCGCGGTGAACCGTTTCGGAGGATCAGGAATGAAGCCACGCATCGCCATCGTGGGGGCCGGCGCCGTCGGCGGCTATGCCGGCGCCTACATGGCCCAGGCCGGGCATGACGTGACCTTCGTCGATCCCTGGCCCGAGCATGTCGAGGCGATGCGCGCGCGCGGCCTGACCATTAGCCACCTCAAGGACGTGCCGGAGTTCACGGTGCCGGTGCGCGCGCTGCACCTCACGGAATTGCAGGGGCTGGCGAAGGAACACCCCATCGACATCGCCTTCGTCTGCATGAAGTCCTACGACACCGCCTGGGCGACGGCGATGATCGCACAGTATCTCTCGCCCGGCGGCTACGTCGTCTCGCTGCAGAACTGCATCAACGAGGAAGTCATCGCCGGCATCGTCGGCTGGGGCCGCGTGCTCGGCGCCATCGCCTCGCTGATCACGGTGGAACTGACCGGCCCCGCGCATGTGAAGCGTGCGGCGGGGAAGTCGGGCGCCTCGCACACCGTCTATCGCGTCGGCGAGCCGCATGGGCGCATCTCCCCGCGCGCGGAGTTCATCACCTCGCTGGTCGCGCTCTCGGACAGCGCGCTGACGACGACGAATCTCTGGGGCGAGCGCTGGTCGAAGCTGGTGGCGAATGTCATGGGCAACGGCATCGCCGCCGCGACCGGGATGCTGGCGAAGGACGCCACCGCCGACGACGCCGTCCGCGCCTTCGCCGCGCGGCTCGGTTCCGAGGCGATCCGCGTCGGCCAGGCGCTCGGCTACGACCTCGAGGAGGTCCTGCACCTGGACCCCGAGGTCATCGCGAGGGCCGGCGAGGGCGACGAGCAAGCGCGCCGCGCCTACGACGCCCAGCGCCTGGCCGACACGCAGAAGCCCGGCGGCGGCGCGCACCGCGCCTCGATGGGCCAGGACATGGTCAAGGGGCGGCGGACGGAGATCGAGTTCCTCAACGGCTTCGTCGTCGCCAGGGGCGCGGAGATCGGCATCGCCGCCCCCGCCAACGCCGCGCTGACCGAGATCGTCAAGCGCGTCGAGCGCGGCGAGGCGAAGCCGTCACCCGACCTGATCCGCGGCCTTCGCCTGAACTGACCTTGCGGCCGGGGGCGCTTGGCGCGACCCTTCGCCCAACAACGGCAGGGGAAGGAAACGCCATGCGCAACCCGATGGAACTGACGGGCCGCACCGTCGTCGTCACCGGCACGGGGCAGGGGATCGGGCGGGCGATCTCCGAGCTCGTGCTCGATCTTGGCGGCAACCTCGTCATGGTCGAGCGCAACCCGGAGACCATCGCCGAGGTCTCGGCGGCGCTCGCCGGCGATCGCACGCTGCCCATCCGCGGCGACGTGACGGACGAGGCCTTCTGCGCCTCCGTCGTCGAGCAGGCGGCGGACCGCTTCGGCGCCGTGCACGGGCTGGTCAACAACGCCGGCATCACCCGCCCGGCGATGATCGAGAAGATGACGCTGCCGCAGTGGCAGGCCGTGATCGACGTGAACCTGACCGCCTGCCACCTGATGCAGCAGGCCGTGGGCCGGCACATGATCGCCCGCGCCAAGGCCGGCGAGGCCTCGCCCGGTGCGATCGTCAACATCTCCTCGACGGCGGGCAAGCGCGGGTCCATCGGGCAGGTGAACTACTCGGCGGCGAAGTCGGGGCTCTACGGCATCACCATGACGGCGGCGCTGGAATGGGCGCGCTACGGCATCCGGGTGAACAGCGTCGGCTTCGGCACGGTGGAAACGCCGATGACCGAGACCATCCGCTCCGACCGCTTCCGCGAGCGGACGCTGGCGCGCATCCCCCTCGGCCGCGTGGCGCTGCCGAGGGAGGTCGCGCCGCTGATCTGCTTCCTGCTGTCGGAGGCCGCCTCCTTCATCACCGGCCAGAACTGGATCGAGGACGGCGGCAGCCACATGCAGCCGTGACCCTGGCCGGTCAGGCCTTCTCGACGTTCCAGTAGAACAGCGCCGGTCCCGGCAGCACGCCGCGCAGGGACCGGCGATAGGCGATGACGCTGCGGTACTGCCCGAGCGGGATCAGTGTCGCCACCTCGACATGCACGCGCTCGAGTTGCTTGAGGATGTTGCGCCGCTTCGTGGGATCGCCCTCGAAGGTCCAGGCGCGCATCAGTTCGGCCACCCGCCGGTCGCAGGGCCAGCCGAACCAGGCTTCCTCGCAATGCCGCGCGAAGGTGTTGAGCAGCGGATTGGCGATGCCGGTCAGCGTCGCATTGGTGACGAAGATGTTCCAGCCGCCCTGGCCTGGCGCGCCGCGATTGGCGCGGCGCTGCACCAGCGTGCTCCAGTCCATCGCCTGAAGGTCGACATTGGCGCCGAGGCGCTGCAGCACGTCCGCCATCAGCAGGGCGGAAGGATGCAGCGTGGCGTTGTCCGCGGGATCCATGACCACCACGGGGCGGCCGTCATAGCCGGACTCGCGCAGCATGCGTTGGGCCGTGGCCAGATCGTAGGTCGGCCAGCCGAGCGCATCGTTCTGCACCCCGTCCTCCAGCGCGCAGCCGAAGATCGCGGCACATTCGCGCCAGGGCGTACGGTCGCCGACCGTGGCCTGCATGAAGTCGGACTGCCGCACCGCGGACATCAGGGCACGCCGCGCCTCCACCTTGTCGAAGGGCGGGTGCAGCTGGTTCATCACGGCAAACATCTGGTAGCCGAGCGGGTCGTTCGGCGTGACGACGATGTCGCGTGCGCGGGACAGGCGCTCCACCAGGTCGGGCGCCGGGCTTTCGAGCAGGTCGAGCTCGCCGGCCAGCAACCCGTTCATCGCCGTCGCCGCATCGGGCGTATAGAGCAGTTCCACCCGGTCCACCTTGGCGACCTTGCCGCCGGCCGCCTGGCTCGGCGGTTCCGCGCGCGGCAGGTAGCGGGCGAATTTCCCGTAGGCGACCTTGGCGCCCGGCACCCATTCCCCGCGCAGGAAGCGGAAGGGGCCGGAGCCGACCATCTCGGTGACCTGCGTGTTCGGGTCGGTCGCCGCCAGCCGCTCCGGCATCATGAAGGGCACGTTGCTGTCGATCTTGCCCAGCGCGTCGAGCACGAAGCCGACGCGCTGCTTCAGCGTCAGGGTGAAGGTGCGATCGTCGCGTGCCGCCATGGCCTCGGTCACCGCGGCGAGCGCGCGGCCCATGCCGTCCTTCGCGCTCCAGCGTCGGATCGAGGCGACGCAGTCGGCCGCCCGGACCGGCGTGTCATCGTGCCAGAGCAATCCCTCGCGCAGCCGGAAGGACCAGGTCAGGCCGTCGCCGCTGGTCTCCCACGCCTCGATCATCTGCGGCCGCGGCGTGTTCTCCGCATCGAGCGCGAAAAGCGTGTCGAAGACCAGGTAGCCGTGGTTGCGCGTGATGTAGGCGGTGGTCCAGATCGGGTCGAGCACGCGCAGGTCCCCGATCGGCACGGCACGGATGACGCGCTGCGCATCCTGCGCCGTCGCGGCCCGCGAACCGCCCCCGAGCAGGGCCGGTGCGCCGAGCCCCGCGGCAAGGAGGCTCCGACGCGATGCAGTCATGGCCCGACCTCCCGTGCTGCAGCGTGAATCCTAGGGTCACGCCGGACGGCACGCCATCGGAATCAGGCCGGTGCCGTGGATCAGGTTGGCCGCGGCACTGCTACCCGACATCCCCGGAAGGTTCGCGCCGGTCGCCTTGCTATCCCGCCGGGAGCATCCGCAGCACGGCCTCCGCCGCCGCCTCGGAGGGCATGCCCTCGGGCGCGCGCAGGTGCGCCAGCGCTTCCGCGAAGCCTGCACGCTGCGCGGCCGCGGCGGCGGGATCCCGCAGGGGCGTCAGCAAGGCCTCGGCCAGGGCCTCGGGCGTGCAATCCTGCTGCAGCCGCTCGGGCACGACTTCGCGCTCGGCGAGCAGGTTCACGAGCGAGGCATGGGGCACCTTGACGAGCCGCCGCACGATCGCCGCCGTCACCGGATTCACGCGATAGGCGACGACGTGCGGGATGCCGGCGACGGCCATCTCCAGCGAGGAGGTGCCGGACTTGATCAGCCCGGCGCCGCCGGACTGCGCGACCGCGGCGAAGGCGTCGTGCTTGGCGTCGTTGCCTTCCACGAGGATGGGCGGCACCGGCCAGTCGGCCGTCGCGCGGCGCACCGCCTCGGCGACGATCGGCGCGACCGGCACGACCGGGCGCAGCCCCGGCATGGCCCCGGCGGCCAGGCGCAGCGCCGCGCCGAAGATCGGCAGCAGGCGGGAGACCTCCGTGCGCCGGCTGCCGGGCATGACGATGACCGGGCGCTCGGCCTCGCCCAGCGCATGGGCCGCGCGGAAGCGCGCCGCGTCGCCGCGGTCGGCCCCGCTCTCGAGCACCGGATGGCCGACGAAGGTCACCGGGATGCCGGCGGCCTCGAAGAAGACGGGCTCGAAGGGCAGCAGGCAGAGGATGCGGTCCACCCGCCGCGCCAGCTTCACCACCCGGCCGGGGCGCCAGGCCCAGACCTGCGGCGCGACGTAGTGCACCACGGGGATGCCCGCCGGCTTCACCCGTTCGGCGAGCCGCAGGGTGAAGCCGGGGCTGTCGATCGTGACCAGCACGGCCGGCCGCCTCGCCAGGACGTCGGCGGTGGCGTCGGCGAGCAGGCGCTTGAGCCGGAAGATGCGCGGCAGCACCTCGAGCAGCCCCATCAGCGCGAGTTCACCGTAGGGGAAGAGGCTCGGCACGCCCTGCTCGGCCATGCGCGGCCCGCCGATGCCGGCGAATTCCAGGTCCGGCCGCCGCGCGCGCAGCGCCGCGATCAGCCGCCCGCCAAGCACGTCGCCCGAGGCCTCGCCGGCGACGACATAGACCAGCGTCATGCGAAGGCCGCCGGCATCGGCCGGGCGAACGGCGCGCGGGGCCAGTCGCGGTGGTTGCGCACCTGGCCGTCCTGCCGGACCTCCGCGATGCGGGCGGGGTCGAGGGTGCAGAAGACCCACTGGTCCGCATCCAGGGCGCCGCGCGCCAGCACGCCGTCCTCGGGGAAGCCGCGATCCACCGGCCCGAACACCGCCGCATGCCCGCGGTTCACGTCGAGCGCCGCCGACCACGGTGCCTGGCCCACGGTCGGCGTGATGGCGACGTAGCACTGGTTCTCCATCGCCCGTGCCGCCGCGCCGATGCGCACGCGATTGAAGCCCGCCACGGTGTCCGTGCAGGAGGGCGCGAGCACCAGCCAGGCCCCTTCCTGCACCTGCACCCGCACATGCTTGGGGAATTCCACGTCGTAGCAGACGGAGATGCCGATCCGCCCCCAGGGCGTGTCGAAGACGCCCGGGTCCGAGCCCTGGCTGACGCCCCACCGTTCCGTCTCGAAGCGCGTCATCGCGCGCTTGTCCTGGAAGGCGAGGCGGCCGTCCGGCGTGATCAGCGGCGCGCGGTTCACCACGCGGCCATCCTCGCAGCGCATGGGCAGGGTGCCAGGCAGCAACCAGACGCGTTGGCTCCGTGCGGCCTCGCGCATCGCGGCGAGGATCTCCGGCGCGGCCGCGACCATGGCGGCGAGCTCGGTCTGCTCATCGGTCACGTCGCCGCCGACGAGGGCCGCGCCGAGTTCGACGCAGGCATATTCGGGCAGCACCAGCAGGTCGGCGCGCGCGCGACCTTCCTCGAGCCGCGCTTCCAGGGCGCGGCCGAATTCCGCGACCGATCCCGGACGGCCCACGCCGTATTGCAGCAGGCCGAGGCGTAGCGGCTTCGCTTCCGGCGCGCTCACAGCGGATCCTTCACCCAGAAGCCGAGGGCATGGGGCGTCTCGCGGTCGTCGCCGACCTCCTGCCAGTCGAAGACCACGGAGATGTCGGCCCGCGGCGTATAGCCGCGCTTGCGCCAGAAGGCGTCGAGCGGGACGTGGCCCTGCGGCCTGCGCGGATCGTTGTCGTTGCGCGTCACCGCGCAGAAGGCCGCCGCCTGCAGGCCGAGGGAGCGCGCATGCGCCTCCCGCATCTCGAAGAAGCGCACGCCGGCGCCCTGGCCGCGGTATTCGGGCAGCAGCACGCTCTCGCCGAAGTAGCACCAGCGCGCGGGGTCCAGGCCGCGGGCGCGGAAGGCGTCCTGCACGCGGGCGGTCGCCTCGGTCATGGGCTGGCAGGTGGCGCAGCCGACGGCGCGTTCCCCGTCGATCGCGACGATCACCGCGGCACCCGGGCTCTCGGCATAGGCTGCGAGGTAGCGTTCCTCATACGCGGCCTCGCCCTCGTAGAGGTAGGGCCAGTCGCGGAACACTGCGATGCGCAGCCCGGCGAGGCGCGGCAGCCAGGCGCGCAATGCCTCGCCGCGCAGGGTTTCGAAGCGGAGGGGGGTGGGAGCCATGCCCGATGCATAGGGGCGGCCCCGCCGGGGGGGAAGGGGGCTAGCGGTCCCGCACCACCCGGATGCCGCCGAAGACGAAGCGGTCCACCGTCGTGCCGCGCACGCGGTTGCCGGCGCGCACGTACCAGGGCAGGTGGCTCCAGGAGCCCCCGCGCATGGAGCGCGTCAGGCAGTCCCCGGTGGTGCGCGCGACACCGTCGGCGCGCTGCCCTTCGAGGTTCGGGTTCAGGCAGTCCGCCGTCCACTGCCAGACATTGCCGAGCATGTCGTAGAGACCGAAGCCGTTCGGCCGGAAGCTGCCCACCGGCGCGGTGAAGACGTAGCGGTCATTGCAGCGGAAGGTGAATTGCGGCCGGCGGTCGAGGTTCAGCGCGCTCGCCAGCGTGAGGTCCGCGACATTGGCGTACTGGCAGGCACTGGCCGTCACGTCCCCCCAGAAGCGGGCGGTGGTGGTGCCGGCCCGCGCCGCATATTCCCATTCCGCCTCGCTCGGCAGGCGATAGGGCTTGCCGGTGCGGTGGGCGAGCCAGGTGGCATAGGCCGTCGCATCCTCCCAGTTCACGCAGACCACCGGATGGTCGTCACCCTGCGGGAAGCCGGGCTCGCGCCAGTTCAACCCCTGGCGCTCGACATATTCGTAGGTCGTGCCGCTGTTGACGAAGGTCCAGCAGCTCTGGCCGGGCTCGAACCCCGTCTCGTTGACGAAGACGGCGAATTGCCGGCGCGTGACCGTGCGCGTCGCCATGGCGAGGCCCGGCGCGATCGTGACGCGCACCGTGGGCACCGAGCGGCCGCGCAGGTTCTCGGGCACGCCCTCGCGCTCTTCTTCGCCGGGCGGGACGCCCATGGTGAACGCGCCGCCCGGCAGCGTGACCATCTCGGGGCAGTCACCGCAGTCGCGGAAGGGCTGCGGCGTGGAGGCCTGGACCTGGGCCTGGCCGCGCTGCGGCGCCTGCGCCTGGGCCGTGGCGCCCGGCAGGACGGCGACGAGGACGCCGAGGATGATCTTGGCTGCTTGCATCGATTGCTCCGGTTCCCCCGAGGGAGGGTAACGCAGCCTGCTGCCGGGGCGGTAGCGCGGAGCGCGCTCAGCCGGTGCCGATCCTCGCCTTTTCCGCCGCGGCGGAGAGGAAAGCGGCCATCCCTTCCTCCACCACCGCGCGAGGCAGGTTGCGGAGCACGAAGGTGATCCTCGACCTGCGGTCGTGGCCCTCGGGCCAGGCTGCAAGCCGGACGGGAGGATGGAAGACGTGCTGCACGCCATGCACGACGACGGGTCGGTCCTCACCCGCGATGTTCAGCAGACCCTTCACGCGCAGCACGCTGTCGCCGCGCGTCAGCGCCAGCATCTCAAGCCAGGTCGCGATGCCGTCCCAGGCGAGTGGCGAATCGAAGACGAGGCCGAAGGCGTGGATGCCGGCATCATGCCGGTTGGGGTCGTGGTGGTGGCCATGATGGTGATGGCCGTGGTGCGCCTCGGCCGCCAGCCAGGCGGCGACCTCGGGGATGCGGCCCGCAGTGTCGAAGCCGCCGGCGCCAAGCAGGGCCGCGGGCGGGATCGCCCCGCCGACGGCGCGCAGCAGCGGCGCGACGGGGTTGAGGGCGCGCAGCCGGGCCGCCAGCGCCTCGGCTTCCTCCGCCGTGGCGAGGTCGGTCTTGGTCAGCACGATCCGGTCGGCCATCGCCGCCTGCTTCACCGCCTCGACCTGCGTGTCGAGCGTGTGCCGCCCGGCGACGGCATCGACCAGCGTCACCACGCCGTCGAGAACATAGGCGGACAGCACCACCGGGTCCGACATCAGCGTCTGCAGGATCGGCGCGGGGTCCGCGAGGCCGGTCGTCTCGACCACGACGCGCCGGATCTCCTGGCCCGCTTCCGCCCGCACCGCGAGGTCGCGCAGCGCGCGCACCAGGTCGCCGCGCACCGTGCAGCAGAGGCACCCGGCGTTGAGCAGCACCGTGTCCTCGTCGAGCCTTTCGACCAGCAGGTGGTCGAGGCCGATCTCGCCGAACTCGTTGATGAGCACGGCGGTGCCGGCCATCTCCGGCGCCTTGAGCAGCCGGTTGAGCAGCGTGGTCTTGCCCGCGCCGAGAAAGCCGGTCAGCACCGTGACCGGGATCTTCGCGCGGCTCATGCGCCGTAGAGTTCCTTGGGATCGACCAGCGGCGCGGCGATGTTCGCCAACTCGCCGTCGCGGATGGCGCGGAAGAAGCAGTTGCGCCGGCCGGTGTGGCAGGCGACGCCGGTCTGGTCCACCAGCGCGAGCAGCGTATCCCCGTCGCAATCGAGCCGCAGGTCCTTCAGCACCTGCTGCTGGCCGGATGTCTCGCCCTTCCGCCACAGCGCATTGCGCGAGCGGGAGAAGTAGCAGACGCGGCCCGTGGTCAGCGTCTCGGCCACGGCCTCGGCGTTCATCCAGGCCATCATCAGCACCTCTCCGGTGTCGTGCTGCTGCGCGATGCAGGGCACGAGGCCGTTGGCATCGAAGCGCACGGCATCGAGGAAGCGGGCGACGGCGTCGCGGGCGGTGCTGGGCATCGCCCGATGATATAGTGTTCCATCCGATTGGCGAGGAGTGGTCATGTTGGAAGCGGCGGCGCGCGAGAAGGCCCTGCATGAGGCCGAGCAGGCCTGTGCCCGGCGTGGCGCGCAGCTGACGCCGCTGCGGCGGCAGGTGCTGGGGCTGGTGCTCGAAGCCGAATCCCCGGTCGGTGCCTATGCGCTGCTCGACCGGCTGAAGGCGGCGCGGCCCGGCGCGGCGCCGCCCACGGTATATCGCGCGCTCGACTTCCTGCTCGAGCACGGGTTGATCCACAAGGTCGAACGGCTGAACGCCTATATCGGCTGCAGCGATGCGGGCCATGGCCATGCGCACGACCACGGCCACCCGCACCAGTTCCTGATCTGCCGGCGCTGCGGCGCGACGGCGGAGATCATCGACCACGCGGTCGCCCATGCGATCGCCGCGGCGGCCGAACGCGCCGGATTCGTCGTGTCCGAGGCAACGGTCGAGATCGAGGGCCTCTGCGCGCGCTGCGCCGCCGCCTGAATTGGCAGGGCGTCCCGCGAACGGGGCGCGCAGTGTTCAATATTGCGGCAGATCATTGTGCCTGTTGTGCTTGATCGCTACCCGGCCTTCATTAACCTCGTAACGTCCGTCGGCCATGACGGGCCCGCAAGGAGGAAGTAGGCCACCATGCTCTCCCGTACCATCACTCGGGCGCTCCGGCGCTCCGGCCTCGCGGTGGCCGTCGCAGGCGCCTTCGCAGCCGCCCCGGCCTTCGCGCAGGGCCAGCCGGCCGCGGGCATGCCCGCCGCCACGGTCCATTTCACCACCGCCGAACTGGCCCGCCTCTGCGGTCCGGCGGCGGACGATGCCAATGCGGTCGCCTCGCGCGGGGCCTGCTACGGCGTGCTCGTCGCGGTCGGCCAGATGCACGCGATGTACACCTCGGGCCGCCAGGCCGCGCGGCCGGTCTTCTGCATGCCGGAGACACCGCCGACCCTCGAGCGCGTCTCGGCGGACTTCGTGTCCTGGGCCGCGGCCAACCAGCAATATGCCGGCGCCCGGGCCGCCGAGGGCGTGCTCCGCTTCGGCGCCGCGACCTATCCCTGCCAGCGGCCGGCCGCCGCCCGCCGGCGCTGATCGGAAGGATCTCGACATGACCATGACCAAGACTCTCCGCCTTGGCGCCGTGCTGGTGGCGGGCCTCGGCCTCGCGGGCTGCGAGGGCATGACGCACACGCAGCGGTCCACGGCGACGGGCGCGGGCATCGGCGCGCTCGGCGGCGCCGCGCTGGGCTCGCTCTCGGGCAATGCGGGCTGGGGCGCGCTGATCGGCGCCGGCGTCGGCGCGGCCGGCGGCTACGCGGTCGGCCGGTCCACCGACAACCGCTGAGACGTCACCGGCCCGGGCCTTGGCGCCCGGGCCGGTTGCTCCGCGCGATCAGCGCGGCAGGGTCGCGAGGCCCTTTTCCAGGTCGGCGATCAGGTCGGCCACATCCTCCAGCCCGATATGGATGCGGGCGGTGAAGCCGCCGAGGTCGGGGCTGGTCGCCGTGCGGGTGATGAAGCCGGTGGTCGGCAGGGCCAGGCTCTCGAAGCCGCCCCAGGAGGCACCGATGCCGAACAGCGCCAGGCTATCGATGAAGCGAAAGATTTCCTCTTCCGTGTAGCGCGGCTGGAAGACCACGCCGAACAGGCTGCAGGAACCCGTGAAGTCGCGCTTGAACAGCGCATGCTGCGGGTGGGACGGCAGGCCGGGATGCAGCACGCGCTGCACCTCGGGGCGGTTCTCGAACCAGCGCGCGACGGTGAGGCCGCTTTCCTCCTGGTGCTTCAGGCGCACCGGCATGGTGCGCGCACCGCGCAGCGCCAGCCAGCAATCATCCGGCGCGGCGAAATGGCCCATCTGCGACGCGGCGGAGCGCACGGTGACGTAGTCCTCCTCCGTGTTCGTCGTGATCGAGCCGAGCAGCACGTCGGAATGACCGCCGACATACTTCGTCAGCGCCTGGATCGAGACGTCCACGCCGTGCTTGAACGGCATGAAGTTGTGGATGCCCCAGGTGTTGTCCATCATCACCTTGCAGCCGCGCGCATGCGCGGCGCGGGCGATGGCCGGGACGTCCTGCAGCTCGAAGGTGTGGGAGCCGGGGCTCTCGGTGTAGACGACCTTGGTGTTCGGCCGGATCAGCGCGGCCATGGCCGCCTCGTCCACGGTCGGGTCGTAGAAAGTGGTCTCGATGCCGTAGTTCGCCAGCAGCCCGTTGGCGATGTTGCGCCCCGGGCCGTAGACGCTGTCCGGCATCAGGCAGTGGTCGCCCGCCTTGAGGTAGGCCATCAGCGGCACGGTCACCGCGGCGAGGCCGGTGCCCACGAGGACGCAATGCGTGCCGCCCTCGATCTCGCAGATCACGTCCTCGAGCGCGTATTGCGTCGGCCCGCCCGCGGTGCCGTAGGTCATCACGCGGTGGAAGCGGTCCTTGGCGAAGGTCCGGCGGCTCTCGCAATCCGGGTGCAGCACGGTGGAACCGCGATGCACCGCCGGGTTGACGAAGCCATGCGCGCGCGTGCCGGCCCGGCCGGCATGGGACATCCGGGTGGCGAAGCCGCGGGCGGCGTGCGGGGAGGGCGTGTTGTGGGCGTCGTCGGGCATGGTCAGGCGGTCTTTTCCTTGGTGGTTTCCGGGCGGGACGCCCATTCGGTCCAGGAGCCGTCATAGACGGCGGGTTCGGGCAGGCCGGCGCGCGCCATGCCGAAGGCGAGCACGCAGGCCGTCACGCCGGACCCGCAGGAGGTCACGACCGGCTTCCCGCCCGTTGCCCCCGCTGCGGCGAAGATGGCCCGCAGCGTCGCCGGGTCCTTCATCCTGCCGCCCGGCCCGGCCATTTCGGTGGCCGGCACGTTGGCCGCGCCCGGCATGTGGCCCGATGGCATGCCCGCGCGCGGTTCGGGCGCCGTGCCATCGAAGCGGCCCTTCGCGCGGGCGTCGATGATCAGCGCCGAACCATCGGCGACGATGCGCTTGATGTCGCCGATCCCCTTCAGGCGGTCGGCGCGGAAATCCGGCACGAAGGTCGCCGGTGCCGGGGCAGGGGCGTCGCCGGTCTCGACCGGGCGGCCTTCCTGCTTCCAAGCCGGCAGCCCGCCGTCCAGCACCGCCACCTTGTCGTGGCCGAACAGGCGCATCATCCACCAGCCGCGCGGCGAGGACCGCAGCCCGTGCTGGTCGTAGAACACCACCCGCGACGCGTTGGAGACGCCGAGCGCGCCGATCATGCGCGCGAACCTCGCCGGCGTCGGCACCATGTGCGGCAGGTCGGTCTCGTCGTCGGCGATGGCGTCGATGTCGAACATCCGCGCGCCGGGGATGTGCGCGGCGCGGAAGCCGTCATGCTTGTTGCCCGGCTCGCCCGGCAGGTAGGTCGAGCAGTCGAAGACGACCAGGTCCGGCTTGCCCAGTTCCGCGGCCAGCCATTCGGTCGAAACCAGCATTTCCATCGGCGTCACTCCCCGGCGAGGACCAGCGTCACGCGCCGGTTCGCCTTGCCCTTGTTCTCGATCTTCGCGACCTCGACGCGGCCGATCTCGCCGGTGCGGCGCACATGCGTGCCGCCGCAGGGCTGCAGGTCCACCGGCGCGTCCTCACCGCCGATGCGCACGAGGCGAATGCGCCCCGACCCGCGCGGCGGCTGCACCGACAGCGTGCGCACCAGGCCGGGATTGGCGTCGAGTTCCTCCTCGCTGATCCAGAGTTCGCCCACCGGATGGTCGGCGGCGACCAGGGCGTTCAGGGCCTCGGTGAGGCTTTCCTTGGTCGGCGGGTCCGGCAGGTCGAAGTCGAGCCGCGACTTGTCCGCGCCGACCTGCCCGCCGGTCACGCCCGCGCCCGGGATCAGGCTGCACAGCAGGTGCATCGAGGTGTGCATCCGCATCAGCCGGTGCCGCCGCGCCCAGTCGAGCGCCGCCGTCACCTCGGCACTGATGGGCGGCAGGGCGGCGCCGGGGGCGGGGACATGCAGCACCGTGTCGTCCGCCCCCTTCAGCGTGTCGGCCACCGCCATCTCGCCGCCCGCCCAGCGCAACACGCCGGCATCGCCCGGCTGCCCGCCGGCGCGTGCGTAGAAATTGGTGCGGTCGAGCACGACGCCCTCCGGCGCTGCGGCGACGACGCGGGCCGTCACCTCCTGCGCGTAGGCATCGTCGCGGAATACGAGTTCGGTCGGCATTCAGGTCGTCCAGTCCGGCAGCAGGGAAGCCCGCCGTCGCGCGAACCAGCCGAGGCTGATCGCGGCGGTGGCATTGTCGATGCGGTTGTCGTCGAGCATGGCGATGGCCTCGGCCGCGTCCATCACCGTCACGCGGATGTCCTCGTGCTCGTGGTCGAGGCCGTGGTTGCCGCCATGACCGGGCTCAGGCAGGCGCGTGCGGCCGAGGAAGAGGGTGATGACCTCGTCGCAGCCACCCTGGGTCAGGATGTAGCGGCCCATCGGCGCGAAGCGGTCGGCGGCCAGGCCGGTCTCCTCGGCGAGTTCCCGCCGCGCCGCATCCTCGGGATCCTCGCCCTGCTCGAGCAGGCCGGCCGGGCATTCGGCCATGACGGGCTCGAGGCCCGCGGCGAGGGCGGGAAGGCGGAATTGCTCGATCAGCGCGACGCGGTCGGTCCAGGGATCCCAGGGCAGCACCGCCACGGCGCCGCCCCGGCGCCAGAGTTCCCAGGTCTGCACCCCGCCCTCGGTGCCGTCGAAGCGGCGGCGGCGGAAACGGATGCGTTGCAGCGGGAAGCGCCCGTCCCAGACCACCTCGTCCGAGAGAACCGTGAGGCCGGGATGGGCGGGGAGCGGTTTCGCCTTTGGCGGTCTGGCGTTCATGGGCGCCCGACCCTAACCTTGGCCGCCGGAACCGTCCATGACCCCTGATCCCATCGCGCCGCCCGACCCGGCTGCCCGGGCGCGCGCCCGGCGGCGGGGCATCATCCTCGTGCTGCTGGCCTCGGCCACCTTCGCGATCGCGGCCGCCTGCGCCAAGGGCGTCGGCCCGGCCATACCGGTCGCGGAAGTGATCCTGTTCCGCAACCTCTTCGCGCTGCCCGCGCTGCTGCCGGTGGTGCTGGCGGCGGGCGGGACAGAGGCGCTCGTCACCCGCAACCCGATGAGCCACGCGGCCCGCACCCTGTTCGGCATGATGGGCATGGTCGGCGCCTTCTACGGCTACGTGCACCTGCCGCTGGCGACGGTCACGGCGCTCGGCTTCACCATGCCGCTCTTTCTCACCGTGCTCTCCGTGCCGCTGCTGGGGGAGACGGTGGGCTGGCGGCGCGGCATCGCGGTCGTGATCGGCTTCCTCGGCGTGCTGATGATGGTCCGCCCGGGTTCGGACGGCATGCAGGGGGAGGGGCTGGCCGTGCTGCTCTGCCTGCTGGGCGCGGTCGGCTGGGCGCTGGCGATGATCACCATCCGGCGCATGGGCGAGGCGGGGGAGAATTCCGTCGCCATCGTCTTCTGGTTCGCCGCCGGCTCGGCCGTGCTGGCCGGGATCGCGGCGGTGCCGGTCTGGGTCTGGCCGAACGGCTGGCAATGGGCGCTGCTGATCGGGATCGGCCTGGTCTCGGCGCTGGCCCAGGTGCTGATGACGGACGCCTATCGCAGCGGGGAGACGACGCTCCTCGCGCCCTTCGAATATGCGGGGATCGTCTGGACCACGGCGCTCGGCGCCTTCGTCTGGGCGGAACTGCCGGATGGGTGGGACTTTGCCGGGATCGCGGTGCTGGTCGGGGCGGGGCTCTACATCTGGTACCGCGAGGTCCGGCTCGGCGTGAAGCGGTGAGGCCGGCCTATTCGGTTTCCGCCGCCGAGACGTGGATCAGCGTCAGCCCGATGAAGGTCAGGAAGATCGCCGCGCTCGCCTGCCCGTTCCACTCCCGCGACTGCCACATGGAAAACCACTCCCCGGCGACGACCAGGAAGCCGAGCCCGTAGAGCAGCGCCCCCGCTGTCAGCCCGAGGATCGCCGGTCCGCGCGCCGCATTCCACGCCGCCGCGGTGCCGCCCCGCGCGCTCCAGAGTCGCATCACGCCGGCCCAGAGCAGCACCGCCGTCGCTGCCTCCCAGGCGATGATCAGAATATAGGCGGCATGATGCAGGGTCGGATCCGTGATGGCCCGCCACATCACGCCCGGCGAACGGAACGTCGTGTCCATCGCCAGCACGTGCTGCACGAAGGCGAAGTTGGTGCCGTAGTCGGTGAGGTTGCCGAAGGCGATCAAGGTGAACAGGAGCGCGACCGACTTGGTCAGCGCGATGCGCGACAGGCGCAGTGCGATCACGGCCGGGCCACCGCCGCTACAGCGCCTTCCTGAACCACACCCGCGCATGCCCCGCCGGCATGCCGTCCAGCCGCCCGAACTCCACATAGCCGTTTCGCTGCCAGAAGCCCGGCGCCTGGAAGGAGAAGGTGTCGGTATAGGCGTTGGTGCAGCCGCGCTCCCGCGCGATCGCCTCGGCGCGCGTCAGCAGTTCGGCGCCGTAGCCCTTGCCGCGCAGTTCCGGGCTCAGCCACAGCCAGTCGATGAACAGCCAGCCCCAGAAGGTCAGGCCGAGCAGGCCGCCGAAGGTGTGCCCGTCGGAATCCTGGACCAGGAGCGTCACCGGCTCGCGGTCGTAGGGGCCGCCCATGGCCTGGTTGAACTCGTGCAGGCCGCGCTGGATCGCGCCCACCGCCTCGAATTCCGGGGCGGCGTCCTCGACGATCTCGAAGCGTTTGATTTCTGCCGCGCTCATCCGCCGAAGCGCCCCCAGGCCGCGATGGCCACCGTCAGCAGGCCCAGCGCCAGGTTGAGCGCGACGCCCTTGCGGATCCTGTCGAGTGCCGCCGCCGCCTTCGCCCGGTCGCCCGCGGCGAGGGCAGCGCGCATCGCGCGGAACGGTCCCAGCGCCACGGCGACGAAGATGCCCGCCATGAGGAGGCCCGTGCCATGCATGACGTGCACATGCCAGATGCTGGCGCCGAAACCCCAATACCAGAAGCCCAGCATCGTCCAGCCGGTCAGCAGGATGATCGGCACGACATGCCAGAGCACCCGGAAGAAGCGACGGAACACGCCCAGCATCAGCGCCAGGCGCTGCGGCGCCTCCAGCGCCTCATGCGCCGCCGGCCGCAGCGCGAAGAGGGCGAAGGCCATGCCCCCCACCCAGAGCACTGCCCCGAGGACGTGCAGCACATAGAGCAACGTAGCCATGTCAGCGTCCCTCGAGCCTGCGGAGCGCCTCGGCGAGGGCTCGCGTCTCCTGCGCCGCCACGCCCTTCGGCGCCGCCTCCACCGCGCCGAGCCCGGCCATGAAGGCCTGGGCGAAGGCGGCGCGGTTGCCGAGCGCCGCAGCGGTGAGCGGCAGCCCGCGTTCCTGGATCGCGGCCTTCACCTGGTCGAGCAACCGGCCCGAGGCGGGCGCGCGGTTCAGCACCAGCGAAACGGGCCGCCCTTCCTTCTTGGCGAGGTCGAGCGTCGCATCCATCGACCACAGGTCGACGGCCGAAGGCTGCAGCGGCACCAGCACGAGGTCGGCGGCGCGGATCGCCGTGCGCGCGTCGCTGTCGTCATGCGGCGCGGTGTCGAGCAGCACGACGTCGGCCTCCTGCCGCAGCCGGTCGAGGATCGACGGCACGCGCCAGCCCGAAGGCGCCTCGAAATGCAGGGGGCGCGCCTTGGGGCTGCGCCCGCGCAACTCGTCCCAGCGGGCGAGGCTGCGCTGCGGGTCCATGTCGAGCAGCGCCACGCGGTCCCCGCTCTCGGCGAAGGCGGCGGCGAGGTTGGCGGCGATGGTGGACTTGCCCGCACCGCCCTTGCGCTGCGCGACAGCGATGACGAAGGCCATGCGCGACTCCGATTGCAAGTGACAGGATAGCAGAGGTTGCGGAATAGGCGGGGGGCGGGGAGAGGGGAACTCCCCGCCGGGCGCCGGCCGGTCAGTCCAGGAAGGGATTGCCGCCGCGCGGGCCGCGCTGCCGCGGTCCGTAATGAGTCGCCAGGTAGTCGACGATGGCCTGCCGGAATTCGCCTTCCAGCGGGTTCATGCCGTGCTTTTCCGCCATCCAGTCCATCAACTCGTCCCATCGGTCGCGGGTGAAGGCGCTGCGGCGGATCAGCGCCGTGTTGTGGCAAACGGTGCAATAGGCGAAGACCTCCGAGCGGCCTTCGCCCTCGGCGAGGACCGTCTCCTCCTCCGCGCGCCCGGCGATCGCCGCCGCTGCCTCGGCCTGGCGCCGGGCGAGGTCGGGGTCCTGCGCCAGCACGGCGGAGGCCGCGAGCAGAACGCCCGCGGCCGCCAGAAGCGCGCCCCGCATCAGCCCACCAGGATCGCCGCGCGGCTGATCGGGTTCGCCCCGTAGCCCTGCGGGTTCCAGTTCGCAGCCACATGTGGCTGCATCCGCCCGTTGCTGTCGGTGGCGCGGTACCACACCTCGAAATACCCGTCGGAGGGCAGGGCGACCCGTCCCGTCCAGCGCTGCCAGGCATGGCGGTTCGGGGGCGGGTTGACCGTCATCGCTTGCCAGGTGGCGCCGAAATCGACCGAGACATGCACGGCGGAAACCGTCAGGTCGCCCGCCCAGGCCTGGCCGCGCAGGTCGAGAGCCCGGGTGCCCGTCGGCAGGCGCGCGCCGTGCGCGTGGCTCGTCAGCACGCAGCGGACCGGCATGCTCTCCAGGTCCGCGAAGTCGGCGCCGTTGTTGCGGCTGCCGGGCACGATCGGCCGCACCGGCACGCGATAGGAGGTGCCGCCCATCCCCCGCCCGCTATGCGGCGAGGCGCGCAACTCGATCCGCGTGAACCACTTCTGGCTGAGCGAACCCGGCCAGCCCGGCACCATCAGCCGCGTCGGCGCGCCGTGCATCTGGGGGATGGGCGCGCCGTTCATGCGGATGGCGATGATCGTGTCCTCGTCCATCGCCTTTTCGATGCGCATGCCGCGACTGATCGCCGGGCCCTGGGCCGAGAGGTGGCTGTCCGCCCCGTGATGGCCGGTGAACTTCGCGCTGTCCTTGGCGCCCGCGGCGCGCAGCACGTCGCGCAAACGCACGCCGGTCCACTCCGCGCAGGAGATGGCACCGTTGCCCCACTGGTTGCCGGCCGCCTGCGGTGAGAAGCCGGAACGGCCATTGCCGCCGCATTCCATCTGCAATCGGCGCGTGACGAGTTCGAAGCGGCGCTCGAGGTCGCCAAGCGTCAGCTCGATCGGCGTATTCACCTCGCCGTCGATGGTGATCTTCCAGGTACGCGGATCGGCGACCGCCTCGGGCACGCTGCCGTTGTTGCGGATGAAGAACTTGTCCGCCGGGGTCACGTCGTCATCGAGCAGATGCTCCGGCGTCTCCGCATTGAGCGGACGCTCGCCCTGCAGGATCAGGCGTGCCTTGCCTTCCATCTCCAGGAATTGCGGCCCGCCCTGGCCCTGGGCGAGCGCCGCCGGCAAAAGCCCTGCCGGCATCTGGCGGGCGAAGGGGATCGTGCCGCCGAGAGCAGTCCCCATGGCGGCGAGCGCCGCGCCCTTCAGAACGCCGCGACGCCCCCAGGCGAGCGCATCGGCACGTTCCGGGTCATCGCGGTAGAGTTCATGGACCGATCGTTCGGGGCCACCCTGCTGGGTCATTTCTGCCTCCCTTGTTTGGTTCTTCGTCCATGGAGTGTTCGGCGACATGAGCCTTGCCGCAAGTCCCCTCGCGCTGCTGACACCGGAGGAGATGGGGCGCGCCGACGCCCTCGCCATCGCCGGGGGCATTCCCGGGGAGAGGCTGATGGAGGCCGCCGGGCGCGCCGTGGCCCGCGCCGCCATGCGCCACTTCCGCCCCTGCCGGACCCTCGTACTGGCCGGGCCGGGGAACAATGGCGGGGATGGTTATGTCGCGGCACGGTTGCTCGAACAGGCGGGATGGCCCGTGGCGGTCGCAGCCCTGGCGCCGCCGCAGGAGGGCAGTGACGCCGCCCTCGCCGCCGCCCGCTGGCGCGGCCCCATGGTCCGCTTCGCGGCGGAGGAGGCGGCGCGCGCCGCCCTGGTCATCGACGCCGTCTTCGGTGCCGGCCTGGCCCGCCCGGTCGAGGGGGTGGTGGCAGGGGCGCTGGCCGCCGCGCGCGGCCCCGTGCTCGCGGTGGATGTCCCTTCCGGCCTCGACGGGGCGACCGGCCAGGTGCGCGGCTTCGCCCCGCGCGCGGCGGTGACCGTGACCTTCTTCCGGCTCAAGCCCGGCCACCTGCTGCTGCCGGGGCGGGAACTCTGCGGCGAGACGATGCTGGCCGAGATCGGCCTTCCAGGCACGGTTCTGGACCAGGTCGCGCCGCGCGCCTGGCGCAATGCCCCCGGCCTGTGGCGGCTGCCGGAACCGGGCATCGCGGCACACAAATATACGCGCGGGCATGTGACCATCCTCGCCGGCGCCGGGATGACCGGGGCGGCACGGCTCGCGGCGGCGGGGGCGCGGCGGGCGGGGGCGGGGCTGGTCACCCTGGC
>NZ_JAAEDM010000012.1 GCF_018129065.1 Neoroseomonas soli | reverse complement strand
CCCGGGGGGCCGGCGCCCCGCTGTGCCCCCCCCCCCCGCGGGGCCTTGGCCGCCTTCAGCCGCGCGCGGCGAGGGGGTTGGCGAGACCGGCCAGTTTCAGGCGGATCGCCGCCGGCCCATCCGCCGGGCCGATGCCGTGGCGCGGCCAGGCGTGGCATTCGGCGGCGTGCCTCCGGCCCAGGGTGCCCGGCACGGTGGTCACCGCACTGCGGAAGCCGAGTTCCGCTGCCAGCGCCGCTTCCCTCGCCCCCGTCGTCCCCGGCGTGCCGTAGGGATAGGCGAGATGGCGCACCGGGCGGCCCGTCTCGCGCTCCAGCCGCGCTCGGCTCTGCGCCATCTCGGCGGCCGCGGCCGCGGGCGGGAGCACCGCGAGCGGCGGATGGGTCAGGGTATGCGCGCCGATCTCGACGAAGGGCGAGGCGGCGAGCGCGCGCACCATGTCCCAGGTCATCATGTGGCGCGCCGCCAGCGCCGCCGGGTCCGCGCCATGGCGCTCGACGAGCGCCGCGTTGAGCCGCGCCGCCTGCTCCGGCGTGGCGCGCAGCATGAAGCCGGCGGCCAGGGCGAAGGCGCGTTCCTTGGCGGCGCGGTCGCCGCAGGGGATCTCGGTTTCCTCCGGCATGGGCAGGCGGAGCCGCGCGGTCCGCGCGATCGCCTGGTCGAGCGCGTACCACCAGAGCGGCGCGGTGCCGTCGATCAGCCCCGGCGCGACATACACCGTGGCCGGCACGCGCCGCGCCGCGAGGATCGGCAGCAGCGTGTCGTGGTTGTCGCGGTAGCCGTCGTCGAAGGTGAGGCAGGCGAAGCGTCCGGCATGCGGCGCCGCGAGACGCGCCAGCGCCTCATCGAGGCCGACGACCTCGATCCGCTCCGCGGCGAGGATGTCGAGCAGGCCGGTCAGTTGTTCGGGCGGGATGCTGTTGCGCTGGTTCACCTCGAACATCAGGTCCGGGTCGGGCGCGCGCACCCGGTGCAGCACCAGGATCGTGCCCCGCCCGCCGAGCAGGGCCCGCAGCAGCGCCGGCGCGCCGAGGCGGACCAGGGCTTCCTTCAGCATGCGCACGCGCGCCGCCGCATGGTGCCGCCCGGCTTCATGGCCCGCAGGCCGCCTCGGCCATGACGATGTCCGAGGCGAGGCCGCTCGTCCGGTTGCCGAAGTACCAGAGGCGGATCCGGCCGCTCTCCACCACCGCGGTCGGGCCGCCGAGGGTCCAGGCGTCCACCTGGTTCGCACGCGGCGCGAGGATCGGGTTGGCCGGGTTGCGCTCCCAGGTGATGCCGTCGGCGCTGTAGGCGTGGCCGATGGAGCCGCGCTGCATCTCGATGCCGTCGCGATAATCCCCCGGCGCGCTGCCGAAATAGAACATGTGGTAGCCGCCGCCAGGGTCGGCGACGACGTTGACGTGGCTCGTCCACATCTCGTCCCAGCTGCCGCGCGGCCCGAGCGCCAGGACGGGCGAGGCCCGCCGCGTCCAGGTGACGCCGTCCGGGGAGGTGGCGTGGCCGATGCGGAAGCTGCGGAAACTGTCCGACGGCTCGCCGAGGCCGACATACCACATCCGGTAGAGCCCGGCCGCCGCGTCGTGGAGCACGCTCGGCTCCAGCACGCCGCCCATGCGGCAGGAGGATGGGTCGCCCGGCTGCGCGCAGATCGGGCGCTCCCAGTCGTTCGCCGCCTCGAGCACCGGGGCGTTCCGCCGCGCCCAGCGGATGCCGTCGGGCGAGGTGGCGAGGCCGATCGCGAAGGTCACGCTGCCCTGCGGCGCCCGGTTTCCCGTGTAGTACATGCGGTAGAGCCCATCCGGTCCGACCAGCACGTTCGCCGTCTCCAGCCCCGGCGCGTCCCAGCCACCAGCCGGCGCGGCGAGCACCAAGTCCATCACCGGGTCGGGGTTGGTGGGGCTGCGCCAGACCGTCCAGATGCGCCCGTCGGTGCTCTCGGCGCGGGCGATGCCGGTGCGCTGGCGGCTATCGGCATTGGTGAACCACATCTCGTAGCGGGCGCCCCGGCGCAGGACCGAAGGATCCGCGGCGATGCGCAAGGGGCTGAGCGGCGTGCCGGCGGCGGTGCGCGCCGGCGGCTCGATCCGCGTCCAGGGGGCGGGGAAGCGGCATTGCGGCGCCGCCTCCGCGCCCGGCGGCAGGGTCAGGAGGGCCGCGGCAAAGGCGGGGAACAGGCGGAGCGGGCGGGTCATTGGGGGGTCTCCCTTCCGTGCCGCGGCCATCCTGCCACGGCGCCGGCCCCGCGGGCACGCCCGGCCTGCGGGAAAGCCCCCCTGCCCCGTCGCTCACGCCTCCGGGTCCGGCCGCCGCCCGGCCGTCCGCGCGAAATAGCGCAGCGCACCCGCGACGTGCCAGCGCCAGGCGCGGCTGAAGGGCCGCTTCGCGCTGGCGCGCTGGTGCGCGTGCAGGAAGCGCAGCCCCGGATGGACCCAGGTCGCGAGCCCCAGCCGCCGCAGCCGCCAGGCCAGGTCGATGTCCTCGTAGTAGAGGCGGTAGCCCTCATCCATGCCGCCGACGCGCTCGAAGTCGGCGCGCCGCATCAACAGGAATGCCCCGAAGATCCAGTCGACAGGAAAGGGCTCCTCCCCGGCCTGCCCGACCATCATGGCGCGCCGGTACCAGGCGGGGCGCCACGGCCAGCGATCGGCGCCGAGGCCGCGCGCGATCGGCACCGCCGGCGACGGGAAGCGGCGGAAGCTCTGCTGCGGCGAGCCGTCCTCCTCCAGCAGGGTGCAGCCGAGCAGGCCGATCCGGGGCCGCGCCGCCAGGAAGTCGAGCGCCTCCGCGATGCGACCCGCCCGGTGCTCCGTATCGGGGTTGAGGAAGAGCAGGTGGCGCCCGGTCGTCGCCGCCGCGCCCCGGTTGACGTTGGCTGCGAAGCCGAGGGGGACGGCGTTGCCAACGACCCGCGCAGGCAGGCCCGCGAGCGCCGCCGCAGCGCCACCCGAGGGCAGGTTGTCGATGACCAGCATCTCGGCGCTGAGCCCGTCCAGCGCCGGGGCCAGCGAGCCGAGGCAGCGCGGCAGCATCGCCTCGTGCCCGTGGCTGACGACGACGACGGAGAGGTCGGGCGCGGCGCCGCTCATGCGAATGGTCCGGCCGAGGCGTCGTCGAAGAGGGCGCGCGCCTCGCGCGCATGGGCGTCGCGGCGGTCCGGACCTCGCGCCCCAATCGGACGCACAAGCGTGATGGCTGAGACGTCGGTCCTGCCATTCGGAGGCAGGCAGACGACAGGGTTCCGCTCACCGGCCACGCCGCGCCTCCTCCTCGGCCAGCATGGCGCAGAAGCCCTCGAGCTGGCGCAACATCGCGGCGGGGGAGAAGCGCTCGGCCAGCGTCCGGTGGCCGGCCGCGCCCAGCGCCGCGCGGAGTTCGGGCGCGCGCGCCAGTCGCTCCACCGCGGCGCCGAGCGAGGCGGTGGAGCCGACATCGACGAGCAGCCCGTCGCGCCCGTCCTCGATCGCGAGCGCGAGGTCGCCGGCGATGTTCGCGATCATGACGGTGAGCAGCGCGAGCTGGATGTAGCGGAACAGGCCCTCACGCGATTCCGCCGGGTCCGGCGAGACGAAGCCGCTGGCCCAGACCGCGAGGAGGAAGCCGGCCAGGGCGATCACCTGCGGCGACCAGGTGGCCGGGATACGCCGGACGACGCTGCGGAGAAGCCAGATCGAGACCGTCGCCCCGCCGGCAATCTTGCCGAGGCTGAGCGGCAGGCCGGTGATGTGCTCGCTGCCGAGAATCTGCAGCGCCGTGCCCGAGAGCACCATGAGGCAGAGCCCGACGACCGGCCAGCCGTAGATCGCCGCGGCCAGGGCGACGGCCAGCACGCCGCCCGCCGCGATCGCCGGCCCGGCCACCGCCGCGGCCGAGAACAGGCCGAAGCCGACGCCGAACGGGATCACCGCCCCGTGCTTGCCCATGGCCCCTCCCCCGTCGGCAGCGGAACCGCCCGCGGCGGGCGGGCCATCCGATGCGCCATGACGAGCAGCGCGAGGGCGACGCCGACGCGCATGGCGCAGACGGCCTGCGCCATGCCGACCGGCCCGAACGGCGGCAGGAGCGCGACCGCGCCGGTGACGATGATCGCCGTCTGCCCGATCGTGACCAGCGCGATGCGCGCGGGGGCATGGACGGCGACGAGCGACATCGGCAGCGGCGTCACGGCCAGCCAGAACAGCGTGCCCGCCAGCAGCCAGAGGAAGGCCGGCACGCCGGGCGCATAGCCCGCGCCGAGCACGAGGGGGATGACGGTCGGCCCGGCCAGCAGCGCGACGAGGAAGCAGAGCACGGCCCCGGGCAGCGCGACGGTCAGGAAGCGCCTGAGGGTCTCGCCGTAGCTGCCCTCGGCGAGCATGCGCGCGATGCGCGGCTGCACGATCGCGGCGAGGCAGCCCGCCACCAGGTCCGGCACCACGGCGAGCGTCAGCATCGCGCCGTAGCGGCCGGCCGCGTCGGCGCCCTTGAACGCATAGACCAGCAGGATGTCGAGCCGCTCGTTGAAGGCGGCGAGCACCATCGCCGGCACCATCCACTTGAGAAAGCCGACGAGGTCGCGCACATCCGCCCGGTCGATCCCGGCGGAGGCGAAGAGCGCGCGCGGCAACAGCAGCGCCGCGCCGGCCAGGCCGGCGAGGAAGCCGGCGCCGGCATAGGCGACGAGCACGCGCTCGACCGTCATCGCCCCCGCCGCCAGGAGCAGCAGGATCGCGAGCAGGCGCGAGACCTGCAGCGCACCTTCAAGCAGGACCAGCGCGGGGAAGCGCTCCGCCGCCTGCAGCACCACCAGCACCGAGCGGAACAGCATGTCGGCGAGGATCGCCGCGACGATCAGGCCCATCAGCGGCGCGACCGCCCCGCCGCCACCGACGAGGCGCCGGCCGAACCCCGCCGCGAAGGCAAGCAGCGCCGCGGCCACCACGAGCGTGGCCACGAGCCGGAGGAGGAAGGCCGCGCGCAGGAGCCGGTGGGCCGCCTCGGCGTCGCTCCTCAGGAGGGTGGGCGCGCGGCGCATCAGCGCGACATCGCCCGGATCGACGATGCACCCCGAGGCGATCTTCACGCAGGCGATGGCGACCGCGAAGCGGCCGGCCTCGGCGAGCCCCGCCTCGTCGGCGCCGAGGCCGCGATAGACCAGCAGCACCGCGACGAACCAGAGGCCAACGAACCCGATCCGGCCGCCGATCACGAGCAGAGCGTCGCGGGCCACGCGCCGAGGCATCAGGCGTCCTGCCGCGCGACCGCCCGGCGCGCGCGCAGCCGCGCCAGCGCCTCGATCGCCGGACGCGGCAGCAGCCCGAAGCCGATGCGCGCCCAGGTCGCCGGCCGCAGCAGCACCGCGGGCACTTCGCGCAGGATCTCGGCCATGCTCGCGAAGTAGCGGCCGTAGCCTTCGCCCCGGCTCGTGTGCAGCACCTCGAAGGCGGTGCGCGCGCACTGGAGTTCCGCCTCGCGCAGATGGTGCGCGGCCCCGATCGCCGCCGTCCCGGGCCAGGCGAAGCACTCCCGCGCCGCCGCCAGCTGGCGGCGGAACATCAGGTTGCTCCGGCCCATCACCTGGGACATCGCCTGCGGGTGGATGCGGTACTCGACCAGGATGCGGTCGAGATGCCCGATGTCGCCGGCGAGGCACATCCGGCAGAACAGCCAGAGGTCGATGACCTCGCGCCAGCGCTCGTCGAAGGGGCCGGTGGCGCGGATCGCCGCCGTGCGCATCACCATGGTGGTGAAGCAGAAGCCGTCGCGGAAGGCGCCAAGCATCGCCTCCGCCCCCGGGGTGATGCGGGCCCAGCCCGGGTCGGAGCGGCCGAAGCGCCGGCCCTCGGCGTCGATCCAGGCCGCGGCGCCGTGCACCATGGAACATCCCGGCTCGGCGTCGAGGAAGGCAACCATCTCGTCGAGGAAGTCGGGCAGCAGGATGTCGTCGGTGCCGAGGAAGATGACGTAGTCGCCCCGCGCGCGCTCGCAGCCGACGCGGATATTGCCGGCGAAGCCGAGGTTGCGCTCGTTGACGTGGCAGACGATGCGCGGGTCGTCGTAGCGCGCGACGACGGCGAGGCTGTCATCGGTCGAGGCATTGTCGAGCACCAGCAACTCGAAATCCGCGAAACGCTGCGCCAGCACGCTGTCGATGGCGCCCGGCAGCCAATGCGCCGTGTTGTAGTTCGGGACGGCGACCGTGATGCGCGGCCGCGTGGTCATGGCCGGACGCACCGCGAGGCCGGGGCGGCGCCGCGCCTCATGCCGCCTCCCCCCGCACCGTCTGCGCCCCGCCGCCATCCGGCGGGCCCATGGCCGCACGGTATTCGCGGAACAGGATGAGGCCGAGCGCCATCATCAGCCCGGCGGCGAAGCCGAGCATCCCGATCTTCCTGATCGAGGGCGAGGAGGGGATGATCTCGGCCGTCGGCGGCATCACGACGCGCAGGCCGGAAAGCCGCACCGCGGACATCGTCTCGGCGATGCGGGCGTTCTCGTAGCCGTTCTGGTAGAGCTCGATTGCGCGGGTGAGCCGCGCGACGGTCTGCTCCAGCACGGCGATCTCGACCGCGGCGGCCTCCATCTCCCCCATCTGGCCGCGCAGCCGGGCGATCTCCGCCTCGAGCTGCCGGGCGCGGCCGCGCTGGCCTTCGAGCAGGATGCGCTTCCCGACCAGGTCGCGGTCCAGCGACTGATGGAGCTGGTTGATGCCCGTCGTGATCTGGTCGATGCGGTAGGGCTCCTCGGACCCGAGCAGCGCCACCAACGCCTCGGTCTGGCGGCGGATGTCGTTGATCTCGGGGCTGTTCTCCCCGTAGCGCGCCTCCTGCGCGACGCGGTCGAGGCGAAGCTGCACGAGACGGCCGCGCAGCGCATCGGTCTCCGCATTGCGGGAGCGGACGCGGCCGAGCTCGATCTCGTCCGGCAGGCCCGCGAGGGCGGCCTCGGCCCTGCCGATCTCGGCCTCGGTCGCCGCGATCGCCGTGTGCTCCTGGCGCAATTGCTGCTGCAACTCGGCCTCGGAGCGGATCAGCACCGGGCGCTGCTCGGCTGCCGACCAGACGGGATTTTCTCGCCTCGTGCGCAGCGCGAGCAGGCGGTCCTCGGCGGCGCGCAGCTCGGCGCGGCGTTCGGCGAGCGCATCGCGCAGGAACTCGGTGACGCCGGGCAGGCGGTAGGCCCGGACATGCCCCGCCAGGGCGAGGTCGATGAAGCGGCCGAGGATCAGCTCCCCCGCCCGCGGATCGGGAAAGGCGAGCGTGACATCGATGATGTCGGTCCGCCGCACCGGCTCGACGCGCAGCGCCGCGCCGATCGCGAGCGTCATGCGCTCGGTCTCGGTGATGCGCGGGCGCAGGCCGAGTGCGATCGTGGCTTCCCTCAGCGCACCCTGGACCGCGCGGATCGCCTGCCTCCCGGCGTGCTTGACGCGCTGCAGCAGGGTCCCGGGTGGCTCATCGGCGAAGAAGTCGGGGCCCAGGCTCTCGACGGTTTCCCGGATCAGGCGGGGGTTGTTGAAGATCTCGACCCCGGTGGTGGAATCCTCCGGCCGCAGCATGGCGGGAGCCGCGGGCGTGCCCTGCAGGGTCGCGAGCAGGGGCGAGCCCACCATCTCGGGCCCCAGGTTCACCATGATCTTGGCGCTGACGACATAGCTCGGCCCGCCGATCAGCACGGCGGCGGCCAGAAGTGCAACCGCGCCGGCGAAGCCGCAGCCGAGCGCGAGCACCCAGTATCGCCGCGCCAGCGCGAGGATGCCGAGCAGGTCGGAGGGAAGCCACGTCGTCTTGGGGGGCCTTCCGATAACGGTGGTTCCGCCGCCTTCCATATGTACGCCTCGCCGGGTCGCAGACGTCGCACTAGGGGCCCCGGGCACGCCGGCCGTCATACGACCAGGATCACCGCCCGCGCCGGGCCCCGCGAGCGATCGTGCCGGCCCCGTTGCATTCTTGGAGGATGACGACGCGGCGCACAACAGAACTTCGCAGGTGCGGAGGGCGGGCATCGGCGGGATGCGCCTTCGAGTTGCCCGATCGTTGCGGTCCGCGCACCATCCGCCCATCGCGACCTGTGGCGGTCCCGCGGGCGGCCACGGCGGAAGCGGGAAAGGCGGCGCGCAAGCGATGCAGACCGACGGGCAGGGCCTGGCGCTCGAGGGCGCCGACATCGTCATCCTCGGCCCCGCCGAATGGGGCGTGATCCAGAGCGTGACCGCCTATACGGCGCGCGGCTTCGCCCGGGCGAACCGGGTGCTCTACGTCGAGCCCTTCGGGTCCTGGATCACGCTGCGGCGCACCGCGCGCTGGCAGGAGCGCCGCCTCGAGGCGCGGCCGAGCATCGAGGAAGTGGCGGACAACCTCTGGACCTACCGCCCCCCGGCGGTCGGGGTGCCGGGCCTCACGCGCTGGCGCCTCGCCTCGGAGGCGAACGGCGTCATCCTCGCGTGGCTGCTGCGCGGCGCCGCGCGGCGGCTCGGCTTCCGCGACCCGATCCTGTGGTCGCCGCTCTACAATTCGGCGGCGCTGTTCCGGCACTTCCCGGCGCGCCTTCGCATCTTCGAATCGGTCGACTTCGATGCCGCGATGGCGCGCGATGCGGCGCACCGCGCGCTCGTCCTGGCGCTCGAGGAGGAAAGCTGCCGCGCCGCCGACATCGTACTGGCCGTGACCGAGGAACTCGCCGCGCCGCTGCGGGCCTTCAACCCGGCGACGCATGTGGTCCCCTGCGCCGCGGCGCCCGAGATCTTCGGCCGTGCCCTGCTGGCCGAGACCGCGGTGCCCGAGGCGATCGCCCGGCTGCCTGGCCCGGTGATCGGCTATCTCGGCGGCATCGATCCCTGGAAGATCGACATCGGCCTGCTGCGCCAGGTGGCGCAAAGCCGCCCGGACTGGAGCATCGCCCTCGTCGGCTATGTCTGGTTCGGCTTCGACCGGTCGGTCTTCGCCGACTGCCCCAACATCCACCTCCTCGGGCCGCAGCGCTACGAGGACTTCCCCGGCTTCCTCAAGGGCATGGACGCCTGCGTCATGCCCTTCCCGCTGAACGAGGTCACGCTCAGGGGCGATGCGCTGAAATGCTACGAGTACCTGGCCGGCGGGCGCCCGGTGGTGAGCACCCCGGTGCCGGCCGCGCGCCGCCTCGCGGAGGTGGTCCGCATCGCCGAGACGCCGGCCGCCTTCATCGCCGCGATCGAGGCGGCGCTCGCCGATCCGCCGGAAGCGCTCATCCGGCGCCTCGCCGCCGTGGCGCCGCATTCCTGGGACGCGCGCATCCGGCAGAAGGCCGAGATCATCCGAGCCGCGCTCGACGCCCGCGTGCCGGCGCGCCAGGGCCGCGCCCGATCGGATGCGATCGCCTGACCGCGCGCGACGGCGCGTGCCCGCGGGGATCCCGGAGCGTGGATCAGCCGCCGCGGCGCAGGGAGACGACCCCGAAATAGCTGGCCCGCCCCATCCCCGGCACCATGCCGAGGCCGCGATCCGCCGCGCGCAGCACGCCGGAGGCGAAGCGCCCGCGCAGGAAGGGCAGGTAGCAGAGCATCCGGGCGCAGACGACGGCGGGCCATTCCACGGCGATGCTGCCCTGGAAGACCTCCCCGAAGCGTCGCATCGCGGCGGGTGAGAGCGGCGCCTCGTCGTCGGTCGACGCCTTCTCGATCCCGAAGCGCCCGGGCAGCAGCCTGCGCGCGGCCGAGAGCACCGGGTTGTAGGCCATGGTCTCGACGAAGGCGGCGGGCGCGCCGGGCCGGAGCACGCGCGAGAGTTCCGCCGCCGCGGCATCGAGCCGCGTGTGGTGCAGGACGAAGAGGCCGCAGGCCGCATCGCAGGAGACGTCGGGCAGCCCCGTCTCCTCCGCGCTGGCCTGCCGGAAGGTGACGCGGTCGCCGACGCCGCTGCGTTCCGCCCGCTGGCGCGCGAAGTCCAGCGCGGCGCCGGACACATCGACGCCGACGACTTCCGCCCCGCGCAGCGCGAGCGCCGTGGCGAGGAAGCCGTTCCCCGTGCCGAGATCGAGGATGCGGCGGCCGCGCATGTCGCCCAGCCGGTCGAAAACCCGGGTGGTCAGCGCGGGCAGGTCGAGGAAGGGCAGCCAGGGCTTGGCGCGGTCGTGGAGGTCCTCGGGCCGGACCGGGAGCGCCTCGCCGTGTTCGGCGAGTTCGGCGGCCGCGATCGCGTCCCAGTGGGCGCTCTCACGGTCGATGCGGTCGGCGGCGGTGGGGATCCTGTCGGCCTGCGTCACCTGGTGCTCCGGGCCCGGGGCGGAGGGTGGCGCGCCCGTACCGGTATGGTAACGGAATTGGGCCTGGTCGGGGAAGCGCCGCGTCTTCCAGCGTGCGCGGGTGTGGCGCGCGGCCCTGGCGGGCGCAGGGCCGCGCGGACCGCTCTCCATCGCGACGTGACGCGCAGGGGCTGGGGCTTCGTCGCCGCTGCCGTCGTGGGCGACACCTGGCGTCACCGATGGCCAAGGCAGCCCCGGGACAGACCTCCACCGCCGCGCCAGCGCATCCGGGCGCAACCGTCATTTCTCCAAGGCGCCGTCCAGCGCCGCATCCTTGGAACCAGCGGTTTGATTCCCCTCTGCGGCGATCCTCGCCCTGCCGCCATCCGGCCACTTCCGTCGCAGCCCAGGCGCTGCCGGAGGTCCTGCTGCGAGTGAGCGCAGCAATAGGCTGCACGCTGTCTTCGGCATGACCGCCAGGCCCCGAGGCCGCGCTCAGCCCCCCGAGGCGTCGCCGCCGATCATCTCCGCAACGAGCGCCGCGAATGTCCGGTTCGCATCGCGGCACTCCTCGAGCGCGTCGGGATATGTTGCCGCGAGCGGCAGCAGGTCGTTCCAGTCCTCAGGACTGCACAGGGGTACCTTGTGCCGCAGGCCGTAGAACTTGGACGAGGACGGGAACGCGATCACCTTCCGCCCCAGCAGGGTCGCCCAGTAGGCACCATGGAAACTGTCAGTCAGCACGATCTCGGAACCGCCGAGGAAGGCGATTGCCTCCTCGAACCCGGCCTCGTTGCTAAGCGTCTCGATATCGTGGGGCAGCCGCTGGCGAAAGGCCTCGTTCTTGAGTGTGCCGGCATGGACATAGAGGCCGACGCCACGGGCTGCGGCGTATTGCCTGTCGAAGGCACCACTCATGCAGGAAACGCAGGGAACCCAGCGCAGGGAATAACCTTGGTCGCGCACACCGACGAGGTCGAAAAGGTCCGGCGAGAAGGTGAAAGCCTGCTTCAGCTTGCGCCAATCCCCGATGGTCCAGGCATTGTGCCCAGCGCCCCAGGCAATGAGCTTCTGACCTGGGCGGCGATGCTCGGCGATGAATGCGAAGGCGGGAGCGAAGAAGTCGATCTCGAACAGCCCGCCGCCGCCGACAATGATGGCGCCAGCAGCCGCGAAGGCCTCCTTGAAGGCGCGGCGGCGCGCCGGATCGGGCTCGTCGGCGGAACGGAAGCCCAGGATGTCGAGCGCATCGGTGCCGAGGAGCTGCGGAAAGTAGAGGTATGGCGCACAGCGTAGGTCGCCGACGTTGGACGTGCTGCGACGATGGAGGTTCAGGACGGCGCCCATCTTCAGCTCGCCTGCGACAGATCGGGCATGCGGATGCAGACATCGAAATGCCCTGTGCCCGACAACGCGATCCCCTCCATGGCGATACCGTTCTCGACGAGGAACTCATTGACTGCCGTCACGACGCCGTAGGAGACGACCTCCGTGATCGACCAGCGCGTGTAGTCGTTGAACATCACCCAGCCGCCCGGCTTCACGACCCGCCTGAGCACGGCGATCTCCCGCCGGACGGAGCCATAGGCATGATCCGCGTCGACATAGGCAAAGTCGACGGATCGGCTGGGCATTGCATCCAACAATTTTGCCGAATCGCCCTTGAGACAACGCACGCGCTCGTTCCCGGCGATGTCGGGTTCGAGGCGCGAGAAATCGATATCGATGAGGTGCAACTCGGAAGGATCGAGCGCTTCAAGAATGCAGCGCGCGAAGGCGCCGGTGGAGGTGCCGATTTCGACGCAGGTGGCGCCCCTGGGGAAGGGCATGGCGCGCAGCATGCTCTCGCGACTGGCGAAAACGCGGGTGCCAGTCAGCAGCCCATCCTGGAGGTGAACGACGGGATGGTCGACGAAGAAAGCGGGAAATTCCTGCGACTTGTTGCCATGGAATGCCCTGATGTTCCGCACGGCTCGACGCAGCGACTTAAGTGCATGATCGAGTTGCAGATGTAGATCTTGAGCCGTCAGCATTTCTCGGTCAGTCCTTGTTCGTGGCTCGCCCAAATGCATTGGCCAGGGCTTCATCGGACAGGCGGCGCTGGCCGGGCGAGCCGATGAGGCCGTGGTCAGTGAGGCCTGAACCTCTCCATCGCGGCGAGGCGCGCTTCCAGCGCGACGGCGGGCGCGACGTCCATCACGCACTCTCCGACGCAATACGCAGATGAAGATCGAATCCCGCGACGGGCCGTTCCGCGGCGTGCGCGCCTAGCGCGGCCGTCGCCGCATCGGCGGCCGCGCGCGCCGCGGCCTCGGCCTGCATCAGGGCAGCCATGGCGGCATCGAGCGCCGCATCCGTCTCGCGCAGCCGCCGCGCATCGGGACCGCGCGGCCGGGGAGATGCGGCGCCGCCGCGCGTGCCGGCGGCCGCGCGGATCGCCGCCGCGATGTCGGGCGGCAGGCTCGAACGCCGCAGCAGCAGATGCGCGAGCAGTTCCGTCCAGGATCCGGTCAGCGCCGCAACACGCTCAGCTTCCCGGGCCGTCGGCGTCGCTTCGAAAAGCGCGAGGGCCGCGCGCGCGGAAGCAGGCTCCAGCGCCAGGGTCATGCCGCCAACCGCGCGGCGCGCTGCGACACGGCGCGCCGGTAGGCGGCCTCCACGGCATCCAGCATGTGGTCCATCCTGTATTTCGTCACGAAGCTGAGGCGGGCGCCGGCGGCGAGGCGCTCGCAGGCGTCGCGATCGCGGCCGAGTTCCCTCAGCACGACGGCGATCTCGGCGGCCGCTTCCGGGCCGTCACCGATCAGGCGGCCGTCGATCCCGTCCGTGACGACCTCACCGAGGCCACCGGCGGCAAGTGCCACCACGGGCCGGCCGGCGGCCATCGCCTCGATCGCGACCAGGCCGAAGGATTCGTAGCGGCTCGGCACCAGCACCACATCCGCTTCGCGATACGCCTGCTCGAGTTCGGCGCGTGGCAGCAGGCCGAGGAAGCGCACGCGTGGATCGTGTTCCAGCGCATCGGTGCCAGTGGCGTCCATGACCATGCGCGCCGCCTCGTCCAACTCACCGCCGGCGAAGTGGATCTCGGCCTCGGGCAGTGCGCGCAGCACCTCGGCACTGGCGGAAAGGGCAAGGTCGAAGCCCTTGCGCGGCTCGAAGCGGCCCACGAACAGGATACGGAAGCCTTCGCGGCGCGGGGCGGGGGCCGCATCCTGCAACAGGTCCGCCGTGCCGTGCGGGGCCAGCGCCACGCGATCCGGCGCGATGCGGATCCCGTAGGCCTGCTCGACATCCGACAGGATCGCCTGCGAATTGGCCAGCAGCAGCGGCACCGAGAGCAGCGCGCGGCGCTCGGCCGCGATCATGCGCTGGACCATGAAGTGGTCGTAGAGCGGGCGCGCCAGCCATTCCGGCTTGTGCGGGCGGGCGAGCGCATAGGTCGTGTGCAGCGACATGACCAGCGCGATCTCCCGATCGTCGAGGCAGGCCAGCGCCTCGAGGTCCCAGACCGGGAAGGAGACGACGTCGAGGCCGAAGCCCTTGATCGCCTGCACTTCCCGCCAGACGCGGCGGTTCCAGGCGGCGATATTGGGCGGCAGGTCATGGGCGAGCATGGGCGCCGCCGCGCCGTCGGCCTCCGGCAGCAGCGCGTGGATCCAGATCCCACCGGCGAAGCGAAGCGATTCGCGATCCTCCGCGCGGGTGATGACGTGCACGGCGTGACCGCGCGCGGCGAGGCCGGTCGCGACGGCCTCCGTCCAGCGGGCGATGCCGGCTTCTGCGGCGGGCGGCCAGCCCTGGCTGACCATGCAGATGCCGAGACCTCCCTCGACGCGGGGCAGCGGACAGAAGGGTTCCGGTGCGGCTTCGGGCTCCAGGTGGCCGCCCGGAGCGGCGCCGCGGCTGCGGGCCAGGGTCTCCCCGTCCGCGATGCCGGCCTCGAGATCCTGGTCGAGCGAGGCGCGATGCGCGGGACGGATCAGCCCTTCCTTTTCGTGCCAATGGTTCGAATCCAGCAGTTCGCGACGGTATTCGGCGAGCGCTTCCGCCGCCCCGTCGATGCTGTTCGGCGCGCCGTGGCGCATCACGAAATAGGCCTTGCTGACCGCGGAGGGATAAAGGGTGCGCGCGATGCGCCGCGTGTCGCGGATATGGCTCGGCGCGAACTGGTGGAAGACCAGCGCCGTGGGTTCATAGACCACGCGGTGCCCCGCATCGACGAGGCGCAGGCACACATCCGTCTCGTCCAGCAGGTAGGCGAAGGCGTGGTCGAAGCCGCCGATGGCCGCCAGCGCATCGCGCCGAAAGGTGGAGTTGGTGCCGAGCAGGCTCGGGTAGAGCGGTGTGCCAGGGCGGTTCAGCGGGCGCTCGTCGAAGAAGTCCGAGACGTGATGCGCGCGCCCATACCTGTCGCAGACCGTCTTGCGCGCCTGGTAGCGCAAGCCGGTGTTGTCGACCGTGAAGCCGCCGACGGCAGCGACGGCGGGGTCGCGGTAATGGGGCAGGATGCGCGCGAGCCAGTTGGGATGCGGCACGGCGTCGTCATCGAGGAAGGCGACGATATCCCCCGAGGCGGCGGCGATCCCGATATTGCGCGAGACGGAGAGGTTCCGCTCGGCGCAGTCGCGCCGCTTGATCCGGCCGCGCCAGCGATCGAGCACGGCTTCCGTACTGTCGGTGGACGGGCCGTTGACGACCACGACCTCGAGCGGTGCGTGCCGCAGGCCGCTGATGCCGAGCAGCGCATCCTGCAGCAGGTTGCCGCGGTCGCAGGTGTTGACGATGACGGAGACCGAGGGGACAGCCATGGCGGTTCACCGCGCCTCGGCAAGAAGGACCATGAGGTCCGTGTTGGCCCGGGCGAACTCCTCTCGCCCGATCAGGACGAGGGCGACGTCCCGCCGCCGCGGGCAGGCGCGCAGGAGTTCGAGGGTTTCCTCATTCGAGGCAGGGCCGCGATGCAGCAGCAGGGCAAGGAGAAGGATCACATCCTCGCGCGTCGGTGGCAGGTCGAGGGGGTCGGCAACCGGAGCGTCCGTTGCGAGCAGGGCCGGTGCGGCACCGCGGGCGCCGGCTACGGCCACGATGTGCTGGTGCAGATCCTCGGCCGCGCCGCCGAGGGCGAGGGCGGAACGGTAGATCGCCTCCGCTTGCGCGGTCTTGCCCTGTTCCTTCAGGCAGTGCCCGTATTGGGTGACGTAGCCGTAATGCAGCGGGTAGAGTTGGAGGCAGCGCCAGTAGAGCAATTCCCCGCGCGCGAAGTCCCGCGCGTCGCGGGCCGCGTCGGCGTCGGCGACAAGGGCGCGGAACTCCGGGTCCCGCCCGGCCGCGGCAAGAGTGGCGGCGACGGCGGCGGGACGGGAGCCGAGATTGCGCGGCAGGTCGCGCAGCGCGGCCATCGCGGCCTCGGCCTGGCCGGCGCCGAACAATGCGTCGGCGTGGGCGAGGTCGTCAGTCCAGGCCGGCTGGTCCGCAGCCGGGGAACCCGCGCTCGTCGCACCGGAAGGAGGAAAGGGGACGATGGTCATATTCACGGAAGACCCTCCCTGCCCTGCATGACGGCGCAAGCTTTTACATGCAAAAGCATGTATTTCCTCGTCGATGGTGAATGCCGCATAACCCAGCCATCATGACTTTTGGTTTAGATAGCATTCTGCTGATACAACGTTGGGTGTCAATCTGCCCAATGAACTCGCGTGGATGGAAAATTCCGCCCGACGCCAGGATGAAGGTGGGATTAAATATTTCGCGTTCGCGCGGATCGAACCGCATGAAATTCGCGACAGATTAACGATAATTGGACGAACGGCTCGGGGCGGTTTCCACATGGGTGCAAGCCGCCCCGGCCATGGTTGTCGCGCGCATCTTCACGCATACGGCTGATGCCCGCCGGATGCGATCGGCTCGAGGCGCCGAGTGGCAACGGCCTCGCGACACCGGCAGCGCTTTCCGGCGCTGCCAGCACCCACATACTCGCCGCCCCCGCGAGGCGGCTGGCGCTTCCACAACAGCGCATCACCATTCTCGCAGAGAGGCCGATGCCGGTGGAAAAGGGTTGGATTAAGTCGCGAGGGTCGCTTCTGCGGGCCGACGGGAAGGCACTGACTGTCGGCCGTGCCGCCGTCCGACTTCTATCCAATCCCGCGGCCCTCGAGGCGCTCGCCGGCGATGGCTTGGCCGTCTGGCTGGCAGGAACTCGAATGGAGACCACCACGGTGGCGTGCCGCCGCTGCGGCGCATCCGGCTAGCCATGGACGGCGAAGGCGACTGGACCCAGGCGGTCAATGTGTTCAAGCGCGGACGGCGGACGAGCCGCCGACAGGGCGGCCCCATTCGCCCTGACCCAGTGAGCCGCGATCGTCCCCGACCCGAGCAACAGCCTCAGCGAACTCCTGAGGCCACGAAGAAACCCGATCTCGGTGCCCCGCACGTCCCACACAATCCCGGGATGGCCGTTGGGGAAATATTAGGGAAGCCGGCCGAGCCGTGGAGCCAACCCATTGAAAAGGTTGGCGTCCCCTAGGGGATTCGAACCCCTGTTACCGCCGTGAGAGGGCGGTGTCCTAGGCCTCTAGACGAAGGGGACCCGGGCCGGAGGCGCGCTTCTACCCGCGTCCCCGCCGGTGATCAAGCACCCTTCTCGCAGAAATCTTCACGCGCCTTCGCCGCGGGGCACCAGCGTCGGCGGCGCGCTTCCGCGCAACGCGCCTTTCCCCCGGAACCGGCACACAATATCCACGTCAAGCGAAGCCCCCGCCGCCGCCAGCGCGGCCTTTACCTCGACAGACAGGACCCCGCCCGGCGGCCACCCACGCGCCTCAGTCGCGCAGGCGGATCTCGCCGGTGCGACGGCCGCTCGCCGGATCCACCAGGATCACCCTCTCGCCTTCCGGCCGCGCGACCCATATGGCCAATGCGCGGTCCGTCGCGGCGATGCCGGCGATTCGCGCCCCCTCCGCCTCGCCGAGCGAGACCGACATGACAGCCCCCCCCGCCGGCGGCCCGCCAAGCCGCTGGACGAGCAGCACCGCCAACGCCACGGTGCCGCCCACGATCAGCACCCCCATCCCGATCACCAGAGCCTTGAGCCCAGCCACCCCATCCCCCTCATCCGCCGCCGGCGAACGTATCGAAGCCATCGTGCCGCCCGAGGCCGCCGGCGCCCGCGCCGACCGCTTCCTGGCCGACGCCATAGGTTCGCTCTCGCGCTCCCGGGTCAAGGCGCTGATCGAAGCCGGCCACGCCACCCGCGACGGCGCGCCCATGACCGATCCGTCCGAATCGGTCCGCGCCGGCGCGCGCTACGTCGTCACCATCCCGCCCGCGGTGCCGGCGACGCCGCAGGCGCAGGACATCCCGCTGACCATCCTCTTCGAGGACGCCGACCTGATCGTGCTGGACAAGCCCGCGGGGCTCGTCGTCCACCCCGCCCCCGGCAACCCCGACGGCACGCTTGTGAACGCGCTGCTCGCCCATGCGGGGGACGACCTGCCGGGCATCGGCGGGGAGAAGCGGCCCGGCATCGTCCACCGGCTGGACAAGGACACCTCCGGCGTCATGGTGGCGGCCAAGACCGAACGCGCACACCGCGCCCTGTCGGAGGCCTTCGCCGCCCGCGACCTGGACCGCGCATACCTGGCCCTGGTCTGGGGCCTGCCGAAGGAAGCGCAGGGCGAGGTCTCGGCCCCCATCGGCCGCCACCCTGGCGATCGCAAGCGCATGGCGGTGGCCGAACGCGGCAAGCCCGCCACCACCCGCTATGCCCTGCAGCGCGCCTGGGGCGCGGCCGTGGCGCTCGTGGAATGCCGGCTGCTGACCGGCCGGACCCACCAGATCCGCGTCCACATGGCCCATATCGGCCATCCCTTGGTGGGGGACCCGGTCTATCTCCGCCGCACCCCCGCCGCCGCCCGGCTGCTGCCCGGCGCGACGCGGGATGCGCTGCTCGCCTTCCCCCGCCAGGCCCTGCATGCCGCGACGCTGGGCTTCCGCCACCCGGTGACCGGCCAGGCGCTCTCCTTCTCGAGCCCCCTGCCCGCGGACCTGGCCGAATTGATTGCGTTACTGGATGGTAACGGCCAGTAACCCGACTATTGCAGTCGGTTTTTCTTGCGCCTCGGCGAGGCCCGGGCTACAAACCGACGTCGGATTCCGAAGGGCGCCAATAAGTGCCCCGTCCGGCCAGCCTCGACGTGACCGGGGCAGGCGGCCCTGGTTCGGGCCCTTAGGAAGGCGACGCAACGAGACTTAGGACCGCTTGCGGGCACCGCCGTCACGGGGTGGCCCGCCTGGTCAAGGAGGCAGATGACCCATGGCTTCCAGCATGGCCATCCCGATGGCGACCGAAGGAAACCTCTCCCGCTACCTGCAGGAGATCCGCAAATTCCCGATGCTGTCGCCCGAGGAGGAACTTTCCCTCGCGCGGCGTTGGAAGGATGAGGGCGACGAACGCGCCGCCCACAAGCTTGTCACCTCGCACCTGCGCCTCGTGGCGAAGATCGCCATGGGCTATCGCGGCTATGGCCTGCCGGTCGGCGAACTGATCTCCGAAGGCAATGTCGGCATGATGCAGGCGGTGAAGCGCTTCGACCCGGAGCGTGGCTTCCGCCTAGCCACCTACGCCATGTGGTGGATCCGCGCGGCCATTCAAGAATACATCCTGCACTCCTGGTCGCTCGTGAAGATGGGCACCACCGCGGCGCAGAAGAAGCTGTTCTTCAACCTGCGCCGGCTCAAGGCGCAGATGTCCGCGCTCGAGGAAGGCGACCTCAAGGACGAGCAGGTGGCGAGGATCGCCCATGTCCTCCAGGTGCCCGAGCAGGACGTGATCAACATGAACCGGCGCCTCGCGAGCGCGGACCACAGCCTGAACGCCCCCGTCCGCGCCGACAGCGAGGGCGAGTGGCAGGACTGGCTGGTCGATGACAGCGAGAGCCAGGAGGACGAGCTCGCCGAGCGGCAGGACATGACCAACCGCCGCGACCTGCTCAACGGCGCACTCAAGACGCTGAACGATCGCGAGCGCCACATCCTGGTCGAGCGCCGCCTCAAGGAGGATCCGACGACGCTGGAGGAACTCTCCCAGCAATACGGCATCTCCCGCGAGCGCGTCCGCCAGATCGAGGTGCGTGCCTTCGAGAAGCTGCAGAAGTCCATGAAGCAGCAGGTCGTGGAGCGGCGCCTGTCGATCGGCTGACCGGCCGCGCAAGTGCGAAGCATTTCAGGCGGCGGGGCGACCCGCCGCCTTTTCGTTGCAGTTTCCGCTCGCGGGCGGCGGCGCGGTGCCTAGACTGCGCGCGGGCCGCCTCGATCCGGGGCGTGGCGGCCTGCCCTCGCACCAAGGATGACCGCGATGCCGCACCTGTCCCGCCGCCTGATGCTGGCGGCGCCCCTGTTCGCCGCCGTGGCGCGCCCCGCCGCGGCCCAGTCGCCTTCCGTCATGCTCTTCCGCGTCGTGTCGCCGCGGGATGAGATCTTCATCGGCCTCACCCCTGCCGAACTCGACGCGATGGGCACCGGGCCGGAGGTCGAGCGCATCGCCCGCAAGCTCGTCGCCGACGGCCAGGTCGGTGCCTGGCGCTACGCCGTCGGCCGCGCGCCGGACGGCTCCACGCGCTTCGCTGCCATCGGCCGCATCGCGATCCTGCGGCAGGAGACCTACCGCATCGAGCCCTACATGCCTGCCCTACCGGTCGCGCCACCGCCCGCGTCCTGACGTTCCGCTTGCGTCACGCGGGGACTGCACCAAGATCCTGGTTGGCCATGCCACCGGGAGGATCGCCATGTTCCGTCGTGACGTCTTCGCCCTCGCCGCCGCCGCGGCGGCGACACCGCTGCTGGGCCGGGAGGCCCGCGCCAGCACCCCGCCCGGCTACCGCGTCACCTGGTACAACGCGCGCACCGAGGGCTCCGGCCGCGTCGGCTCGCGCGACGTCACCGCCGCCGGCGACGGCACGTTCTGGTTCTGCGGCCAGCGCAACGGCACGCTGAACCGCCTGGACCCGCGCAGCGGTGCGATCCGCGTCGTCAACCTCGGCCAGGGGGCGGCGCCGCACGGCGTCATCCGCGGGCCGGACCGCGCCGCCTGGGTGACGGAAGGCGGGCAGAATGCCATCGCCCGCGTCGATCCCTCCGACCACCGCGTCAAGCTCTGGCGCCTGCCGGAACGCTTCGCCAACGCCAACCTTAACACCGGCGTCTTCGATGACCGCGGGACCTACTGGTTCACCGGCCAGAACGGCGTCGTCGGGCGCCTCGTCCCCGCGACCGAGCGGATGGACGTGTGGGAGGCACCGCGCGGCCGCGGCCCCTATGGCATCACGAAGACGCCGCAGGGGACGGTCTGGTACGTCTCCCTCGCCGGCAATCACCTGGCGCAGATCGACACCGAGGCCACGACGGCCGAGGCGCTGCGCGTGCGTATCGTCGATCCGCCCACGCCGAACCAGGGCGCCCGCCGCGTCTGGACCGACAGCCGGGGCCGGCTCTGGATCAGCGAGTGGAACAGCGGGAACGTCTCGGTCCACGACCCGATGTCGGGGCGCTGGGGCGTGTGGAAACTGCCGGGCGACCGGCCGCGCTGCTACTCCGTCTGGGTCGATCCCTCGGACAAGGTGTGGCTCACCGACTTCACGGCCAATGCGATCGTGCGCTTCGACCCGATGACGGAAAACTTCCTGTCCTTCCCGTCGGACCGGGCGGGGGCGAATGTGCGCCAGATGGACGGCGTCGCGGGCGAGGCATGGGGCGGGGAAAGCGGGACCGACCGGATCGTCAGGATCGAGTACGGGCTGTGACGGAGAACAAGGCCGGGGGAGGAGAACCTCCCCCGAACCCCCTCCCTTCTTTGTCCGTCGGCAAGGCGTGCCCGGCGCGCCGGGTGCGCCCATCCAGGTGAAGAAAGAAGGAGGGGGGATTCGGGGGGAGTTCACTCCCCCCGACCTCCTGGCGGCAGCCCTCGCGATCGCATGGCTCGCAAGCCCGGCGCTCGCCCAGGACGGCCGCGCCGCCTTCGAGACCCGCTGCGCGTCCTGCCATGCCGCCGAGACCTCCGCCCCGCCCGGCCCCGGCCCGAATCTCGCGGGCCTCTCCGGCCGCCGCATCGCCGGCGATGCGCGCTTCGACTACTCGCCCACCCTGCGAGGCGCGAGCGGCACCTGGACCGCGGAACGGCTCTCGGAATTCCTGGACGATCCGGAGGAAATGTTCCCCGGCCTCTGGATGGGCGGGAACGGCGTGCACGATGCGGCCACGCGCCGCGCGATCGTCGATTACCTGATGCGGTAGGGCAGATCCCGATCAGGTGGAATCACCTGATCGGGTGAAGATGCTCGCGAAGACAAAGGCCTGGAGCGGCTGCCGTGAGCCTCCGCGCCCGGAAGCCGATCCAGGGGCGCGTTGCCGCGCCCCCGCCCGTCACCTCAGCGAATGGGCGGCGCGTAGTGCAGGCCGCCATTGTTCCAAAGGTTGTTCACCCCGCGCGGGATGCCGATCGGCGTGATGTTGCGCTCGTACATCTCGCCGTAGTTGCCGACCTGGCGGATGATCCGCACCGCCCAGTCGTTCTCCAGGCCCATGGACCGGCCGAGGTCGCCGGTGCGGCCCACGAAACGCTGGATGTCCGGGTTGGTCGTGGTGCGGGCGACCTCCTCGATGTTGCCGCTGTTCAGGCCCAGTTCCTCGGCGGCGATCTGCGCGAAGAGCGTCCAGCGCACGATGTCGAAGAAGCGCCAGTCGCCCTTGCGCACCGCCGGGCCAAGCGGCTCCTTGGAGATGATCTCGGGCAGCAGCACGAACTCGTTCGCGTCCGTCGTGCGCGTCGCGCGGAAGGAGGCGAGCGAGGAGGCGTCATTGGTGTAGGCGTCGCAGCGGCCCGCGACGAAGGCAGCGCGGATTTCCTCCGCCTGCTCGATCACCACCGGGGTGAAGCGCATGCGGTTGGTGCGGAAGTAGTCGGTCAGGTTCAGCTCGGTCGTGGTGCCGGGCTGCACGCAGACCGTCGCGCCGTCGAGCTGCCGGGCCGAGGTGATGTTGGAGGACCGGCGCACCATGAAGCCCTGGCCGTCGTAGAAGTTGATGCCGGCGAAGACGAGGCCGAGCTGTGTCTCGCGCGCCATCGACCAGGTGGTGTTGCGCACCAGGATGTCGATCTCGCCCGATTGCAGCATCGGGAAGCGCTGCACCGTGGTGTTCGGCACGAAGCGGACCTTGGTCCCGTCGCCGAGGATGGCGGCGGCGACGGCGCGGCAGGTGTCGACGTCCAGGCCGCGGAATTCGCCGCGGCTGTCCGGCACGGCGAAGCCCGGCGCATTCACCGAGACGCCGCAGATCAATTGCCCGCGGGCGCGGATGGCGGCGACGGTGTCGGCCGGCGCGGTCTGCGCCTGCGCGTGCCCGGCCCAGGCGATCACCGCCGCGGCCGCAACACCCGCGATCCGGGTGCCGAGTTTCATCATGCTTGGGTCTCCCATGGTCGTTCCCGGCCGCCCCTGTCGCGGCCGGTCCGAGAGGCAGCATGCCCGTGCCCGCGGCACCCCGCCAAGTGTCTGTCTGCGCGGCGTGTCAGGCCGGCTCCGAAAGGATGGCGTCGGCCATCTTCTCGGCCGTCATCAGCGTCGGGAAGTTGGTGTTGGCCGAAGGCACCACGGGGAAGACCGAGGCATCCACCACGCGCAGCCCCGCCACGCCGCGCACCCGGCCGGCGGTGTCCACCACCGCCATCGGGTCGGTGTCCGCCCCCATGCGGCAGGAACAGGAGGCGTGCCAGACGCCGATCGTCGCCTTGCGGATGAAGGCTTCCAGCGCTTCCTCGTCCTCCATCACCTCCCGGAAGCGGAAGCCCTCGATGACGAAGCGGTCGATGAAGGCGCTGCGCAGCGCCGCCGGCCCGTCGAGGAACTTCGCGATGATCGAGGTGAGGATGCGGTTCTTCGTGTTCACCACGCCGATCCGCCGCACCCGGTCGGAATAGGCCGCGGGGAATGGATCAGCGGTCACGGCCGCGAGCGGCGGGCTGAGGTTCAGCGCCGCGGCGAGCCGGAAGCCGATCATCAGCCGCTCGAGGTCGCGCCGGTCCGAGAGCAGGTTGAACTCGACATCCGGATGCGCCCGCCAGTCGGTCGAGACCAGCCGCACCTGGCCGCGCTGGGAATAGGTCTTGTTCACCCAGGTCAGCATGGAGCCGACCTGTTCGCCCACCGCATGCCATGCCGACTTGGAAGCCACGGACATGAACATGTCGCCGGCGGGAGCACCCTCGATGCCCGAGGAGAAGCGCAGCCCCACCAGCATGTGGCGCCGGAGCTGCGTCTGGTTCAGCCGCGCCTCGGGGCGGATGAAGCAGGAGAGCGAGATGGCCGGATGGTCCATCAGCCCCTGCCCCACGCCGGGCAGGTCGGCGCGCACCTCGATGCCGTGCTCCTTCAGGTGCGCCGCCGGCCCGATGCCCGCGCGCATGAGGTGCGCCGGCGAATGGATGGCGCCGGTGCAGAGGATGACCTCGCGGCCGCGGAATTCCTGTTCCTGCCCCTTCACCAGGGCGCGGATGCCGGCGCAGCGCGTGCCTTCGAAGATCAGGCCCATCACCTGGGTCTCGGTGGACAGCGTCAGGTTCGGGCGCTTGCGCGTCTCGGCATCGAGGTAGCCGATCGCGGCCGAGACGCGCGTCTCCGTCACGTTCACGGTCAGCGGGAAATAGCCGTCCTCGAAGGCGCCGTTCTGGTCGGGCAGGGGCTTGAAGCCGGCCTGGCGGAAGGCTTCGGCCGCCGCCTTCGAGTGCGCCGGCCATTGGGCTTCCGGCACGCGGCGGACCGGGATGCGGCCTTCGCGGCCGTGCCATTCATTGTCGAAGTCGAGGTCGCGCTCGACCTTGCGGAAGTAGGGCAGCACGGCATCCCAGTTCCACCCGGCGGCGCCGCGCGCCTCCCATTCGTCGTAGTCGTGCGGCGCGCCGCGGTTGGCCATCTGCCCGTTGATCGAAGACCCGCCGCCGAGCACGCGCGCCTGTTCGTACTTGCGCAGCGGCGGCCGGTCGGCGTTCGGGTTGTTGTGGGAGACGACCTGCGTGCGGACCTTCAGTTCGGTCCAGTGGAAGCGCGGGTCGAAATAGGCCTGGCCCGGATAGGTATCGAGGATCGTCGCCGGTTCCTGGCCCGGCGGCGTGTCGGGGCCGGCTTCGCAGAGCAGCACCTTGTTGGCGCCGGGCGTGGAGAGCCGATGCGCCAGCACCGAGCCGGCGGAGCCGCCGCCGACGATGATGTAGTCGTACAATGTCGTCTTCCCCGAGTGGTCCCGCGGCAGGAGACCATCGACCGGGGCGGGGAGAAAGCCCCCCAGGGGCGCTACGAGAGGGGCGCCGCCCCTCTCGGGCTCTCCCCGCCAAAGGCCGAAAGGCCTTTGGAAACCATTTTCCGCGGGTCCAGGGGACCGTCGTCCCCTGGTGGGGGAGCTTGAGGGGGCAAAGCCCCCTCAACACGCCCGCCGCGCAAGGACGGGAGCCGCGAACGGCGAGCGCGCGCCTTGGTCAGCTCACCGGGCGCAGCCCGCACCAATCGGCGATGAAGGTCGCGATCGTCCGGGTGCAGGTGCGGAGATCCTCGATCGACGTACGTTCGTCGAAACCGTGCGCCACTTCGCCCTTCGGGCCGTAGCAGAGGCCCGGGATATCGAAATAGAGCCCGTAATACCGCGCGTCGTTCACCGCCGTGGTGCGGCGTTCCGGCATCTCCCCGCCATGCACGGAGGCATGCGCGGCGGCGAGCACCGCTTCCGCCTCGCTGCCCGGCTCGAGCACGTAGGGATCGGTCTGGAAGCCGGTCCAGACGATCTCGGGCGGGTTGTTGGCCATGAAGCCGTCGCCCTTGGCGGCCTGCTTCACGCAGGCCTCGATGCCGGCCATCGCCTGCTCCGGCGTGGTGCCGGGCACCAGGCCGATGCGGCAATCCACCTCGCACCAGGCGGGCGTGGAGGACGCCCAGTCGCCGCCGCGGATGATGCCGGGGTTGAACTTGATCGGGTCCTTGATGTCCGCATACCAGGGGTTGGACTTCGCGGCCTCGTTCAGCGTCCTGGTATGCGCATAGAGCGCGTTGATCAGCGCATAGGCCGACATGATGGCGTTGGTGCCGTCCTGCGCCACCGCGACATGCACCGGCACGCCGCGCACGCGCAGGCGGAACCAGATGGTGCCGGTCTGGGTGCGGGTGATGGTGTGGCCGGTGGGCTCGGGCACCAGCGCGGCCTCGGCGCGGTAGCCGCGCAGCAGCGCCGCGAGCGCGCCGTTGCCGGTGCTCTCCTCCTCCGTCACCGTCTGGACGTAGACGTCGGCGGCCGGCTCGAAGCCCGCGGCGCGGATGGCATCCATGGCGAAGACCATGCAGGCGACGCCGGCCTTCATGTCATGCGCGCCGCGGCCGTACATCCAGCCGTCGCGGATCACGGCGGCATAGGGCGGATGCGTCCACATCTCGTGCGGGCCTTCGGGCACCACGTCGATGTGGCCCTGGAGGATCAGGCTGCGGCCGGTCGGGTTCCTCGGCCGGTGCGCGGCGACGACCTGCACGCTGCCGGCGGGATCGACGCCGACCATCGGCGCCATCTTCGGATGGTCCGGCACATCGGCGAGGGTGAAGCGGTCCACCGCATAGCCCCGCTGCGCCATCTGCCGCGCGAACCAGTCCTGCAGCGGCGCCTCCCGCCCGCGCAGGGAAGGGAAACGGACCAGTTCCTGGAGGAACTCCACCTGCCGGTCGAATGCGGCATCGATGGCGGCGGAGATGCGGGAACCGGCTTCAGTATCAGGCATGTCGGCGGGGCTTCCTCGTGGATCGGCGTCGGTGACGAAACCCCCATGCTAGACCGCGCGCCGAACCGCGCCAGCCCTGCGCCGCCGCCTCGTCACGCGGAGGTGACCCCGGCATGCTTGCACAACACTAAACTGTTCGGTTAATCTTTCCGTGTCCCGGAAGGAAATGCCATGACGACCGACACCGTGATGCCATGTCTCTGGTTCAACGACGCCGCCGAGCAGGCGGTACGGCACTACTGCGCCGTGGTCCCCGGCTCCGCGATCCGCAACGTGGTGCGCCACGCGGACGGCTCCGCCTTCATCGTGGAATTCGACCTCGGCGGCCGACCCTGCATGGCGTTCAACGCGGCGCGGGACGCAGCCTTTACGCAAGCGATTTCCCTGGTCGTCACCTGCGCCGACCAGGCGGAACTCGACCGAGTGTGGGATGGGCTGCTCGAAGGCGGCGCGCCGCAGCGCTGCGGCTGGCTGACCGACCGCCACGGCGTCTCCTGGCAGGTGGTGCCCGCCAGCCTCGGGGAGATGATGCGCCAGGGCGACGCGGCGCAGCGCGGGCGCCTGATGGCCGCGCTGATGCCCATGGTGAAGCTCGACATCGCAACACTGAAGGCCGCCTGGGCGGCCGAGGAAGGAGCAATCGCATGACCTATGTGGACGGCTTCGTTCTGGCCGTGCCGAACGCGAAGCGCGAGGCCTATCTCCGCCACGCTGAGCAGGTCGCCCCGCGCCTCCGCGAGCACGGCGCGCTCGCCTTCGTCGAGTGCTGGGGCGACGACGTGCCGGAAGGCAAGCTCACCTCCTTCCCCATGGCGGTGAAATGCGAGCCGGAGGAGACGGTCGTCTTCTCCTGGGTCACCTGGCCGTCGAAGGAGGTGCGCGACAAGGCCTGGGCCGCGATCATGGCCGACCCCTCGATGCGGATGGATCCCGCGAACATGCCCTTCGACGGCAAGCGCATGATCTATGGCGGCTTCCGCGCCATCCTGGAGCACTGAGCACGATGCACGACCCGAACCTCGACCTGGTGCTGGAGCGCGAGATCGCCCTCCCCGTCGCCCCGCTCTGGGCCTGCTGGACGCGGCCGGACTTGCTGAAGCAGTGGTTCTGCCCCCTGCCCTGGCGCGTCACGGAAGCGGAGATGGAACTCCGCCCCGGCGGCATCTTCTCCACCGTGATGCGCGGACCGAACGGCGAGGAGCACCCGAATATCGGCTGCTTCCTCGAAGTGGTGCCGGAACGCCGCCTGGTCTTCACCGACGCGATGCTGCCGGGCTTCCGCCCCGCGGCCGAATCCTTCATGACCGGCGTCGTCGTCTTCGAGCCGAACGGCAAGGGCACGCGCTACCGCGCCTCCGCCCTGCACGCGACGGCCGAGGCGCGCGAGAAGCACGAGGCGATGGGCTTCCACGAGGGCTGGGGCAAGGCGACGGACCAGCTCGTGGCGCTGGCGCGCAGCCTCTGATGCGCGGCGCGTGCGCCGGGTCACGCGCCGCGCGCCGATCGCGATGGACAGGGCGGGGATGGCGGGACTTCACTCGGCCCCGGGACCGGAAGGGCCACCGCCATGCGCCTGCTCCACTTCGCGACCAACCGCCTCTGGGACCGCATGGACGGCACCTTCGGCTTCGTGCCCGAGGATCCGCCGGACCGGCTCTGGCTCGGTACGGTGAAGGTCGGCGTCTCCGCGGATCCGCTGATCGACGGCAAGTGCAGCCCACCGGATGTCTCGGGCTTCGACGATTTCGCGGGGCCGGCGGGGCGCGACGGCGCGGCGATGGATGTGCTGGCGGGCTGGTTCGCGGTGGCGCGCGCGCGGGATGCGTTGCCACTGCTCTACGTGCACGGCTTCGACTACGATTTCGGCGAGGCCTGCGCGCGTGCCGGCAACCTCTGCGACTGGCTCGAGGCGAGCGGCGAGTTGCGGCTCGAACCGCTGGCCTTCACCTGGCCGAGCAACGGCATCACCGGCAGTTCCGCCTACAAGGACGACCAGAAGGACTGCGCGGCGTCGGGCCCCGCGCTGGCACGGCTGATCCATGCGATCGGCAAGGCCGCGGCGGGTCATGCCGGACGCAAGCCGGCCTACCTCGCGCATTCGATGGGCGCGCGTGCGACCCGCTTCGCGATGGAGGCGCTGGCGATCGGCGCGGAGGCGCTGCCCGAGCGCCTGTTCGGCCAGGCCATCGTCATCGCGGGGGACGACGACACGGATGTGCTGACGCCGCCGCGCGCGCCGCTGCGGCCGATCGCGGAGATCGCCGACTGGGTGACGCTCGGCGTCTATCCGGGCGATGCGACGCTCGCCGTCATCAGCGAGAAGGTGGAGAACAGGAAGCCGCGCCTCGGCGCCGACGGGCCCGGCACGGTGCCGCATCCGGACGACCGCATCTACGTGGTGGACTACGCCTATGCGGTCTCGGCCAAGCCGGAGGCGATCGGCACGACGGAATGGAACTACGTCGCGCACCAGTACTATCGGAACGATCCGCGCGTGCGGAAGGACCTGGTGCAGGCGCTGTCCGGCGTGGCACCCGAACTGGTGGCGGGCCGCCACTGGGGCAAGCCCGACCCCGCCGTCGGCCTCAGCGAGAAGGCGGGGCGGCTTTACGTCGTCTGATCCCGGCGGCCCATATCATCGACCACCGGGATCGATCGACCTGCCCTCGGGCGCCGGGCGCCGGGCGACGCGCATCCGCGCGGCCTGGCTGCGCCGACCGCAGGTCAGGACATGGGGTGGCCGGCATGAGCCCCGAGCGCCTGCGCGTAGCGCGCGGGGTCGAAGCCGACCAGGATCTCCTTGCCGATCACCAGCACCGGCCGCTTGATCATGCCCGGCTGGGCGAGCATCAGCGCGATCGCCTTCGCCTCCGTGAGATCCTGCTTCCCGGCCTCGGGCAGCTTGCGGAAGGTGGTGCCGGCGCGGTTGAGCAGCTTCTCCCACCCGGCCTTCCTCGCCCAGGCTTCCAGCGTGGCGCGGTCGATGCCGGCCACCTTGTAGTCATGGAAGGCGTGCGCGACGCCGTGGCCCTCGAGCCAGGCGCGCGCCTTCTTCATCGTGTCGCAGTTCCTGATGCCGTGGATGGTGACGGGCTCGGTCAAGGTCGGGCTCCTGGCAGTCCGGTGGGTCGCGCGATCCTACGCCGATACTCGCCGCCTCGGCACTTGGGGCCGGCGCCGCCGGCCCGGCGCTGACACTTCGGGAGGAGACGCCGCTATGGCCCTGCTGGTCCTGTCCAGTTTCACAAGCCTCGACGGCTACATCGAGAAGCCGGGCGGGCAGTTCGCGCCCCCGCCCTGGTCGGACGAGGTCGAGCGCGAATGGTCGCTGCGGGCGATGGCGCGCGCGGGACACCTGCTCTACGGGCGGGTGAACTTCCTGTTCAACAAGGGATTCTGGAGCGTGGCCGAAACCGATCCGGCCAGCGTCGCCGCCGGCATCTCCTATGCCGGCACGATGAACCGGCTGCCGAAGACCGTGGTCTCGCGCACGCTCACCGGCGATCCGGGCTGGAACGGGCGCGTCGCCGGGCCGGATCTTGCCGCCGAGGTCGCGCGGCTGAAGCGGGAAGCGCCAGGCGACGTCTTCGCCTTCGGCGGCGCTGGGCTCGCGAACAGCCTGCTCGCGCATGACGTGGTGGACGAGTTGTGGCTGATGATCACGCCGCTCCTGTTCGGCAGCGGCAAGCGCCTGTTTGCCGACGGGCGGCCGGAGGCGGCCTTCACGCTGACCGAGACGAAGGCGTTGGGCACGGGTTCCGTCATTCTCCGCTACCGCCGCGCGCGGGAGGGCTGAACCCATGGCACTGACACTCTTCGCGCATCCCTTCTCGGCCTACTGCCAGAAGGCGCTCGTCGCGCTCTACGAGAACGCGACGCCCTTCGAGTTCCGCTTCGTGAACCTCGGGGAGGAGGCCGATGCGGCCGCGCTCGCCGCGCTGTGGCCGTTCCGCAAGTTCCCCGTGCTGGTGGACGGCGCGGCCATGGTGCCGGAGGCGTCGATCATCATCGAGCACCTCGACCGCCACCACCCCGGCCCCGTGCGTTTCCTGCCGGAGGACTCCGATGCGGCGATCGAGGCGCGGCTGATCGACCGCGTGGTGGACAACTACCTGATGACGCCGATGCAGAAGGTGGTGCTGGACGCCATCCGCCCGCCCGAGGCGCGCGACGGCTTCGGCGTGGACCAGGCGCGGGCGGTGATCGGGACGGCCTATGCCTGGCTCGATGCGCGGCTGGCCGGGCGCAGCTGGGCTGCGGGCGAAGCCTTCAGCCTGGCCGATTGCGGCGCCGCGCCCGGGCTTCTCTACGCCGATTGGGTGGCGCCCATCCCCGAACGCTTCGCGGCGCTCCGCGCCTACCGCGCACGGCTGCTCGCGCGCCCATCCTACGCGCGCGCATTGGATGAGGCGCGGCCATACCGGCACCTGTTCCCGCTGGGGGATCCGGGGCGGGATTGAGGCGCCGCGGGGCTGTCACGCCCCTCGGTTCATTCCCACTCGATCGTCCCGGGTGGCTTCGAGGTGACGTCGTAGGTCACCCGGTTGATCCCCCGCACCTCGTTGACGATGCGGTTCGACACCCGCGACAGGAACGCCATGTCGAAGGGATAGACATCCGCCGTCATGCCGTCGGTGCTCGTCACCGCGCGCAGCGCGCAGGCCTGGTCGTAGGTGCGGCCATCGCCCATCACGCCCACGGTGCGCACCGGCAGCAGCACCGCGAAGGCCTGCCAGATCGCGTCGTAGAGGCCGGCGTTGCGGATCTCCTCGAGGAAGACGGTGTCCACCTTGCGCAGCAGGTCGGCCTTGTCGCGCGTGACCTCGCCGGGGATGCGGATGGCGAGGCCAGGCCCCGGGAAGGGATGGCGCCCGACGATCTCCTCCGGGATGTCCAGTTCGCGGCCGAGCGCGCGCACCTCGTCCTTGAACAGTTCGCGCAGCGGCTCGACCAGCTTCATGCGCATGGTCTCGGGCAGGCCGCCGACATTGTGGTGCGACTTGATCGTCACGCTCGGCCCGCCGGTGGCGGAAACGCTCTCGATCACGTCCGGATAGAGCGTGCCCTGCGCGAGGAAATCCGCGCCGCCGAGCTTGTTCTGCTCCTCCTCGAACACCTCGATGAACAGGCGCCCGATGGTCTTGCGCTTCACCTCCGGGTCGGTGACGCCGGAAAGCTGGCCGAGGAACAGGTCGCTCGCGTCCCGGTGCACCAGGTGGATGTTGAAGCGGTCGCGGAAGGTGGCGACGACCTGCGCGCTCTCGTTCGCCCGCATCAGCCCGTGGTCCACGTAGATGCAGGTGAGCTGGTCGCCGATCGCCTCATGGATCAGCACCGCGGCGACGGAGGAATCGACGCCCCCCGACAGCCCGCAGACCACCCTGCCCTTGCCGACCTGCGCGCGGATCTTCGCGACCATCTCGGCGCGGAAGGCCCCCATGGTCCAGTCGCCGGTGCAGCCGCAGATGCCGTGGGTGAAGTTCCGCAGCAGCGCCGCGCCGTGCGGGGTGTGCACCACCTCCGGGTGGAACTGCACGCCGTAGAAGTGGCGCGCATCGTCGGCGATGACGGCGAAGGGCGCGCCGTCGCTGACCGCCACGGGGCGGAAGCCCTCGGGCAGGCGCGTCACGCGGTCGCCGTGGGACATCCACACCTGTTCGCGCGCGCCGGGCGCCCAGACGCCCTTGGTCAGCGCGCTCTCGTCCATCACCTCGACGAAGGCGCGGCCGAATTCGCGGTGGTCATGCGGTTCGACAGTGCCGCCGAGCTGCGCTGCCATCGCCTGCTGCCCGTAGCAGATGCCGAGGACCGGCACGCCGAGCCGGAAGACGGCATCCGGCACGCGGGGGCTTTCGCCCTCCGTCACGCTGGCCGGCCCGCCGGACAGGATGATGCCCCGCGGCGCGAAGGCGCGGATGCGGTCCTCGGGGGCGTGGCTGTAGGGCCAGATCTCGCAATAGACCCCGGATTCCCGCAGGCGGCGCGCGATGAGCTGCGTCACCTGGCTACCGAAGTCGAGGATCAGCACATGTTCGTGCCGGGGGACGGAATCAGGAATCGGGTCGGCCATGGCGGCTTCCAGCACAATGCCGGGCCGTCGGCAAGGACCCTCGCGCTACCTCTCGCCCGCCGGGGCGGTCGCCGCGAGCAGCGACTCGATCGGATCCCAGACGAAGGCCGCCTGCTCGACCGGCTGGCCGGCGACGCGGATCACCTCCCGCGCCGCCTCCTTGCCGCCGAGGCGGCGGTAGAACCAGCGCGTCGGATTCTCCGCCAGCACCCAGAGCATGGCGGAATGGCACCCGACGGCCCGCAGATGCGCCCCCATGGCGCGCATGAGGCGGCGCCCCGCCCCCCTCTCCCGCCAATCCTCGAGGAGGTAGAGCGTCTCCACCTCCCCCTCCGCCAGCCCGGCACGGCGCGCCCGCCCGCCGGAGGCGAAGCCCACCACCGTGGTGCCCATGCCCTGCGCATCCGCCCCGCCGGCCACGGCGACGAAGACCGCATGGCCCTCGCGCCGGTCCAAAATGGCCCGCTGGTAGAAGCCCGCCAGCCGGAGCGCCGACAGGCCGGCCAGATATTCCGCAGGCAGGATGCCCGCATAGGTCGAGCGCCAGACCGCCGCGTGGATCTCCCCGATCGCCTGCGCATCGGCAGGGCGGGCGCGGCGGATGCTGATCACGTGGGGCGTTCCAGCACGGCGCAGAAGAAGCCGTCCGTGCCCTGGGCGCCGGGCGAGAGGGTCAGCCACGGCCCGGCGCAGGGCGGCGCCATGCCCGGCACCAGCGCGGTCCACAGCCTCTCCAGGGGCACCGGCGCGAAACCGGTGCTGCGCGCCAGGAAGCGCTCCATCTGCTCCTCGTTCTCCTGCGGCAGCAGGGAACAGGTAGCGTAGATCAACCTGCCGCCCGGACGCACCAGTTCTGCGGCTTTCCCCAGAATCTCATGCTGCAACGCGACAAGTTCCGCGAGGTCCTCCGGCCGCGTGCGCAGCCGCGCATCGGGGTTGCGCCGCCAGGTGCCGGTGCCGGTGCAGGGCGCGTCCACCAGCACGCGGTCGAAGCTGCCGGCGCGGCGCTTGGCCCAGCGGTCGCCGGAGGCGAGCAGGTGCCGCTCGGCATTGTCCACCCCGGCGCGGCGCAGGCGCCGGGCGGCGCCCTCGAGCCGCGGGGCGGAGGTGTCGCATGCGGTGATGCGGCCGCGATTGCCCATGGTCGCCGCCATGGCGAGCGTCTTGCCCGCCGCCCCCGCGCAGTAGTCGGCAACCCGCATCCCCGGCCGCGCATCCGCCAGCAGGGCGATGAGCTGGCTGCCCTCGTCCTGCACCTCGATGAGCCCGCCCTTGTAGGCGGCGCTGCCCGTCACCGGGCGCCGCGCGGGCAGGCGCAGCCCCCATGGGGAGAACGGCGTGGGCGTGGAGGCGATGCCTTCCGCCGCCAGCGCGGCGGCGGCGGCGGCCCGGTCGGTGCGCAGCAGGTTGGCGCGCAGGTCGAGCGGCGCCTCCGATTCCAGGGCCGCGGCCTCCCGCGCCAGGGTCTTCCCGAAGCGGGCGGCGAGCGCCGGCAGGACCCAGTCCGGCAGGTTCAGCCGCGCGGAGTCCGACATGGCAGGATCGACCAGCGCGCGCCCGGCCAGCGCGGCCGCGGCGCGGCGCTCGGCCGCATCCAGCGCCGGCGGGCCGTAGTGGGACCCGTCGAACACCGCCTCCGCGGCCTGCCTCGCGACGCCGTCCACCAGCAGCATCTGCGCCAGCAGCAGCAGGCGCGGCGTCGGCGCCATGCCGATCCGCGCGAGATGCCAGTCGAGCCGCAGCCGCTGCCGCACCACGCCCCAGGCGAATTCGGACACGGCGCGGCGGTCCCCGCCGCCGATGAAGCGGCGGGCGCGGAAGAAATCGCTCGCGACGGCATCGGCCGGGCGGCGCCTCGCCTCGGGCGCGAAGCATTGTTCCTCGAGCACCGCGAGCAGAGCGATCGCGGCGGCAGCACGGGCAGAAGGGGTCACGCCAGCAGGTCGGGCAGGCCGGAGAGGTCGGGCAGCACCGCCACCTCGGCGGCGGCCAGGCCGTACTCGTCGGGCGAGCCGGTCCGGTCCACGCGCACCACATCCATGTTGCAGGCATGCGCCGCCTGGGCGTCCCAGGCATTGGCGGACACGAAGACCAGCCGGTCCGGCGGGCAGCCGAACTGCCGTGTCGCCAGCCGATAGACGCGCGGGTCGGGCTTGAAGACGCCGACCTCCTCCACGCTCAGCACCTCGTCGATCAAGGGCGCGAGGCCGGAGGCCCTCAGCGCGGCCTCGAGCATCCCCGGCGTGCCGTTGGACAGGATCGCGGTGGCGATCCCTTGCTCCCGCACGGCTTCGAGCATGGCGGGCACTTCAGGATAGGCGGGCAAGGTGCGGTAAGCCTCCATCAGATCCTTCGCCAGGCCGCGATCGTCGATGCGGTTCCGGGCGAGGACGAAATCCAGTGCGTCACGGGTGCAGAGCCAGAAATCCTCGTGGTGCGCCGCGCCGGTCAGGCTGCGCACCCAGGTGTATTCGAGCTGCTTCGACCGCCATTCGGCCGAAAGTGATTCCCACCGCGCGCCGAGCCGCTCCGCGTGCCCGGCCATCGCGGCATTGACGTCGAGCAGCGTTCCGTAGGCATCGAAGACGACCGCTTCCGGCGCAGGCATGTCGGCCTTCCCTGACTGGGCCGCCAAGGATGGCCGAGAAAAGGGCGCCTCGCCAACCATTCCGCTGCCGTCCGCGCCGCTCGCGCCGCCGTCCGGACGCTCACGAATTCGCGAGCGTCCCGGCGGCCGGGGGTCAGCCCTCCACGCGGTAGTTCGGCGCCTCCCGTGTCACCGCCACGTCGTGGACGTGGCTTTCCCGCAGCCCCGCGCCGGTGATGCGGCGGAAGCGGGCATTGCTCTGCAGGTCGGGAATGGTGGCGCAGCCGGTGTAGCCCATGGCCGCGCGCAGGCCGCCCACCATCTGGTGCAGCACCGCGCCGACCGGGCCCTTGTAGCCGACGCGGCCTTCCACGCCTTCGGGCACCAGCTTCAGCGCGTCCTGCACCTCGGCCTGGAAGTAGCGGTCGGCGCTGCCGCGCGCCATGGCGCCGAGCGAGCCCATGCCGCGATACGACTTGTAGGAGCGGCCCTGGTAGAGGAAGACCTCGCCCGGCGCCTCGTCGGTGCCGGCGAAGACGCTGCCCATCATGGCGCAGTCCGCCCCGGCGGCGATCGCCTTCGCGAGGTCGCCGCTGCTGCGGATGCCGCCATCGGCGATCGAGGGCACGCCCTTCTCCCGCGCCGCCGCAGCACTTTCCATCACCGCGGTGAGCTGCGGCACGCCGACGCCGGCGACGATTCGCGTGGTGCAGATGGAACCGGGGCCGATCCCGATCTTCACCGCATCCGCGCCGGCCTCGATCAGCGCCAGCGCGCCTTCCGGCGTGGCGACATTGCCCGCCACCACCTGCACGGAGTTGGACAGGCGCTTGACGCGCTCGATCGCCGCCAGGACGCCGGCGGAATGGCCATGGGCGGTGTCCACCACCACCACGTCCACATCGGCGGCGACCAGCAGCTCGGCGCGGCGGAACCCGTCCTCGCCCACGCCGGTTGCGGCGGCGACGCGCAGGCGGCCCATCGCGTCCTTCACCGCGTTCGGGTTGGCCTGGGCCTTGTCCATGTCCTTGACGGTGATCAGCCCGACGCAGCGATAGGCGTCGTCCACCACCAGCAGCTTCTCGATGCGGTGCTTGTGCAGCAGCGCCCGCGCCTGGTCCGGCGTCACCTCCGGCGAGGTGGTGATCAGGTTCTCCCGCGTCATCAGCTCATAGACCCGGAGGTTCGGGTCGGTGGCGAAGCGGACGTCGCGGTTGGTGACGATGCCGACCAGGCGGCCCGTGCCGCGCTCGGTCACCGGGATGCCGCTGATGTGGTACCGGTCCTGCAGGGCGCGGACCTCGGCCAGCGTCTGGTCCGGGTGGACCGTCACCGGGTTCACCACCATGCCGGATTCGAACTTCTTCACCTGGCGGACCTGCGCGGCCTGCTCCTCGGGCGAGAGGTTCTTGTGGATCACGCCGATGCCGCCGGACTGCGCCATGGCGATGGCCATGTTCGCTTCCGTCACCGTGTCCATGGCGGCGGAAATCAGCGGGATGTTGAGCGTGATCTCCCGCGTCATGCGCGTGCGCGTGTCGGTCTGCGCCGGCAGGACGGTGGAAAAGGAGGGCACCAGCAGAACGTCGTCGAAGGCGTAGGCCTCCTCGATCATGCGGAGGCCAGGACGGGGGGATTCAGGGGTGCTGTCGGGAGCCATGGGGGACCTTTCGCGATCCGTACCTTGGCGGCCCTCCTTAGTCGGCCGGGGCGCGGCAGGCAAGCGCGCGACGCGGGAAGGAGTGCGGCAAGGGCCACGGGGCAGGCCCGCGGGTGCCGAGGATCTCCTTCGGAACGCAGGCGGATCGTGACATCATGCCCTTGCAAGCAAATTCACCGAAGGCCAGGCCATGACCGAGACGGTATCGCGCCACTACGCCGGGAACCTCGACCTGGCGGGCGTCATCGCCGAAAGCCTGCGCAAGGCCGGCAAGGACACCGACAGGCTCGGCACGACGGATCTCGCGACGGTGGACGAGTTCCACATCCGCGGCCGCAAGGCGACGCTGGAACTGGCGGGATCCCTGGGGCTGACGGCTTCCTCCCACCTGCTCGACATCGGCAGCGGCCTGGGCGGGCCGGCCAGGACGGTCGCGGAGGCGCTCGGCTGCCGCGTCACCGGCATCGACCTGACACCGGCCTTCTGTGACGCCGCGACGGCGTTGAGCGGATGGGTCGGGCTGGGGGACCGCGTCGACTTCCGGCAGGGCGACGCCACGAGCCTGCCCTTCGCCGACGGATCCTTCGACGCCGCGATGACGATCCACGTGGCCATGAACATCGCCGCAAAGGACAGGATGTATGCGGAGGCCAGGCGCGTCCTGAAGCCCGGCTCTCTTTTCGGCATCTACGACGTGCTGCAGGGCGAGGGCGGGGAGGTCCTTTTCCCCGTTCCCTGGGCCCGGGAGCCTTCGATCAGCCACCTCGCCACGCCGGAGGAGATGGTCGCACTGCTGCAAGGCGCCGGCTTCGAAATCCTGTCCTCCAGGGATTCCACCGAGGAAAGCCAAGCCTGGTTCGAGGGCGTCGCGCGGCACATGACGCGGGAAACGCCGGCGGTGACGTTCCAGCTCTTTCTCGGGAACGACTTTCCGGCGATGGCGCGCAACCAGGTGGCGAACCTCGAGAAACGCCGCATCCGGACAGTGAGCTATGTCTGCCGCGCCTGATGCCGCCTGGGCACGACCATGAATTCATCGGCAGGGCCGGGCGGCCTGGCGCGTGGGGGCTGGTGGGGCGGCCGCGCGCGAGACCACGGCCCCGATGTCGGCCGGCTGCAAGGCTGGGCGGCGCCGGGTGGCGCCGGGGACCGCAGCGGAAAGGCCGGATCGCGCAGGTCGGGGCGAGGCGGGTGGCCGAAGGACGGGGGGGGAAGGATGGGCTGGATTTTTCGCGATGGCCGTTCTAGGAATATAGTCTCCTGCCATCATCCCCGATGGCATCGCTCCTTGAACCTTCCTATCCGACTCGCGACATTGGCCGGTGATCCTGGCGTCGTCCTGCCAGATTCGGCATCCGAGCCGGGACGTTTAAAGGCCTAAAATCACTAAAGCGGCAAAAATTCCTTTATCCCAGCCCACGGAACCCCGTCGCCACGACGTAGAGTTCCGCACTGTCCTTCCGGCTGGCCGGCGGCTTCATGTGGCGCACCACGGCAAAGTCGCGCTTCAGCGTCGCCAGCATCTCCTTCTCGGTCCCGCCCTGGAGCACCTTGGCGACGAAGGCCCCGCCCGGCGCCAGCACCTTCCGCGCGAATTCGAGCGCGATCTCGGCCATGCCCATGATCCGCAGGTGGTCCGTCGCCTGGTGGCCGGTGGTGTTCGGCGCCATGTCGGACAGCACGACATCCGCCTTGCCGCCCATCGCGTCGATGGTGCGGTCCTCGGCTTCCTGCTCGGTGAAGTCGCCCTGCAGCACGGTCGCGCCCGGCACCGGGTCCATGGGCAGGATGTCGATTCCCACCACCTGCCCGCGCGGCCCGACCGCCTGCACCGACACCTGCGTCCAGCCCCCCGGCGCGGCGCCGAGGTCCACCACCCGCATCCCCGGCTTCAGCAGGTGCAGCTTCTCGTCCATCTCCAGCAGCTTGAAGGCGGCGCGGGAACGCAGGCCGCGTTCCTTGGCCGCCTTCACATAGGGGTCGTTCAACTGGCGGGTCAGCCAGCGCTGGCTCGCGGTGCTGCGGCCGGTCGCCGTGCGCAGGCGCGTCGCCATGCCGCGGCCGGAGCCGGGCGGTTGCTTCGCCATCGATGTCTCCTTCAGCGCGCGGGGCCGGAACGGCGGCGCGCGGGCGCGCGATCGGCGCGCATCATGCGGGTGAGCATGCCTTCCCTCAGCCCGCGATCGGCCACCGTCAAGCGCGGCGTCGGCCAGACGCGACGGATGGCGGCATAGACCGCGCAGCCGGGCAGCACGAACTCCACCCTTTCCGGTCCGACGCAGGGATGCTGCGCCAGGCCTTCGCGCCCGAGGGCGAAGAGATCCCCCAGCGCCAGGTCCGCCGCGGTGCAGTCGAGCGTCGTCCCATCCACCAGCGGTCGCCGGTAGCGCGGCAGGGCCATCGCCACGCCGGCGAGCGTCGTGACCGTGCCCGAGGTACCCATCAGCCGCACCCCGCCGGCCCGGATTTCCTGCGCGATGCAGTGGACCCGGTCGAATTCCGCGAGGTGGGTGGCGACCTCGTCCACCACCTCGAAGAAGCCGTGTTCGGTGAAGCAGGACTGGCCGGCGCGCTCGGCCAGGGTGACGACGCCGAGCGGCAGCGAGAGGTAGCCGATGAGTTCAGGCGGCGTTCCGGGGCAGGCGCCGGGCGGGACGCGGATCCAGGCGATCTCGGTGCTGCCGCCGCCGATGTCGAAGAGCAGCGCGCGCCGGTCACCGGGTTCGAGGAGCGGGGCGCAGGATTCCATCGCCAGTTCCGCTTCCTCCCGCGCCGAGATGATGCGCAAGCGCAAGCCGCTCTCCGCCGTGATGCGGGCGAGGAAGGCGGAACCGTTGGCCGCGCGCCGGCAGGCCTCGGTGGCCACGGCCTCAAGCCGCCTGATGGGGCGGCGGCCGAGCTTGTCGGCGCAGGCCGAGAGCGCGGCGGCGGCGCGATCCATGGCGCTGTCGGCCAGGCGGCCGGTATGTGCCAGCCCTTCCCCGAGCCGGACGATGCGGCTGAAGGAATCGACCACGCGGAAGCCCGTGGTGGTGGGGGCGGCGACCAGCAGCCGGCAGTTGTTGGTGCCGAGGTCCAGGGCGGCAAAGGCCGCCGGGCCGTGGTCCGGACGCACGAAGACAGTCGCCGCCGGTTCCGGCGGGGCTTCGGGTGAGTAACGGGTGGCGGCGTCGGTCATCCTGGGGTCCGGACCGGCGGCACGAGCCGACGGTCGCAAATCAATGATCCCGGAGATGTGGGGCGGGGAGCAAGCGGTTTCCACGGCATGCGAGGCGATCGGCGGGTCGGCCAGGACGCCCTGCTGCGATGCCTGCCCTGTCCGCCATCCCGCAGCTGGGGTGTTGCCCGATCCGGACGACGGCGCTATATGCGCGGCCCGGCCGATGCCGGACCCGCTTGGGGGATAGTTTAGCGGTAGAACTCCCGGCTCTGACCCGGGCAGCCTTGGTTCGAATCCAGGTCCCCCAGCCATTTCGCGCCGAACTCATTGAGAATATTGACGTCCGGCGCCCCGGTACCGCGGCCACGGATGTTTCATCGCGCATCCCCCGCACAGTCTCCCGCCTGCCGTCGTCGTCGCGCATGGCGGCTCAAGCCGCCGCCGCCGTCGGCACGCGCTTGCTTGTGGCCGCAGCCGCGGCTCATCGCCGGCGCTGTGTGGGGGGCTCCTTCGTGCCGGAGGCAAGCCCCCGGTCGCCACGGCCCTGCCGTTGGGTCGATGGTATGCGGCGGTTCATGACGCGCCCTCGCGCGGGGGCTGGTTACACTCGCAGCGACTGAGGGCTCCCGCCCATGACCGATGGCCTCGCGCCAAACGGCGGCCGCGCCCTCAGGACGTCCGGGAAGGCGCCGTTCTCGGCCTCGCGCACCGCCGCGGGGGCACGGCCGCTAACGCCCGCCGTGGCGAAGGCCCCTCCCCCATCCGGATCAGCAAGATCGGCATCGCCGCCGACCGGCTGCGGCCAAGCCCAGGACCGCCGGATCGGCCCGTCTCCGCCGGCGCGACGTGGCGAGGCGTCAGCCCGCGCTCAGGCCGAGGCGCTGGATCAGGCTGGTTTCCTGCTGCACCATCTCCCGCAGCAGGGCGGCGTAGTCGGCGCTGTTGCGGTATTCGGGCAGCATCTCGTAGCGGTCGCGCACCTCGATGAAGCCCGGATCGTCCATGCCGGCCTTGAAGGCGTCGTGCAGGGTCCGCGTGACCTCCGGCGGCAGGCCGGCGGGCGCCATGATGCCGAAGGGCGTCGTCACCGTCATGTCGTAGCCGAGGTCCTTCAGCGTCGGCGCGTCCGGGAAGCGACGCAGGCGCTGCGGCGTCCAGACGCAGAGAAAGACCGCCTGGCCGCCCTCGACCAGCCCCGCCATGCTGGTCGAGCCTGCCATCAGGTCGATGTGCCCGCCGATCATCGCCTGCGAGCCGTCGGAATCGCCGCGGAACGGCACATGCGTCAGGTCGAGGCCTTCCCGGCGCAGCAGTTCGGCCAGGTAGACGTGCGGCGTGCCGTTGGCGCCGGTGCTGCCATAGGTCAGCTTGCCGGGATTGGCGCGGGCCTCCTCGACGAAGCCGCGCCAGCCGTTGGGGAAGCGCCCGGCCTTCGCGGCCACGATGAAGGGGTAGCCGACGACGCAGATGACCGGCGTGAAGTCGCGCAGCGTGTCGTATTGCAGACGTTGCAGCAGCTGCACGCGAATGGCCGAGGCCGGGAACTGGGTCAGCGTGTAGCCGTCCGGCCGGGCCCGGGCGACCTGCGCCGCGCCGAGGGTGTTCGCCGCGCCGGGCTTGTTCTCGACGATGATGGGCTGCCGCAGGATCTTCGCGGTCGCCTCGGCCAGGGCGCGCATGGAGATGTCGGTGGTGCCGCCTGGCGGGAAGGGCACGATCAGGCTGATCGGGCGGGTCGGGAAGGCCGGGGCCTGGGCCCGCGCAATGCCGGGCGCAGCCAGCGTGCCGAGCACCAGTGCGCGGCGACCCACAGGATGCGTGATGGACATGGGTATGTTTCCTTCCGGCGATGCGGCCGGAAGCTAGTCATGCCCTGGTGGTGCAACAAGCCTCACCGGCGCGGTACGGCCACGCGCCGGCGGCATCGGTGGGATCGGATCGCCATGGATCGGGACGTGACGGCAGGCGTAGGTCCAGTGCATGCCCCGGCCGCGGATTTCGCGGACGCGCGTGAGATCGAAGGTGTTGAAGCCTCGCCGCAGGCACTCGTCGCGGGCAGGGCGATGGAGTTGGTCGGTCGTCGTGTCGTTCGGGTCGAACTCCACGGCAAACTCACTGCCCGCCCCGGTGGCGACCGGGCCGTCCCCGGCCGGTTGGACACATGCTGCGCAGAGGAGCAGAGCAACGGCGGCCAGGCGCTGCCCTGCGCGTGTCACGCCGGCCGGAAGGTGATCGGCTTCGCTCCGTCCCACAGCACGGAGCGGCCGACGACGGCCAAGCGATCCAGCCCTTCCCGGATGGTCAGGACGTGATTGCCGGCGAGCTGGCCCGCCTTGCTGGCGAAGCAGGTCGGCCCGTAGGCGATCAGGATCTCGGTCTCGCTGACGCCGCCAGGGAAGACGATGACCTGGCCCGGAGCGGGGTAGGACGTGGCGTTCTCGAAGCCGATGCCGAGGTCGAAGTCACCCATCGGGATCCAGCAGGCCTCGCCCGACCAGCGGACGTGGATGATGCGGTTGCCGTAGGGGACGAAGTCGCGGAAGCGGGCGACGGTCTTCGGCGCGTCGCGGTCCTCGTAGAACGCTTCGAAGATCTCACCGCCGATGTCGATGATCACGTCCGCCACTTGTGGTGCTCCCTGTTACTTTCGTGGTTCGGATGTAGCGGCTGGGTGGCGTTCGGCAAGATGGTTTCCGGCGGCATTGCCGCCGATGCGAACCCCATGCGCTTGGCATCGGCGATCGACATCCTCGCGGGGTGGGCGGAGGGGCGGCGCCCCTCCGCCAGATGCCCTACGAGTTCGGCCCGCGCTCCAAGGCGTAGGGCTGCCAGCGGCGCAGGCTGCTGGTGGCGAGCACCGTCGGATTGACGCAGGAGAGCGGCCACTTGCCGGACAGCGTCAGCGCCAGTTCCTGCCCCACGCGCCGCTTGCGCGCCGGATCGAAACGCGCGGAAGCCGACGCGTTGTGCGGCGAGAGGATGACATTGTTCATCCTGTGCAGCGGATTGTCCGGCTTCGTGGGCTCGGTTTCGAAAACGTCCAGGCCGGCGCCCGCGATCCAGCCTTCCTGCAATGCCTTGATGAGTGCGGCCTCGTTCACCGTCGGCCCGCGGCCGGTGTTGATGAAGAGCGCGTTCTTCTTCATCTGCCGGAAGTGGTGCTCCTTCATGAAGCCGCGCGATTCCGGCGTGTCCGGCAGGTGCATCGAGACGAAGTCGGAGGTCGAGAGCACCTCCTCGAGGCTCGCCGGTTCGACACCAAGGGCCGACATGCCCAGTTCCTCGATGAAGGGGTCGAAGGCCTTCATGTGCAGGCCGAAGGCCTTCGCACGGCGGGCGGTGGCGCGCGCGACGCGACCGAAGGCGATGAAGCCGAGCGTCTGGCCCATCAGGCGCGGGATCTGCAGCAGCTGCGGGCGGCCTTCGGACCAGCGGCCTTCGCGCACCATGCGGTCCTGCTCGATGCAGCGGCGGTGCGTCGCCAGCAGCAGCATCATCGCGTGGTCGGCGACTTCCTCGATGAAAGTGTCCGGGCAGTTGGTGACGGGGATGCCCTTCGCCGTCGCCGCCGCGACATCGACATAGTCCACGCCGACCGTGCCAAGCGCGATGTGCCGGCACTTCGTCAGCGCGTCGATCATCTTCGCGCTGAACTTCATGCCCTTCGCATAGACCGCATCCGCGTTGGGAGCGGCGGCGATGAAGCCTTCCTCGGTGGCGGGACATTCGACGATCTCGGCGCCCATGCCCTGGAGCGCCTCCATCTCGTAGTCGTAGCCGCCGCCGGATGTGGTGAAGGATGCGCCGGCCGGCGTCAGGATAGTGAACTTCGCCAAGGTTGGTTCTCCTGTGCGTTGCGCAGCCTCACTCCTTCACCGCGCCGGTGAGGGAGGAGACGTAGTAGTCCACGAAGAAGGAATAGAAGATCGCGACCGGCAGCGAGCCGAGCAGCGCGCCGGCCATCAGCGCGCCCCATTGATAGACGTCGCCGGTGATGAGCTCGGTCAGGATGGCGACCGAGACCGTCTTGTTCTCGCTGCTCTGGATGAAGGCGAGCGCGTAGATGAACTCGTTCCAGGACAGCGTGAAGGAGAAGATGCCCGCGCTGATCAGGCCGGGCACCGCCAGCGGCAAGGTGATCTGGCGCAGGATCTGCAGCCGCGTCGCGCCGTCGATCAGCGCGCATTCCTCGAGCTCATAGGGGATCGACTTGAAGTAGCCGATCAGCAGCCAGGTGCAGAACGGCACAAGGAAGGTCGGATAGACGAGGATCAGCGCGAGCGGGCTGTCGAACAGGCCCAGTTGCACGATGATCGTCGCGAGCGGGATGAACAGGATCGACGGCGGCACCAGGTAGGCGAGGTAGATCGCCAGCCCCACATATTGGCTGCCGGTGAAGCGCAACCGCTGGATCGCATAGGCGGCGAGCGTGCTCGCGAGCAGCGAGAGGAAGGTGGACCCGACCGCGACGCCCATCGTCGTGAGCAGCCATGACGGATAGGACGTCTCGAACAGCAGCTTGTAGATGTGCGCGAGCGTGGGCGAGGTGATCCAGAACGGGTTGTGCGTGCTGAAGTCGTAGAGCTCGGCATCCGGTTTGAAGGCCGTGATCGTCATCCAGTAGAACGGAAAGAGCAGGATGATGACGAAGCAGAACAGCGGCAGCCACAGCACGACGAACCGCCGCATCCCGCTGTCCCAGGACAGCCGCTCCGGCGGCGCGGTGCGGGAGGTCGGGACCTGTTCCTCCGCGATGGCGTCAGTCATTGGACTCTCCCTGCTGCCACTTCCGGCGCGCGAGCGCGAAGTAGGAGAACAGCGTCGCGAAGACGAGGAAGGGGATCATCGCGACGGCGATTGCCGCGCCCTCCCCCAGCTGCCCGCCCGGGATGCCGCGCTGGAAGGCGAGCGTGGCGAGAAGATGGGTCGAATTCACCGGACCGCCGCGCGTGATCGCATAGACCAGCTGGAAATCGGTGAAGGTGAAGATGATGCTGAAGGTCATCACGATCGCGAGGATCGGCAGCAGCATCGGGAAGGTGACGAAGCGGAAGCGCTGCCACGCGGTCGCGCCGTCCAGCATCGCCGCCTCGTAAAGCGAGGGCGAGATGGTCTGCAGCCCCGCGAGCAATGAGATCGCCACGAACGGAATGCCGCGCCAGATATTCGCCGCGATCAGCGACCAGCGCGCTGGCCAGGCGGTGTTGATGAAGTCGATGTTCGTCTCGCGCAGGCCGAGCTCGATGAACACCCAGGAGATGATCGAGAATTGCGGGTCGTAGATCCACCAGAAGGCGATGGCCGAGAGCACCGTCGGCACGATCCAGGGCAGCAGGATGATCGCGCGCAGGAAGGACTTGAACGGCAGGTGGTTGTTCAGCAGCAGCGCCAGCCACAACCCCAGGCCGAACTTCCCGACCGTCGCGACGCCCGTGTAGAACACGCTGAAGAAGATCGCGTTCCAGAAGATCGGGTCACCGAACAGGAACTCGAAATTCTCCAGGCCGACATAGATGCCGCGCTGGCCGATGGTGGTGTCGGTGAAGGCGAGCCAGACGCCCAGGCCGAGCGGATAGGTGAGGAAGACCATCAGCAGCCCGATCGCCGGCGCCAGGCACATGACGATCAGGAAGGCCTTGTTGTCGAAAAGACGCGAGAGCCAGCCCTGCTGGGTCGCTCGCGGTCTCCAGGTCTCGGCGGCGGTGACGGACATCGTGGTTCCTTCGCGCACTGCCGGCGGCCCCGGGAAGGGCCGCCGGCGGGCCTGGCGTGTCAGCGGCGGCGGAAGAAGCGCGCGGCGCGGCGTTCGGCCTCGCGCGCCGCGGCTTCGGGCGTCGCTTGCCCGGATGCGACCTGGGCACACATCTGGACCATGATGTAGTCGGCATTCGCCGCGGCGGACGCCTGGCTGATCGGTCCCTTGTACCCGATGTAGAAATTGGTCCGCATCACATCCTTGAAGATGCGCACCTTCGGGTCGCTGTCCCACACGGCACTGGTGGAATAGGCATCCAACGGCTGCGACCAGTAGCCGAGGTTCGCCTGCAGCCACGGATCGTACTGCTCCTTCTCGAGCAGGAAGGCGAGCAGCGCCTTCGACGCATTCGGGAAGCGGCTGTGCTTGAACACCATGGCATTGAGCGTGAGCCCCGCCATCGGCGAGGCGTCGAGCCGCCCCTTCGGCAGCAGCGTGTGCTCGGTGTCCTCCGCGATCGGCCTCGTCGCGGGATCGTTCTTCAGCGCGAAGTAGAGCGAGACGCCGTTCGCCGTCAGCCACACCTCGTTGGCCGCATAGGCGCGGTTGTTGCTGATGTCGCCCCAGGCGATCGTGCCCGGCACGAAGGTCGGGTACAGGTCCTTGAGGTAGTTCAGCGCCGCGATCGTGTTGGGGCTGTTGATGGCGACGTTGTTGTCCTCGTCCACCAGGTAGCCGCCATGCGACCAGATCAGCCAGTTGGCGAAGCCGTTGCCGTCGCCCACCGCGTTGCCGAGCGCAAAGCCCGCCGGCTTGTTGGCTGCCTTGAGCTTCCGGCACAGGTCGAGGAAGCCGGCATGGTCGTCCGGCGGCGCCTGGAAGCCGGCCGCGTTCAGCGCGGACTTGCGCCACACCAACGGTCCGCCCGACGCGCCGAAGGGCAGGCCGATCCAGTTGTTGGTGCCGTGCCGCTTGCCGTAGCGCTGCGCGAGGTTGAGCCAGCCGCCATACTTCTTGCCGATGTATTCCGCCACATCCGACAGCTCGACGAGCTTGTCGGCATAGATGTGCGGCGCCTCGTTGAAGCCGATGATGAGGTCGGGGCCCGCGCCGGTGTTCGCGGTGACGGCGGTCTGCTGGGTGATGTCCTCCCAGCCCACGAAGTCGACGCGCACCTGCACGCCGGTCTGCTGCGTGAAGCGGGCGCAGTTGGCGCGGAACACCTCCTCGTCCGGCTGGACGAACCGGACCGGGCGCAGCATCCGCAGTGTCGCGCCACTCTCGATCGGCAGGTTCGGCGGGGCGGCCGCGGCGGTCTGGATGTTGGACTGCGCGAAGGCGCCTCCGCCGGCGGCGAGGGCCGTGGCCCCTACCCCGGCGCCGAGAATGCTCCGGCGCGTGATGATGTTCGACATGTTCCTCTCCCTCCTGGCTTTTCGTTGCGGTTACGGAATTCGCTGGCCTGTCTTCTTGTCGAACAGGTGGACCAGCGAAATGTCGGGACTGACGGGCAGCGCCGAACCGGGGGCGCCGGATATGCGCTCGCGGAAGGCGCCAAGCAGCGAGGCATCGCCGATCCGCAGCAGGACCTGGGTTTCCGACCCCGTAGGCTCGATCACCTGGATCGAGGCCGGGAGTCCACCGGGATCAAGGTGCAGGTGCTCAGGCCTGATGCCGTAGATCACCTCGCCGCTGGTGGGTGCGCCCGGCGGCAGGGGCCAGCGCACCCCGCCCGCGGCGTGGAACGCGCCGTCCGCGATGTGCCCTTCCAGCATGTTCATCGCGGGCGAGCCGATGAAGCCCGCGACAAAGAGGTTCGCCGGTCGGTCGTAGAGTTCGAGCGGCGCGCCCGCCTGCTCGATGCGGCCGTGGTTCATCACCACGATCAGGTCGGCCATGGTCATGGCCTCGATCTGGTCGTGGGTGACGTAGACGGTGGTGACTTTCAGCCGCTGGTGCAGCTCCTTGATCTCGGATCGCATCTGCACGCGCAGCTTGGCGTCGAGGTTCGACAGCGGCTCGTCGAAGAGGAAGACCTGCGGATTGCGCACGATGGCACGCCCCATCGCCACGCGCTGCCGCTGTCCGCCCGAAAGCTGCCGGGGAAAGCGATGCAGCAACTGCTCGAGGCCGAGGATCCTCGCGGCCTTCTGCACCTCCCGCTCCATCACATCCTTCGGGGCGCCGGCCAGCTTCATGGAGAAGGCCATGTTCTGGAACACGGTCATGTGCGGGTAGAGCGCGTAGTTCTGGAACACCATGGCGATGTCGCGGTCCTTGGGCGGGACGTTGTTCACCACCCGCTCGCCGATCGCGATCTCTCCGCCCGTGATGTTCTCGAGCCCCGCCAGCATGCGGAGCAACGTGGACTTGCCGCAGCCCGACGGCCCGACGAGGACGACGAACTGACCGTCCTCTATCGCCACGCTGACCCCGTGCAGGATCTGCGTGCTGCCGAACGCCTTCCGCACCTCGCGGATATCGACCGTCGCCATTCAACCTCCCTGGATGCCCGGGCGGGTTGCCCCCGCTTCTTGGCCGTGACCCCGCGCTACAGGCGGGATACGGCTGTCTCCTTCGATGTGATGAACTCCAGCAGCGCCGGGGTTCCGTTCTTCGTCTGCTCGATGCCGCGCCGGATGGCGGGCACGATGTCCGCGATCCTGGTCACGCGCTCCCCATAGCCGCCGAAGGCGCGCGCCATGGCGGCATAGTCGCCCGAGATGTCGGTGGAGCGATATTTCTCCGTGCTGACCGGCATCACCTTCAGCTCGATCGCCATGGAGAAGTTGTTGAGCAGGATGGACAGGATGGGGATGCGCTCGCGCACCGCCGTCTCGAAATCCATGCCGGTGAAGCCGATCGCCGCATCGCCCCAGACATTGATGCAGAGCTTGTCCGGCGCCGCGAGCTTCGCGCCCATGGCGAGGCCCAGCCCGTAGCCCAACTGCGTCGTCTTGCCCCAGCCGAGGTAGGACAGCGGCGTGCGGCTCACCCAGAACGGCGAGAGCTGGTCGCGCGGCGAACCTGCATCATGCGTGATGATGGTGTTGTCCACATCCACCGTGCGCCACAGGTCGCGCAGCACGCGGTAGGGGTTCAGCGGCTCCGCATCGCTGTCGGTCTTGGCCGCCCAGGCGGCGAGCCATTCGGCCCGGTGCTGCTGGATCTCCCGCGCCACCGGCCCGTGGTCGCGCCTTTCCTTCACCCGCCCGGCAAGTTCCGCGATCAGCGCGTCGAGCGTCAGCGCCGCATCGCCCACCAGGCCGATGTCGCAGGCGATGTCCTTGTTCAGGTGGTCAGGGTCGAGCGTGGCGTGGATGATCTTCTTCCCCGCCGGCATCTTCACGCCGAAATTCGTCTCGGTGAAGGAACACCCGATGCCGAGGATGAGATCGGCATTGTCCAGGAAGTGCCGCACCGGCTTCGGGATCGCCAACCCGCCCGAACCGAGCGCCAACGGATGATCCTCGGGGAAGGAGGACTTGCCGCCGAGGCTCGTCGTCACCGGCGCCGCCAGCAGTTCCGCCAGCGCCTTGAGTTGCGGCCAGGCGCGCGCCCAGTGCACGCCGGTGCCGGCGTAGATCACCGGCCGCTTCGCCGCCGCCAGCGCATCCGCCGCCCGCGCCACATCCGCCGGGTCCGGCCCGTAGCGCGTCGCGATGACCGGCGTGTAGTTCAGCGGCTCCGGCACCTCCTCGTTCCACATGTCGGTCGGGATCTCGACCAGCACGGGGCCGCCGCGGCCGTTCCTTAGCCGGGTGAAGGCGCGCCGCAGGATGTTCGGCACCTCGGCCGCCGACATGATCGGCTCGGCGGACTTGGTGATGCCGCGCATCTGCACGGAGGAATTGAAGTTCGGATCGATATGCGCGAGGCGGCGCGGATAGCCCATCGGCAGCACCAGCACCGGGATGCTCTCGCCATAGCACTGCGCCACGCCGCCATAGGCGTTCTCGGACCCCGGCCCGTGCTGCATGCAGAAGGCGCCCAGCGTGCGGCCCGAGGTCACGCGGCTGATGGCATCGGCCATGTGCAGCCCGATGCGCTCCTGGCGCACCATGACGGGACGGATATCGATCGCCGCCGCGTGCTCGATCAGGTGGTTCACCGGATAGCCCGTGAGGATCTGGATCCCCTCACGCTTCATGATCTCGGCGATTGCTGCGCCAAGTTTCATCGTGCCGTTTCCCCTTTGCCGGCACTCTTGTGGCCCGGCCTGCTATTGCAGCCTAGACACCGCATTGCGTTGCCCGCAACCCCCCCGCTTGTGCCATGCCTTACGTGCAGGCAGGCTGCTTAACATGGCAGCGCGCGATCTTGACCTGATGTCCCTCGAACGCCGGGTGGAGGCGCTGCTCGCGCCCTTCGCCGCGAAGGGCTCGCCGGGATGCACCATCGGCATCGTCCGCGACGGCGCGCTCGTGCTGCATCGCAGCGCGGGACTCGCGAGCATCGAGCACGAGGTGCCCGTCGGCCCTTCCACCACCTTCCGCATCGCCTCGGTGACCAAGCAGTTCACCTGCGCGGCCGCCCTGCTGCTGGCCGAGGATGGGGTGCTCTCCCCCGAGGACGACCTCGCCGCCTTCATCCCCGAACTGCCGGACCTCGGCGCACGCGTCACCGTCGACCACGTGATGCGCAACACCTCCGGCATCCGCGACATGCTGGAACTGATGCGGCTCGGCGGTCTCGACCTCTCCGATGCCTGCACGGGCGCGGACCTGCTCGCCGCCATCTGCCGCCAGCGCGGGCTGAACTTCGCGCCCGGGAGCCGCTTCCTCTACAGCAATTCGGGCTTCTTCCTGCTCGGCCTGGCGGTGGAGCGCGCCGCCGGAATGCCGCTCGGCGCCTTCCTCGAGCAGCGCATCTTCACCCCGCTCGGCATGACGCGCACGCGGCTGACGCCGACGACGAGCGAACTCGTCCCCGGCCTCGCCACCGGCTACCTGCCGGCGACCGGCAATTTCACCCGTGCCGCGCACGGCTTCGCGCTCGGCGGCGAGGGCGGGCTTGTCTCCTGCGTCGAGGACCTCGCGCTCTGGGCGCGCAACTACGAAACCGGCCGCGTCGGCGGCCCGGCATTGGTGGAGGCGCTGCAGCAGCGCGCGCGCTTCACCAACGGAGCGCTGAACCTCTACGCCCGCGGCCTGGAGGCCGGGGAGCACCGCGGCGTGCCGACCATCGGCCATGGCGGCCTCTGGCCCGGCTACAAGACTGCCTTCCTGCGCGCGCCGGCCGAGCGCCTCGCCGTCATCGTCATCACCAACCATGGCGGCGCCGACCCGGGTGCGATCGCGGCGCAGGTGCTGGAGGCGGCGCTGGCCGGCACGGCGGGGCTCACGCCTGTCCCGCCCTTGCCGGCGCACGCGGCGCTGGAGGCGATGACCGGCCGCTGGGTCAATGCCGGGGAAGGCGCTTCCTTCGATGTCTTCCTCGACCCGGCGGGGCAGCCCATGGCGCGCAGCCATGGCGTGCCCTTTGCCCTGGCGCCCCTTCCGGACGGTGCGCTGACGGCCCGCCGCGGCGTCTTCTGCTTCACGCTCCGCCCCGCCGGCGCCGCCCTGGAAGTGGAAGCGGATGCCGGCCAGCGATCCGTCTTCCAGCGCGCGCCTGCCGAGGCGGCGATGCCGGAGAACCTGCCCGGCCGCTACGCCTGCGCCGAACTCGGCACCGAATGGACCATCGGCGACGACCGTCGCGTCAGCGCCCGCGGCCCACATGCCGTGGGCGGGCCCTGGCGGCTGGAACCCGTCGCGCCGGGCCTCCTGCGGATGCATGTGCCGGGCTCGCTCTTCGACACCTGGTACGACATCCGCCTTCTGCCCGGCGGCGCGCTGGAGGCGAACGGCGCCCGCGCCCGCCGCCTGGTCTTCGAACGCATCTCCTGAGGAACCGAGTCCATGCCCATTCCCGCAGCCCTCAAGGGCCGGCTTGCCCTGCCCGCCATTGCGGCGCCGATGTTCCTCGTCTCGGGGACCGACCTGGTGGTGGAGACCTGCCGCGCCGGCGTGCTCGGGACCTTTCCGGCGCTCAACCAGCGCAGCACCGAAGGCTACGGCGAATGGCTCGCCGAGATCCGCGAGCGCTGCGGCGACCACGCCGCGCCCTTCGGCGTGAACCTCATCGTCCACCGGTCCAATGCGCGCCTGCAGCAGGACCTCGCGGAGACGGTGAAGCAGCGCGTGCCGGTCATCATCACCTCCCTCGGCGCGGTGCAGGAGGTGGTGGACGCCATCCATTCCTACGGCGGGCTGGTGTTCCACGACGTCATCAACATGCGCCACGCGCGCAAGGCCGCGGAAGCCGGGGTGGACGGGCTGATCGCGGTGACCGCCGGCGCGGGCGGGCATGCCGGCACCTACAATCCCTTCGCCTTCCTGCACGAGATCCGGCAGTTCTTCTCCGGCACGCTGATCCTGTCGGGTGGCATGTCCACCGGCGCGCATATCGCAGGTGCACGGGCGGCGGGGGCGGACCTCGCCTATCTCGGCACGCGCTTCATCGCCACCACGGAAAGCCGCGCGCCCGAGACCTACAAGCAGATGGTCATTGCCGCGGAGGCAAAGGACATCGTCTACACGCCCGCGATCAGCGGCGTCAGCGCGAATTTCCTGCGCGCCTCGCTCGAGAATGCCGGGCTCGACCCCGACAACCTGCCCGACTACGGGAAGGACGTCGCCCCCGGCAACCACGACCGCCGCGCCTGGAAGGACATCTGGTCCGCCGGCCACGGCGTCGGCGCCATCCGGGACGTGCCCAGCACCGCGGAACTCTGCGCGCGGCTGAAGCAGGAATACCGCGAGGCGATCCAGGCGCTCGCCGCCGATCTCGCGGCCTAGCCACCGCGCCGCGGCATCGTCTAGCCTTTCCCCCGCGGCAACGACCGCATGGGGGAACGACAAGGGATGCATCTCTCGGACCGGGTGACGGGCGGCTTCCTGGTGCTGCTCGGCGTCCTCGCCTTCTGGGGCGGCTCGCGCCTGCCCGCCGTGCCGGGGCAGGATGTGGGGCCGGCCGTCTTCCCGATGGTGGTGGGCGCCGGGCTGGCGCTCTGCGGCGCGCTGATCGCCTTCGGCGTCGGCCACAGCTTCGAGGACGAAGAAGTCGAGCCGATCGAGGCACATGCGGGCCTCGCGCGCTGGCTCGGGGACCGGCGCATCCTCGCCGCCTTCGTGCCCCCGGCGCTGCTGCTGTTCTACATGCTGGTGTCGGAGACGCTCGGCTTCCTGCCGACCGCCTTCGTGCTGGTGCTGGTGGCGGCACTGGCGCTCGGCGCCTCGTTGCGGCTCTCTGTGGGAATGGCGGTCTGCGCGCCGCCTTTCGTGCATCTCGTCTTCTACAAGCTGCTCCGCGTGCCGCTGCCCGCGGGCATCCTGCCGGCGCCGTGGTGATGCCATGACCGAGATGCTGGAAGCCTTCCGCCTCGTCGCAGCGCCTGACGTGCTGATCGCGATCATGGCCTCGGCCGTCTATGGCCTGGTGGTGGGCTCGCTGCCGGGCCTGTCGGCCACCATGGCGACGGCGCTGCTGGTGCCGGTGACCTTCTACCTCTCGCCCATCGCGGCGGTGGCGACGATCATCACCGCCTCGGCCATGGCGATTTTCTCGGGGGACATCCCCGGGGCGCTGATGCGCATTCCCGGCACGCCGGCCTCCGCCGCCTATACCGACGAGTCCTATGCCATGACGCGCAAGGGCCAGGCGGAACTGGCGCTGGGTGCCGGCCTCTGGTTCAGCGCCATCGGCGGGATCGTCGGCACGCTCTCCCTCGTGCTGATGGCGCCCCTGCTCGCGGAGATGGCGCTGTCCTTCTCCACCTTCGAATATTTCTGGCTCGCCTTCCTCGGGCTGATGTGCGCGACGCTGGTCGCGCGATCCTCGCCCATCAAGGCGATCGCCTCGATGCTGCTCGGCCTGCTGTTCGCCTGCGTCGGCATGGAGAACCCGGGCGGCGTGCCGCGCTTCACCTTCGGCATCGCTGACCTGCTCGGCGGCATCGAGGTGATCCCCGCCCTGGTCGGCGTCTTCGCCGTATCGGAGGTGATGCGCGCCATGACGACGCCCGAGCCTCCGCCCCTGCCGCGGCGGCGCTTCGGGTCGATCCTGGCGGGCCAGTGGGGCCTGACGAAGAAGTACCAGTGGCCGATGTGGCGCGGGAACATCATCGGCATCATCATCGGCGTGCTGCCGGGCGCGGGCGCCGACATGGCGGCCTGGGTGTCCTATGCCATGTCCAAGCGCTTCTCCAAGGAACCGGAGAAGTTCGGCACCGGCCATCCCGAAGGGCTGGTGGAGGCCGGCGCGTCGAACAACGCCTCGCTCGCCTCGGGCTGGGTGCCGGCGTTGCTCTTCGGCATTCCGGGCGACACCATCACGGCGATCGCCATCGGCGTTCTCTACATGAAGGGGCTGAATCCCGGGCCGACGCTGTTCACCGAGCGCGCATCGTCGATGTACGCGCTCTACATCATCTTCGTGCTGGCCAACATCATCATGATCCCGCTCGGCATCATCATGATCCGGGTGGCGAGCCTGGTGCTGCGCGCGCCGCGCGCGGCGGTGATGCCGGTGATCGTGCTGCTCTGCGCGGTCGGCGCCTTCGCCACGGGCAACAACCTGTTCTCCGTGCTGCTGGTCGGGATGTTCGGCATCGTCGGCTTCGTCATGGAGCGCAACGGCTACCCGGTGGCGGCGATGGTCCTCGGCATCGTCATGGGGACGATGGTGGAGCAGAGCTTCGTCACCTCGCTCATCAAGTCGGACGGCGACGTGCTGCCCTTCTTCGAGCGGCCGGTCTCCTCGGTCCTGGCAGCCATGGCCATCGCGGCGCTGCTCTGGCCGGCAGGGGTCTGGGTCGCTCGCCGCTTGCGGCCCGCCGAAGCCGCGCGATAGCGTCATTCCGCTGCCAGGAGGAAACCAAGAAATGAACCAGTTCACCCGCCGCGGCGCGCTCGCCGCCGGCGCCCTTGCCGGGATCGCACCCCTTGCCCGCCCTGCCCTCGGCCAGGGCCGCTACCCCGCACGCCCTGTCCAGGTCATCGTGCCCTGGGGCGCGGGCGGCGGCACCGACGCCACGGCGCGCATCGTCGCCGCCCTGCTCGAGAAGGAGATGGGCCAGCCCTTCAACGTCGTGAACCGCACCGGCGGTTCCGGCGTGGTGGGCCATGCCGCCATCGCCCAGGCTGCGCCCGACGGCTACACGATCGGCATGCTCACGGTCGAGATCTGCATGATGCACTGGCAGGGTCTCACCGAACTCAAGCGCACCGCCTACACGCCGCTCGCGCTGATGAACGAGGACCCGCCGGGCGTGCAGGTGAATGCGAGCTCGCCGCACCGCGACATCAAGTCGCTCGCGGATGCGATCAAGGCCAGCCGGCCAGGCCAGTTCAAGGCCTCCGGCACCGGCCAGGGCGGCATCTGGCATCTGGCGCTCGCCGGCTGGCTGGGTGCGATGGGGCTGCGGGCCGACCATGTGCGCTGGGTTCCGTCGAACGGCGCGGCGCCGGCGATGCAGGACCTCGCCGCTGGCGGGCTCGACATCGTGACCTGCTCGGTGCCCGAGGCGCGCGCCATCATCGAGGCCGGGCGCGCGCGCTCGCTCGCGATCATGGCGCCGCAGCGCAACCCGCAATTCGCCAGCGTGCCGACGCTGAACGAGACGCTCGGCATCAGCTACAGCACCGGCGCCTGGCGCGGCATGGCGGGCCCGCTGAACATGCCGCGCGAGATCGCGCAGGCGCTGACCGCCGCGATGCAGAAGGTCTGGAACAGCCAGGAGTTCAAGGACTTCATGAACGCCCGCGGCTTCGGCATGGTCTGGGGCGACGCGGCGGGCCTGTCGGCGCACATGGAACGCACCGACGCGACGCTCGGCGCGGCGATGCGCGAGGCAGGTCTCGCACGCGGATGACGCGTGGGGCGGCGCCGGGGCGACCGGCGCCGCACCGTGTCAGCGACCGCGGAAGACCGGCTTGCGCTTCTGCGCGAAGGCGGCGAGCCCTTCCTTGGTGTCCTCGGTCTTCGCCAGCGCCGCGGTCTGCGTCTGCTCGAAGCGGTAGCCCTCGTGCAGCGGCATGTACTCGCACATGGTGAAGGCACGCTTCATCGCCGCCACCGCGAGCGGCGCCTTGCCGGCGATTTCCCGCGCCATGGCCTGCGCCGCCGGCAGCAGTTCCGCCTGCGCGAAGCATCCGGACGCGACGCGCATCCGGTGCAGTTCCGGCCCGTGCAGGCGCCGCGCCGTGTAGAGGAACATGCGCGCATCCGACTGCCCGAAGTGCCGCAACACGTGCTGCACGCCGCCGGCAAGGCCGACATCCACCTCCGTCATGGACATGAAGGCGTCCTCGGCGACGAGGACGATGTCGCAGACCAGCGCCAGCACGCAGCCTGCCCCGATCGCCGGCCCGTTCACCGCCGCGATGACCGGCTTGCCGCATTCCATCACGCAGTCGAAGCCGGCGCGGACATTGCGGCTGTGACGCGGGAAGGCCCCGCGCATTGCCGCATCCGGCCGGTCACGCAGGTCCGCGCCGGCGGAGAAGGTCTTGCCGGCCCCGGTCAGGACGATCGCGCGCACTTCGTCGGATTCGTGGAGCGCGTCGAAGATGCGCGTGATCTCGTCGCGGAAGACGCCGTTCTGCGCGTTGACCGGCGGGCGGTCGATGGTGACCGTCGCCACGCCCTCGGCGACCTCCACGCGGAAGACGGTCAGGTCTTCAAGGCCAGGCAGGGCGCTCACGGGGTGAAGGCCTTGCCCTTCTCGGGCACCACCACCTTCGCCTTGGCGCCTTCCATCTCCTTCACGAAGCCGGAGGCATCCGGCAGCAGCAGGCCGAAGGTCGCATAGTGGCAGGGGATGGCGGTCTTCACGCTCGGCAGGAACCGCTTCACCGCCATCGCCGCACTGCGCGGACCCATGGTGAAGCGGTCGCCGCAGGGCACCATGGCGACGGTGGGGCGATACAGCTCGTCGATCAGCGCCATGTCGGAGAACAGGTCGGTGTCGCCCATGTGGTAGACGACCGGCTCCGCCTTGTCCTTCGGCGTCACGACGATGCCGTTCGGCAGGCCGAGGCTCTGCGACACGCCGTTGGCATCGAGTTCCGACGACGAATGGAAGGCGATGGTCAGCGAGACGCTGAACTCGCCCTGGTCCGTGGTGCCGCCCGTGTTCATCGGGTCGAGCTTCTCGACGCCCTGCCGTGCCAGGTACATCGCCAGGTCGTAGTTGGTGACGAGCTTCGCGCCGGTGCGCTTGCAGATCGAGACCGTGTCGCCGATGTGGTCGCCATGGCCGTGCGTCAGCAGCACATGCGTGGCGCCGGCGCCGGCCTTCTCGGGATCTCCCACGAAGGCCGGGTTGCCGGTGAAGAACGGGTCGATCAGCACGACCGAGGAGCCGAATTCCAGCCGGAAGGCGGAATGGCCGAACCAGGTGATCTTCATCGCGTGCTCTCCTTCGCTCAGGGGAAGGTCATGCGGATGGTGTCGGCGATCAGGGCAGGCTTGTCCTTGCCCTCGATCTCCACGGTCTGGCGCACGGTGATGCGATGCGCGCCGTTCGCGCCATCCTCCACCGCCGCCAGTGCCTGACGCAGCCGGATCCGGTCGCCGGCCTGCACCGGGTTGACGATGCGCACCTTGTCGGAGCCGTAGTTCAGCGTGCGCGACGGCCAGGACACCTTGTAGACCCCGGCGCCGAGCTTCGGCAGCAGCGAGAGCAGAAGGTAGCCGTGCGCGATGGTCTTGCCGCCCGGCATCTCCTTCTTCGCGCGCTCCACGTCCACGTGGATCCACTGGTGGTCGCCGGTGACCTCGGCGAAGCGGTCGATCATCTCCTGCGTCACCTCGAGCCAGTCGCCGACGCCGAGTTCCTGGCCGATCAGCGCCTTCAGGGCTTCCGGCGTTTCCACCACGCGCATGCGTTCCTCCGGGAATCAAATGGGGGCGCATCCTCGTGCGGGGCGCCACCGGGATCAACCCCGACGGCTTCCGGACCGGGCGCGGCCAGAATAGCCTGCGGCCATGGCCCTCATCCCCGGCACGCCACGATTCACCGCCGCCATGGTGGCCGCCCAGGTGCTGACGCAGATCGGCGCCTTCACCCTCCCTGCCCTGCTGCCAGGCTACATGGAGCGCTGGTCGCTCTCGGGCATCGAGGCAGGCTGGCTGATCGGCATCTTCTTCGCCGCCTACGTCCCCGCCGTGCCGGTGCTGCTCGCGCTGACCGACCGCGTGCCGGCGCGGCGCATCTACCTGGTGGGGACGGGAGCGACGGCGCTCGCGCATCTCGGCTTCGCTCTGCTGGCGGAGGGGTTCTGGTCGGGCCTCGCCTGCCGGGCGCTGGTGGGCATCGGCTGGGCGGGGGCCTACATGCCGGGGCTGAAGGCGATCGCGGACCCGCTGACGGGCAGCGCGCAGTCGCGCGCCGTCTCCTGGCATGCGGCGGGCGTCGGGATCGCGGGGGCGATGTCCTTCGCGCTCGCCGGCGCCTGCGCGGCGCTGGCGGGGCCGGAGGCAGCCTTCCTCGTCGGCGGCATCCTCGCGGCGGGCGCCTTCGCCATCGCACTGACCATCCTCCCGGACACGCCGCCGCCACCGCGGGCCAACGGCGGAAAGTTGCTCGACTTCCGGCCCGTCCTGCGCAACCGCCGGGCCATGGCCTGGATCGCCGGCTACTGCGTGCACACACTGGAAATGGCGGTATTGCGGGCCTGGGCGGTGGCGTTCCTCGCCGCGTCCTTCGCGGTGAACGCCCCGCCGGCATGGCTGCCCGGGCCGACGGTGCTGTTCACGATCGCCGGGCTGGTCGGCATCGCCGTATCACTGACGGGCAATGAAGTCTCGGAACGCTTCGGCCGGGCCCGCGTCGTCACGCTCGCGATGCTAGGGGGTGCTGCAATGTCGGTGGTGACAGGCTTCGCCGCCGGGGCGGCGCCGCTGCTCGCGGTGGCCTTCGTGCTCGCCTGGAACGCGGCGATCTACCTCGACAGTTCCGCGCTGACCGCGGGAACGGTGCAGGCGGCTGAGCCCGCATTGCGCGGCGCCACCATGGGGCTGCATTCCATGGCGGGCTATGCGGGCGGCTTCGTCGGGCCGCTGCTCTGCGGCGCGGTGCTGGACATGGCCGGCGGGGACGGGCCCCTCGCCTGGGGCCTCGCCTTCGGCCATGTCGCGCTGATCACGCTGGCGGGCTTCGCCGTGCTGCGGTGGCTCGGCCGCGCGGCCTGACGGGTCAGCCCGCCAGCGACACGCCGAGGAACAGCACGCCCAGGGCCACGCCCGCGAAGCCCGCGACGCGGCGCATCGCCACGCCGTGGCCGGCTGCCGCGATCCGCCCGGCCGCCCACATCGCGGCAATGCCGATCGCGCCCTGCATCACCGCCAGCGCCGCCAGATAGGCGACCAGCGGCCCCTGTTCGGCGCCGATGATCGCCTCGGCGAAGGCGTGGCCGTGCACCAGGCCCGCCAGCGCGAAGCCCGCCGGCAGCAGCGCCCCCGGCGTGCCGCGCAGCAGCGCCGCCCCCGCCACCAGCACCGAGAGCGCCACCAGCGCCTCCACCGGCCCGAAGCCGATCCCGGCCACATGCGCGAGGCTCCCCAGGAAGCCGCCGGCGACGAAGGCGAGGATCGCCAGCACCCCGCGCGCTCCCGGCAGCGCCGAGGCCAGCACCCCCGCGGCCAGCAGGAAGGCCAGGTGGTCCACCCCGATCACCGGGTGGCCGATGCCGGAGGCGAAGCCTTCCCACAGCGTGGACGGCACCGCGCCGCCCATCGGGTGATGCGCCAGCGCGGGCAGCGGCGCGAGAGCAAGCAGGGCAGCGAGGCGCTTCATGGTCATCTCCTTGTTGCCGGCATGGTCGCAACCACGCGCCATCCCTGCAAGAGTGCGCGCCGCACGCTACATCTCGGGACAATGCTGGCCCAGGAACCCGTCATCCGCCTTTCCGTCTTCGCCGCCGTGCTGGTGGCAATGGCGCTGCTGGAGCACGCCTTCCCGCGGCGGCCGCAGCGGCTGTCCTGGCGGCGGTGGCCGTCGAACTTCGGGCTGGTGGCGATCTCCTCGGTGCTGCTTCGGCTGGTCGCGCCGGCGGGCGCGGTAGGCGTGGCGGCCTGGGCGGAGGCCCGCGGGCTCGGTCTGTTCCCTGCGCTCGGCGTACCCGCCTGGGTGGCGGCGCCGGTCGCGGTCGTGCTGCTCGACATGCTGATCTACTTCCAGCACCGCGTCTTCCACGCCGTGCCGCTGTTGTGGCGGCTGCACCGCGTGCACCACGCGGACCCGGAACTCGATGCCTCCTCCGGCCTGCGCTTCCACCCGGTCGAGATCCTTCTCTCGTTCGCGATCAAGGCCGCGGCGGTGGTGGCGCTCGGCGCGCCGGCGGAAGGGGTGCTGGTCTTCGAGGTGCTGCTGAACGCGACCTCACTGTTCAACCACGCCAACCTCGCCCTGCCTGCCTGGCTGGACCGCCCGCTGCGGCTGCTTCTGGTGACGCCGGACATGCATCGCGTCCACCATTCGGAAATCCGCGTGGAAACGGACAGCGACTTCGGCTTCTGCCTGCCATGGTGGGACCGGATCTTCGGCACCTACCGCGCGGAACCGGCGAAGGGGCAGCTCGGCATGGTGATCGGGGTGGAGTGCTTCCGTGCGGATGACGAACAGCGCATTGACCGGCTGCTGCTGCAGCCACTGACGCCCGAGCCCTAATTCGCACGGAAAGGCTGGCGAAGCAGGATTTCACCGACGCGCCGGAATGCAATGCAACACTGATCCCCGGGGACAGAGATCGGCGTTGATCCGCCGACTGCTCACCGACGCGGCGCGGGCGTCCTTCGGGGCTTTCGCCGAGCCTGCGAGGCCAGTCGGCGGTACGCGAGAGCACGACCGGCCCCGGATGCGTTCCTTGGGTTCGCGGTATCGCACGCAAGGCGCGCGCATCATGTCGAATTCAATCGATGCGCCTACCGAGACTACGGGCCCTTAACGGGTGCGGCCCATACTCCGCCTGGCCTTTGTGACGTGTCACAACGGATTTCGATCTCCATCGACACAGGACATCCTGATGATCAAGAAGTACGCTCTCGCTTCGGCCGTCGTGGCTTCGGCTTTTTCCTTCGTGCCGAGCGCGCAGGCCCAGCGTGAAGCCATGGGCATGTTCTACCAGATGCAGATGGCGCCCAGGGTTTGCGGCTGGCAGAACGCGCCGAGCACGGCGAAGCTGGACGCGGCCATCACCGCCCAGGAGCAGGGCCTGCGCGTCACCGCAGCCGATCGGGAGGCGATGCGCCGGGCTGCCGAGGTCGCGCTCCGTGCCGACCCCACCAACTGCGCCGCGGACGGCATGCTGCGCATGATGTTCGATGAGGCCGTGAAGTAGCCACTTCCGCGCTCGCCGTCTTCAGACAGCGAGCCGCCGATGGGATTTGATCCGTCAGGACGCGACTTGAGGGCGGGTGGGCAAGCCGACAGAGAGAGGATTCCCTGACGCTGGGGGGGGGCGCAATTCCACGCTCCTCCCTGGTGCGGCGAGCAGCGTCCGAACCCTCCTGAATTCCGCCATCCGCCAGCTTGCCCACGTGACCGAGGTCGCGTGGGCAAGCTGGCGGAGAGGGCTTGTCCCTAGATCGGGCAGACCCCCGCCTCGCATTGCAGCCGCGCGAGGTCCACGGCCTCGGCCACGCCGGGATCGCGGATCCTGCCGACGATGGCGCGGAAACGGTCCTCCGGCACTTCCTCCTCCGGCAGGTATTCGTAGCCGAGGTCGCGGTCCGACCGGCTCGGCAGCACGGCGCAGCAGCGCAGATGCGGCTGGTGGGCGCGCAGCAAGGCGCGGAATTCGTCGAGCCCCACGCGATCGGTCGCGATCTTCAGCGTGTAGGATACTTGGTTGCCGCGCTCGGCACCGATCCAGTGGCGTTCGAGCAGGCCGAGCCAGCGGTATTGCTCCTCCGGCGTCGCCTCCGGCGCCGTCACTAGGCGGTCCCCGATGCCCAGGCGCTGGATCAGCGGCAGGGTCGGGAAGCCGACGACCGTGACGCCGGGGAAGGTCTCGAGCGCCCGCACCGGGTAGCCGCGCGCGGCATAATCCGCGATCAGCGGATCGCCACCCGGCAGCCAGCCGCCCTTGCCGTCCGGCCCGCCGCGGAACTGCACCCAGCGCAGGTATTGCCGGCGCGCGGGTAGATGCGCGCCCTCGGTCAGTCCGAACAATTTGCTGGTGGTGCCCGCGGGCTTGATGGTCGTCACCGTCGCGGGCGACGCCATGCCGAGGATGGCGGCATAGGACGTCGCCTCCTGCTTCGCCGCCGCGGAGAGTTGCGCGAGCATGTCCCAGAAGGGCTTCGCGCGTGCCTCGTCCAGCAGGTCGCGGAAGGCCAGGCCGAAGCGCGCCCAGGCCCATTCGTGCAGCCCTGTCGGCCCGATGCCGATGCGGTTGGTGCGCGCCACCTCCGCCGCATAGAGCGCATCCATCCGGTTCACCCGGACCAGGAAGCGCACGCCGAGGCGCACCGCATCCTCGACCCGCGCATCCCAGGCGCGCGCGACATCCTCCGGCACCGCGCCGGGGACCAGCGCCTCCAGCGGCACCGGACAGGCGAGCAGCGGCGCGAAATCCGAGATCACGCAATAGCCGCCGGTCACGTGCAGCACGACCTCCCCGCAGGGATTGGTCGTGACAGGGAAATGCGCGGTCGCGGCGCGACGCGCGACCTCCCCCAGCAGCGCCGCGCCCTCATCGACGCGGTAGCGGGAGGATCCGGCCTCGGCGGTGGCGGGCTTCTGCCGCGCGAAGCCGGTGCGCGCGTCCTCCAGCCGGTCGCCGTTGATGAAGCCGGGCTCCCCGTTGAGGTAGGCGCAGGCCGTCGCCGCGGCGAAGAGCGCGCGCGCATGCTTCGTCAGCAGATCATCCGGGTCCGCACCCGGCTCGAGCCGCGCCCAGAATTCCGCGTCCACCATCAGCGAGTGGTTGGCGGTCCAGAGGCCGCCCTCCGCCTTCAGCCGTACGAAGCGCAGCGCGCCGGGGTCGCGCCAGGATTTCGTCGCCATGCGGGCGGCGCGGCGGGCGCCGCCGACCTGCACTTCGGTCGAGAGGATATGGTCCGCGCGCAGCGCCTGTTCCCAGGGGCGCATCGCCTCGCCGTCCGGGTCGCGGTCGCGCGCGGTCTCGATCACCTCCCGCCGCAGGTTGATGAAGGCGCGCAGCAGCGAGAGCGGCCCCGAGGCGGGCCGCCCCTGCATGCCATGGATCGGCGCTCCGAGCGGCCGGATCTCCGACAGGTCCAGCAGCAGCACGCGGCCGCGCTCGCGCCGGAAGGCCATGCCTTCCAGGATCTCGACCGCCTTGGCCCAGCCTTCGCGGCTGTCGGCGAGGCGGTGGTGGATGGCGCCCTCCGGCACGCGCGCGAGGTCGTGGACCAGTTCGCGTGCGAGGAAGCCGCGGACATCGGCTTCCTCCGCCTCGCCGAAGGATGCGGGGCCCATGCCCCAGCGCAGCAGGCCGAACTCGACGCCGAAGCGGTGCAACCCGGCGCGGTCCTTGGGCCAGTCGGGATGCGAGGGGGCGAGGTAGAGCAGCAACTCCGGCGCCTCCGCCCAATCGACCGGGCAGAGCGCGTCGTCATAGGCACGCCCGACCCCGGCGCCGTTCAGCAGCAGGTAGAACTTGGTGAAGGAGGCGCCGGCGGTGGCGCAATTGGTGAAGACCTCCATGTTCCGCCGCGGCTGGTTGGCATCGCCGTGCTGGAGGTGCCGGCCGGAGGTGATCAGCGCGCCGGTGGCGATGGCGTTGCGCAACCGTGCCTGCTCCAGCCGGTCGGATGCGGCCGGCGGGCGCCCGAGCAGGCCCAGGCTGCCCACGGCGACGCGGTCGGCGACGCGGCCAAAATCCTCCCCGTCCTCGGCGCGCAGCACGGTGCGGCGGGCGACGGCCAAGCCCATGCCGGGGTCGAAGGGGCGCGCGGGCAGCGGCGCTTCTCCGAAGGCGGCGCCAGGCGGGGACGCATCGGTCGGCGGGGCCGGCGCGGGTGCCGGGGCGGTGGCGTGAAGGTCCATCCTTTCCTCGGCCGCCGCGGGCGGATCCGCAGGCGACACCCTGCATATAGCGTCGTTGGGTGGGGATTCACACCACATCTCGCCACTCCGATCCCATGGACAGGCCGCGCCCGGCCGCGCAGGCTAGTGGCCACACCCGCACGGAGGCCGCCATGGACAGCATCCCGCCGACCAATTCCCCCATCGTCGCCGCCTTCATCGCCCATACGCCGGGCAGCGCGGCCGCCTATGCCGAGGCATGCGAGCACTTCCCCGGCGGCGTCACCCACGACACGCGCTACGTCCGCCCGCATCCGCTCGCCATCGCGCGCGCCGCGGGGCCGCGGAAGTGGGACGTGGACGGCAACGAGTACGTGGACTACGCGGGCGGCCACGGGGCGTTGATCCTCGGCCACGCCCATCCGGCGGTGACGGCGGCGGTGGCGGAGCAGCTCGCCAAGGGCACGCATTACGGCGCCAACCACGCGCTGGAGAACCGCTGGGCCGCGCTCATCAAGTCCATGGTGCCGAGCGCGGAGATGATCCGCTTCACCAATTCCGGCACCGAGGCGACGCTGATGGCGCTGCGCGTGGCGCGCGCCGCGACGGGGCGGAAGAAGCTGCTGCGCCTGCGCGGCCACTTCCACGGCTGGCACGACCATGTGGCCTTCGGCGTGACCAACCACTTCGACGGCACGCCGACGCCGGGCATCCTCGAAGGTCTTTCGGACAACGTGCTGCTGGCGGACCCGAACGACGAGGCCGGCCTCTCCGCGCTGATGGCCGCGCATGGCAGCGAAATCGCCGCCGCGATCCTTGAGCCCACCGGCTCCACCTACGGCCAAGTGCCGCTGCGGGAATCCTTCGTCCACCTCCTGCGGGCCGAGACGGCGAAGCACGGCGCCGTGCTGGTGTTCGACGAGGTCGTGACGGGCTTCCGCGTCTCGAAGGGCGGCGCGCAGGAAGTGCTCGGCATCAGGCCGGACCTGACGACGCTCGCGAAGATCCTCGCTGGCGGCCTGCCGGGCGGCGCGGTGGTCGGGCGGCGGGACCTGCTGGAATTGCTGGACCTGGAACGCGCCGCGGCGCGCGGCGTGGAGAAGATCCCGCACCAGGGCACCTACAACGCCAATCCGCTGTCGGCCGCGGCCGGCATCGCGACGCTCGAGATCCTGCGCGACACCGACGCCATCGCCCGCGCCCACGCGACCGCCGCCACGCTGCGCGGCGCGATGAACGCGGTGCTGGACGAGATGTCGGTGCCCTGGGCCGTCTATGGCAGCCACACCGGCGTGCACATCTTCACCAACTGGAAGCGTCTGCCGATCACGCCGGCCAGCTTCGACCCCCTGGCGATGGGCTATGCCGACCTCAAGGTGCCGCGCGGGCTGCAGACGGTGACGCGCCTGCTGCTGGCCATGCGAACCCATGGCGTCGATTTCTCGCCCTGGCCGGGCGGGCCGGTTTCCGCCGTGCACGGGCCGGCCGAGGTGGATGCGACCATCACCGCCTTCCGTGCGGCCTTGCGCGACCTGCGCGCGGAAGGGGAGATCGCCTGACCATGCCGAATGCGCCGCGCCTTTCCGCGCGCGCGGTGCTGCTGGGCGAGCGCCTGGAGCATCGCGGCCTGGCGCGCGAAGGCGTGCCGGCGGCGGACCCCGTGCCGCTCGCCACGCCGGACGACTTCGCGGCCTTCGCCTTCCGCTGGGGCGCGGTGGTCTTCATCGGCGCCAGCACGGAGCAGGAGGCGGCGATCCTCGCCATGCTGAAGCCGCGGGTGACCAACCCGCTGCCGGTACCGGTGGAGGAGGTCGCCCAGATCGAGACCGGCGCCGAGCAGGACGGCATCGACGCGCAATCCGTCATCCGACTGCGCGACATGGACCCTTCGCGGCTCGCCGTGGTGGCCGACGCATTGGCCAAGAGCGCGGCGCTGGCGCAGCAGGAGGCGACGCTGACCCAGGCGATGGACCGCATGGAGCCTTCCGTCGCCGCGCTGCGCCATGAAGGCCGGCTGGTCTTCGGCGCGCGCGCGCTGCACCGGCAGATCGGCGCCGCGCTGCACGCCCGCAGCCGCACCGCGGCGCGCGTCGAGGCCGAGGACAAGCCCGAGGTGCTGTGGGACAACCCGCAGCTCGAACGGCTCTATGCGCGCCTCGCCGACGAGTACGAGTTGAAGGAGCGCAGCGCCGCGCTCGACCGCAAGCTGTCGCTGATCGGCGACATGACGGAGACGCTGCTCTCCCTGATCCAGTCGCGCCGCTCGATGGGGCTGGAGATCGCGATCGTCGCCCTGGTCGGCATCGAGGTGGTCTTCACCTTCTGGGACTACCTAGTGAAGCCGATGCTGATGCGCTGACCGTCAGGGCACCAGCACCAGCGCGCCCTCCACCCTGCCCGCCCGCAGCCGCGCGAGCGCGGCCGGCGCTTCCTCCAGCGGCAATGCCTCCGCCGCCGTGCGCACCGGGATGCGCGGAGCGAGCGCGAGGAATTCCTCGCCGTCCCGTCGCGTCAGGTTGGCGACGGAGCGCAGCACCCGCTCCTCCCACAGGATCGCGTAGGGGAAGGAGGGGATGTCGCTCATGTGGATGCCGGCGCAGACCACGGTGCCGCCCTTGTCCACCGCGCGCAGCGCGGCCGGCACCAGCGCCCCCACCGGGGCGAAGATGATCGCGGCATCCAACGGTTCCGGCGCGGGCGCATCCGACGGCCCGGCCCAGGCGCAGCCGAGCGAGCGCGCGAAGTGCTGCGCGGCCGCATCGTCGCGCCGGGTGAAGGCGAAGACCTCCCGCCCCTCCCAGGCCGCGACCTGCGCGACGATGTGCGCGGCCGCACCGAAGCCGTAGAGCCCGAGCCGCTTCGCATCCCCCGCCATGCGCAGGGCACGGTGGCCGATCAGGCCGGCGCAGAGCAGCGGCGCGGCCTCGACGTCCGGATAGGCGTCGGGGATGGCGAAGCAGAAGCGTTCGTCCGCGACGGTGAACTCGGCGTAGCCGCCGTCGATCTGGTAGCCGGTGTAGCGCGCGGCGTCGCAAAGGTTCTCCTGCCCCCGCACGCAGTAGCGGCACTGCCCGCAGGCGAAGCCGAGCCACGGCACGCCGACCCGCGCGCCGATGGCGAAGCGCCCCGCGCCGGCGCCGCGCGCCGCGACGCGGCCGATGATCTCGTGCCCTGGGATGACGCCCGGCTTGGGCGATGGCAAGTCGCCGTCCACCACATGCAGGTCCGTGCGGCAGACGGCGCAGGCGGCGACGCGGATCAGCACCTGGCCCGGGCCCGGCAGCGGTTCCGCGCGGCATTCCAGCCGCACGGAGCGCGATGCCGCGTCCAGGACCATGGCGCGCATCGCGCCGCGCCCTACGCCGCCATGGCGGGCCGGCGCGTCCGCCAGGTGGTCGCCTTCTCATAGGCATGGCCGGCGCGGAGCACGGTGGCGTCCTCGAAGGGCCGGCCGATCAGTTGCGCGCCGACCGGCAGGCTGTTCGCCCCGAAGCCGGCGCAGACGGTCAGCGCCGGCTGGCCGGTCAGGTTGAAGGGGATGGTGAAGTTGGGCACCTCGAAGGAGGACCACTTGCCCATCTCCTCGATGCGCCGCGCCTCGCCGGGCTGCGCCGCCGTCAGCAGCAGGTCGCAATCCTGCATGGCCTTCGCCACGGCGTCGCAGAGTTCCCGCCGCCGCCGCTGCGCCTGCAGGTAGTCGGCGGCGGAGATGATGCCGGCCAGCGCCAGGCGCTCGCGCAGGATCTCGCCATAGGCGCGGTACTTCGTGCGCAGCCAGGGCTCGTGCACCGCGAAGGCATCGGCGGCGAGGATGAGCCAGCCCGCCGCGTTGAAATCCGCCAGCGGCGGCAGCGTCACCTCCGCCACCGTGGCGCCCAGGCCTTCCAGCGTCTCCGCCACATGCGTGATGCCGGCCGTCATGCCGGGACTGACCGGGCAGTCCTTCTCGTGGAAGTGGCGGACCACGCCGATGCGCAGCCCCCGCACGCCGCCGTTCAGCCCCGAGAGCAGGTCCGGCTTCGGCCGGTTCGCGGAAGACGGGTCTGCCGGGTCATGCCCCGTCAGCGCATCGAGCAGCAGCGCGCAGTCCTCGACCGTCCAGGCGAGCGGCCCGACCGTGTCCAGGCTGTGCGAGAGCGGCAGCACGCCGACGCGCGAGCACAGCCCATAGGTCGGCTTGATCCCAGCCGTGCCGCAGAGCGAGGCCGGCCCGCGGATCGACCCCCCGGTGTCCGAGCCTGTCCCGCCCAGGATCACGCCCGCCGCCACGGCAGCGCCCGTGCCGGAGGACGACCCGCCGGTGAAATGCGCCGTGTTCCAGGGGTTGCGGGCCGGCGGCCAGGGCAGGTCGAAGGACGGCCCGCCCCAGGCGAATTCGTGCGTGGCGAGCTTGCCGAGCATCACCGCGCCGGCCTCGGCCCAGGCGCCCACCGCGGCGGAATCCGCCTTCGGCACATGGTTCTCCAGCACGCGGGAATGGCCGGTCGTCGTCACGCCGGCGGTCTCGTAGATGTCCTTGTGCGCGATCGGGATGCCGTCGAGCGGCCCCTTCAGCGTGCCGGCCATCTGGCGCGCCTCGGCCGCCTGCGCCTGCTTCAGCGCGATCTCCGGGGTGAAGCGGATGAAGGCGTGGATCTCGGGGTTCAGCGCCTCGGCCCTGGCGAGGCGGTCCTTCGTGAGTTCGACCGGAGAGAGCTTCTTGTCCGCGATCAGCTTCGCGGCCTCGGCGATGGTCGGGATCATCGGGCCACCCCCTTCGGCGCGAAGGTCACGGCCATCTCGGCGCCGACCTCGCGCGGGGTGCGGACGCGCTCGGCGAAGCCGAGGATGTGGCCGGAGACGGCGCGGATGCCTTCCTTCTCGGCTTCGGTCAGCGGCAGGCCGTGGCGCGCCATCAGTGCGTCGAACTGGGGCTTGTCCATCGGGTCGGGCATGGCGTGATCTCCTCGCGGCAGGCGGCCAGTATGGACGCCCGTGCGCTTTGGGGAAGCCCGTGCCCGCTCCGCTCAGGTGCCGAAGGCGTAATCCGCGAGCGCCGTCGCCGCCGTGCCCTGCATCGTCAGCAGCATCGTCAGCTCGGCGGCCGACACGGTCGCGTTCGCATCCGCCGCCGTGAACAGGTAGAGCGCGCTCGAGACGCCATTGTCGATGGCGAAGAGCCGCGTCGCCCCGACCGCATAGGCTGCGCTCGCCGCGCCGATCTGCGCCGCTGCCGATGCCGCGTCCAGCCCGGCCGCATCGGCGGTGAACACCACGAGCTCGGCGCCCGTGCCGAAGCCGCCCGGCGCGGCGCGCACCACCGCGCCCTCGATCAGCAGGTCGCCATCGCCGATGGGAAGCGCGGCCTTGCTGACCAGGACCTTGTCGGTGCCCGAGACGAAATCGGTGACGATGTCGCTGCCGATCTTGCTGTTGAGCAGGATGGTGTCGGGGCCGAGGCCGCCGACCAGCCGGTCATTGCCGGCGCCGCCATTCAGCGTGTCGGCGCCGGCGCCACCGTTCAGCGTGTCATTGCCGCCCCCGCCGATGAGCAGGTTGGCCCCGGCATTGCCCGTGATCAGGTTGGCCTGGGTATTGCCCGTGCCGTTCACGTTCGCCGTGCCGGTCAGAACCAGGTTCTCCACGCTGGCCGCCAGGGCGTGTGTGACCGAGCTGCGGACGACATCGATGCCGTTGGTGACGAGGCCCGTCTCGAAGATCTCGACCGCATAGCCGGTGCCGATGATGTAGGTGTCATTGCCCGCCCCGCCGGCCGCCATGTCGAGGAAGCCGCCATTCGCGCCGGCATCGATCGTGTCGTTGCCGAGACCGCCGTTCAGCACATCGTCCCCCGCGCCACCCAGCAGCGAATCGTTGCCGTCTCCGCCGTTCAGGCTGTCCACGCCGTCGCCGCCCTTCAGCGTGTCGTTGCCCGCACCGCCGTCGAGCGTGTCATTGCCGAGCCCGCCATCGAGCACGTCGTTGCCGAGGAGCCCATACAGCCTATTGGCGCCGGCATTGCCGGTGATGGCGTTGTTCAGCACATTGCCCCAGCCGTTGAGGTTCGCCGCGCCGGTCAGCTGCAGGTTCTCGAGGTTGGCGCCGAGCGCATAGGCGATCGAGCTCTGCACCAGGTCGATGCCGGCGCCCGGCTGTTCGATGATGACATCGTTGCGCGCGACGACGTAGGTGTCGTTGCCGGTGCCGCCCTGCAGCGTGTCGAGCAGCAGCGGGTTGGAGACCCGGAACACGTCCGGCAGCCCGCCATTGCCGTCGGTGGTGGCGAGGTTGCTCGCGCTGGACGAGAAGACGATCCAGTCGCCGCCGAGCGAGATCTGCGGTGCCGCATCGGCCTGCTGGTTGCCCTCCGCGCCCGGCAGGCGGGAGACGAGGGCGATTGCGCCCGTGAAGAGGTCCTTCACGAAGATGTCGGCGTAGCCATTGGTGTCGCCGGTCACGAGGTTGGGCGAGAAGGAGCGGAACGCGACGAAGCGCCCGTCGCCGGAAACCGAGCCTTCCTGCGCCCCGATCGCCGAAACCGTGCCGTTCGCGGTGGCGGAGACGAGGCTGAAGGTGCCGGCGGCGATGTCGTAGGCATAGACGTCGATGGCGTTGTTCGTGTCGGCGGCCACCAGCGCCTTGTTGGTGTCGAACACCACCACGCCGCCATAGCCGTTGTCGAAGGCGACGTCGGGCCGAAGGCTGTCGAAGTCGCCGGGCGTGCCGAGGGTGATGTTGGCCAGCCCGCCGGTCGTGCGGTCCCAGACGAAGATGTCGATCCGGCCGTTGCCGTCCCCACTCGTCAGGTTGCTCGCCGCGCTCTGGAAGACGACGTAGCGGCCATCGGCGGAGATCTTCGCGTAGCGGCTCTCTCCATCGCCGTCGCCGCCGGTCAGGCTGGTGGAGATGCGCGCCAGCGCGCCGGTGATGCGGTCCTTGAGGTAGATGTCCTCGAAGGTCACGTTGCCGCCGGAGGCGAGGTTGCTCGACCGGCTCTCGAAGACGACGTAGCGGCCATCGGCCGAGAGGTCGGGATTGGCGCCACCCTCATTCCCGAACACCCCGCCCGCGGTGCGCGAGACCGCCTCGATCGCCGCGGAATTCGTGCTGGCGACAAAGACGGTGTTGCTCGGCGTGGTGGTGGGCGAGAGCAGCTGCGAGGAGCTGACGAAGGCGAGCGAGCGCCCGTCCGCCGAAATCACCGCGTCGCCGGAGCCCGAAAGGCCCAGCGCGCCGGTCGTGGAGCGATGCTCGTCGGAGACCGCGCCCGTCACCATGTCCTTCACCAGCACGTCGGTCGCGCTGTTGCTCGAACTGCCGAAGCCGGTCCAACCGCCCTCGAAGGCGACGTAGCGACCATCGGCGGACACGGTCGCGCCGCTGCTGCCGGTGGGCGAGCCGGTCGGGCCGACACGCGAAACATGGGTCAGCACCGTCAGCGCCTCATTGCCGACGAGCACATCGTTCCCGGCGCCGGTGGCAATCAGATCCGCGCCCCCAAGCCCCCAGACCTGGAGGTCCCCGCTCACCGCGCCCGCCAGCCCGCTGTAGTCGGCGCCGTAGTAATCGGCGAAGGGGTCGCTGCTGCCGTCCCCCACCAGCAGCGCGCCGCCGCCGGCGAAGGCGAGATTGTCGGCATCGAGCTGGTTCAGCGCCACGCCGTCGAGGAAGACCGTCTTGCCCCCGAAGGTGAAGGCCAGGTTGGCCCCGGAACGCAGGAGGCGCACCGTCCCCGCCGTCGCGGTTGGAAGGTCGACATTCAGTACGTCGCTGCCCAGGCTGAAGGCCAAGTGCTGGTTGTTGGCGAGCGTGCTGAAGGTGAAGACCGTCATGGGCGCCGTCCCTCCTGACTCGGAGCCGCCCGGTTCCTGGGCGGTGCGTCCAAGGATTCACGCCGTGGATCCCAGTGTCACGAAAAAGTTACGATCGGGGATTGTCCGGCAGCGCCGCGCGGACGTCTCAGCGCGCCGACAGCACCTCCGCCAGGCGGGTGCAGGCGATGCGCAGCCGGTCCTCGCTCTGCGCGAAGCAGAGGCGCAGATGCCCTTCCCCGCCCGCGCCGAAGGCCGCGCCCGGCGCCAGGCCGACACCGGCCGAGGCGAGCAGCGACTTCGCCAGGGCCAGGCTGTCGTCGCAACCCTCGACGCGCAGGAAGAGGTACATCGCCCCCTCCGGCCGCGGCGCCGTCACGCCCGGCACCGCGCCCAGGATGTCCAATGCGAGGTCCCTGCAAGCCCGGTAGCGCGCCTGGGTCTCGGCGATGAAGGCATCGCCCTGGTCCAGCGCCACCACCCCCGCATGCTGCACGAAGGTGGGTGCGGAGGACATGTTGAACTCGTTGAGCTTGGCGATGCTGTCCATCAGCGCCGGTGGTGCTGCGATCCAGCCGAGCCGCCAGCCCGTCATCGACCACGATTTGCTGAAGGAGTTCACCGAGACGACGCGGTCCTCCGCCGTCGCGATCGAGAGGAAGGACGGCGCCGCGTTCCCGGCGAAATAGAGCCGTTCATAGACGTCGTCGGCCAGGATCCAGGTGCCCGTCTTCCGGCAGTGGTCGAGGATGATCCGCTGCTCCTCCGCCGTCAGCGTCCAGCCGGTCGGATTGCCGGGGCTGTTGAGGAACAGCAGCCGCGTCCGCGGCGTCACCACCGCGAGCAACTCGTCCATGTCCACCCGCCAGACGCCATTGGCGATGCGGATCGGCAGCGGCGTCACCTCGGCGCCCATCACGCGCGCGATGCCGTCCATGTTCGGCCAGGCCGGCATCGGGATGACCACCTGGTCGCCCGGATCGAGCAGCGCCTGGGCCACCAGCATCAGCGCGTTGACGCCCGAGGCCGTGACCGAGACCCGCTCCGGCCCGACCGGCCGGCCGTTGCGGCCGAGGTAGCGCGCGATCGCCTCCCGCAGCGGGGCGATGCCCGGGTTGGGGGCGTAGAAGGTCTCGCCGGCATCGAGCGCGGCCTTCGCCGCGTCCCGGATGAAGCCGGGCGTCACCGTGTCGGGCTCGCCGAAGAACAGGCGGATCAGGCCGGGAATGCCGCGCCCGGCCTCTGCGACCTCCCGGATCAGGGAGCCGGGGATGTCGTCGAGGGCGGCGCGCGGGCCGGGCGGGAAGGTCGTCATGGGGCGCGTCCTAGCGAAGCGCGGCACGCCTGGACAGGGCCGCGTGGGGCGGGCTTAACCTGCCGCCATGGCCACGCCCGTCACCTTCGCCGCCCCGAATGCCTTCCTCGGCGCCCGCCCGGACGACCGCTCCGCGGCCTTCTGCGTCGCCGGCCTGCCGCTCGACATCGGCACGACGAACCGCGCCGGCGCGCGGGACGGGCCGCGCGCCATCCGCGCCGCCGCCCGCATGCTCACCGACGGCCGCCACCCCGTGACGGGCGCCGACCCGACGGCGCTCGACCTCTCCGACCTCGGGGAGTTCGAGATCGCCCTCGGCGACATCCCGGGGAGCCTGGCGCGGATCGAGGAGCAGGCGGCCGGGCTGAACCACCTCCTCGCCTTCGGCGGCGAGCATGGGGTGACATTGCCGCTGCTGCGCGCGCTGACCAAGCGGATCGGCGGCCCGGTCGGACTGGTGCATTTCGACGCGCATCTCGATACGTCCGAGGATAATTTCGGCCAGCGCTTCGCCCATGGATCGGTGTTCTGGCACGCCATCACGGAAGGGCTGGTCGAGCCGCGCCGGATGATCCAGGTCGGCATCCGTGCCCCCGCCTGGCCCGAGATGTTCGAATGGACGCGCGGCCAGGGCGTGACGATCCTCCCGGCCCAGGACGTGCACGAGAGCACCCCCGCCGCCATCGCCGCGCGCGTGCGGGAAGCGGTGGGCAGCGGGCCGGCCTACTTCTCCTTCGACATCGACTGCCTCGACCCGGCCTTCGCACCGGGCACCGGGACACCGGAGATCGGCGGCCTCGCCTCCTGGCAGGCACAGGGGATCATCCGGCGGCTGGGCGGGATCGATTTCCGCGGGGCGGACGTGGTGGAGGTGGCGCCGGCCTACGACGTGGCCGAGGTCACGGCACTCGCGGCGGCGACGCTCGCCTGGGAGTATCTCTGCCTGCACGCCGGAAGCCGCTGACCGAGCGGGCTTTGCCCCCTCGCCCCCCCCACCAGGGGACGACGGTCCCCTGGACCCGCGGATCCTTTCGCCGGGGGTGGCGCCGCCTTCGCGCCGGAGACTTTCCGGCAGCCCCCGGCGGCCTTCCGACTGATATGCGCGCGCATCATGGCGCCCCCGCGCGATTCCCCTTGAACTCGGGGAATGGACTGCATATTTTCCGGCCTGCGCCCAACACGGGGCGCTGACGCCATCGCACGTGCCGCGAGGCCCGCCTTACCGGGCCACAAGCAACGACGGGACGCGTCCTTTGTTCGATCCGGCCATGAGCGTGGGCCGGAAGGTTCGAGGGAGCCGCCTGTGTCGCCTGTCCGCCGCCTTGCGATGGAACCTCATCGCATCAGACGCCGCGCCTGATCCGCAGCGCCGCGCCGCCGTCCCGTCCCTAAGCGCCTCGTGCGCCCCGGGGGTTGCGGGCCGTCGTCCGTGGCGGACCGCCGGCAGGCTCCCTCATTCCCCGCCGCCGCGCCGGGCCAGTCTGGCCCGAGGCGCGGCGGCGGGCGTCCGTCCTTGCCCCGAAAGCCCGATGCGATGAACCAGATCCGTCCCCGCGGCGCCGTCGCGCCGCTTCGCCGCCCCGCTGCTTCCTTCCGCCGCCCCAACGTGGATGCGGTGGTCGCCGCGCTGCGCCCGGAGGAGCCGGTGCACTGCCTGCGCCCGGCCGCCGTCACCGCCGCCGCGCGCGCCTTCGTGGCCGCCTTCCCGGGTGATGTCCTCTACGCGGTGAAGTGCAACGCCGAGCCGACCATGCTGCGCGCGATCGCCGCCGGCGGCGTGACGCATTTCGACTGCGCCTCGGAGGCCGAGGTGCGGCTGGCGCGCAGCCTTTTCCCCGATGCGGCGATCCATTTCATGCATCCGGTGAAGTCCCGCGGCGCCATCCGTGCCGCCTGGACGCAGCACGGGGTGCGCGACTTCGTGCTCGATACGGATGGGGAACTCACCAAGATCCTCGAGGAGACGGGCGGCGGCGCGGGCGATCTCGGCCTGGTGGTGCGGCTGGCGCTGCCGAAGGGTTCGGCGGCCTACGACCTGTCCGGCAAGTTCGGCGCCGCGCCCGCGGAAGCCGCCGCGCTGCTGTGCGCCGCGCGGCCGCACGCGGCGCGGCTCGGCCTGTCCTTCCATGTCGGCTCGCAGTGCCTCGATCCCGCGGCCTGGACGCGCGCGCTCGCGCTGGCGGCGGAGGTGATCGCCGCAGCAGGCGTGGCGATCGAGGTCGTCGATGTCGGCGGCGGCTTCCCGGTCGCCTATCCGGGCAGCGAGCCGCCGGCGCTGGCCGCCTTCATGGAGGCGATCCGCGAGGGCGCCGCGCTGCTGCCGCCAGGCGTGCGCCTCTGGGCGGAGCCCGGCCGCGCGCTGGTGGCGGGCGGTGCTTCCGTGGTGGTGCAGGTGCAGCAGCGGCGGGGCGATGCGCTCTACGTGAATGACGGCGTCTATGGCGCGCTGTCGGACGCCGGGGCGCCGGGCTTCCGCTTCCCGCACCGCCTGATCCGCGAAGGCGGCGAAGCCGCGGCGACGGTGACGCGGGACTTCGTCCTGTTCGGCCCGACCTGCGATTCCGCCGACGTGATGCGCGGCCCCTGGACCCTGCCCGCCGATGTGCGGGAAGGCGACTGGATCGAGATCGGCCAGCTCGGCGCCTACGGCACGGCGTTGCGTACCGCCTTCAACGGCTTCGACCGGGCGCATGTCACGGAAGTTTCCGATGCGCCCATGATGACCACTTCGGGATATGGCGCGGGCGCTGCCGCCCGCGCCGCCTGACCTGCAAGGACACGACCACGATGAAGCACGCCGCCTTCGACGGCCGCTTGGTGATGCTCGGCTTCGGCTCGATCGGCCAGGGCGTCCTGCCCCTGGTCCTGCGCCACATCGACATGCCGAAGGACCGGATCGAGATCGTCACCGCCGATGACCGCGGCGTGGCGATCGCGGCCGAGTACGGCATCCCGCACACCATCCTGCCGCTGACGCGGGAGAACTACGAGACCGTCCTGCGCGGCCGGCTGTCGAAGGGCGACTTCCTGCTGAACCTGTCGGTGGACGTGTCTTCCGTCGCGCTCATCAACCTGTGCCGCGAGATCGGGGCGCTCTACCTCGACACCTGCGTCGAGCCCTGGGCAGGCGGCTACACCGACCCGTCGCTGACGCCCTCCCAGCGGACCAACTACGCGCTGCGCGAGAGCATGGTCGCGCTCAAGAACCGGCCTGGCCCGACCGCGGTGACGACGCATGGCGCGAATCCGGGCCTGGTCTCCCATTTCGTGAAGCAGGCGATGCTCGATGTCGCGCGCGACACCGGCCATGCCGTCGCCGTACCCACGACGCGGGAAGGCTGGGCTGCGCTCGCGCACGACCTCGGCGTGAAGGTCATCCACATCGCCGAGCGCGACACGCAGGTCGCCACCGGCCGTCCCAAGAAGCGTGGTGAGTTCGTCAACACCTGGTCGATCGACGGCTTCACCGGGGAAGGCTGCCAGCCCGCCGAACTCGGCTGGGGCACGCATGAGAAGACGATGCCGGCCGACGGCAAGCGCCACGATTTCGGCTGCGACGCCGGGATCTACCTGATGCGGCCGGGCGCCTCGACGCTCGTGCGGTCCTGGACGCCGCTGGAAGGGCCGATGCATTCCTTCCTGATCACGCACAACGAGAGCATCTCGCTCGCCGACTACTTCACGCTGCGCGACGCGAAGGGCCACGTGGTCTATCGCCCGACCGCGCACTACGCCTACCACCCCTGCGACGACGCCGTGCTGTCGATGCACGAGTTCGCCGGGAAGAACTGGGAACTGCAGTCCGAGAAGCGCCTGATGATGGAGGAGATCACCTCCGGCACGGACGAACTCGGCGTGCTGCTGATGGGGCATGCGAAGGGCGCCTACTGGTACGGCTCCCGCTTGACGATCGAGCAGGCGCGCGCGCTGGCGCCGCACAACAATGCGACCTCGCTGCAGGTCTGCGTCGCCGTGCTCGCCGGCATGGTCCATGCCATCGAGAACCCGGATGCCGGCGTGACGGAATCCGACGAACTCGACCACGCGCGGGCGCTCGAGATCTGCTTCCCCTACCTGGGCGAGATGGCGGGGGTCTATTCCGACTGGACCCCGTTGCAGGACCGCGGGGCGCTGTTCCCGGAGGAGATCGATACCTCCTGCCCGTGGCAGTTCGCGAACTTCCGCGTCGTGTGACGTGCCGCGGAGAGGGGCGCCGCCCCTCTCCGCACCTCACCCCGCAAAGGACCGAAAGGCCCTTTGAACCCGTGGTTTCCAAAGGCCTTTCGGCCTTTGGCGGGTGGGGTGTAGGGAGGGCAGAGCCCTCCCCAAGACCGTGGCGCCGGGCGTATCCTGCCCCAAACAGGAGACGCCGATGACCATCATCCGCCCCAACCGCCCCGCCCCCGTGGGTGCCGAGGCCGTCCCCGACAGCCACGGGCTGAACCTGTACCGCGCGGACCCGGCGCTCGCGGCGCTGCTGCCGCTCTACCTGCCACGCGACCTGCTGGATCACCTGGCGCCGCATCTCGACCGGCTGGGGGGCCTCGCGGGCGGCCGGCTGGCGGACCTCGCCACGACCGCGGACGTGAACCCGCCCGTGTTGCAGATGCGCACGCGACGCGGGGAGGACAGCCAGTCCATCGACTACCACCCCGCCTACCGGGAGATGGAGCGCGTCGCCTTCGGCGAGTACGGCCTTGCGGCCCTGTCGCACCGCGGCGGCGTGCTGGACTGGCCGAAGCCCATGCCGGCGGCGGCGAAATACGCCATCACCTATCTTTTCGTGCAGGCGGAATTCGGCCTGTGCTGCCCGGTCTCGATGACCGACAGCCTGACGCGCACGCTGCGCAAGTTCGGCGCGCCGGACCTCATCGACCGCTATCTTCCCGCGCTGACTTCGCAGGACCTCGACGACCTGTACCAGGGCGCGATGTTCATGACCGAACAGGGCGCGGGCTCGGACATCTCCAACACCGCCGTCACGGCCGCGCCGAACGCGGACGGCTCCTGGGCGCTGACCGGCGACAAGTGGTTCTGCTCCAACGCCGATGCCGAACTCGCGATGGTGCTGGCGCGGCCGGAAGGAGCGCCGGCGGGGATCAAGGGCGTCTCGCTCTTCCTGCTGCCGCGCACGCTGCCGGACGGCACGGCCAACCGCTACCGCATCGTGCGGCTGAAGGAAAAGCTCGGCACGCGGTCGATGGCCTCGGGCGAAATCAGGCTGGAAGGCGCCACCGCCTGGATGATCGGCGAGCCCGGCGCGGGCATGCGGCAGATGGCCGACATGGTGAACAATTCCCGCCTGTCGAACGGCGTGCGCGCGGCCGGGATGATGCGGAAGGCGGTGACCGAGGCGCTCTACATCGCCCATCGCCGCATCGCCTTCGGCACGCCGATCGTGGCCCTGCCGCTGATGCGGCGGCAACTCGCGAAGATGCTGGTGCGAGCCGAGCAGGCGCGCAGCATGGTGTTCCAGACCGCCGAGGCGCTGCGCCGTTCCGATGCCGGCGAGCCCGGCGCCTATGCCCTGCTGCGCATCCTGACGCCGCTGCTGAAGTTCCGCGCCTGCCGCGATGCGCGCGTCGTAACCGGCGATGCAATGGAAGTGCGCGGCGGCTGCGGCTACATCGAGGACTTCCCGGATGCCCGGCTGGTGCGGGACGCGCATCTCGGCTCGATCTGGGAAGGCACGAGCAACATCGTCGCGCTCGACGTGCTGCGCGCCGCCCAGCGCGAGGGCTCGCTCGAGGCGCTGGAAGCGCATCTCGCCGAGTTGCGCGCCGCGACGCCGGATCCGCTGCCGCATCTCGAAGACGCCAGCGCGCGCGCCTTCGCCCTCGCGCGCCATGCGGGCGGCGAAGGCGGGCCGGTTCTCGCGCGGCAGGCGGGGACGGCGCTCTACAACGTCGCGTCCGCGACCGCGATGGCGTGGGAAGCGGCGATCGCGGGGCAGCCGGAGCGGCGCCACCTCGCCGCGATGGTGCTGGCGCACCGCGTGCTGCCGCGCGATCCGCTCGCCGCCTCGGAGCAGGACATCCCGGATGCGCTGCTGCCGGACCCCGGCCCCGCCTGAGCAGCGGTTCCCAAAGGCCCTTTGGCGGGCGCGGTCCGGGGAGGGCGGCGCCCTTCCCGGACCGTGCCGTCACCTGCAGACCACCCGCACCTGTTCCGGGCCGCTGACGAAGCGCCCGTGCCGCATGCCGCGGCTGTTCTCGCGGAAGGACGTCACCTCGCATTGCTTCGCGGCCGGCGGCACCGCAGCCATGATTCCGGATTCCAGCCCTTCATATCGGCAGACCAGGCGATACGGCTGCTGGTTGCCGCCGAGGTCCCACCATTCCCGCCTGGTGCGCGGGTCTGCGTCGGGCCGGAGTTGCACGCGGTCGGCGGGGTCGCCCTCGAAGAGGTCCGCGCCCCGCAGCCAGTGGCGCTGGCGTTCCGGGCGCACTTCCCAGCCCATGGGGACGCGGATGCGGTCGCCGGATTCCACCTCGATGGAGGGCGGGCAGGCGATGAGCGGGACGGCGGCTGGCGGGGCGGGACGTGCAGGGCGGCGCTGCGGCTCCTGGGCGGCAGCGCCGGCAGCGGACACGCCGAGCAGGGCGATAGCGAGGGCAAGGCGCATGGCGTCGGATCCTCCGGTGCCCGCCCCGTGCGGTTGGCGTCCCGCCACGGCCGGGCCTGCAGCATCTTCGGCCGAGGGGCGCCGCCGTGCCAGCCCGGTACTTCGTCCTCAGCCCGCGAGCATCCGTTCGGCCACCTCGAAGGCGACGCGGCCGGTCTCGTCGAGCGGTTCGCGGGCGAAGGGCGTCGGCGCGTCGTCGAGCGGGCGGGCCTGGCGGGCGGCGTAGATGCTCTCGTGCAGGCGGTGGTGGCGTTCGCCGAGGCCGCCGGGGTCGGCGATGAAGACCGGCGCGCGGGTCGCCAGCGCCTCGGAGATCATGGAGACGGAATCGCCCGTGACCACCACCGCATCCGCCCAGGCGAGCATGCCGGCGTAGGGATTGCGGCCGCCCTCGACCCATCGGTGCAGGTGATGCGGCAGTGGGGCGAGCGCCTCGGCCACCGCCGATTCCGCCGGCCGGCCCGTGCGGCGGGAGCCGGTGGCGAGCACGCTGCCGGCAAAGCCCGCCACATGGCGGGCGATGGAGGCGGCGGTCTCGGGGGCCATACCCTGCGCACGGGGCGGGCCGCCGAGGAGCAGCGCGACCCGCGGGCCGGGGAATGCGCCGAACATGCCCCATTCCTCCCGCGCCGCGGCGAGCCGCGCGGGCGACATGCGATGGGCGGCGCCCAGAATGGGCAGGATGTTGGGGGCCTCGGGCGGCGAATCGTGGCGCCCCACGACCAGCAGGCCGAAGCGGTCCTGCCCGAAGCGCGGGCGCATGCAATGGACGGTGCGGACCCCGCGCCGCGCCAGCCAGAGGGCCACCGAAGCGCTGCGGCGCCCGGCGGAGATGGCGATGTCGGGCCAGGGTTCGGCGAATTCCCGCCTGGCGGACTGGGTCAGCCCGGCCAGGGTGGCCCAGCGCAGGGGCAGCCTGGCCATCGGCCCCCATTCCAGGGGAACGATCCGGAAGGGCCGGCCCAGACGCTCGGCGATGCCCAGCGCCTGCGCGGCGGTCCCCGCCCGGGGGTCGGCCAGCACCCAGATGCGGCCGGCGGCCGCCTCCGTCATGGACGCCGCCCCTTCCGCCGACTACCAGAGGGGGGAACGGGACCACCACCAGGACGAACCGACATGACCGCGCTGCACGCCTCCGACTGGGACCGCGACGCCGCCCTGACCACCGCGCGCATCCTGCTCGAGATCAAGGCCGTCAACTTCCGCCCCGAGGAGCCCTACACCTTCACGAGCGGCTGGAAGAGCCCCGTCTACATCGATTGCCGCAAGATCATCTCCTTCCCCCGCGCGCGCAACCGCATCATGGAACTGGGGGTCGAGAAGATCGGCCGGCACGTCGGCTACGAATCGATCGACATCGTGGTGGGCGGCGAGACCGCCGGCATCCCCTTCGGCGCCTGGATCGCCGACCGGATGATGGCGCCCATGGCGTACGTCCGGAAGAAGCCGAAGGGATTCGGCCGCAATGCCCTGATCGAGGGCGAGGTCCCGATCGGCCAGCGCACCCTGCTGGTCGAGGACCTGACGACCGATGGCGGGTCCAAGATCCGCTTCGCCAATGCGCTGCGCGAGGCAGGGGCGATCTGCGACCACACCTTCGTGGTGTTCTACTACGGCGTCTTCCCGGGCTCCTTCGAGAAACTGAAGGACATGGGGCTGAACCTGCACCACCTCTGCACCTGGTGGGACGTGCTCGAGGTCTGCCGCGAGCGGCCGTATTTCAGCGAGGCGGCGCTCAAGGAAGTGCGGAAGTTCCTGGAGGATCCGGTGAGCTGGTCCAAGGCGCATGGCGGCATCGGCAGCGCGGAGGAGGCGAAGCCGAAGGACGCCGTCGAATGATGCTGCGCGCCGCCGCGCTGTTCCTGGCGCTGGCGGCGCCCGCCGCCGCGCAGCCGCGCGACACGCTCACCATCGGCATCACGCAGTATCCTTCGACCTTCCACCCCAATATCGAGAACATGGCCGCGAAGTCCTACGTGCTGGGCTTCGCGCGCCGTCCGCTCACCGCCTATGGCGCCGACTGGCGCCTTGCCTGCCTGTCCTGCGAAACCCTGCCGAGCCTCGAGAACGGCGGCGCGGTGCGGGAGACGACGCCCGAGGGCAAGCCCGGCATCCGCGTCACCTACCGTCTGCGCGAAGGGCTGCGCTGGGGCGACGGCACGCCCGTTTCCGCGGAGGACCTGCGCTTCGCCTGGGAAGCGGGGCGCGAGGCGGCGACCGGCTTCGGCCCCGCCGAATACTACCGCAGCGCCTATGAACTGATCGTCGAGGACCCGCGCACGGTCACCATCCGCTTCGATCGCGTGACCTTCGAATACGCCTCGGCCGGCGATTTCCAGCCCCTGCCCGCGCATGTCGAGCGCGCCCGCTGGCGGGCCGACCCACGCGCCTACCGCACCCGCACCGCCTACGACACCGAGACGACGAATCCGGCACTGTGGAACGGGCCGTATCGCATTGCCGCGGTGCAGCCGGGCGCCTCGGTGACGCTGGAGCGCAACGCGTCGTGGTCGGGCGCTGCCCCGCAATTCCGCCGCATCACCATCCGCACGGTCGAGAACACGCCGGCGCTGGAAGCACAGCTGCTCGCGGGCCAGGTGGACATGATCGCGGGGGAACTCGGCCTGCCGCTGGAACAGGCCATCGCGCTGGAACGCCGCACCGGCACGCGCTTCCGTATCACCTACCGGCCGGGGCTGATCTACGAGCACCTCGACGTCCGCCACGACCATCCGGCGCTGTCGGATCGACGCGTGCGGCAGGCGCTGCTGCTCGCGACCGACCGCGCGCAGATCACCGAACGCCTTTTCGCCGGCCGGCAGCCGATCGCGGATACCAGCGTCAATCCGCTCGACCCGATGCATGATGCGGATGTGCGGCGCTGGCCCTTCGACCTCGTGCGCGCCCGCGCGCTGCTGGACGAGGCCGGCTGGACGCCGGGCCCCGACGGCGTCCGCCGCAACGCTGCGGGCGAACGCCTGTCGCTGGAATTCATGACCACCGCCGGCAACCGTGGTCGCGAAGCCGTGCAGCAGGTGCTGCAAGGCATGTGGCGGCAGGCGGGGATCGAGGCGCGCATCAGGAACGAGCCGCCGCGCGTGCTCTTCGCCGAGACACTGTCGCGCCGCCGCTTCCAGGGCCTCGCGCTGTTCGCCTGGATCAGCGCGCCGGAGAGCGTGCCGCGGTCGGCGCTGCATTCGGACGAGATCCCGCGCGAGGACCGCAACTGGTCCGGCCAGAATTACGGCGGCTACCGCAACCCTGAGATGGACGTGCTGACCCACGCCATCCCCGAGGAACTCGACCCCGCGAGGCGCCGCGAGATGTGGCGCCGCCTGCAGGCGATCTATGCCGAGGATCTTCCGGCCATCCCGCTGTGGTTCCGCGCCGACGCGCATGTCTGGCCGCAATGGCTGGAGGGCGTGCGGCCGACGGGGCATCTCAACGCATCGACCCTCTGGGCGGAGGAATGGCGGGCGCGCTGATGCTGGACCATGTTTCCATCACCGTGAGCGACCTGCCGCGCGCGGCACGCTTCTACGACGCGGTGATGGCGGCGCTGCGCGTGCCTTGCGTGAACCGGTCGGCGGAAGCGATCGGCTACGGCATCCGCAACCGCGCCGATGACGACGGCCACACCTACATCAGCATCCGTGCGGCGGATGGGCCCGTCCACGCGGATCGCCGCCACTGGTGTTTCCGCGCGCCGAATCGTGCGGCGGTGGATGCGTTCCATGCGGCCGGGTTGGCGCATGGCGGCGCGGATGACGGTGCGCCCGGCCTCCGCCCTCACTACCACGCGCATTACTACGCTGCCTTCCTGTTGGACCCGGATGGCAATCGCGTGGAAGCGGTCTGCCACCGCGCTGTCGCCAATGTTGCGCGATGACGTCCTTCGTCGCATTCGCGGTCGCGAACCTTACTTTGCAGGTCGCCGGAAATTTCGTCATCGCGCATCGCTCCTGGCGGCGCACCGACAGAACAGTCCCATTTCTCTCCTTCTGGGAGGTCGCGAACCGACCGCTCTCACACCTTTGGGGCGACGATGCCTTCATGTGGCCCGGCACGCTTGACCCGCAGATCGCTCGATACTGGCGGGCGAAAGCGGCTCACGCCTTTCGCCACCTGACGGCGTTCTTTGCGCTACACCTCAGCTTGGCCACGGCCATCGTCGTGTCGGGCCTGCTCGGTTCATGAAACCTCGAGACGATGTCCCCGAGTTCTGGTTCCCAAAGGCCTTTTGGCTTTTGATGGGGAGGATCCGGGAGGGGCAAGGCCACTCCCGTGATCGCGCTTCATGAGGCGGATGCTGCTCACCCGCGTGCTGCAGATCGCGCTGACGCTCGCGATCCTCTCCTTCTGCGCCTTCGCCCTGATCGCGCTCATGCCCGGCGACCCGATCGAGGTCGCCATCGCCGGCGACCCACGTCTAACCGCCGAGGACGCCGCGCGCCTACGCGCCCTGCACGGCCTCGATCGTCCCTTCCCCGAACGCTACCTCGCCTGGGCCACGGGCCTGCTGCAGGGCGAGTTCGGCTATTCGCGGCTCTTCGCCCAGCCTGTCGCGGCATTGCTCGGTCCGGCGCTGCTCTCCACCGTCGCACTTGCCGGCAGCGCACTGACGATCGCGCTGGCCCTCGGCATCGCACTCGGCGCGCTCTCCGCGTCGCGGCCGCGCACGGCGCCGGCAGTGGATGCGATCGCCGTCATGGGCCAGGCCATGCCGACCTTCTGGCTCGGCATTCTTCTCATCATCGCCTTCGCCGTGACGCTCGGTTGGCTGCCGGCGGGCGGCGTCGCAGAAGCAGGCGCGGGCCTACACTACCTCGTGCTGCCCGTGGCGACGCTCGCGATCGCCCATCTCGCCGCCTACGCGCGCCATTCCGCCGCGAGCCTCGAAGCCACGCTGACCGAACCCTGGATACGCACCGCCCGCGCGCGCGGCGCGCCGGAGCGCATCGTGCTGTGGCGCCACGCCTTCCCGAACGCGGCCCTGCCGGTGCTGCAGATCGCGGCGCTGGATGCCGGCGCGCTCGCCGGTGGCGCGCTCGTGACGGAAACCGTCTTCGCGCGGCCGGGCATGGGCAAGCTGCTCTACGACGCGGTGATGGGCAACGACACCAACCTCGCGCTGGTCGCGCTGCTGCTGGTCGCGCTGGTGACGATGCTCGCGACGCTCGCCGCCGACCTGGCGCAGCGCGCCCTCGACCCCAGGCTGCGCGAGCGATGACGCGGCTTCGCCTCGGCCTCGCGATCCTGCTGCTGCTCGCGCTTGCCGCGGCGGCGGCGCCCTTCGTCGCCGGCGCGCTGGGGCACGACCCCTTCGCGCCCGACCTGCTGGTACGCTTCGAGCCGCCTTCCGCCGCGCATCCGCTCGGCACGGACGATCTCGGGCGGGACATCCTGACGCGGTTGCTCTACGGCGCGCGGGTCTCGCTCGCGGTCGGGCTGGCCGCCGCACTGGCGGCGACGGTGATCGGCACCGCTGCCGGGGTCTTCGCCGCCTGGCGCGGCGGCGCGGCGGATGCGCTGGTGATGCGGCTCGCCGACTTCATGCTCGCGCTGCCGGCGCTGCCGCTGCTGGTGCTGCTCGCCGCCGCCGACCCTTCCCGCATCGGCCTGCCGGCGCGCGGGGAAGCCACGGGCGACGTGCTGCGCATCGTCGTCATCCTCGCGCTCTTCGGCTGGATTGGGGTGGCGCGGCTGGCGCGGGCGGCGGCGCTCACCACCCTGTCGCGCGACCATGTCCGCGCCGCACGGGCGCTGGGCGCGACCGAGGCGCGCGTCCTCTGCCGCCACGTGCTGCCGGCGCTGCTGCCGCCCGTTGCGGTGGCCACAGCGCTCGCGGTGGCGGGGGCGATCCTCGCCGAATCGACGCTGTCCTTCCTCGGCCTGGGCATCAGCCCGCCGGCGCCCTCCTGGGGGAACATGCTCGCCAACGCGCAGGAACTGGTGTTCAGCGCGCCCTGGGCGGCGGTCTGGCCGGGACTCGCCATCATGGTGACGGTCGCCGGCTGCACCCTGGTGGCCGACGGCCTCCGCGGTCGGCGCCGCGGAGGTTGACCGCGAAGCGCCGCGTGGCTTTGCCGCGGGCGGCTTGTTCCGGATCAAGGCAGGCGCTAACGGGCAAGTCGATGCTAAAAAGATGAGCCGGAACGCCCGGCCCAACACCGCCAGCCACGGAAAGCGGGACAGACCATGCCGTATACGCCCCTCTCGAAATCCATGATGGACCTGCTCTCGCACATCAGCCTGCCGGCGGCGGGGAATGCGGTGCCGGGCGCCGATGCACCGCTCACCGACCCGGCCACGCCGCTGACCAAGCCGGTCGATGGGGCCCACGGCCTGCTCGACACCCTGCTGGCCGAGGTCGAGGCAGACCTGCGCGAGGGCCGCAACCCGGCCGCCGGCACCGCGCTCGGCCTGGTCGGGACGCGGGTGAGCCTTGATGCGGTGCGCGGCGTGGCCCCGCCCCGCCATGTCGAATGGCTCGCCGCCCATCTGCGCACCGCGGCCCGCGAGATGGCCGAGGGGCATCCGGGCAAGGCGCTCAAGGCAGTACGGCTGGCCCGCCTTGCGCTCCGTACGTGATCGAACATGACATATCAGTCATTTATCGGATAATCCTCCGATAGCACTGGAGGCGTAGGAATACGCTCAAGGTAGCGGGTCCCCCCGACCGTGCCGACCGAAGCTTCCTGGTCCTATCGGGCGAAAGGGTATCCGCAGCCATGTTCCGAGCCTTCCTCCTCGCCGCCGGCCTTGTCCTGGCCATCGGCACGCTCAGCCCCGCCGACGCGGCGCGCAGCCGTTCGCGCGCGGCCGGCACCGAAGCGACCGCTGCCTCGACCGAGGCGCCGGCCGCCAGTTCTTCCCGCCGTACCCGGCGCGCCGAGGCGAACCGCCAGCGCCGCAGCCGCGGCGAGGCCTCCTCCACCCGCCGTTCGCGCGGCGAGGCTTCGGCTTCCCGCCAGCGTCGCGGCACGCAGCACGCCTCGGCTTCGGGCCGCCGCGGCTCTCGCTCGGCCGCTGCGCCGGCGACCGAAACGCAGTGATGTTCGGCTGAAGCGCCGAACGACGAAGGGGGGCCTCACGGCCCCCCTTTTTCTGTGCGGCGATGGTGACGGGGATCAGTCCCCGATCACGCCGCCATCCTTCTTCACGATGGCGATGACCGAAGGCCGCGGCGGCACGCCGTCCTGGAAGTCCGGCCAGCGCGTGGAGGGCCGCTCGAATGTCGATCCGGGATCCTCGCCGGGGTGCTGGATCGCAAGGAAGATCGTGCGGTTGTCCGGCGTGAAGCACGGGCCGCACACCTCCGCCCCCGTCGGCGCCTGGTAGAAGAGGCGCGTCAGCGCACGGCCATAGCCCGTCGTATCCGCCGCATAGAGCCCATCCGCCACGCCGGCGTTCTCGGGCGAGCCATCGGTCGCGATCCAGATTCGCCCCCTGCTGTCGAAGGCACAGTTGTCGGGGCAGGAAAGCCAGCCCTCGTTCGAGGTCGCACGGTGGTACTGCGCGCCGGGATCCACGCCGGGCTTGCCGGCGGCGATGAAGATGCCCCAGCGCGCCTCGGTCGCGGCGTGGTCCACGCGCCCGGTGCCGGCACCCGGGGGGATGATCTCCAGGATGTGGCCATGCACGTTGCGCGCGCGCGGATTGGCGCCGCCCGCCTGCTGGGCGGTGCGGCGGGTGTTGTTGGTCAGCATGACGTAGACGCGGCCGTTGACCGGATTGGTCTCCACGTCTTCGGGCCGGTCCATCGGCGTGGCGCCGAGCAGGTCGGCCGCGCGACGCGTCTCGATCAGCACGTCGGCCTGGCTGCGGAAGCCGTTCTGTTCCGTCAGCGGCCCCTGGCCGAAGACGAGCGGCAGCCATTCCACCTTGCCGTCCTCGTGGAACTTGCCGACGAAGAGCGTGCCCTCGTCCAGCAGGTCCCGGTTGGCGGCGCGATCGTTCGGGTTCCACGGGCGCGCGGTGACGAACTTGTAGACGTATTCGAACCGCTCATCGTCGCCCGAGTAGAAGGCGACGCGCCCATCGGCGCTGACCGCATGCGTCGCGCCCTCGTGCTTGAAGCGCCCGAGGGCTGTGCGCTTCACCGGCACGCTCTCCGGATCGTAGGGATCGAATTCGACGACCCAGCCGAAGCGGAAGGATTCGTTCGGTTCCTTCTCGACGTTGAAGCGGTCCTGATGGCGCCACCAGTTGTACCAACTGTCGGCGGAGATGCCGTAGCGGCGCATGATCGCGGCATGCGGCGTCTTCGCGGGATCGCCGCCGAAATAGCCGTTGGTGTTCTCCTCGCCCGTCAGCACCGTGCCCCAGGGCGTATTGCCGCCGGCGCAGTTGTTGAGCGTACCGAGCACGCGCATGCCGGTCGGGTCGGCGTTGGTCTTCATCCGCTCCGCGCCGGCGGCCGGGCCGGCGATGCGCATCGGGGTATCGCCGGTGATCCGGCGGTTATGGCGGCCCCCCTTCACATAGGACCAGGTGCTGCCCTCGCGCTTCACCTCCACGACCGAGAGGCCGTGCGCCATCGTCTCCGCCCGCGTCTGCGGGCCGCTCGAGCGCGTGCGCGCCTCGCGGCCCGATCCCATGCCGGGGAACATCAGGTTGGTGTTGGTGTACTCGTGGTTGACCACGAGCAGCCCGTGGTCCGCGGTGCGGCTGCCCTGGGGCAGCGGGAAGAAGTCGAGGTAGTCGCAATTGTAGCCGAACTGCTTCGCCTGCGCGGCCTCGGTCACGTTGCGGGGGTCGAAGGCCGGCGCGTCGGGCAGGACGGCGTCGCCCCACCGGATCACCAGTTGGCGCTCGTAGCCTTCGGCCACCGCGTCGGTCTGTGCCATCTGGTGGCGCAGCTCGGGGAAGGTGAGCGTGGAGGGCCCGCCTTCCTGCGGCACCGCCATCTGGGCCGAGGCATCCTCCGGCAGGGCTGCGAGCGTCGCGGCGGCGGCGGCCGCGCCCATCAGTGCGCGACGGCCGTAGCGGGCGGCAATGATCTCACCGATCGGGCGGCGCGGGTCGGGATTGGATCCGACATCCTCGGACCCGTCGATCTTCGCGTCCTGCGTCTGGTGTGTGTCCGGCATTCTTCTCTCCCGCCTCAGGTCATCGTCGCCCGCGCAGTCTGACCATGCGCGGGCGTGCCGAGGAACGGGGAAATGAATGACGTTCCCGCATCAGCGCGTGAGCGTCACCACCGTGCTCCGCGGGGGCTCCTCGGGCCGCATGTTCGGCCAGCGCGTGGCGGGCGCGTCCCAGCGCGCACCCGGCGTCGCGCCGGGATGGGCGACGGCCGCGAGCACCGTGCCATCCGGCGCCACTCCCGCGCCACCCAGCGCCGCGCCCACCGGGGCGCCGAGCACGAACTCGGGCTGTCCGCGGCCCGCGCCTTCCACCGGCACGCGGTAGAGCGCCTCCGGCAGCGCACCCGGCCGGGCGCCGCGATCCGTCCCGACCAGCAGCGCGCCATCCGTGTCGAAGCCGAGCGCGGCCGGCGCCCATGGCCAGGCGGGCGCTGCGCTTGCCTGCCC
>NZ_JAAEDM010000011.1 GCF_018129065.1 Neoroseomonas soli | reverse complement strand
GACTGCCCAGCGCGCCCGGGCGGAGTCCGGCGCCACTCGCCGGGTGGTTGCCGCCGCGACGGTGCCCCTGCGACTGCGGCCGGAGGCCGGCGCGCCCGAGATCGGCCGCGTCCCCGCCGGCCAGGCCGTGACGGTCCGCCCCGCCCAGTCCGGCTTCGCGCTGGTGGAAGGGCAGGGGGGCCTGCGCGGCTATGCGCCGAGCGGCGCCTTCCAGGTGGCCGAGCGCGTGGCGCCACTGGCGGCTTCCGCCGGGCCGGGCGGGCAGGTGCGCGTCCTCGCCGCGAGCAACATTGCCAAGCGCGACAATTTCGCCGAGAGCTTGGCCCTGGCGCGGGAGGCCGCCGTCTCCGGCTTCGAATTGGCAAGCTGACGGAACGACTCGCGCCGCGCGTTGTTTCCAGCGCCGCCGGTCGGTATTCTCGCCCCCGATAAGGGAACAAGACATGAACGACCTGTTCGGCCGGGGCGGTGCGCGCAAGGGCGCCGTCGGGCAGAGCGACGGCTATTCCGCCAAGGACATCGAGGTGCTGGAGGGGCTGGAGCCCGTCCGGCGGCGCCCCGGCATGTATATCGGCGGCACCGACGAGAACGCGCTGCATCATCTGGCCGCCGAGATCATCGACAACGCCATGGACGAGGCGGTGGCGGGCCATGCCGACCGCATCGAGGTGTCGTTCGAGGCCGGCAACTGGATCTCCGTGCGTGACAACGGCCGCGGCATTCCGGTGGACCCGCATCCGAAGTTCCCGAAGCTGTCCGCGCTGGAAGTGATCCTCACGACGCTGCATTCGGGCGGGAAGTTCTCCGGCAAGGCCTACGACACCTCGGGCGGCCTGCACGGCGTCGGCTCCTCGGTGGTGAACGCGCTCGCCGAACGGATGGAGGTGGAGGTCGCGCGCGACCGCACCCTGTTCACCCAGGCCTATGAGCGCGGCAAGCCGGTCACGAAGCTCAAGAACGCCGGCCAGGTGCAGAACCGCCGCGGCACTTCGATCCGCTTCAAGCCGGATACGGAAATCTTCGGCGCGCAGGAATTCAAGGCGGCGCGGCTCTACCGGCTGTGCCGGTCGAAGGCGTACCTGTTCCGCGGCGTCGAGATCCGCTGGTCCTGCGATCCCTCCCTGGTCAAGGACGAGACGCCGGCGCAGGCGGTGCTGCACTTCCCCGGCGGCCTGCAGGACTTCCTCGCTTCCGCCATCGAAGGTCAGCCCACCGTCGTCCCCGCCCCCTGGGCCGGCGAGGCCGACTTCCCCGATGGCGCCGGCCGTGTCGAATGGGCCGCGACCTGGGTTGAGCGCGGCGAGGGGTTCCTGAACACCTACGCCAACACCATCCCGACCCCGCAGGGCGGCACGCACGAGGCCGGCTTCCGCGCCGCGCTGGTCAAGGGCCTGCGCGCCTATGGCGAGCTCAAGAAGGAGAAGCGCGCCGGCAGCGTGACGGCGGAGGACCTGCTCGGCGGCCTCGCCGGCATGCTGTCCGTCTTCGTCCGCGACCCGCAGTTCCAGGGCCAGACCAAGGACAAGCTGACCAGTTCCGAGGCCGCGAAACTGGTCGAGAACGCGCTGCGCGATCATTTCGACCATTGGCTCGCGGGCGATCCGGCAAGGGCCGACAACCTCCTCGCCTTCGCCATCGAGCGCGCGGAGGAACGCCTGCGCCGGCGCGCCGAGAAGGACACGCCGCGCAAATCCGCGACGCGCAAGCTGCGCCTGCCGGGAAAGCTCGCCGATTGCTCGCGCGAGAGCGCGGAGGGCACCGAGCTCTTCCTGGTGGAAGGTGACTCCGCCGGCGGCTCCGCCAAGCAGGCGCGCGACCGCGAGACCCAGGCCGTGCTGCCGCTGCGCGGCAAGATCCTGAACGTCGCCAGCGCGTCCACCGAGAAGCTGCGGCAGAACCAGGAGCTGAAGGACCTGATCGAGGCGCTCGGCTGCGGCGTCGGCGACCGCTTCGACATCGCCCGGCTGCGCTACGGCCGCGTTGTCATCATGACCGACGCCGACGTGGACGGCGCGCACATCGCCGCCCTGCTGATGACCTTCTTCTACAAGGAACTGCCGGCGCTGGTGAAGGAAGGCCGCGTCTTCCTGGCGCAGCCGCCGCTCTATCGCCTGCAGGCCGGCGGGGTGAGTGTCTACGCGATGGACGATGCCGACCGCGAGCGCGTCCTGAAATCCCGCTTCAAGGCGAACCAGAAGGTCGAGGTCAGCCGCTTCAAGGGCCTGGGCGAGATGCCGCCCGCCTCGCTCAAGGAAACCACCATGGACCGGCGCAAGCGCACCCTGCTGCGCGTGGTCCTGCCGCCGGAGGATCGCGCCCGCACCTCGGATCTCGTGGAGGCCCTGATGGGCCGGAAGCCCGAACTGCGCTTCCGCTTCATCCAGGAGAACGCCGCGAGCCTGGAGGCCGAGGCGCTCGACGCCTGACCGCCCGCGCCGCGCAGGTGGCCAGGGCGCGAAGGTGCGGCAGGGCGACGCGGGGCTGCCGCGCTGCTGGTGCCTGGGCCATGACCGCGATGTCCGTGAAGGCGAGGCGCCGCCACGCGGCCTCGAAGGTCGCGACCAGGTGCACCCCGCCCTGGATGGTGCGGCCGGCATCGCCGGCCTTGGCCCTTCTGCCGTAGCGGCAGGCGTCGGGGCCACGTGCGCTGGGGGCGCCAATGGCCCCATGACCGGAGCGTGAACGATTGCGTGTCACGGATGTAACGTCCGGCGGCGCGCAGGCAGCCGGGGGAACCTGAGTGTCTTGCATGCGCGGTCCGCTCAGGCGTCCGCGCGCTGGCGCTGCTGCCCGTGATGTGGCGAGGCCGGGGGAGGCGGGCCTCCCCCAGGCCCCCGCCCTTCCCGGGGCACGGGGAAGGGCGGGCAAGCCGGGCGGAGCGTCCTCACAGCCCGGCCGTCGCACGCCGCGGGGGGATCAGAAGAACGTGTCCCCCGAGACCGCGTCATGGACCGTCCAACCGAAGCCGATCCGGATGTCGGCGCCGCTCTGGATGCCGATGTTGATCTGCTCGATCGGAGTGCCGTTGTCCCACTCGATGACCAGGCTGGCATCGCCGGCCAAGCGGGCTTCCTCGTCGGTGTAGATGACGAAGGCGCCGCTGTCCCCGGCCGACCCGTAGACCTCGGCCACCAGGTTGTTGCCCAGCTGCGAGACGTCGATCTGGTCATGGGTGGCCGAGTTGACGTCGAAGTAGGACAGGCGGTCCCACTCGGGGCCGTCCTCGTTCGACGCCAGCGACGTCCAGCGGAACACGTCGGCATTGAGGTCGTTCGTGTTCAGCACGGTGTCGTTGTCGCCGTCCGACAGGAGGATCTGGTCGTTGCCCGAGCGCGTATAGATCGTGTCCTGTCCGGCGCCCGGGTCGACCGTGTCGTTGCCTTCTCCGGCGTCGATGATGTCGTTGCCGGCCCCGCCGCTGACGAGGTCGTCGCCGGTGCCCGCGTTCACCCGGTCATTGCCGTCGCCCGAGGAGATGGTGTCGTTGTTGTCGCCGGCGATGATCGTGTCGGCGCCGCTGCCGGTGGTGACGGAATCGTTGCCACTGTTGGAATTGACCCAGTTGTTGCCGTCGCCGGCATTGACGACGTCGTTGTCGCCGTTCGAGCTGATGATGTCGTCGCCCGAGCCGGCGTTGATCGTGTCGTTGCCGGCACCGGTGCCGATGCTGTTGTTGCCGTCGCCGGCATTGACGAGATCGTTGCCGCTGCCGCCGGTGATGGTGTCGTGGCCGCTGCCGGCGGAGATGTTGTCGTCCCCATCGCCGCCGTTCGCCACGTTGGCGCCGTCCCCGGCGTTGATCGTGTCGTTGTTGGCGCCGCCGTTCATGACGTCGTTGCCGCCGTTGGCGGTCATGCTGTCGTTGCCGTCGCCGCCATTGACGTTGTTGTTGCCGCCGCCGGCGTTGATGACATCGTTTCCGGTGCCGCCGTCGATGGTGTCGTTGCCGCCATTGGCGCTGATGGTGTCGTTGCCGCCGTCGCCCCTGACGTTGTTGTCGCCGCCGCCGGCATTGATCAGGTCGTTGCCGGCGCCGCCGATCAGCGTGTCGTTGCCGCCATTGGCGCTGATGACGTCATTGCCGTCGTATCCGTTGATGAAGTTGTTGCCGCTGCCGCCGGCCAGGACATCGTGGTTGCGGCCGCCTTCGAGCCAGTCATTGCCGGCATCGCCACTGACGATGAGTTTCGCCAGCACATTGTTGCCGGCGATGACGGAGTCATCGCCGTCGCCGCCTACGACATCGATACGGCGGAAGAAGCCGATCCCACCGGCCAGCAAATCGACAGACTGCGGCAGGGTAGGATCATCGTTCGCGACTTCGTCGGCCTGAATGAGGTTGTCGCTCAGGTTCACCGTATCATTGAGTATGGTTCCGGTGAGACTGAACCTGGTGCTGTTTTCTGCATCGAACGTATAGGCCATGATCTGGTTCTCCCGATCTGAAACTGCCGCGAGTAGCCCCCTACTCATGGGCGCAGCGCTACATGCCGGCATTGCCCGCAATGCCATCGCCAGAAGATGCCGTGGTATTCGTCAGGTGCCCCGGAACGAGCGTGGCCCGCGTCGGAAATTAGAGAGAAATCAAGGAACCAGTGAGTCGAATCTTTGATTCGGCAGGGCGGGTGGTGAATTCAATGAGGAAGAATTTTGTTTCATTTAAGTGCCTGGAACGACAAGGGGTGGGAAATTAGTGGGACAACTTATAATAGCAAAGATTATTAGAGACGATCACCAATGCGGGTAAACAAATCAACGATTGGTTGATGATTGGGACCGCAAACTAAATAAATTGGATATGCTCACAAAAAAGTTATATCGCAACCGGGTGATTTCGAAGTAATTCAATTCCAAGGCATTTGATATAAGTCAAATGCAGTGTGCTTACTTGATCGAAATCAAGAAATTGGCATCGTTTCGATCTCGACAAGGCGGCGTCGGAGCAGAGTACAAATCCCTTCGACGTCCTGGACCGGCATCCTTCATCTCCGGAGAGGCGGGCCATGCGCCGGTCCGGCCGGCCGCCCCTGGCCGGGCAGGCGCCACGGGCCCGCGAGGCCGGGGCGGCGGGCCGATTTCGCCCTTCGCGCGCGCTGGCCTAGGCTTCTTTCCCCGCCCGGCAAGGATGCCTCCGATGCTCCCCTCCCAGCGCCACCTCTTCGACATTCCGCGCGACATTGCCTACCTCAACGCGGCCGCCTGGTCGCCGCTGCCGTTGGCGGTGCAGGAGGCCGGCCGCAACGGCGCCGGGCGCAAGGGCCGGCCCTGGGAGATCGATCCCGGTCACCAGGCGCGCCAGTTCGACCGCGCGCGCGCCGCCGCCGCCGCGCTCATCGGCGCCGCGGCGGAGGATGTCGCGCTCATCTCCTCCGTCGGCTACGGCGTCGCCACGGCGGGCAAGGTCTTCGCCCCGCCCGCCGGAAGCCGCGTGCTGGTGCTGGAGGACGACCACTCCTCCCCCGTCCTCGAATGGATGGTGCGCGCCCCCATCCAGGGCTTCGCGGTGGATACCGTGAAGCGCCCGTCCGACGGCGACTGGACCGCCGCGGTGGAGGAAGCCATCGCCCGGCCCGGCGCGCCGGTGTCGCTCGCCTCCATCTCCAACGTCCACTGGTCGGACGGCGGCGCGCTCGACATGGACCGCATTTCTGCCGCGCTGAAGGCGAGGGGGGCGGCGCTGCTGATCGACGCGACGCACGGCGCCGGCATGATGGATGTCGATGTCCGCCGCATCGACCCCGACTTCCTGATCTTCCCGACCTACAAATGGGTGCTCGGCCCCTATGGCCGTGCCTTCCTGTATGTCGCGAAGCGCCGGCAGGACGGCGTGCCGCTCGAGCAGACCGCGCATGGCCGCCGCGGCGTCGCCGCCGAGCGCGCGCCCTATTTCGCGGACCTCGCCTACGTCGACGGCGCGCGCCGCTACGACATGGGCGAGCGCGACCACTTCATCGGCCTCGAGATGGCCGCGGTCGGGATGGAGATCATGGCCGCCTTGGGCCAACCGTCGATCCAGGAACGCTGCGCCATGCTCACGGCGCGACTGGAGGACGGGCTCGCCGCCGCCGGCGCCATCCTGCCGCGGCGGGAACTGCGCGCGCCGCATATCCTCTGCGTCGCCTTCCCGGGTGGGATGCCGGCGGGGTTCGTGGAGCGGCTCGCCTCGCGCGGCGCGCACGCGGCGCCGCGCCTCGGGCGGCTGCGCATCAGCCCCCATGTCTACAACGACGAGGAAGACGTGGACCGCTTCGTCGCGGCATTCCGCGCGGAACTCCGCGCCGCGGCGTGAGAGGGGCTCCGCCCCTCTGGGACTCTCCCTCCAAAGGCGGAGAGTCCTTTGGACACCATCACGTGGAAGTTCCGCGCGGCGCGACCGAAATACCCGTCGCCGGGGCGCGCATCATACCCCCCGATCCCGATGAGGTCGGGGGTTCCAAGGGCCTAAAGCCCTTGGTGGGGGAGTATGAAGGGGCAAGGCCCCCTCAGGTCACCGCCCGAAGGTCAGCGACTTCGTCGGCACCAGCGCGTTGCCGTTGGCCTTGTCCACCACCCGCAGCCGCCCCTGCAGGAAGGCGTTCATCGTCGCCTCCTGCAGGTCGCCGTCGGATGCGGTCTTCATCCGCACGCCGATCTCGAGTCCGACGGCGTTGTTGAAGAGGTCCATTCGCGAGGCCGGCGAGCCCCATTCATCGTTCATCTCGTGCGCGACGAGCACCGTCAGCGCGTCCTCGTAGCCGAGGTCGCGCCCCAGCATCGCGGACAGGTAGCAGTGCCGCAGCGCATCGGCCGGCCCGGCGTTGCGCGAGGTGCTGGCGACCTTCTCGGCCTGGTCCGTCTCCATGCCCGAGGTGAAGGCATAGGAGACATTGCGCGACCAGCGCAGCGCCTCGTCCTTCGCCGCCAGCAGCTTCGGCAGCGCGGCGGCGTTCACCATGATGGTTCCGGCTTCGTAGACATTGGTGCCGGCATGCCGCAGCACGCCGTTCGCGACCTCCATGAGGTCGTCCATGAAGGACATGGTGATGCTCCCCTCGGCTGAGTTGTGATTGCCCGGGCCGCTGCGGCCCGGGATCGATGCATCGACACCTATGCGACCCGCGCCGCGGCCACCACGAAGAGCTTCACCGCCGCCTCACGCGATGCGATCTGGATCACGTCCGGCTTCGCGGAGGATGGCGCCGGCGCCGCTTGCGCCCCGGCATCCGCCGATCCGGATCGGCGTGCCCCACCGGCCGCGAACGGCGATTGCACCGTCGGGCCGCGGTGTCGGTCGTGCCAGCGGCAGGCCCCGAGGCGCTCGTGCCGTTCGCGCGCCGCCCCCGCCGGCCGGGAAGATGGAACCGCAACCAAAGGAAAGGCCCCGCAGGATCGCTCCGGCGGGGCCCCCCTTCGTCAGATCCGGGCGGGATCAGACGGAGTAGTACATCTCGAACTCGACCGGGTGCGGGGTCTGCTCGAACTTGTAGACCTCCTGCCACTTCAGCTCGATGTAGCTCTCGATCTGGTCCTTCGTGAACACGTCGCCGGCGAGCAGGAACTCGTGGTCGGCGGCCAGCGACTGCAGGGCCTCGCGCAGCGAGCCGCACACCGTCGGGATGCCCTTCAGCTCCTCCGGCGGCAGGTCGTACAGGTCCTTGTCCATGGCGTCGCCCGGATGGATCTTGTTCTTGATGCCATCGAGGCCGGCCATGAGCATCGCCGCGAATGCCAGGTACGGGTTCGCGCCCGGATCCGGGAAGCGCACCTCGACGCGCTTCGCCTTCGGGCTCGTCGCGTAGGGGATGCGGCAGGAGGCGGAGCGGTTGCGCGCCGAGTAGGCGAGCAGCACCGGCGCCTCGAAGCCCGGCACCAGCCGCTTGTAGGAATTGGTCAGCGGGTTGGTGAAGGCGTTCAGCGCCTTGGCGTGCTTGATGATGCCGCCGATGTAGTAGAGCGCAGTGTCGGACAGGTCCGCATAGCCATTGCCGGCGAAGACCGGCTTGCCGCCCTTCCAGATCGACTGGTGGACATGCATGCCCGAGCCGTTGTCGCCATAGACCGGCTTCGGCATGAAGGTCGCGGTCTTGCCGTAGCTGTGCGCGACGTTGTGCACGCAGTACTTGTAGATCTGCATGAAGTCGGCGTGCTGCACGAGCTGGCCGAACTTGGTGCCGAGCTCATGCTGGGACTGCGCCACCTCATGGTGGTGCTTCTCGATCGGCAGGCCCATCTCGCCCATGGTCGAGAGCATCTCGGCGCGGAGATCCTGCTCGCTGTCCACCGGCGGAACGGGGAAGTAGCCGCCCTTGAGGCCGGGGCGGTGGCCCATGTTGCCCTCGGGGTAGTCCTTCAGGCTGGCCTGCGGGCCCTCGATGCTGTCGAGCTGGTAGATGCCGTAGGTGCCGCCCGTGCCGAACTTCACGTTGTCGAAGATGAAGAACTCGGCTTCCGCGCCGACGAAGGCGGTGTCGCCGATGCCGGTGGACTTCAGGTATTCCTCGGCCTTCTTCGCCGTGCCGCGCGGATCGCGGCTGTAGCGCTGGCCGGTCGACGGCTCGTAGATGTCGCAGAACAGGATCATCTGCGGCTTGGCCGAGAAGGGATCCATCACCGCGGTGGCGGGGTCCGGCATGAGGATCATGTCGGACTCGTTGATCGCCTTCCAGCCGCCGATCGAGGAGCCATCGAACATGATGCCTTCCTCGAAGATCTCGGGCTCGATCGTCGAGACGTGCTGCGCGGTGTGGTGCCACTTGCCGCGCGGGTCCGTGAACCGGAAGTCCACGTACTCGACGCTGTGCTCCTTGATCATCTCCATCACCTTGGAGACGGCATCGCCTCCAGCGGCGGCGGGCTTCTTGGGCATGATGTGCGGTCCTGTTCCCTGACTGCGAAAACCCCGAAACTCAGTCCCGCGCCGCGGCTTCGGTGCCCCGCGGCGCGATCCGGCACCAGGCGCGCAGGCCCTGCGGCCGCGCCCCTGGCTGTTCCGGCCCGGTGGATGCGCGCAGCACCCGGCCCGGACCCCGCGCCGCCCCTCCGCCGAAGAGAGGGGCGGGCGGAAACCTCGCGGCCTAGACGGCTTCCTCGCCGCGCTCGCCGGTGCGGATGCGGATCACCTCCGCGATGTCGGACACGAAGATCTTGCCGTCGCCGATGCGCCCGGTGCGCGCGGCCTGCTGGATCGCCTCCACGGCGCGGTCCAGCATGTCGTCGCTGCACACGACCTCGATCTTCACCTTGGGCAGGAAGTCCACGACGTACTCGGCGCCGCGATAGAGCTCGGTGTGCCCCTTCTGCCGCCCGAAGCCCTTCGCCTCGATCACGGTCAGGCCCTGCAGGCCGATCTCGTGCAGCGCGTCCTTCACCTCGTCGAGCTTGAAGGGCTTGATGATGGCCTCGATCTTCTTCATCGGCTCCTGTCCCGCGGCCCTCGCGCCCTTGAAGGCGCTGCGGCCGGTCCCCCCGGTTTTGGTTCCCGGTCCGTTGTTGCCCGTGTGCAGCGTGTGCTGGACGCTGAGCCCCGCACGCGCCGGGTATTGCACGCAGCATGCCGGGCCAGCAATCACGGGGCATTGGGGAAAAACACCCTGCCAGGCATAGGGTTGATGAATTCGTGGGCGAACTGCCCAGGAATTGTGCCCAAGAATTAGGCGGTCTTGCGGGCGCGCGGCTTGCCCCACCCCGGAAGGGGCTCCATAACGCCATCCTCGCGACCGGCCGGCGCCGCCTGGCCGAATCACCCCCAGCAGGATACCGGGCCACGGCCGATGCAGCCGCAGAACGCTCTCCTCTCCGCCACCGGCACCACGATCTTCACGGTCATGTCGGCGCTCGCGAACCAGCACCAGGCGATCAACCTCGGCCAGGGCTTCCCCGACTATGACGGGCCGGAGGACGTGGTCCGCGCCGCGGCAGAGGCGCTGCTCGACGGCCGCAACCAGTATCCGCCGATGACCGGCCTGCCGGAACTGCGCAACGCCGTCGCCGCGCACAACAGGCGCTTCTACGGCCTGGAGGTGGACCCGAACGCCGAGGTCATCGTCACCTCCGGCGCCACCGAGGCGCTGACCGCCTGCCTGATGGCGGTGCTGAACCCCGGCGACGAATGCGTGCTGATCGAGCCGCTCTACGACACCTATCTTCCGGTGGTGAAGCTGCTCGGCGCGGTGCCGAAGCTCGTGCGCCTCTCGCCGCCGAACTGGGAATTGCCGCGCGCCGAACTCGCCGCCGCCTTCGGCCCGAAGACCAAGGCGATCCTGTTCAACTCGCCGATGAACCCGGCCGGCAAGGTGTTCACCGCGGCCGAGCTCGCCTTCCTCGCGGAACTGATCCAGCGCCACGACTGCTACGCGATCTGCGACGAGGTCTATGAGCACCTGACCTTCGACGGCTGGAAGCACATCCCGCTGATGACGCTGCCGGGCATGCGCGAGCGCTGCATGCGCATCGGGTCCGCCGGCAAGACCTTCAGCCTGACGGGGTGGAAGGTCGGCTACATCACGACCGACCGCGGCCTCGCGGCGAACGTCACCAAGGCGCACCAGAACCTGACCTTCACCACGCCGCCCAACCTGCAGCGCGCGGTGGCGGTGGGGCTGGCGAAGGACGACGCCTATTTCGCCGGCCTGTCCGCCCACCTGCAGCAGAAGCGCGACCGGCTGGGCGAGGGGCTGAAGCGCCTCGGCTTCGGGGTGCTGCAGACCCAGGGGACCTACTTCATCACCACCGATGTCCGGCCGCTCGGCTGGAACGGCGACGATGTCTCCTTCTGTCGGGCGCTGACGGAGGAGGCGAAGGTGACCGCCATTCCCGTCACCGCCTTCTATGCCAGCGAGAACGCGCCCAACCACTACGCGCGCTTTGCCTTCTGCAAGGGCGACGCGCTGCTGGACGAGGCGCTGGCGCGAATGGAGGCCTGGCTCGCCGCGCGGGGCGCCACACGGCGCGCCGCGGCCGGCTGAACCCCTCGGCGCCGGCGCGCCGGGCGGGCGGGGGAGGCGCGGGCGGCCGTCACGCCGCAGCGGCGCTGGAACTTCCCCCGGCGCCCGCGGGAGGCCGTCACGCCGGCCTGGGAGGCGATCGGACGGGGGGCGCGTTGCGCAGTCCCACCAACGCAGAAGTTGCATTGGATGACGAGGCGCGTTCGTGAATTCAGCGTTAATCTACCGCTTGTGGCTCAATTGCGGCGCGCACCGCAACATGTAGCGGTCGTCTCGAACTGTCTCAAAAATACGAATAGTTAATTGATTGCAAACACGCGTGTCGGTGTGCTTTGTTTCTCGCGATGATTGCAGCGAGGGCAGGCACCATGTCGGATGCGGGAAGTTTCGGCCGGCGCAGCGTCCAGGCCATCTACGAGAAGGCGCCGACGGCGGATGATGGTCGTCTGGCGGTTGCGCTCGGCATCATCGCCATCCTCATGGGCTTCGGCGCGATCGGAGCCGGGATCTGGCTCGCCTACGGCGACGCCGTCTGGATGCTGACCCTGCCCGGCGGGCTGCCGGCGACCGAATCGCAGACGGTCAGCGTCTACCTGGTCGCCTGCGGTGCCCTGACGATGATTCTCGGCGCCCTCAGCATCTACAAGTCGCAGGACATGTGAGGACCGCCCGGCCGCTTGGGGGAGCGGCCGCGAGGCGGCACATGGATGCTGCGGCTGACCAAGGGCCGGGCGCGCCGTCGCCCGGCCCTTTTCCTTGCGCCGGGGCGTGGCGCGCGGGCGCTACTTCGGTTCGTCGCGCAGGTAGGGTTCGACCGGGCCGGTCAGCTTCATCGTCAGCGGCCGGCCGCGCCGGTCCACCGCCTTGCCCAGGCTGACCCGCACCCAGCCTTCGGAGACGCAGTACTCCTCGACATTCGTCTTCTCCTGCCCGCGGAACCGGATGCCGATGCCGCGCTGCAGCAGGTCCTCGTTGAAATAGGGGCTGGAAGGGTCGGTGGAGAGCCTGTCGGGGAGGGTGTCGGGCATGGTCGCTACCTTTGCGCGGTTCGGCCGAACGGCCGGCCTGGTGGGCGCCCGGGGTAGGGCAGCGATCGCAGGATGCCAAGGACAAGAAAGCGGGGGGCGGGAAGGTCCTGCCCTCCCGGCCGCCCTTCAGGCTCGCACCACCTGCGGCGGGTACCAGCTTCCGTCGATCACCGAAAAGGCCGGCGGCTCCATCGGCCAATAGAGCCGGAACATCAGTACGAAGCCGTCCCGCGGCGCCGGCAGCCAGTTCGCCCGGCGATCCGGCCCGGGATCATCGGCCTGGATCAGCAGGTCCGTCGAGCCATCGCCATTCGGCTTCAACTCGCTGCGCGAACTCAGCGTGTAGCGGTTGAGCGGATTGTCCACGAAGAAGAACTGCGAAGTGTACATCGTCAGCGACCAGAACCCGCGCGCCGGGGGCCGCTGCCCCGGCGGGAAGCGCAGCACGTAGCGGTTGGCGCCGTCCAGCTTCTGCCCGGCCGCGTCGAATTCCGTGAAAGGATAGACCGCATCGTGCGGCCGGTTCGCGCCGAGCCCGACCGCGGTGACGTAGGCGCGGTTCAGGTAGTTGGTGCCGTACTGCCCCGTCTCGGTAAGGACGAACCAGTTGTTGGTCTGCCGCGCCCGTGCCTCGCTGGTGCGGATGCGTCCCATGATTGCCGCCTGGCCGGCGCGTGGCGCGCCATCCACCGCGCGGCGCACCGCCTGCGGCGCGCGTGCCGCCTGGAAGGGCCTGCCCGGCACGATCCCGATGCGCGCCATCCGGGCCACCATCGGCGCATCGGCCGCGACCGGCGGGTTCGCGCCCATGAGGTCCGCGAGCATGCGGAAGTAGTCGGCGCCGCTCAGCCGGTCCACTTGGTCGCGCACCCCGGTCCGCGTGTCGATCGCCGGATCGACGCGCCCCTCCGGCGGCGCATAGGCCCGCCCCCAGCTCGAAAGCGGCTGCAACTTCATCCGGTCCTGGATCGCGTGCACCGCCGCATAGTCCTCCGGCGTGCCGGTGCAATAGACGCGGCCGAGGATCCACAGCATGTCCGTCGTCGAGCGCACCACCGGGATGCCAGGCGGCGTCGCGCCGCGGAATTTCGGCCCCGCGAGGACATAGGTCTGCGCCTGGTGCCCCGTGGTGCGCGTGCCCGCCGAGGCGATCACGCTCGTCCAGCCGTCCAGCATCGGCATCAGGTAGTAGCGATCGGGCATCTCCGGCCAGGACACCACCCAGGGCTCCGCGCCGAGATCCAGCCAGGCCGTGCAGTAGAGCGTATCCGCGTTGGGCGCCGTCACGTCGCGGAAAGCGGCGGTGGGATAGGCGCGGGACATGTGGAACTGCCCCATCGGCGCCCGGCCGACATGGGCCGTCGCGTTCGGCACGTTGGTCGAGGCGCGCCGCGTCATCTCCATGGTCACCAGCGGGTAGCCGAAGACATAGGCCTCGCTGGCGATGCGCGCGGCCTCGGCCTCGCTCGGCGCCGCGCCCTGCGCGAGGGCCGGCGTGGCCACCGTGGCGGCGGGCAGGGCAAGGGCGAGGCGGCGGGAAAGCCGGGCGGCGGAAGCGGGTGCAGCAAAGGCGGTCATGGCGTGTGACATCGCTCCTGACGTTTCGGACCCGGCCCGACCTTATCCCGCATCCCTTCGGCCCGAACAAGCAAGAGCCCGACGGCCGCACGTCACGCGGTGGTGAGTGCGGCACGTCTCCGTTCCGCCCTTGCTAGCGGCAAGCGCTCCCCTTTATAGGAAAAATTACCCAACCAATCCTCGCGAAGCCTTCCCAGGCCCTGAAGTGCCAGAGTGCCGGGCGGGTCTTCACCCCGCCGCCTTGGCCTCCCGCCGCCGCCGCGTCAGCACGAATTCCGTGTAGCCGTTCGGCTGCTTCGCGCCTTCGAACACCAGGTCGCACGCCGCCCTGAAGGCCGGCCCGTCGAATTTCGGCGCCATCGGCACATAGGCGGGGTCGTCGGCATTCTGCCGGTCCACCACGGCGGCCATGCGCTTCATCGTCTCCATCACCTGGGCGGAGGTCACCACCTCATGCCGCAGCCAGTTGGCGATGTGCTGGGAGGAGATGCGCAGCGTCGCGCGGTCCTCCATCAGCCCGACATCGTTGATGTCCGGCACCTTGGAGCACCCCACGCCCTGGTCCACCCAGCGCACGACATAGCCCAGGATACCCTGCGCGTTGTTGTCGAGTTCCGCCTGCACGTCGGCCGGCGACCAGTTGGTGTCGCGCGCCAGCGGCACGGTGAGGATGTCGTCCAGCGTCGCGCGGCGGCCGCCCTTGGCCAGTTCGTCCTGCCGCGCGGCGACGTCCACCTCGTGGTAGTGCAGCGCATGCAGCGTCGCGGCGGTGGGGGAGGGCACCCAGGCCGTGTTCGCGCCGGCCTTCGGGTGGCCCACCTTCTGCTCGAGCATCGCGGCCATCATGTCGGGCATCGCCCACATTCCCTTGCCGATCTGCGCGCGCCCGCGCAGGCCGCACATCAGGCCGGTGTCCACGTTCCAGTCCTCGTAGGACCTGATCCAGGGCTGCGCCTTCATGTCGTTCTTGCGCACGACCGCGCCGGCTTCCATCGAGGTGTGGATCTCGTCGCCCGTGCGGTCGAGGAAGCCGGTGTTGATGAACACCACGCGATCCTTCGCCGCGGCGATGCAGGACTTGAGGTTGATGGTGGTGCGCCGCTCCTCGTCCATGATGCCCATCTTAAGCGTGGCGCGCTTCAGGCCGAGCGCGTCCTCCACGCGGGCGAAGAGCGTATCCGCCCAGGCCACTTCCTCCGGCCCGTGCATCTTCGGCTTCACGATGTAGACGGACCCGGCGCGCGAGTTCATCCGCTTGCCGCGGATGTCGTGCAGCGCGATCGCGACGGTGCACATCGCGTCGAGGATCGTCTCCGGGATCTCATGGCCGTCCAGCGTCGCGGCGTCGGTCATCATGTGATGGCCGACATTGCGCACCAGCATCACCGACCGCCCGTGCAGCGTCATCGCGCCGCCCGAGGGCTTCTGGAAGATGCGGTCGGCGGCGAGCCGCCGCGTCATCACCTTCCCGTCCTTCTCGAACTCGGCCGTCAGGTCGCCCCGCATCAGCCCAAGCCAGCAGCGATAGACGTCGACCTTGTCTCCGGCATCCACGGCGGCGACGGAATCCTCGCAGTCCTGGATGGTGGTCAGCGCCGCCTCCAGCACCACGTCGCAGATGCCGGCGGCATCCGTCTTCCCGATCGGATGCGCGCGGTCGAACTTCACCTCGATGTGCAGCCCGTTGTTCACGAACAGCAGCGAGGACGGCGCGTGCGCGTCACCCAGGAAACCCACGCACTGCCCCGGCCGCGCCAGGCCGACCTTCGTGCCGTCCTTGAGCGAGACCTCGAGCGCGCCGGCCTCGAGCCGGTAGCCGGTGGCGTCCGCGTGGCTGCCACGCGCGAGCGGCACGGCCCCATCCAGCACCGCGCGGGCACGGGCGATCACCTTCGCGCCGCGCGCCGGGTCGTAGCCCTTCGCCTTCGGCCCCTCCTGCGGGATCGCGTCGGTGCCGTAGAGCGCGTCATAGAGCGAGCCCCAGCGCGCATTGGCCGCGTTGAGCGCGTAGCGCGCGTTCGACACCGGCACCACGAGCTGCGGCCCCGCCAGCGATGCGATCTCCGCGTCCACGTCGGTGGTGCCGACCTTCACCTCGGCCGGCTCCGGCAGCAGGTAGCCGATCTCCTTGAGGAAGGCGGTATAGGCCGCGATGTCCACGGGCTTCGCCGGATGCGCGCGGTGCCAGGTATCGATCTTCGCCTGCAGCTCGTCCCGCTTCTTCAGCAACGCGGCATTGGCCGGCGCCAGTTCGCGCAGGATCCGCTCGAATGCTTCCCAGAAGCGCGCGGGCTCGACGCCGGTGCCCGGCAGCGCCTCGGCCTCCATGAAGGCCTTGAGGACCGGAGCGACGACGAGACCCTTTGTTGCGGCCATGGCAAGCTCTCCTGAAGGCGCGGCGGTCCTCGCGGAGCGCCGATTTCCTTCGGGCTTCCTAGGAGGAAAGCCGCCCCGGGGCAAACGGGGGTTGCCCGGCGGGCGCCCTGGCGCGAGGGTGCCGGCCTCGCATTTCCGGAAGGACGCCATCATGGCCTGGACGCCGCCCCCGCATGTCTCGCAGCACTGGCAGGTCACCAAGCCGGGGGCGACGGGGCGCCGGGGCATGATCGCCTCCCAGGCGCGCGACGCGGCCGAGGCCGGCATCGCGATTCTCGAGGAAGGCGGCACCGCGGCCGACGCCGCCGTCGCCACCGCCTTCGCGCTGGCCGTCGTCGAACCCTGGAACTCGGGCCTCGGCGGCATCGGCTTCACCCAGGTCATGACCCCGGGCGGGGAGGCTCAGACCTTCGATTTCGGCCCCGTCTCCCCGCAGCGCCTCGATCCGTCCGCCTATCCGCTGACCGGCACGATGAAGGCGGACCTCTTCACCTGGCCGGAAGTGGTCGGCGACCGCAACATCCACGGCCCGTTGTCCTTCGTCATCCCGTCCTCGGTCGCGGGCTATGCGGAACTGCACGCGCGCCACGGCAGGCTGCCGCTCTCGGTGGTGCTGGCGCCGGCGATCGCGCTCGCGAAGCGCGGGCTGTCGCAGGACTGGTTCACCACGCTGAAGGTCGCCAACAGCGCCTCGGTGCTGCGCCTCTACGAGGAAAGCGCGCGCATCTACCTGCCGAACGGCCTGCCGCCCGTGCCGCCCTACCAGGGCAGCCCCGGCTTCTTCACCCAGGGCAAGCTCGCCGAGACGATCGAGCGCCTGGCCCATGCCGGCCTGCGCGACTTCTACGAGGGCGAGGTCGCGGGTGAACTCCTCGCCGACTTCCGCGACATGGGTTCCCCGATCAGTGCCGCCGACCTCCTCGGCTGCCACGCCGTGGTGAAGCCGGCGCTCGAGGTCGAATGGCGCGGCAAGCGGCTGATGCTCGCCAACGGCCTGACCGCCGCGCCGACGCTCGCGCGCGTGCTGAACGGCATGCGCGACGCCGACTTCTCCGGCGCCGCGCCGTCCGCCGCCTGGTATGCGCATCTCGCCCGTTCCATGCGGGAGGCCTATGCGGAACGCCTCGCCGGCCTCGGCGACGCGGAGCCGCAGGGGGCCGATTCCTGCACCACCCACCTGACCGTCTGCGACAAGGACGGGATGATGGTCGCGATGACGACTACGCTGCTGTCGAGCATGGGCAGCCGCGTCGTGCTGCCGCGCTCGGGCGTGCTGATGAACAACGGCGTCATGTGGTTCGACCCGCGGCCGGGCAGCGCCAATGCCATCGCGCCGTCGAAGCGCCCGCTGTGCAACATGTGCCCCGTCATCGCCGCCGAGGGCGACGCGCCGGTCATCGGCATGGGCGCCTCGGGCGGGCGGCGCATCATGGCGGCGGTGTTCCAGTTGCTCTCCTTCGTCGCGGATTTCGGCATGGGCCCGGAAGCCGCCGCACATCATCCGCGGCTCGACGTCTCGGGACCGGAAGGGGTGACGGCGGATCGCCGCCTCGGCGCCGAGACGATCGCCGCGCTGGCGAAGGACGCCGAGGTGACCGAGGTGGAGCACGCCGTGCTGCCGGTGAACTTCGCCTGCCCGAACCTCATCCGCATCGGCGCCGACGGCACGCGCGAGGGCATCACCGATGTGCTGAGCCCCTGGAGCGCCGCACTCGCCCAGTGACCGCCGGGCGCATCACGCTTCCTTAAGCGCCCCCGCGATACCTCCCGCCTGAGCCGAATCAGGGCGAGAGGTATTGCTGGCATGCGCGTGAACGAGCCGGTCATCGACCAGGAGATCGAGGTTCCGTCCGGGGAGGTCCTCGTCTCCCGCACCGACACCGGCGGGCGGGTCGTCTTCGCCAATGCGGCCTTCGCGCGCATCAGCGGCTTCGGGGAGAAGGAACTCCTCGGCGCGCCGCACAACATCGTGCGCCACCCCGACATGCCGCCGGAGGCCTTCGCCGACCTCTGGGCGTGCATCAAAGCGGGCCGCCCCTGGGACGGGCTGGTGAAGAACCGGGCGAAGTCGGGCGCCTTCTACTGGGTGCGCGCCAACGTGACGCCGGTGGAGGAAGCCGGCGCGGTCACCGGCTACATCTCCATCCGCAGTCGCCCGACAGCGGAGGAGAAGGCCGCCGCCGGCACCGCCTACGCCGCCATCCGTGCGGGGCGCGGCCAAGGCATCGGCCTGCGCGACGGCGAACTGGTGCGCACCGGCTGGCGCGCCCGGTTCGCGGAATGGCGGGGCAGCGTGACGATACGCGTCGGCGCCGCGCTCGCCGCGGCGGTGCTCGCCTCGGCCGGTGCCGGCCTGGTCGCGCTGGCCGGCATGCGCGATAGCAACGAAGCGCTGCGCGTGGTGTACGAGCAGCACACCGCGCCTGCCGCGCGACTGACCGACGCGCTGGACCTGCTGCGCGACAATGGCGCGCAACTCGCCATGATCCCGGCCGAGCTGCGCGGCGGCCATCCGGCGGCCGAGCGGCTGCGCAGGATCCGCGACCAGGTGGGCCACGTCAGCGCCGCCTGGGAGGGCTACGCCGCGCTGCCGCGCCCCGCCGAGGAACACGCCGCGGCCGCGCGCTTCCTCACCGCCCGCGAGGCCTGGATGCGGGACGGGCTGGCGCCCGCCCTGCGCCTCGCGGAGGCGGGCGACGCGCAGGCGCTCGAGGCGCATATGCGCGACCGTGGCCTGCCGCTCATCACCCCCACGGTCGGCGCGCTGCGCGAGATCCTGGAGCGCCAGCTCCGGGCCGCCGGCGAGGCCCATGCCAGCGCGCGGGCGAACCTCACCGCCCGTGCCTGGCAGGCGGCGATGGTGGCGCTGCTCGCCATGCTGGTGGCGGCGTTCTGCGCCTGGCGCGCGGTCCTCGCCGTCCGGCGCCCGGTCGCGGCGCTCGAGGAACAATTGCTCGCGGTCGCCGCGCGCGACTACGGGCGCCCACTGGCGCCCCCGTCGGCGCGCGAATTCCATCGCGTTTTCTCATTGCAGCGCATGCTGCGCGCGCGCCTCGCCTTCGCCGATGCCGAACGCGCCGCGCGCGAGCGCCAGGCCGCCGAGGAACGCCGCCGCGCGATCGGCGAGCTGGCCGGCACGGTCGAGGCGGAATCCCGCGGCGCGGTGGACACCGTCGCCGCGCGCACCGGCAGCATCGCCGCCGAGACCGAGGCCATGGCCGCCATCGCGGCACGCCTGTCCGAGCGCGCGGACGGCATGGCAGGCGTCTCCTCCGACGCGCGCGACGCGGTCGAGGCCGTGGCCGCCGCGGCCGAGGAACTCGCCGCCTCGATCCACGAGATCACCGCCCAGGCCGCGCGCACCGGGGAGATCACCCGCCGCGCCGTCTCCGGCGGGGAGGCCGCCGAGCAGGCGATCCGCCACCTGAGCGAGACGGTCGGCCGCATCGGAGAGGTCGTGCACCTGATCCGCGCCGTCGCCGGCCAGACCAACCTTCTCGCGCTGAATGCCACCATCGAGGCGGCCCGCGCCGGGGAGGCAGGGAAGGGCTTCGCCGTGGTGGCGGGGGAAGTGAAGAACCTCGCCGGCCAGACCGCCCGCAGCACGGAGGAGATCGGCCGCCAGATCGCCGAGATCCAGGGCAGCACCGAGGCCGCGGTCGCCGCCGTGGCCGGCATCGGCGGCATGATCGCCGAGATCGCCGAGGCCGCCGGCGCCATCGCCGCGGCGATGGAGCAGCAGGCGGCGGTGACCCAGGAGATCGCCCGCAACGTGGCGCAGAGCGGCCAGGCCGTGCGCCGCATGAGCGACGAGGCCGAGGCGGTTTCCACCGCGGCGCGGGAAGCGGGGGTGCGCGCGGAAGGCGTCAGCGGCACCACCGCCGCGGTCAACGCCGACGTCGAGGCGCTGCAGGGCAAGCTCGTCGAGGTGGTGCGGACCTCCGTCGCCGAGGCGGACCGGCGCCTGTCGCAGCACTTCGCCGTCAGGGCGGCGTGCCGCGTCGAGCTCGCATCCGGCGTGCAGGAGGGACGACTGGTCAGCGTCTCGGCGCATGGCGCGCTGGTCGCGGGGCTTTCGGGCGTGCAGGAAGGGCAGGCGCTAGTGCTGGTGCTGCCCGACCATCGCGGATTGCGGCTGCGCGCGGAGGCGCGCGCGCTCGGCCTGAACGGCATCCACATCGAGATCGACGCTGCGGATGACGGCTTGGCCTGGCAGGCCGCCATCACCGCCATGCGGCGCGAGGAGGGTTCGCGCGCGGCCGCCTGAACGCCGCGGCGAGCGGGGGTTGCGCCCGTCCGCCCGCCGCAGCGCCCGGATTGGTGAATGCCGTCGTGCGGCGATGGGCGCTACCGTTCCGCAATCCCGCCTTGCGGGGTCGATTCGGGGAAAGAGCGATGCCGGCTGGCGACAATGATGCGCAACCCGAGCCGGACGAGGCAGCGCCGGACGGCGGCGCGGCCGACAGCATCGCCGCCGCGCTCGACGAGCGCCGCGATGGCCCGCGCTTCCCTCTGCGCGAGAACTGCACCGTCTTCGCGGGTGCGCACGTCCATCACGCCTCGGTGCGCGACGTGTCGGCGGGCGGCGCGATGCTGCACGGCGTCCGCGGCGTGGCCGCGGGCGACCTGATCCACATCCGCCTGGCGCGGCGGCCGGACTGGTCAATCGGCGCGCGCGTCCGTGGCGTCAGCCTGATCGGCGTGCATGTCGCGATCGACGGCGCCGGGGACCAGGCGATCTGGCGCGAGGCGCTGAAGGACGTGCTCGGCTGAGTGGCGTCGCAGGCTTCCGTTAAGGGGCCTCCGGTAGCCTTGCTGCCATCCCGCCGCGTGACGGGACGGAGACCGAAGCCGAATGTTCGCCGCACACGACCTCGCCCTGCTTGCCCCCACCACGCGCGAGCGGCGTCCGGAATCCGGGGAGCCCGGCCAGGCGAGTGCCGCGCCGCGCCTGCATCCGGTGGCCGAGCCCTGCACCCTGCATTCGGCGAACGGCCGGGTGCGCGACGGCATGGTGCGCCATGCCGGGCCGGCCGGCGCGGTGGTGGCCGGCGTCGGCGGCCTCGGACTGGGGCAGGAGGTCGTGCTGGTGCTGCCACGGCGCGGCGGTCTGCGAATGCGCGCGCGCGTCGCGGGCCTCGGCGTGATGGGCCTGCTGCTCGATCTGCTGCCCGCCGATTGCGGGCCCGACTGGCGTCGGGCACTGCTCGGCATGACGGAGCCGGGCTGGGGCACGGCCTGATCCGCCTGGTCGCCCGGTTCCCGCCTTTGGATGCGGTCAGCCGGCCGATGGCACCGGGGATGTCCCAGGCGCTCGGACAGGCCGTTGTGATGGGGAACCTCCCCCGCCTTTCGGAAACCGACCCCCGAGACCAGTCCCCAAGCGACAAGGAAGGTTGGGGGGCTCGGGGGGAAGTCCCCTTCCCCCCGTTCTTCTCCACAGCCCCGGCCTGACTTGAACGGCACGGGGCAGGGGGACATGGTGGCCCGATGTCCGACACCGATCCCGCGCTGATGTCCGCCGAGGCGCTCCTCGGCCTCTACGCCCGCCGTGCCCTGTCGCCGGTCGAGGCGCTGAAGGCCGTGATGGAGCGCGTCGCCCGCTACAACCCCTGGGTCAACGCATTCGCCGCGATGAACCCCCGCGCCCTGCAGGCGGCCGGGGAGAGCGAGGCGCGCTGGGCCGCCGGCCGCCCGATCGGCCCGCTGGACGGCGTGCCCGCGACGGTGAAGGACCTGCTGAACATGGCCGGCTTCCCGACTCGCCGCGGCAGCCGCAGCACCGATACGACAGCGGCCACCGAGGACGCGCCGGCCGTCATCGGGCTGAAGGAATCGGGTGCCGTCATCCTCGGCAAGACGACGACGACCGAGTTCGGCTGGAAGACGCCGGGCGACTGTCCGCTCAACGGCATCACCCGCAACCCATGGAACCCGCAGCGCACGCCGGGGGGGTCCTCCTCCGGCGCGGGCGCGGCCGGGGCAGCCTGCTTCGGGCCGCTGCACATCGGCACGGATGCGGGCGGGTCTATCCGTATCCCGGCGGCCTATTGCGGGCTCGTGGGCATGAAGCCGACCTTCGGGCGCATCCCGCAATGGCCGCTCGGTGCCTTCGGGCATGTGGCGGCGGCGGGGCCGATGACGCGCACGGTGCGCGATGCGGCGCTGATGTTCTCGGCCATGGCGCGCTTCGACCTGCGCGATCCCTATTGCCTGCCGGATGAGCCGCGCGACTGGCGCAACGGCATCGAGGACGGCGTCGCCGGAATGCGCATCGCCGTGGTGCGGCGCATGGGCTTCGAGCCACCGCTCGACGCGGATGGCGATGCGGTGCTGGCAGGTGCGGCACAGATGCTGGCCGACCAGGGCGCCATCGTGGAGGAAGCCGATCCCGGCCTGCCCGACACCCGCGCCATTTTCGGCCGGGTCTGGGGCGTGGCGCTCTCCCGCGTCGTCGCGACCATCCCGGAGGAGAAGCGCGAACTGCTCGACCCCGGCATCCTGGAGGTCGCACGCAAGGAAGGCAGCATGTCGGCGGTGGATTATCTCGCCGCCGAGGCGATGCGCCTGGAGGCGGCGCACGCCATGGCGCGCTTCCACCAGCGCTACGACCTGGTGCTGACCGCCTGCACGCCGACCGCCGCCTTCGCCGCCGACCAGCCGACGATCAAGCCGGCCGAGGCGCTGTGGCGCGACTGGGCGCCCTGGACCTTCGCCTTCAACCTGACCCGCCAGCCGGCAATCTCCGTGCCGGTGGCGATCGATGGCGAGGGCATGCCGCGCGCCGTGCAGGTGGTCGCGGCGCTCTATCGCGACGACCTGGCCTTCCGCGGCGCGCGGGCGCTGGAGCGCGCAGCGACGCTGCCGCTCGCGGATGCCGACGCGGCAGCGGCGCAGCACAGGTGCGGGGGCTGACATGAGCGGTACGAACGACGACTACGTCTATGACGAAGCGACCGGCGAATGGCGGCCGGCGTCGGAGGTGGCCGCCGCCGCGGCCGAGGCCGCCAAGGTCGTGGTGCGCGACGCGGCGGGCAATGTCCTGGCCGACGGCGATTCCGTCACCCTCATCAAGGACCTGAAGGTGAAGGGGACCAGCCAGACCCTGAAGCAGGGCACCGTCATCCGGTCGATCCGCCTGACGGAGAATCCCGAGGAGATCGACTGCCGCCACGATACGATCAAGGGCCTGGTGCTGCGCACGGAATTCGTGCGCAAGCGCTGAACGGCGGGAAGGGGGGATACCGCGATGCGGCTGGTAACGTTCAGGGACGCGCGGGGCACGCGCATCGGCGCGCTGGATGAGGCAGGGAAGGTGCTCGACCTCCTCGCCGCCGACGTCGCGCTGCCGCGCGACATGCTCGGGCTGATCGCCGGCGGGGATGCGGCCCTCGCCGCTGCGCGTGCCGCGGAGGACAAGGCGCCGGTGGCCGAGGGCGCCGTCATCCTCGCCCCCATCCCGCGCCCGGTGAAGAACATCTTCTGCGTCGGCAAGAACTACCACGAGCACGCGAAGGAGTTCGCTTCCTCCGGCTTCGACGCGACGGCGAAGGAAGTGGTGCCCGAGGCGCCGGTCGTCTTCAGCAAGCCGCCCACCAGCGTGATCGGGCCGCACGACCCGATCCCCTCCTTCCTCGATTCGTCGAACAGCACGGATTACGAGGGCGAGATCGCCGTCGTCATCGGCAAGGGCGGCCGCGGCATCCAGGAAGCCGACGCCTACGCGCATGTCTTCGGCTACACCATCGTCAACGACGTCACCGCGCGCACGCTGCAGCACAGGCACCGGCAGTGGATCCTGGGGAAGGGGATCGACGGCTTCTGCCCGATGGGGCCGGCGATCGTCACCGCCGATGCCGCCGGCATGCCGCCGCGGCTCGCCATCTCCACCTGGGTGAACGGCGAGCTGCGCCAGCGCGCCACCATCAACGACCTGATCTTCGGCATCCCGACGCTGATCGCGACGATCAGCGCGGCGATCACGCTCGAGCCCGGCGACATCATCGCCACCGGCACGCCGGCCGGCGTCGGCATCGGCTTCGCCCCGCCGAAATTCCTCAAGCCGGGCGACAAGGTGCGCATCGAGGTGCCTGGCATCGGCGTGCTGGAGAACCCCGTCGCGTGACCTGACACCAACGACACCAACCGGGAGGAAACAAGAATGAAGCGTCGCGTCCTGATCGGCTCAGCCGCCGCGGCTGCCCTTGCGCGCGGGGCCAAGGCGCAGGAGGCATTTCCCGCGCGCCCCGTCACCATGGTCGTCGCCTTCCCGCCGGGCGGGCAGGCCGATGTGGTGGCGCGGCCCGTCGCCGCGGCGCTGGAGCGCATCTGGCGCGTTGCCGTGCCCATCGTGAACCGCGGCGGCGCCGCTGGCGCCATCGGCAACGCCTATGCCGCGCGGGCGACGCCGGATGGCTATACGCTGCTGATGGCGCTCTCCTCCATGGCGCTGCTGCCGGAAGCGGCGCGCGTGAACGGCCGGGAGCCGACCTATGCGCCGGAGATGCTGACGCCGATCGCGCTGTTCTCCGCCGATCCGACCGTGCTCGTCGTGCCCGCGTCGAGCCCGATCCGCACGCTCGAGCAGTTCATCGCCGACGTGAAGGCGCGGCCGGGGCAGGTGTCGTATTCCTCCGCGGGCAATTACTCGGCGCTGCACGTGCCGATGGCGCAGCTCAGCCAGGCGGCGGGGCTCGACATGCTGCACGTGCCCTTCCAGGGGGGCGGGCCGGCGCTGACGGCGCTGCTCGGCGGCCAGGTGCAGTGCCTGGCGTCAGGTCCGGGACCGATCGCGCCGCATATCCGCAGCGGCGCGCTGCGCCCGCTGGCCACCTGGGGCCGCACGCGGCTCGCGGGCTTCGAGGATGTGCCGACGCTGATCGAGAAGGGCTTCCCCGACTGCGAGTTCTACATCTGGGTCGGCCTCTTCGCGCCCACCGGCACGCCGGCGCCGGTCATCGCGCGCATCCGCGACGCATCGCGACAGGCCGCACAGGACGCCGAATTCCGCCGGGCCATGGCGGCGAGCGGCAATACCCTGGACCATCGTGACGGGGAGGCGTTCCTGCGCTTCTATAACGAGGATGCGGCGCGGCTCGTGCGGGTGGTGCGGGCGCTGGGGAAGATCGAGTGAAGGGCAGGGGGACGGGAACTTCCCCCCGCACCCCCCAACCTTCTTTGTCACTTGGGGACTGACTTCGGAGGTCGGTCTCCAAACGACAATGAAGGGGGAGGTTCTCCTCACCCGCCCTCTTTGCGCGCGCCGCATTGAATGCGACCTTCCGGCCGGCAAGGAGAACCCGCATGAGCACCGAAGCGCAGATCACCGCCTGGCTGGCATCGCAGAAGGACGCGATGCTCGCCGAACTGGCCGAGATGGTGAACACCGACGGCGGTTCCTACGACAAGCCGGGCGTGGACCGCACCGGCGCCCAGGTGAAGCGCTTCCTCGAATCCCACGGCATCGCGACCGAAACGCTGCCGCAGCAGAAGCACGGCGACTGCATCCGCGGCATCGTCGAGGGCGGCCATTCCCTCGGCACCGGCAACCAGCGCAGCAACATCGTGCTGATGGGCCATCGCGACACGGTCTTCCCGAAGGGCGAACCGGAGCGCCGCCCCTTCCGCATCGAGAACGGCATCGCCTACGGCCCCGGCGTCGCGGACATGAAGGCCGGCATCGTGATGAACATGTTCGTCCTCGCCGCCTTCCGGAAGTTCGGCGGCGCGCCGGGCCCGCTCGTCGGGCTCTTCACCGGCGACGAGGAGATCGGCAGCCCCGAAGGCCGCCCCGTCATCGAGGCCGAGGCGAAGAACGCCCGCGTCGTCTTCAACAGCGAGCCGGGCCGCGCCTCCGGCAATGTGGTGAAGGCGCGCAAGGGCGGCGTCTTCTCCGTCGTGGACATCGAGGGCAAGGCCGCGCATTCGGGCGGCAATTTCGAGGCCGGCATCAGCGCCATCGGGGAGGCCGCGCACAAGATCGTCGCCATCCACGCGCTGACCGACCTCAAGCGCGGCATCACGCTGAATGTCGGCCTGATCCAGGGCGGCCAGTCGGTGAACACCACCGCGCCGAACTGCCAGTTCCAGATCGACCTGCGCTATGTCGAGCCCGCCGACCGCGACGAGATCATGGGCAGGATCCACGACATCGTCGCGCGCGCCTACGTGCCCGGCACCAAGGCCGCGCTGACGGTCAAGGGGGAGTTCCTGCCGCTCAATCCCACGCCCGCCTCGGATCGCGTCTTCAAGGTCTATCAGGCGGCGGCGGCGGACAGCGGGCTGAAGGTGGAAGGCGAGTTCACCGGCGGCTGCGCCGATTCCGGCTTCACGGCGGCCCTGGGCGCGCCGACGCTCTGCGCCGTCGGCCCCGTGGGCGGCAAGGCCCACAGCCCGGAGGAATACCTGGAAGTGGAGAGCTTCGTGCCGCGGGCGCAGGCGATGGCGCGCGCGATCCTGCGGCTGGAGCAGACGGGGCTTTGAGGAAGGCGGGGAGGACGGAACTTCTCCCCCGGACCTCCTCCACCTTCTCCCTGACGTGGCTTCTCCGGGAGGCCGAGACTATCTCAGAAGTCGGCTCCCAAGTGACAAAGCGAAGCCATGGGGCGCGGGGGAAGGTTCTCCTTCCCCCTCCGCTTCAGCCCCTCCAGGGTCTCACCTGCCAAAGCCGCTTCAGGTTGTCATCCACCTGCTGCGCGAAGGCCTTGTAGTCCGACCCGATCAACGGCCGCAGCGGCATGAATTGGCGTTCGGCTTCGCGCCGGAAGCCCTCGTCGTTGATCGCGTTGCGGAAGGCCGCTTCCAGCCGCGCGACCACCGGCGCCGGCATCCCGGGCGGAGCGACGATGCCGCGGCTCGCGCCGGCGATGACGTCGAAACCGAGTTCGCGGAACGTCGGCACGTCGCCCGCTTCCGGCTGCCGCCGCGCGGCGGCCTGGGCGAGGATGCGCAGCTTCCCCTCCCGCTTCAGCTGGATCGCGTCGTTCACGTTGATCGCCGCGAGGTCCATGTTGCCGCCGAGCAGTTGCGGGATCAGCGGCGCCGCGCCCGCGAAGGGCACATGGACCAGCGGTTGCAGCCCGGCCGCGGCCTCGAAGGCCAGCATGAACAGGTGGTCGTCGCTGCCGATGCCCGTGGTGCCGTAGGTGATCTGCCCCGGCCGCGCCTTCGCCGCGTTCACCACGTCCTGCAACGAGCGGAACGGGCTGTCGGCGCGCACGTAGAAGCAGTTCGCATCCTCGACGATGTTGCAGAGGAAGGTGAAGTCCATCGCCCGGTAGCGCACCTGGCGCTCGAGCGGGATGGCGTTGTGCGCCGGGATCGTCGTCGCACCCAGCACGTAGCCGTCGGCGGGCGAGTTGAAGGTCGCCTCGAGCCCGATCTGTCCCGCCGCACCCGTGCGGTTCACCACCACTGGCCGGAAGCCCGGGATCTGCGCCGCGACCAGCGGCATGACCAGCCGCGTCATCACGTCCACGCCGCCGCCGGCAGGGAAGGGAACGATGATCTCCACCGGCTTGTCGGCGGGCCAGACGGCCTGTGCGCGGAGCGGGACGGGCGCAGCAAGCACCCCCGCCCCGGCAAGCAGGGCGCGACGCGTGGTCATGAGGTGGTTCCTCCCAGATTCGTTGGGGGGAAGGCTAGGCGGCGCGCGAACGTCGCCGCAAGGTTTTCAGCGCCGCCAGGGCCGCCGTGCGAACATGGCGCGCACGGTCTCGCCTTCGGCCAGGACCATGTCGCGATACTCTCGGCCGACCAGCGGGCGTAGCGGCAGCGAGACGCGCTCGGCGTCGCGGACGAAGTTCGGGTCGGCGAAGGTCGCGGCGAAGGCGGCCTCCATGGCGCGCGCGGCTTCGGGCGGGAAGCCGGGCGGGGCGACGATGCCGCGGGCGGACCCGATCACCACGTCGAAGCCTTGCTCGCGGAAGGTCGGCACGTCGGGCGCCGCGGACCAGCGCGCGGGCGATGCCTGCCCGAGGCAGCGGATCTTGCCTTCCCGCATCAGCACGATGCCCTCGCTCATGTTGAAGGAGGCGACGTTGACCGAACCGCCGAGCAGGTCCCGCTGCACCTGCGCCGTGCCGTTGAAGGGCGCGTGCAGGGCGCGGATATCCGCCTTCTCCTCGAGCCCCAGCAGCACCAGGTGGTCGTCCGAGCCGACGCCAGCCGCGCTGCCGACCGAAAGGCTTTCCGGGTTCCGCTTCAGCGCCGCCACGAGGTCGCCGAGCGAGCGCAGCGGCGAATTCGCCAGCACCCAGAGCCCGCAGGCATCGTCCACGATATTGGCGATGTAGGTGTATTCCTCCGCCTTCCAGCGCACCGGCCGCTCCAGCGGCAGGGTCGAGACATTCAGGCTGCCGATCGCCCCGATCGTGTAGCCGTCCGGCGCGGCGTTGAAGATCGCCTCCATGCCCAGTTGCCCCGAGGCGCCCGGCCGGTTGCTGACGACGAAGCGCACGCCGGGCAGGCGCGGCGTGATCTGGTGCGTGGCGAAGCGCCCGACGGCATCGACGCCGCCACCGGGCGGGAAGGGGACGATGACCTCGATCGGCCGATCCGCCGGCCACGCGGCCTGCGCCGGACGGATGAATGGCAGCGAGAGGCCGAGCCCGGCCAGCGGCAGGTGACGGCGAGAGATCATGGCGCTTCCCCGTATGTCGTTGCGGGAAGCCTCGCCGCTGTTCGCCCGCCGATCAAGCGCCGGCTTTCCCCGGGCGCCGGCACGCCGCACAATCCGCCCCACACACGGCAGGGACGGCACCATGGACGCGACACTGCGCGAAGGCTTCGAGGTCGAGGGCCAATGGGCCCTCTGGCAGGAACACACCATCCGCTGGGCGGAATGCGACATCTACGCCCACGTCAATCACGCCGCCTACCTGACGCTGTTCGAGGACATGCGAATCGCCTGGTGGCTCGGCGCCGGCGGCACCTTCGCCCCCGACGCGCCGGGCCCGGTGGTGGGCTCGCTGGAGGTGAAGTACCACCGCCCCGGCCATTTCCAGGACAAGGTGCTGCTGACGGCGCGCACGGCGTCCTTCCGCCGTTCGTCCTTCGTCCACCAGTACGGCATGTGGCGCGACGGGCTGCTGTGCTCGGCGCGCGCGCTCTGCGTCGTGGTGGACAATGCCACGGGGAAGAAGGCCGAGATCCCCGACGCGATGCGCCGCCTGATGGCCGAGCGCGACGGCGCGGTGGCCGAGGTGTGACGCTCAGTCCGCCATCTGCTTGGCCCGGGCGGCGAACCAATCCGCCAGGGCCATGAGCAGGTAGCCGGCCAGGAAGACGAGGTTGATCACCACCAGCCAGAAGAGCTGCGACTCGCTGACCGTATCCTCGAGCTTCATCAGCGCCTTCAGCATCGTCACGCCCGAGATCGCGGCCATGGCGGCGAAGAGCTTCTTCTTCAGCCCGCCGAAATCCACCTGCGTCATCCATTCCGGCCAGGTGCGCTCGCCCGCCTGGTCGAGGCGCGAGACGAGGTTCTCGTAGCCCGAGAACAGCACCACGACCACCAGCCCCGCCATCAGGGTCAGGTCCACCATCGAGAGGACCTTCACGATCGCCTGGTGCTCGCTGTAGCTCGTGGCGTTGCTCACCGCGGACCACAGCTCGCGCAGGAAGGCGACGAACAGCGTGCCGAGCGCGACCACGAGCCCGAGGTAGAAGGGCACCAGCGCCCAGCGGCTGACCGCGATGACCCGCTCGATGAGCCGCTCCATCGCTCAGAGGCCCCTGTCCGCCTTCGTCGCCTCGAGGTCGTCCTCGATGAACGCCCGCACCAGGTCCGCGAGCGGTTCCTGCTCGGGGAAGCCGAGGCGCCGGGCGCGCTTGGCCTCGAAGGATCCCGGCCAGCCGACGACGATGTCGAAGACTTCCTTGTCGAAGGCGAAGCCGACCTTGTCGCGCGCGGTGCGACCGGCGACCGCCTCCAGCGCCTCCAGCAGCTTGGCGACGGTCGCGCTGCGCCCCGGCGGATTGATCCCGCGGTCGAGGCCGAGCGGCGCGGTGTCCATCGTCGCCGCGTGCAGGAACCATTCGACGGTGCTGCGCGGGGAGCAGATCCACACCGCGAATTCCGGCGGCACCGGGCAGTCCGTGGACAGCCCCAGCAAGGGTTCCCGGATGATGGCCGAGACGAAGGAGGACGCCGCCTTGTTCGGTCGTCCCGGCCGGACCATGACCGTCGGCAGGCGGATGTTCACCGCGTCGAGGAAACCCTTGCGGCTCGCATCCTGGAGCAGCAATTCGCCGATCGCCTTCTGCGCGCCGTAGGAATTGGTCGGCACCTGGCGCCCGTCATCCGGCACCACCGCCTCCTGCCCGCCGCCGAAGGAGGCGACGGAGGAGGTGAAGACCACCCGCGGCTTCGTCCCCAGCGCCCGGCAGGCCTGAAGCACCGCCAGCGTGCCGTGGATGTTCACCTTCATGCCGAGGTCGTAGTCGGCCTCCGCCGCCGCGCTGACCACGGCGGCAAGGTGGAAGACCACCCCCGTGCCCGGCGGGATGGCGGCGGCGAGCGCGGCCGGGTCGGCCACGTCCCCGCCCAGGCAGCGCAGGGGGAAGGGGGCGGGCAGGGGCTTCGGCGCCGCCAGGTCGAACAGCGTCAGCCCGGTGATGGGCCGGCCGCCCAGCGTGCCGTCCTTCGCCAGTCGCGCCGCGAGCTTGCGGCCGAGGAACCCGCCGCCGCCCAGGATCGTGATCTGCATGCCGTCCCCTCCGAATCCGCTCCCGGTTTGGCGCGCGGCGCGCGCCGGCGCAATATCCGCCCGCCATGATCCCGACCGCACCCTTCCGCTTCCTCGTCAACCGCCACCACGGCACGCCCGGCGTCGTCGTCCTGCCCGATGGCGGCTTCCGCCGCGCGAAGGAGGAGATCTCCTCCTGGCCCGGCTATGCGCCGACCCCGCTGGTCGACTTGCCGGATGCCGCCGCCGCGGCGCGGGTGGGCTCCGTCCATTACAAGGACGAGGGCGGGCGCTTCGGCCTCGGCTCCTTCAAGGCGCTGGGCGGGGCCTTCGCCGTCATGCGGCTGCTGCAGGCCGAACTTGCCCGGCGGGGCGTGGCCAATGCCGCCACGGCCGCGGAGCTGATGGAAGGGAAGCACAAGGATGCCACGCGCAGCGTGACCGTCTGCTGCGCGACCGACGGCAACCACGGCCGCTCCGTCGCCTGGGGCGCGCAGCGATTCGGCGCGGCCTGCGTCATCTTCGTGCACGAGCACGTCAGCCAGGGCCGCCGCGATGCGATTGCCAAATGGGGTGCGGAAATCCGCGTCGTCCCCGGCAATTACGACGATGCGGTGCGGGAGGCGCAGAAGCAGGCCGAGGCGAACAAGTGGTTCGTCGTCTCCGACACCTCCTATGCCGGCTATACGGAAGTCCCGCGCGACGTGATGCAGGGCTACCGCGTCATGGCCGAGGAAGCCGCGGACCAGATCGGCCAGGCGCCGACGCATGTCTTCATCCAGGGCGGCGTCGGCGGGGTGGCGGCGGCGGTCTCGGTGCAGATGCGCGCGCGCTTCGGCGGCTCGGTGAAGGTGGTGGTGGTCGAACCCGACAAGGCCGCCTGCCTGCTCGCGAGCGCCGAGGCCGGGCAGCCGACCACGGTTCCGGGCGACCTCGACACGCTGATGGCCGGCCTGGCCTGCGGCGAGCCGTCATTGCTCGCGTGGCAGGAACTGGAGCGCGGCGCCTTCGCCTTCATGGCGGTGCCGGACGAAACTGCGGTGGAGAGCATGAAGGCGCTGGCCGCCCGCAAGCCGGCGGTCGTGGCTGGGGAAAGCGCGGTGGCGGGCCTCGCTGCCCTGCTGCTGGCCGCGCGCGAGCCCTTCGCGCGGGCGGCCCTCGGCCTGGATGAATCGAGCCGCGTGCTGCTTTTCGGCACCGAGGGCGCCACCGATGTGGAGGTTTACACAAAACTTGTGGGACATGCCCCTTCATCTCCGTGACGCCGATCTGTAATCTCCCTGCAAAGGCGGGCGGCTAACTCGCCGCGTCGCCACAACGGGAGAGGACGAGCTGATGCACCGCCGTACATTGCTGACCGGGGCGATGTCCCTCGGCGTCGCCGCACCTGCGATCGGCCAGACCCAGCCGATCGAGATCCAGTTCTGGCATGGCCTCGCCCAGCCGCTCGGCGGCATGCTCGAGAAGCGCGCCACCGACTTCAACGCCACGCAGACCCGCTACAAGGTCGTGCCGACCTTCCGCGGGTCCTACCCCGAGACGATGGTCGCCGCCATCGCCGCCTTCCGCGCCAACAACGCCCCGCATGTCGTGCAGATGTTCGAGGTCGGCACCGGCACCATGATGGGCGCCGGCCGCGCGGTGAAGCCGGTGCACGAGCTGCTGGCCGAGACGGGCGTGCAGATCGACTTCAACGACTACCTGCCCGGCGTCCGCGGCTACTACAGCCTGTCGGACGGGCGGATGATGTCGATGCCGTTCAACAGCTCGACCACCATCGTCTGGTACAACAAGGATGCCTTCCGCCGCGCCGGAGTCGATCCCGACAAGTTCCCCGAAACCTGGCAGGGCGTGGCCGAGATCCTGCCCAAGCTGAAGGCCGGCGGCGGCACAGCCGTGCCGATGAGCACCGCCTGGCTCACCTGGGCGCAGATCGAGAACTTCTCGGCCATCCACGACATCCCGCTCGCCACCCTGGCGAACGGCTTCGGCGGCCTCGGCACCGAATTGCAGATCAACAACCCGCTGGTGCAGCGCCACATGCAGGCGCTGGTGGACTGGCAGAAGGACGGCCTGTTCCGCTACGGCGGCCGCAACAACGCCGGCGAGCCCGCCTTCCCGAACGGCGAGGCGGCGATCATGTTCACCTCCTCCGGGTTCCGCGCGCGGGTGCAGCGGGAGGCGCGCTTCGGCTGGGGCGTCGCCATGCTGCCCTACTACCAGGGCACGCCGAACGCGCCGATCAACAGCATCATCGGCGGCGCCAGCCTGTGGGTGATGAACAAGGGCCCGGCCGCGGGTGGCGGGCGCTCGCGCGACGAGTTCCAGGGCGTGGCGGAGTTCTTCAAGTATCTCAGCCAGCCCGAGGTCGACGCGCAGTGGCACATGGACACGGGCTATGTCCCGGTGCGCCGCGCCTCCTACGCCATTGCGCGGGAGAAGGGCTTCTATCGCGACAACCCGGGCGCGGACGTGCCCATCGAGCAGCTCCTGCGCGGCGGCGGCACGCTGACCGACAACAGCCGCGGCATCCGCCTCGGCGGCTTCGTCGAGATCCGCACCATCATGGAGGAGGAGTTCGAGCGCGCCTTCCAGGGCCAGCAGAACGCCCAGCAGGCGCTGGCCAACGCGACCACGCGCGGCAACGTCGTGCTGCGCAACTTCGAGCGCGCGAACCGCGGCTGATGACAGGCCCGGCGCCGCGGAGGATACCGTGAGAAAGAAGGTCATCTTCCGTGGCGCCGTGCTGCCCTACCTGCTGTTGCTGCCGCAGATGGCGGTGACGCTGGTCTTCTTCTTCTGGCCCGCCGGCATGACGGTCTGGCAGTCGATGCAGCGGGAGGACGCCTTCGGCCTGCGGACCGAATTCGTCGCCTTCGAGAACTTCCTCGACCTCTTCACCGACGCGATCTACCTCAACGCCGCCTGGAACACGGTCGTCTTCTCGACCTCGGTCGCGGCGCTGGCGCTCGGCTCGGCGCTGTTCCTCGCGGTGCAGGCGGACAAGCAGATCCGCGGATCGGGCCTCTACAAGACGCTGCTGGTCTGGCCCTATGCGGTGGCGCCGGCGCTCGCCGCGGTGCTCTGGCTGTTCATCTTCCATCCCTCGATCGGGCTCGTCGGGCGTGGTTTCTCCGCCATCGGCATCGACTGGGACTACCGGGTGAACGGGGGGCAGGCGATGGCGATGGTGATCGTCGCGGCGGCGTGGAAGCAGGTCTCCTACAACTTCATCTTCTTCCTCGCCGGGCTGCAATCCATCCCGACCTCGGTGCTGGAGGCCGCGGCCATCGACGGCGCGCGGCCGATGCGGCGCTTCTGGACGGTGGTCTTCCCGCTGCTCTCGCCGACCGCCTTCTTCCTGCTGGTGGTGAACCTCGTCTATGCCTTCTTCGACACCTTCGGCGTCATCCACGCGCTGACGCGCGGGGGTCCCGGCAATGCGACCGAGACGCTGATCTACAAGGTCTATGTGGACGGGGTGCAGAACCTGAACTTCGGTTCCTCTGCCGCGCAGAGCGCGGTGCTCATGGCCATCGTCATCGCATTGACCGCGATCCAGTTCCGCTTCATCGAACGGCGGGTGCATTACTGATGTCGGGCGCGACCATCGATGTCGAGGCGCTGGCCGCCGCATCCCGCCGCCGCAAGGCGCGGGAACGCTTCCTGACGCACCTCGCCCTGATCCTTGGCGTCGCCGTCTTCGCGCTGCCGATCTGGATCACCCTGGTCGGTTCCACCCACGACACCGACACGATCGGCCGCGGCGAGGTGCCGCTGCTGCCGGGGGGCGAGGCGCTGCGCAACTACACCAGGGCGTGGTCCGAGGGCGGCGGCGGCCGCAACACCTTCGCCGTGCCGGCCGGCACCATGCTGCTCAACAGCTTCATCATGGCGATGCTGATCGCGGTCGGGAAGATCGCCATCTCGCTGCTCTCGGCCTTCGCGGTGGTGTTCTTCGCCTTCCCCTTCCGCATGGTCTTCTTCTGGATGATCTTCATCACCCTGATGCTGCCGGTCGAGGTCCGCATCATCCCGACCTTCCAGGTGATGACGGACCTGTCGCTGATCGACACCATGACGGGGCTGACGCTGCCGCTGATCGCCTCGGCCACCGCGACGCTGCTGTTCCGCCAGTTCTTCCTGACCATCCCCGACGAATACGTGGAAGCCGCCAAGGTGGACGGCGCCGGGCCACTGCGCTTCTTCAAGGACGTGGTGCTGCCGCTGTCCGCGACCAACATCGCCGCGCTCTTCGTCATCCTGTTCATCTATGGCTGGAACCAGTACCTCTGGCCGCTGCTGATGGTGTCGAACCGCGACCTCGAAACCATCATCGTCGGCCTGACCAAAATGATCGGCATCGGCGACACGCAGAACGAGTGGAACCTCATCATGACCACGGCGGTCTTCGCCCTGCTGCCGCCGGTTGCCGTCGTGGTGCTGATGCAGCGCTGGTTCATCAAGGGCCTGACCGAGACGGAGAAGTAGCCGCGTGGCGAGCCTCGACATCCAGGGCGTGACCAAGTCCTTCGGCGCGACGAAGGTGCTGCACGGCATCGACCTTGCCGTGGCCGACGGGGAGATGGTGGTGATCGTCGGCGCCTCGGGCTGCGGCAAGTCCACCCTGCTGCGCATCGTCGCGGGGCTGGAAACGCCGACCGGCGGCAAGGTGCTGATCGAGGGTCGCGACGTCACGCCGCTGGAACCGGCCGACCGCGACATCGCCATGGTGTTCCAGACCTACGCGCTCTATCCGCACATGTCGGTCTTCGACAACATGGCCTATGGCCTGAAGATCCGCGGCCTGCCCAAGGCGGAGATCCGCGCCCGCGTGCAGGAAGCGGCGGACCTGCTCTCCATCGGCCAGCTTCTCGAACGCAAGCCGCGGCAACTCTCGGGCGGGCAGCGCCAGCGCGTCGCCATGGGCCGCGCCATCGTGCGCCACCCCAAGCTGTTCCTGTTCGACGAACCGCTGTCGAACCTCGACGCCAAGCTGCGCGTGCAGATGCGCGCGGAGATCCGCCGGTTGCAGAAGCGGCTTTCCGTCACCTCGCTCTTCGTCACCCATGACCAGGTGGAGGCGATGACGCTCGGTGACCGGCTGGTCGTGATGCACGAAGGCCGCGCCGCGCAGATCGGCACGCCGATGGAGGTCTGGTCGCGCCCGGCCGACACCTATGTCGCTTCCTTCATCGGCAGCCCGGCGATGAACTTCCTGCCCGCCACGCTGACCGAGGGCGGCGCGGCGGCGCGGCTGGCCGGCGGCGCGGTGTGGCGCTTCACCGACGGCGCACGACCGGGTGGGGACGGACGCGCCGTGACCCTCGGCATCCGCCCCGAGCACCTGCTGGCCGATGGCGCCGACGGCCTGCCCCTGGCGATCGAACTCGCCGAGCCCATGGGCTCCGAGACCGTGGTGCATGGAAGGCTGCCCGACGGCACCGCGCTGACGGCGCGCCTGCCCGGCGGCGTGCCGGGCGAAGGGCTGCGCGTCGCGCCGGAACTTCCGGCGCTGCACGTCTTCGACGCGGAGGGCGGCCGGCGCCTCGATCCCGCCTGAGCGCCCATTGACGGGCGCGGGGCCGACCTCCCAGATTGCGGGCAAGCAATCGGGAGAAGCCTTGCCATGAATCGTCGTAACATCCTGGGCCTCGGCGCTGCCGGCATGGTCGCGCCCCTCGTCGCCCGCGCGCAGGCTCCCGCCTGGCCGACCCAGCCGAGCCGCATGGTGATCCCCTTCGCCGCCGGCGGCCCGACCGATGTCGTCGGCCGCCTGATCGCCGACCGCATGAGCGACGCGCTGCCCCACCGCGTCGTGGTCGAGAACCGCACCGGCTCCGGCGTGGTGATCGGCACCGAGGTCGTCGCCAAGTCGCCGAAGGACGGCAGCACCTTCCTCTACAGCACCATCGCCCATGCGGTGCTGCGCGCGCTCTTCCCGCGCCTGCCCTTCGACCCGATCGCGGATTTCACGCCGGTCGCGCTCTGCGGGCAGATCCCGATGATCCTGATGGTGCATCCCTCGCTCGGGGTGAGCAACGCGCAGGAACTCATCGCGCTGCTGCGCGCCAATCCGGGCAAGTACGACTACGCATCGTCCGGCAATGGCGGCGCGGTGCACCTCGCGACCGAGCTCTTCTGGCACGAGGCCGGGGGGCTGCGCGTGAACCACGTGCCCTATCGCGGGTCCAGCGCGGCGATGCCGGACGTCCTCTCGGGCCGCATTCCCATCATCATGGATGTGGCGGCCGGCGCGCTGCCCTACCTCGCGCGCGGCGAGTTGCGGCCGATCGGCATCACCGACATGCGGCGTTCCCCGGCGGCGCCGAACGTGCCGACCTTCCACGAGCAGGGCGTGCGCAACTTCGTCGCCTATACCTGGCACATGCTGCTGGTCCCGTCCGGCACCCCGGCGCCGATCGTGCAGGCGATCAACGCCGCCACCAACCGCGCGCTGGCACCCGATGCGGTGAAGGCCCGGCTGCAGGAACTGACGATGAACGTCGTCGCCGACAGCACGCCGGCCAGCGCCAAGGCGTTCCTCGACGCCGAGATCGCCAAGTGGGAGCCGATCATCCGCAGCGCGAATATCACCGCGAACGGATGACGGGTCGCAGGAAAGTTACGGTAGCGATGTAACGGCGCGGTGGACGGCAATTGACGGGGGCGGACGCATCGTTCATGCGTCCGGCCTTCTGGAGATAGCCTCATGAACCGTCGTCACCTGCTGGGCTTCGGCGCCGCCGCGGCCCTTGCCCCCGTTGCCGCACGCGCCCAGTCCTGGCCGACCCAGCCGGTCCGCCTGGTGGTGCCCTTCGCCGCCGGCGGCCCGACCGACATTCCCGCGCGCCTCTTCGCCGAGGAACTCTCCAAGGCCCTGCCGCAGCGCGTGATCGTCGAGAACCGCACCGGCGCCGGCGTGGTGGTCGGCACCGATGCCGTCGCCAAGGCGCCGAAGGACGGGCAGACGCTGCTCTACACCACGGTCGCGCATTCGGTGCTGGGGGCGCTCTTCCCGCGCCTGCCCTTCGACCCGGTGGCGGACTTCACCCCCGTCACCCTGGTCGGCGTGATCCCGATGGTGATCACGGTGAACAAGGACTTCCCGGTCCGGACGCTGCAGGAACTGGTCGAGAAGCTGCGCAAGGAGCCGGGCCAGCACGACTACGCCAGCAGCGGCAATGGCGGCGCCCTGCACCTCGCGGCCGAACTGCTGCTCCGCCGCGCCGGGGTGCGCGCCAACCACGTGCCCTACCGCGGCACCGCGGCGGCGATGCCGGACGTGCTGAACGGCACCATTCCCCTCATCGTGGACGTCGCCACCTCCACGCTGCCCTTCGTGCAGCGCGGGGAGACGCGCGCGCTCGCGGTGATGGACAGCCAGCGCCTGCCGCAACTGCCGGACGTGCCGACCACGGCCGAGGCCGGGTTCCCGGGCCTCGAAGCCTATACCTGGCACATGGTGCTGGCGCCCTCGGGCACGCCCGCGCCGGTGGTGGACACGATCGCGCAGGCCTTCGGCAAGGTGGCCGCGGAACGCGCCACGCAGGCGCGCCTCGCCGAACTCGCCATGCGCCTCGAGCCCGACAGCTCGCCCGCCCGCGCCGCCGCCTGGATGGTTTCCGAGCGCGCGAAGTGGGAAGGCATCATCCGCGAGGCGGGGATCCGCATCGACTGATCAGCCGGCGCCCATGAAGCGCGCGAGCAGCGGGATCTGGGCGGCGAGCATCGGCTTGCCGCCATGGGTCGCGCAGCCGCGCTTCGTGGCTTCGGCCAGGAAGGGCGTCACCTCCGGCGTCATGATGACCTCCGCCGCCAGCATCGGCGGGGCGAGGCGCGTGACGTCGAGCGGCAGCGCATCGCCGTCCTTCATGCCGAGGGAGGTCGCGTTCGCCACGATGTCATGGCCCGAGGGATCGGCGCTGCCCGCGCGCGCGTCGCAGGCGGGGTAGGCGGCGCGCACCCGCGCGGCGAGCTGCTCCGCCTTCGCCATGGTGCGGTTGTGGATGGTCAGCCGTGCGGCGCCGTGCCGGGCGAAGGCGAAGGCAAGGCCCGCCCCGGCGCCGCCCGCACCCGCCATGACCACCGCGCGGCCGGCGACCTCATGCCCGGCGTCGCGCAGCCCGGCGATGAATCCCTCGCCGTCGAACTGCCCGCCGGTGAGCCGGCCATCGGCCTCGCGCCGGACGACGTTCACCGCGCCGACTTCGCGGGCCGCGTCGGTCAGCGTATCGCAGAACGCGACGATCGCTTCCTTGTGCGGCACCGTCACGATGAAGCCGCGCAGGTTCCGCATCCGGCGCAGCCCGTCGAGCACGGTCGCCAGGTCCTCCGGCAGCACGTGCAGCGGCACCAGCACGCCATCGTGGCCGAGCGCGTCGTAATGGGTGTTCATCATCTGCGGCGTGCGCACATGCGCGACGGGATGGGCGAGGATCGCCGTGATCGCCGTCGCGCCGGAGATGGAGGCGCGCGACTGCGCGGCGCGAGGCGCGTTCACCGCCGCCCCCGGTCGCGCTTCATCGCGAGGAGGGCGGCTTCGACATCCACCTGCGTCGCGCGCGCGGCGTGTTCCAGCACCTTGGAGATGGTCGGGCTGGCCTCGCCGCCGGTGACGCGCGCGACCGGCGCATCGAGCCAGTCGAACAGCCGCCGCTGCGCCGCATCGGCAAACCAGCCGCCCCAGGAGGGGCCCTGCGCGCCTTCCTCCACCACGATCAGCGCGCCGGTGCGCTTCACGCTCGCTTCGACCATCGCCCAGTCGAGGCCGGCGCGGTCCAGCGTGCGGAGGTCGATCACTTCCGCATCCACGCCCGTCGCTTCCGCCGCTGCGACGGTTTGCCCAACCATGTTGAGATAGGTCGCGACCGTCACCGCGCTTCCGCGCCGCACGGTCTTCGCGGAGCCGATCGGGATGACGTAGTCCCAGTCGCCTTCCGGCGCCTCGCCCTCGCTCTGGTAGAGCGCGACATGTTCCAGCACGAGCACCGGATCGTCGCAGGCCAGCGCGGCGTTCATCAGTCCGACGTAGTCGTAGGGCGTGGCGGGCGCGACGATGCGCCATCCCGGCGCGGTGGCGAAGATGCCGGCCGGGTCCATCGAATGCTGGCTGCCGTAGCCGGTGCCGATCGCGACCTTGGTGCGCAGGACGAGCGGCGCCTTGGCCGTGCCGCCGAACATGTGCCGTGCCTTGGCCGCCTGGTTGAACACCTGGTCCGCCGCGACCCAGAGGAAATCCGGGTACATGAACTCGACGACCGGGCGGAAGCGGCCGTCCATCGCCATGCCGCCGGCGAGGCCCATGAAGGCGGCCTCGGCGATCGGCGTGCCCAGGATGCGGCCGGGAAAGGCCTCCGTCAGCCCGCGCGTGGCGCCGTTGGTGCCGCCGCGCAGACGGTGCACGTCCTCGCCCATGACGATGATGCGCGGATCGGTGGACATGCGGCGGTGCATGACCTCCGACACGCAGTCGATGAATTTCCGCGTCACGATGCTGCCGCGGAATTCCGTGCGCGCGCCGCGGAGTTCCGACAGGTCGCCGCGGATGTGCTGGTCCTTCGTCGCCGGATCGGGCCACAGCGCGGGACGGATGCGGCGGGCATTGCCGGCGGGTTCGGTGAAATCGGCGACGATCTCGGCCATCGCGGCCTCGATCCCGGCGCGCATGCGCGTCGTCTCGGACTGCGGCAGGCGCTTGCCCAGCGCGGCGATCGGGTCGCGCGCGCGCCAGACGGCTTCCTCCTCCTTCGAGCGGTAGCCGAAGGCGGAACCGGGCAGGGGGCCGTTCTGGTGGAAGAAGCGGTAGCATTCCGCCTCGATCAACGCCGGACCCTTGCCTTCGCGGCACAGCGCGACCGCCTGCTCCATCGCGAGCTTCACCGCCAGCGGGTCCATCCCATCCACCTGCCAGGACGGGATGCCGAAGCCCATGCCGCGTGCGGCGAGGCGCGGTTCGCGCGTGCTTTCCGCGACGGTGGTGGAGACCGCGTAGCCGTTGTTCTCGATGAAGAACACCATCGGCAGCGACCAGGCCGCGGAGAGGTTCATCGTCTCCAGCGCTGCGCCGATATTCGTCGCCCCGTCGCCGAGAAAGGTCACGGCGACATTGTCCGTGCCCGCGAACTTCATCGCTGCCGCGGCACCGGCCGCGAGCGGCACGCCACCACCGACGATGGCATTGGTGCCGAGGCAGCCCGCTTCCGCCCAGCGCAGGTGCATCGACCCGCCACGCCCGCCCGACCAGCCCGGCGACAGGCCCATGATTTCCGCCAGCGCCTGGCGCAGCACGCCGCGCGCTTTCGGCGTCACCGCATCCGCCGCGCCGACATGCCGCAGCGCCTTGGCGAGGAACTGGTGATGCCCGCGATGGCTGCCGTTGATCTGGTCGCCCGGCTTCAGCGCGAAGATCGCACCTGTCGCGCCACCTTCCTGGCCGATGGAAGAATGCGCCGGCCCATGCACCAGCGTCTCGCCCGCCAGCCGCAGCACCGCTTCCTCGAAGGAACGGATGGCCTGCATGGACCACCAGAGGGCGCGGGCTTCGTCGGGCGAAAGCGCATCCCAGTCCGCATCCGTGGTCGTCAGCCGGACGCAGGGGGCGGAAGGCTGGAGCGGTGTGGTCTGCGGCATGTCAGGGCGCTCCGTTGGCGGTCCATCCGGCATCCACCGGCAGCACCGCGCCGGTGATCGCCGAGGCGGCGGGGGAGGCGAGGAAGCAGGCGAGGGCGGCGACCTCCTCAGGCTGCACCAGCCGCCGCAGCGGCGCACGCGCCGTCAGCGCAGCCGGGTCGAGCCGCCCGCGCGCGACCAGGTCGCTGACGAGCGTGGTCTCGGTGTAGCCGGGCGCCAGCGCATTCACCCGCACCCCGCGTGGTCCCCATTCGCAGGCGAGGGATCGCGCGAGATTCGCCACCGCCGCCTTGGTCGAGCAATAGGCCGCCCGCTCCGCCCCGCCGATCGTGCCGTAGAGCGATGACGTGAACAGGATCAGCCCGGCGCCGTCCCGCACCATGCGCCGCCCCGCCGCCTGCGCGGTCAGGAAGGCGCCGGTCAGGTTCACGTCCACGGTCCGCCGCCAGTCCTCGACCGACAGGTCGAGCGTCGGCGTGTTCATCGAGAAGCCTGCATTCGCCAAGGCGACATCCACGCCGCCCCAGGCTGCATCCATGGCCGCGAAGGCCGCTTCGACCTCGGCGGCGTCGGCGACGTTGCCGGCGACGCGGAGCCATCCTTCCGGCGTATCCGGCACCGTATCGCGATCCAGGATGCACACCCGCGCGCCGCGCGCGGCAAAGGCATCCGCGACCGCCCGCCCGATCCCCCGCGCGCCACCCGTCACCAGCACGCGCGTGCCGGGCGGCGGCAGCGGGGAGATCGGCTCAGACACCGAGATAGGCCCGCTTCACATGCGGGTCCTTCAGCAGCGCGGGGCCGGTGTCGCTCATCACCACCTTGCCGTTCTCGAGCACGTAGCCGCGCGTCGCGATCTGCAGCGTGTGGACGATGTTCTGCTCGACGATCAGCACCGTGGTGCCGGAAGCGACCACGCGGTCCACGATCCCGAACACCTGCTTCACGATCAGCGGGGCGAGGCCGAGCGAGGGTTCGTCGAACATGAGCAGCTTCGGGTTCGCCATCATGCCGCGCGCGATCGCGACCATCTGCTGCTCGCCGCCCGAGAGCGATCCGGCCAACTGCGTCAGCCGTTCCCGCACACGGGGGAACAGGGTCAGCACCTCCTCCATCCGTTCCTCGATGCGTGCCCGCGCGGCCGGCTTGTAGGCGCCGAGCATGAGGTTCTCGCGCACCGTCATGAAGGGAAAGAGCTGCCGACCCTCCGGCACCATGGTGATGCCGAGATCGACGATCCCGGGCGGCGACAGCCTGGCCGTGTCCTTGCCGTCCACGGTGATGCGCCCGCCCGTCGGCTTGATGAGGCCGCAGATGGCGCGCAGCGTCGTCGTCTTGCCGGCGCCGTTGCCGCCGACGATGGTCACGACCTCGCCGGCGTTCACTTCCAGCGAGACGTCCTGCAGCACGGTGACCGGCCCGTAGCCGGCGCGGAGGTTCTCAAGCCGCAGCATGGGCGTATTCCTCGCCGAGATAGGCCTCGATCACCGCGGGGTTGCGCGCGATCTCGGATGGCGGCCCCTCCGCGATCAGCCTGCCCGAGTTGATGACGACGATGTGGTCCGACAGCGCCATCACCGCGGCCATGACGTGCTCGATGGCGATGACGGAAACGCCGCTGTCGCGCACCCGCTTGATCAGTTCCACCGCCTGCTGCACGTCGGCCGGGTTGAGGCCGGCCATCACCTCGTCCAGCAGCAGCACGCGCGGCTTCATGGCCAGCGCGCGGGCCACTTCCAGCCGCTTGGCGCCGCCTACCGTCAGGCTGCGCGCCTCCGCGTCCAGCAGACCGGTCAACCCGACCGTCGCCGCCACTTCCTCGGCGATGCGTCGTGCTTCCACCGCGCTGCGCGTGCCGTGGAAGGCGCCGAGCATGATGTTCTCCCGCACGCTCAGCCCGGTGAAGGGCTGCACGATCTGGAAGGTGCGCGCGACACCCGCCGCCGCAAAGCCGTGCGGCGAATTGGGCGAGACCCAGGCGCCATCCGCCAGCCGCACGCGCACCCCGCCCGAACTTGGCGGCAGGAAGCCCGAAAGCAGGTTGAACAGCGTCGTCTTCCCCGCGCCGTTGGGGCCGATGACGCCGAGCACCTCGCCCTCGCGCAGCGTGATGGAGACATCGCTGGTCGCCACCAGGCCGCCGAACTTCTTCACCAGGTTGCGGGCCTCGAGCAGTGGCTCGCCCACCGGCGGGCGTTCCTCGCCGGGGGCGGCCGGTGCCGGCGGCTGGATGCGCGCCGCGCTATCCACCTCCGCCACGCCGCCGAAGCGCCGCTTCAGCCAGGGACCGATCGAGCCCACCAACCCCTTCGGCATGGTCAGCACCACCCCGACCAGCACGAGGCCATAGACCAGCCCGTGCAACCCGTTCGCCGCGGCACCCAGCCAGCCGCGCGCGGCTTCCGCGATCGGCACCACCAGCAGCGTGCCCCAGATCGGGCCGGTGACGGTGCCGAGGCCGCCGATCAACGCGAACATCGCCACCTGGATCGCGGTGGGCAGGGAGAACATCGTCTCCGGGTCGATGAAGTTCAGGTAGATGCCGTGGAAGGTGCCGACCAGCGAGGTCAGCGCCGCCGAGATCGCGAAGGCCGCGAGCTTCACGCCGGTCGCGTTCACGCCCACGGCGCGCGCCGCGTCCTCGCGTTCCCGCACCGCGACCAGGTAGAAGCCGAGCCGCGAGTTGCGCACCAGCCAGGAGACGGCCAGCGCCAGCGCCATCAGCCCGAAGGCGATGATGAGGTAGTTCTCCTTCTCGCGAAACAGCATCCAGGCCCAGCCGATGCGCATCTCCGTGCCGACGAACATCGGCACCGGAAGCCCGGCGGATCCGCCCGTAAAATCCTTGAAGTGGATGGCGAGCAGCCGGATCACTTCCAGGAAGGCGATGGTGGAGAGCGCGAAGAACGGCCCGCGCAGCCTGAGACAGGGCCAGGCGATGAAGACGGCCACGGCGACCGCCACCGCCGCGCCGACAATCCCGCCGAACCACGGGATCAGCCCGAAATGCTGGTTCAGCATCGCGCCGGCATAGCCGCCGATGCCGTAGAAGATCGTCTGCCCGAGCGAGAGCTGCCCCGCGAAGCCGCCGAGGATGTTCCACGCGCAGGCCATCGCCGCGAAGACGAAGATCGTGACGAAGATGTGCTGCCAGAAGCCCGACCCTTCCGGGTCGATCGCCGGGATCAGCCAGAAGGGCAGGGCAAACAGCGCGGCGAGGCCGCCGAGGGCAAGCGCGACCCGCATCACTCGTTCCCCCGCACGCCGAACAGCCCCGCGGGCCGCACGATCAGGATGCCCAGGAAGATGGCGAAATAGACGACTTCCTTGAGATCCGGCGCGATGTAGTAGCCGGCCAGGCTCTCGACCAGGCCGATGATCAGCGCGCCGATCACGGCACCTTCCAGGCTGCCCATGCCGCCCAGCACCACCACCACGAAGGCGGTCAGCACGAAGAAGGAGCCGACGGTCGGGAAGGCCGGGTAGAGCGGCGCCAGCACCGCCGCCGCCAGCCCGACGCAGCCCGTGCCGATGCCGAAGGTGATCGCGTAGATGCGGTTGACGTCGATGCCCATCAGCGGCGCCGCGTAGCGGTTCTGCGCCACCGCGCGGATGGCGCGCCCGAGATGCGTGCGGTTCAGGAAGGCGATCAGCGCGCCCGTCGCGGCGAAGGAGACGAAGAAGGCGACGAGGTTGCCGCGCGAGACGGAGGCGATCCCCCACAGGTCCGTCGCCTGCCGCGCCCAGGGCAGGTCCACGCTGCGCAGGTCCGCCGAGAACAGCATCAGCGCGCCATTCGCCAGCGCCGTGCCGATGCCCACCGTCGCGAAGATCTGGATATGCGGGTCGGCGTTCATCAGCGGCTGGATGATCGCTCGCTGCATCAGCGCGCCGAGGAAGAAGAACACCACCGCGAGCGGCAGCGCCGCGACGTAGGGATGCAGGCCGAGCTGGCTCGCCATGATCCAGGTGGCGTAGAGCCCGACCATCAGGAATTCGCCATGCGCGAAGTTCACCACGCGCACGATGCCGAAGATGAGGGTCAGCCCGATGCTGATCAGCGCGAAGACGCCGCCGAGCAGCGCACCGTTGGCGATGAGCTGGAGGAGGATGTCCATGATGCGAAAAGGGCGGCCGAAGCCGCCCCCCTTTCCCGCGTTCTCTTACGCGCCCATTTGCGGCCGCAGCTGCGCCACCGCTGCCTGGGCCGGGAAGACCGTGACCTGGCGCCCGCCCTGCCACTGCAGCAGGAAGGGTCGCACGCGGGTGTTCTGCCCACGCTCGTCGAAGCGCACGCCCCAGCCGGTCGGCGTGGTGCCTTCCGCCACGTCGGTCGCCAGCACCGCGGTGCGGATGCGGTCCTTGTCGGTCCCGCCGGCGCGCTGCACGGCATCGAGGTAGACCCGCGCGCCGAAATAGTTGGCCAGCGAATGCCCCGAGCGCGGGTCGGAGCCATAGCGCCGCTTGTAGAGCTCGACGAAGGCGGCGACGCCCGGCGCGTACTGCTCGTTCACCGCGAACTGGGTGAAGTCCACGTTCATCACGCCATCGAAGGCCGGGCCGACGGCGCGCGCGGTGTCGGTCAGCGAGTAGCCGGCGCCGGAGCCGATCACCATGCGCGGCTTCCAGTTGGCTTCCTGCATGCCGCGGAAGAACAGCACGATGTCGTTCTGGTAGCCGGTGTGCAGCACGATGTCGGCGTTCACGCCGCGCAGGCGCTGGATGACGGAAGACAGATCGACCGACCGCGCCGAATAGGCGAGCTTCTCGACCTGGTTCAGCCCGCGCTGGCGGATCTGCGCTTCCTGGAAGCCGCTCACGGTCTGGCCGTAGAGCGCGTCCTCATGGAGGATCGCGATCTTCAGCGTCTTCGGATCGATGCCATAGGCCGGCGCCAGCGCATCGACGATGCCGCCGACCGTCGCGGCGCCGAAGTCGGAAGACCGCGGGCAGGTGCGGAAGACGTAGCGGAAGCCGCGCTCGGTGATGGGGTCGGAGATCGCACCCATCTCGAAATACGGCACGCCCTGCAGCTCGGTCACCTGGGTCGCGGCGAAGGCGAGGGGGGAGGCGTAGGTGCCGAACACGGCGACGACGCGCTCGACGGACATCAGGCGGCGGACCTCGCCGATCGCCTGGTTCTGGTCCACCGCGTCGCCCTTCATCAGGCGGACCTGCCGGCCGAGCACGCCGCCGGCGGCATTGCGCTCCTCGACGGCCACTTCCAGGCCGCGGAAGCTCTCGTCGCCCAGCAGGGCCAGGCCGCCGGAGAAGGGATAGAGGGCGCCGAACTTGATCTCGCCTCCCTGGGCCGCGGCGAAGCGCGGCGCGACGGCAGCGGCGGCGAGCCCGCCCAGCAAGGGGCGGCGACGAATGGCGACCATGAACTTCCTCCGTGACTTCGAGTTGGCCGGGATGTTCCGCGCCCTGGCGCGCCCTGGCAAGCCCGTCCCGCCGCCTTGACGCGCGGGCGTCGCGGGGAGAATGGTCCCCGCGACGCATCGAGGGGAAATGACGCGATGACCGGCTTGCCGCAGGAGATGACCTTTATCACCCATGGGGCCGGCGGTGGCGCGGACGTGCTGACCCCCGCCCGCGGCCCGCTGCCCGCGCCGAAGCCGGACGAGGTGTTGATCCGCGTCATGGCGACGGGCGTGAACCGCCCGGATGTCCAGCAGCGGCTCGGTTCCTATCCGCCGCCGCCGGGCGCGAGCCCGATCCTCGGCCTGGAATGCTCGGGCGAGGTCGTCGCGGTCGGCGATGCCGTGAAGCGCTACAAGGCCGGCGACAAGGTCTGCGCCCTGACCAATGGCGGCGCCTACGCGGAATACTGCACGGCCCCCGAGGCCCAGACCCTGCCCTGGCCGGCCGGCTACGATGCGACTCGCGCCGCGGCCCTGCCGGAGACCTATTTCACCGTCTGGGCCAACCTGTTCGGCCATGGCCGGTTGCAGGCGGGCGAGACGGTGCTGGTCCATGGCGGCACCTCGGGGATCGGCGTCACCGCCATCCAGCTCGCCAAGGCCTTCGGCGCACGGGTCTTCGCCACCGCCGGCACGGATGCGAAGTGCGAGGCCTGCCTGCGCCTCGGTGCCGACGCCGCGATCAACTACAAGTCCCAGGACTTCGCCGAGGAGGTGAAGCGCCTGACCGACGGCAAGGGCGTGGATGTCATCCTCGACATGGTCGGCGCCGCCTATTTCCAGCGGAACCTGCGCAGCCTCGGCTGGGACGGGCGGCTGGTGCTGATCGCCTTCCTCGGCGGCCACCAGGCGGATGCGGCCGACCTGCGGCCGATCATGCTGAAGCGCCTGACCGTCACCGGCAGCACCATGCGCCCGCGCACCACGGCGCAGAAGGGCGAACTGGCCGCCGCGCTGGAAGCCAAGGTCTGGCCGATGCTGGCCCAGGGCAAGTGCGGGCCGGAGATCTACAAGACCTTCCCGCTCGCCCAGGCCGCCGAGGCGCATCGCCTGATGGAGAGCAGCAAGCATGTCGGCAAGATCATGCTGACCGTGGCGGCCTGACCATGACCGCCGCGACGCATGCGGGCCGCGTCGCGATCGTCACCGGCGCCGGTCGCGGCATCGGCGCGGCGATCGCGGCGGAACTGGCTGCTCGCGGCGCGAAGGTCGCGGCGCTGGAAGCCGACCCGGCGCTGGCTGCGGAAGCCGGCGCCATCCTCTGCGACGTCGCAGACCGCGCCGCGGTGGACGCCGCCTGCGCGCGGGTCGAGGCCGAACTCGGCCCGGTGGACATCCTGGTGAACAACGCCGGCATCAGCCCCAAGCACGATGGCCGCGCGGCCGCCGTGCAGGAGATGGACCCGGCCGAGTGGGACCGCGTGCTCGCGGTGAACCTGACCGGCGCCTGGAACCTGATCCGCCGCCTGACGCCCGGCATGGTCGCGCGCCGGTCGGGGCGGATCGTCAACCAGTCCTCCATCGCGGGGAAGGCGTACACACCCATCGTCGCCTGCCACTACGCGGCGACCAAGGCGGCGCTGATCGGGCTGACGCGCCACCTGGCCGGGGAACTCGGCCCGCACGGCATCACCGTGAACGCCATCGCGCCGGGGCGCATCGCGACGCCGATGGTCGCCGTCGCCGGCGGGGCGACCAACGCGGCCGTGATGGCCGAGACGCCCCTGCGCCGCCTCGGCACGCCGGAGGAAGTGGCGCGCGCCGTCTGCTTCCTGACCGGGCCCGATGCGGAATTCGTGACCGGCCAGACGCTGGACGTCGCCGGCGGATGGATGATGACCTGACACGACGCTGCCCGGGTTAAGCTGCGGGCCCTTGGCCCTTCGTCATCGGCACACGGGCTTCGAAAGGGGGAAGGCATGTTCGACCTGACCGGCAAGGTGGCGCTGCTGACCGGCGCCAATGGCGGCATCCCGCGCGCGACGGCCGCGCTCTTCCGCCGCCTCGGCGCGCATCTGGTGCTGACCGACCTGGATCCCGCCGTGCTCGAGGAATTCGCCAAATCCCTCCCCGCCGCCGGGGGCCGCATCCTCACCGCCCGCGTGGACGTCACCGACCGCGAGGAGGTGGACGAGGCCGTCGCCATGGCCGGGCGCGAGTTCGGCGGCATCGACATCCTCGTCACCGGCGCGGGCCTCTATGTCGAGCAGGAAGTGCCCGCGATGTCCGATGAGGACTGGCGGCGCACCATCGGCGTGAACCTCGACGGCGTCTTCTACGCCTGCCGCGCGGCCATGCCGCTGCTGCGCAAGGGTGGCAGCGTGGTGAACATCGCCTCCATGGCGGGGCATCGCGGTTCGGTCCGGCACGCGCATTACGCGGCCTGCAAGGCGGCAGTGCTCGGCTTCACGCGGTCCCTGGTGCACGAACTCAGCCCGCGCGGGGTGCGCGCGAACTGCGTCTCGCCGGGCATCATCGCAACGCCGATGACGGAAGCCATCATGGCGCAGAACGGCACGGCGCTGATCACCGCGACGCCGATGAAGCGCTTCGGCACGCCGGAGGAAGTCGCCTCCGTCATCGCCTTCCTTGCCTCCGACGCCGCCGCCTTCGTCACCGGGGAGACGGTGCACATCAACGGCGGCCTCTACATGGACTGAGAGATGTTCCTCGCGCTGCTCGCCGCTGCCGTGCTGCTCGCCATCCTCGTCGCGCGCCTGCCGCGTGGCGGCGGGCGGGCTTTCGCAGCGGGCGGAGCGGTGCTCGCCCTCGCCGGCGCCGCGTTGGTCCTGCTGCGCCGCGGGCAGTTGCCCGGCCATGGGCCGCGCCGCTGGCATTCCCCTTCCTGACCGACGGATTCCGCACCCCGTGAACCTGCACCGCCTGCTGCTGAAGCGCGCCGCCGAAGACCGCCCCATCCGCATCGCCCAGATCGGCGCCGGCAAGTTCGGCTCCATGTTCCTGCACCAGGCGCGCACCACGGCAGGGATGCACGTGACCGGCATCGCCGACCTGTCCATCCCGCGCGCCCGTGCCGCGCTCGCCCGCATCCACTGGCCGGACGGGTCCTACGATGCCGCGTCGCTCGACGACGCCATCGCGACCGGCGCCACCCACCTGGCGCAGGACGCCATGGCGCTGATCGCCGACCCGCGCATCGAGGTGGTGGTGGAATGCACCGGCGATCCCGCCGCCGGCCTGCGCCATGCCCGTGCCGCCATCGCCCACGGCAAGCACGTGGTGATGGTGAACGTCGAGGCCGATGTCCTCGCCGGCCCTCTGCTGGCACGCGAGGCCGCGAAGGCCGGCGTCGTCTATTCCATGGCCTATGGCGACCAGCCCGCCCTGGTCTGCGAGTTGGTGGACACCCTGCGTGCCGATGGCTTCAACGTCGTCGCCGCCGGCAAGGGCACCAAATACCTGCCGCATTTCCACGCCAGCACGCCCGCCACCGTCTGGGATTTTTACGGGTTGAGCGCGGAGCAGGCGAAGGCGGGCGGGATGAACCCGCAGATGTTCAATTCCTTCCTCGACGGCACGAAGTCCGGGATCGAGATGGCGGCCATCGCCAATGCCACCGGCCTCGAACCGCCCGAGGACGGGCTCGCCTTCCCGCCCGCCGGCACCTCGGAACTCCCCGCCATTCTGCGCCCGCACAACGAGGGCGGCATCCTGCCGTGCAAAGGCATGGTGGAGGTCGTCTCCTCCGTCCGCCGCGACGGTTCCGAGATCCCGGACAATCTCCGCTGGGGCGTCTATGCGGTGTTCGAGGGCGAGACCGAATACGCCCGCCGCTGCTTCACCGAGTACGGCGTCGCGACCGATCCTTCCGGCCGCTACGCCGCGCTGTGGCGGCCCTACCACTTCATCGGGCTGGAACTCGGCGTCTCGGTCGCCTCCGCGGCGCTGCGGCGGGAGCCGACCGGCTGCTCCGATTCGTGGCGCGGCGACGTGGTCGCCGTGGCCAAGCGCCCGCTGAAGGCCGGCGTGGTGCTGGACGGCGAGGGCGGCGCCTGCGTCTGGGGCAAGTGCATCCCGGCCGCCCGTTCCCGCGCGCTCGGCGCACTGCCGATCGGCCTCGCCCACGGCATCCGCCTGACGCGCGACGTGCCGGAAGGCGCGATCGTCACCGCCGTTGACGCCCCGCCCGATGCCTCCATAGATGCGGTGCGCACGCGTGCGGAGATGGTTGCCGCCTGCGGCTGAACGTGTCACGCACATCGGCTTTCCAGAAGTTGGAAATCCCGCTCAAGATTGAAACGGGGCCGCGTCGCGACACGGGTCCGTGCCACCACCTGGGACCTCTGCGCCTCCGTCATGCGTTCGGCCTTCCACCTTCTGATCGTCGCCATATTCCTGTTTGGCGGCGCCTGGCCCGTGACCAAGGCGGCGCTCGCGCACGCCACGCCGATGTGGTTCGCGGTCGGGCGGGCGGGGCTCGCGGCTCTCGTCTCGGCGCTGCTGCTTGCCGCTCTCGGGCGGCTGCACCGGCCGAAGCGGGCCGACATGCCATCCGTGCTTGCCCTCGGCCTGCTGCAGCTCGGCGCCTTCTTCGTGCTGGCGCATGCCGCGGTGGCGATGGTGGAAGCCGGGCGCACCGCCATCATCTCGGCGGTCGTCACCTATTGGCTGATCCCGCTTTCCGTCCTGGTGCTGGGGGAGAAGGTGCCGGCGCACCGCTGGGTCGCGGCGGGGCTGGGCCTCGCCGGCGTCGCGGCGCTCGCGGGCCCCTGGGCGGTGGACTGGACGGACCGCACGCAGCTCACCGGCCACCTGATGCTGATGGCCGCCGCGCTGTTCTGGACGCTGGCGATCGTCGCCACCCGCAAATGGCCGCCGCGCACGCCGGTCTTCGAGCTGCTGCCCTGGTGCTTCGGGCTGGCGACGCTGCTGATCCTGCCCTTCGCCCTGGTGCTGGAACCGCAGGGCGGCATCTTCGGTCCCTCCTGGCCCTACATGCTGTATATCGGCCTGATCGTGGCTCCGATCGGGACATGGTGCGTGATCGAGGTCGGCCGCCGGCTCCCCGGCGCCGTGGCCTCGGTCGCCTTCCTGCTGGTGCCGGCCTTCGGCGTGCTGGTCAGCACCCTCTGGCTCGGCGAGCGGATCGGCTGGGACCTGGCGCTGGGTGGCGGGCTGATCGTCGCCTCGGTGGCGCTGGCGGCACGCGAATGATCCTCGCCTCGACCGAGGCGGGGGAGGGCCCGCCGCTGATCCTGCTGCACGGCCTGTTCGGCGCCGGGCAGAACTGGGGCGCGATCCGCCGGGCGCTCGCCCCGCGCCATCGCGTGCTGACGCCGGACCTGCGGAACCATGGCGCCTCCGCGCGCGCAGCGGAGATGACCTACGCCGCCATGGCCGCCGACATCGCCGAGACGCTGGACGCCGCCGGCATCGCGCGCGCCGCGGTGCTGGGCCATTCGATGGGTGGCAAAGCGGCGATGGCCTTCGCGCTGGCGCATCCCTCGCGCGTCGAGCGCCTGGTCGTCGCGGACATCGCCCCGGTGCGATACGCACCGACGCTGCGCGGCTACATCGCCGCGATGCAGGCGCTGCCGCTGCGCCCCGGCCTGACGCGCAAGGAGGCCGACGCCGCGCTCGCCGCCGCCATCCCCGAAGGGGGCATCCGCGGCTTCCTGCTGCAGAACCTGCGCTTCGAATCCGACCCGCCGGAATGGCGGCTGGGCCTCGCGGAAATCGCCCTCGCCATGCCGGTGATCGAGGATTTCTCCGTCCCGCCGGGCGCGCGCTACGACGGGCCGGTGCTGGTGATGGGCGGGGAACGCTCCGGCTACATCAAGCCGGAGCACCATCCTCTGTTCCGCACGCTTTTCCCGCGCGCGCGCTTCGCCACCGTGCCGGGGGCGGGGCATTGGGTGCATGCGGAGAACCCGGCGGGGTTCCTGGCGCTGCTGGAACCCTTCCTGGCCGAAGACTGACGAGGGGGCGCCGCCCCCTCGTTACCCGATCTCCACCAGGGTGATCTCCGGCGGCACCCCGAACCGCACCGGCAAGGCCGTGATGCCGAGCCCGCCCGAGACCACCAGGTCCCGCCCGCCTTCCCGAACATGTCCCCAGGCGTAGCGGTTGCCGTAGCGGGACGGGATCCGCGGCGACCAGCCCAGCACCCGGACCTGCCCGCCATGGGTGTGCCCCGAGAAGGTCACGGCCACCCGTCCCGGCACCGTGGGGAATACATCCGGTTCATGCGCCATCAGCAGCAGCGGTGTCTCGCCGGTCACACTGTCGAGCAGGCGCGGCAGGTCGTCCGCCCCGCGCCCCGCGCGGAAGGCCCAGGAGGATTCGAGCCCGCCAACCAGCACCGGCCCCGCGCGCAGCACCGCGTTGCTCAGCACCGCGATGCCCGAGGCCTCCAGCGCCCGTCCGATCATCGTCGAACCGCCGCGCCGGGCCATGGCGGCCTCGTCCTCCCACCAGTCGTGGTTGCCGTTCACCGCGAAGACGCCGAGCGGCGCTCGCAGCGCGCCGAGCCGCCGCGCGACGTCGCGTTGCGGCAGCACGCGCGTGACGAAGCGGGAGGCGGCGCCGAAATCCCCCACCAGCAGCACAAGGTCCGGCGAGAGAGCGTTGGCCGTGGCGACGATGTGCTCGATGCGGGCCTCATCCATCAGGGGTGCACCGGCGTGCAGATCCGACAGCGCGGCGACCTTCAATCGCAACCCTGCCGGCCAGCCCGGGGGCGTGAAGGCATGCCGCTGCACCGCCAGTCGCAGGAATGGCTCCACGCCGAAGCCATAGGCGCCGAGCCCGCCGCCCACCGCCGCCAGCCCGCCCGCACCGAGGAAGACGCCGCGCCGTCCGATCATGCGGCGTATCCTGCACCCGATCGTGGCGCCGCTGCGGCGCGATCCTGGCTCAGATCGCCTTGGGCTGCCGGAAGCGCCCTTCCTTGTGCAGGTCCGCCGCGCGCCAGAGATACCAGGCCGCCGTGGTGCGGAACGGCGCCCAGGCCTCGCCGATCTCCCGCAGCGCCTTGGGCTTGGGCTGTTCCTCGAGGCCGGCGGCGACGCGATACCCCTCCCGCACCCCGAAATCGTCCACCGGCAGCACGTCGGCACGGCCGAGGGTGAAGATCAGCAGCATCTCCACCGTCCACTGGCCCACGCCGCGCAGTGGGACGAGGCGCTCGATGAGTTCGGTATCCGACAGCCGCCGCGCCGCTGCCCGCGTCGGCACCACCCCCGCCGCAGCCTTCTCCGCGATGTCGCGGATGGCGAGCACCTTGTTCGCCGAAAGCCCGCAGGCGCGCATCGCCTCCGGCGTCAGGGAGAGCACCGCTTCCGGCGAGGGAAACCCCTCGCACGCGCAGCAGCCCAGGAAGCGGCCGAGGATCGCCTCCGCCGCCCGTCCATGCACCTGCTGGTGGGCGATGGCGCGGACCAGCGCCTCATAGGGCTGGCGCCGCGCCGGCTTCATGGTGAAGGGCCCGACCTGGCGGAGCACGCCCTTCAGCACGGGATCTCGCCGCAGGTGCTTCAGCGCCTCTGGCGTGCCGAGGCTCACCGGAACACCATCTGCGGCAGCGTCAGCGTGATGGCCGGGACGTAGGTGATGACCATCAGGCAGGCGAAGACCACCGCGATGAAGACCACGAGGTACTTCATCATCCTGTCGATGCTGCACCCCGCCACCTGCGCCGCGGCGAACAGGTTCACGCCGAAGGGCGGCGTGATCATGCCGAGCGCCAGGTTCACCACCATCACCGTGCCGAAATGCACGCCGTCGATGCCGAGTCGCTGCGCCGCCTCCTGCAGGATCGGCGCCAGCACGATGATGGAGGCCGAGGTCTCCACGAACATGCCGACGACGAAGAGGAACAGGTTCACCACCAGCAGGTACATCCCCGCCGTGTCGAAGGACGTGGTGAGCCACGCCGCCGCTGCGTCGGGCACGTTCTGCCGGTTGAGCAGCCAGGAGAACAGCGCCGCGCAGGCGATGATGAACATGATGACGGCGGACGACATCACCGACCTGCGGAAGATCGGGAACAGGTCCCGCAGCCCGATCTCCCGGTGCAGGAACATGCCCACGATGAGCGCATAGACCACGGCGACGACCGAGGCCTCGGTCGGCGTGGTGACGCCGCCGTAGATGCCGCCCAGCACGATCACGGGCATGACCAGCGCGAAGACCGCCTCGCGCAGGGCACGCAGGAAGGGCAGGCGGTTCTCGCCGTCCTGCTTGCCCCAGCCCATGATGCGGCACCACACCAGCACGGTGACGATCAGCGCCCCGCCGATGACGAAGCCCGGCCCGAAGCCGGCGATGAACAGTTCCGGGATCGAGGTCTGCGTGGTGACGCCGTAGAGGATCATCGGGATCGACGGCGGGATGATGACGCCCAGTTCCGCTGCCGTCGCCTGCAATGCGGCCGCGAAGCCGACCGGATAGCCCGCCTTCACCAGCGCCGGGATCATGATCGCGCCGATCGCGAAGGTGGTCGCGACCGAGGACCCGCTGATCGCCGCGAAGATCATGCAGGTGACGACGCAGGTCGCCGGCAGCCCGCCCTGGACGCCGCCCACGATCGAGCGCGCGAATTCCACCAGCCGGCGGGAGATGCCGCCGACATCCATCAGGTTGCCCGCCAGGATGAAGAACGGGATCGCCGCGAGCGGGAACTTGTCCAGCGCGACGAACAACTGCTGCGCCGCGACGATCAGCGGGAAGGAGGTGAAGCCGGCGATGCCGACGATGGCGGCGATGCCGATGGCGATCGCGACCGGGATGCTGGCCGCGAACAGCACCAGCATCACCGTGAGCATGGCGCCGGTCATATTTTCATGCCCTCAGACGCCGGGCGCGCGCATCCGCGCGCTTGGCTTGCGCGCAGCCAGGACAGCCCAGGTCTCCACTGCCGGCCGCGCGCGGTCGCGCCGTGCGCTCCCGGCACGCCTCCGGCGTGCCGCTTTGGGTGGTGCCTCATACCGCGGCCTCCAACTCCTCGGATCGGCGGTCGAGGAAATGCGCGACCGCCCCCACCATCGCGAAGACCGCACCGAAGGGGATCGCGGCATAGCCCCAGGTCATCGAGACCTCGAGCCCCGCCATCTCCTGGAACTGCACGCGCTCGGCCATCATCCAGCCGAACCAGAACATGATGCCGAGCATCGACAGGCTCGCCGCCAGGGCCGCGGCTTCCAGCGCCCGGCGCAGCGCGCCGCCGGAATACCGGTGCGCCACGTCGATCGAAACCAGCGCGCCTGCCCGCAGCGCCACCGCGATGCCGAGGAAGGCCATCCAGACCAGCGCCGTGCGCACCAGCGCCTCGGACCAGATGGAGGGGGTCTCGGTGGCGAAGCGCGCCACCACCTGCCAGAGCCCGGCGGCCACCGCGACGGCGAGCGCGAGGCTCGCCAGCAGCGCGGCGATGCCGGTGCTGAAGCGGTCGATCGCCAGGATCGCCCGCCGCAGGCCGGCGCGCGCGCCATCCCCCGACGCGGCCCAGAGGGCCACCGCCACGGTCAGCAGCGTCGCCGCCACCGTCACCTGCAAGGGCAGCAGGTTCATCGCGTTCATGCAGTCCCCCCTGATGCACGGAGGGGCACGGGTTCCGCCCGCGCCCCCGGTCGGGTCACGCCCGGCTCAGTTCGGGCGCCAGTCCCGGATGCGGCGGAGCAGCGCGCCGTCCAGCTCGCGCTCATACTGCGCGAAGGCGGCGGCGAGCGCCGTCTGGAAGGCGGCGGTATCGACCTGCGTCACCACCTGCATGCCGCGCCGGCGCAGTTCCTCGACGCCGGAATTCTCGTCCGCCGTCACCTTGTCGCGGTTGGCCTGCTGGCCGGCGCGCGCGGCTTCCATGAAGGCGGTGCGGTCGGCGGGCGACATCCGCTGCATCATCGCCGGGTTGCAGATGAGCAGGCCCGGCGAATAGACGTGGCCGGTCAGCGTCAGGTAGCGCTGCACCTGGTTCAGGTTGTTGGAGACGATCACCGGGATCGGGTTCTCCTGCCCATCCACCGTGCCCTGCTGGAGCGCGGGAACCAGTTCGCTGAACGCCATCGGCGTCGGCAGCGCGCCGAGCGTCGAGAAGGCGCGCATGTGCACCTGGTTCTCCATGGTGCGGACCTTCAGGCCGCGCACGTCGCCGGGGGTATTCACCTCGCGGCGGGAATTGGTCAGGTGGCGGAAGCCATTCTCCATCCAAATCACGCCGACCAGGCCGCGGGCGTTGAACTGCTGGAGCAGCGACTGGCCGATCTCGGAATCGAGCACGCCGCGGGCATGGGCGTAGTCGCGGAACAGGAAAGGCACGTCCACCACGCGCACGGCGGGAACGAAGTTGCCGACCGGGCCGGTGGAGCCGAGGTAGCACTCGACCGTGCCGATCTGGACGCTCTCGACGACCTCGCGCTCATTGTCGTTGCGCTGGATGTTGACGCGGTAGCGGCCGCCCGTCGCGCGCTCGAAGCTCTCCTTCAGCGCGATCGCGCCGGCGCCGTAATGGCTGGCGATCGGCAGCGGGTGCTGGATGGTGATGGTGGTCTGCGCCAGCGCGGGCGCCGCCGCGAAGGGTGCGGCGAACAGGGCGGCGAGGGCCGCGCGACGGGTCGGGCTCATGCTGTCTCCTCCAGGGCGGGCGGCTCGGTCGGCCGCCCGCATGCGAAGGCGTATAGATATGCCCGGCCGGGCCTTCAATGCGGCGCGGCTTCACCGTGCTGCGGGGCCGGGAGGGGCAGGCCGAGATGCAGCGCCGCATTGGCGTTCGCCGCACCCTCCCACATCAGCTCGATGCCGATCCATGCAATCAGCGCCACGCCGACATAGGCGATGAACTTGAAGCGGTCGAGCAGCCGCGCCAGCATCCCGCCCAGCAGGCCCATCAGCACGATCGAGACGCTGAGGCCGATCACCAGCATCACCATGTCGTTGCGCGCGACCGCCGCCACCGCGAGCACGTTGTCGAGGCTCATGGAGACGTCGGCGAGCACGATCTGCCACAGCGCCTGGACGAGGGTCTTTTCCTTCCCTTCACCCGACGCGTCCTGCTCCTCCTCGCCGTGCTGGCGGAGTTCCTTCCAGAACCCCCAGGCGATGTAGAGCAGCGCGGCGCCGCCGAGGAAGGCGATCCACCACAGGTTCAGCAGGTAGGTGGCGAAGATCGAGAACACCACGCGCAGCACCGCCGCGGCGACGATGCCGAACAGCACTGCGCGGCTGCGCAGCTTCGGCGCGAGGCCCGCGGCCGCCATGCCGATGACCACGGCATTGTCGCCCGACAGGATGATGTTGAGCCACAGGATCTCGAGGAAGCGCGGTGCCGCCGCGAACAAGCCGTCCATTTTTCACTCCCGGCGCCGCCCCGGAGGGGTACGGCTGTGCCGCGGACGCTAGTCGGCGCGAGCGCCGCGGCAAGTTTCAAGCGTGCAATCTTGAATCCATGTTCATGAAATCCGCCCGGGTGCCGCGCGTCAGTCCGCCCGGATGCCGCTGTCCCGCGCGACACGACCCCAGAGTTCTGCGTCCTCGGCAAGCCAGGATTGCAACCCGGCGGTCGGAATGCTCATCGGCTCGGTGAAGTTGGCCTTCAGCCGTTCTCGCATCGCATCGTCCATGGCCCGCTCGAAGGCCTGCCGAAGCCGCGCGAGGACCGGTGCCGGCACGCGGGACTGCGTCAGCACCCCGTTCCAGACCGAGAGGTGGTAGCCGCGCACCCCCTGCTCGTCGAGCGTCGGCACGTCCGGCAGCAGGGAGAAGCGCTGGCGCATCGTCACCGCCAGCGCCTTGACCGAACCGCCGCGCACGTGCGGCGTGGAGGTCGCGGACGCATCGAACAACAGGTCGAGGTCGCCCGCGATCATCGCTGCCACCGCAGGCGAGGAGCCGCGATAGGGCACGTGCACCACCTCGATGCCCGCCATCTTCGTCAGCATCGCCTGGGACAGGTGGGAGGAGGAGCCGTTGCCCACGGACCCGAACAGGACCTTGCCCGGTTCCGCCTTGCAGCGCGCGATGGCCTCGGCGGCGCTGGACGGGTTCCAGCGGCGCGGGTTGCAGACCAGCAGGTTCGGCATGTCGGCCATCACGCCGATGCCCGTGAGGTCGCGCCGCGGATCGAAGGCCGGATCGGGGTAGAGAACCGGATTGACGCCCTGCGTCGCCGAGGTGCCGAGCAGCAGCGTGTAGCCGTCGGGCTCCGCCAGGGCCGCGGCCTTGGCGCCGATATTGCCGCCGGCACCGGCGCGGTTCTCGACCACGATCGGCTGGCCGAGCTGGCGCGACATCGCCTCCGCCGCCAGGCGGCCCATGATGTCGGTCACGCCGCCGGGCGGGTAGGGCACGATCATGCGGACCGGCTTGTTCGGGAAAGTGCCCTGCGCCTGCACGGCCGGCGCCGCAAGCATCGTGGCGGCGGCCGTCAACGCACCCCGGCGTGTGATCCTCATCCTGACGTTCCCCTTTGGTTGGTCTTACTTGCGGAACGCAGCCTGTGCGCGCTGGCGCGCGGGCGCAAGCCCGGGGCTTCAGCGCAGCAGCGCGACCGTGGCCCAGCCGATCAGCACCACCGCGGCCAGGGAAGGCAGCAGCAGCCGCCAGATCGCCGCCGGCCTGGTCCCGTCGGCGAGCAGCCCGCAGATCATCGCGGTGACGGCGAAGGACACGCCCGCCCCCGCGGCGCCCGAGAAGTTGTGCACCGCCGGCGCCAGCAGCGGCGGCATCCCGGCGGCCAGGCCGAGCGCATTCTGCACCGGCATCAGCGCGGCGTTGGAGCCGACATTGCTGCCCGTCACCATGCCACCCGCGAGGCCGAGCACCGGCACCGCAAAGGGCGCCGCAGCCCCCAGCGCACCTGCCGCCGCCTGGGCCAGCGCCGCCGTCGCGCCGCTGCCGGCCATCAGCCGCGCCAGCAGCACGTACAGCAGCATCGCCGCCGCCGGACGCAGCGCACGCTTCAGCGCCGCCGTGGAACGCCGCGCGGGATGCTCGCGCAGCAGCAGCAGACCGGCGGCCACGGCCAGAAGCACCACCGCGACATGCGTCACGGGAAAGGCCGGCAGTGTCTCATAGGGCCGGAAGGCCGGCGGGTTCGGCACCGCGCGCGCGGCGAGCAGCGCCACCGTCAGCAGCAGGTAGGGTCCCATGGCGCGCGCCGCGCGGTCCCACCCCTCGGCACCCCGCGGCGGATCCGCGCGCCACAGCGCGGCCAGCAACGGCACGCCGGAGGCAAGGATACCAAGGATCTCGAAGGGCAGCACGCGATGCCCCAGCACCAGGATCGCCGCCATCGTCGCCAGCATGCCCGCCTGTGCCAGGCGCTCGGCCGCCGACACCGGCACCCCCGCCGCCGCGCAGAGCCGCCAGCACACCGGCCCCAGCACCATCAGCCAGGCCGCGGCCGGCAGGGCCGTGAGCGCCGCAATCTCCTGCGCCGGCACGTCCACCAGCGCCGCGCCGAGCGAGGTGCCCGGCCCGAGCCCTCCCCACGGGATCAGGCAGAGCGAGAGCAGCGCCAGCGCCGCCGCCGGCGCGCCGCCGATGCCCATGCTGCGCAGGGCGGCGAGGGCAAAGACCGCGCCGACCGCGAAGCCGGTCACGCTTTCCATGAACACGCCCATCAGCAGCGTCGCGGTGAAGATCGCGCGCGGCGTCGCCGGGCGGGCCTCGGCCGCGCCGCCGCGCCCCTCGACCGCGGCATGGAACAGCAACCCGCCCACCACCACGCCGATCGGCTGGGAGGCGAGGAAGGCACCGCGTAAGGCCTCGTCCAGCACGAAGCCGGGGAAGGAAATGCCCCCGGGCAGCGAGACGAAGGCCGCCGGCAGCGCCACGGCGATGGCCGCCAGCACCGCCGGCAGCGGCCCCGCGCGCCCCGAGAGCAGCAGCCCCACCAGCAGCAACAGCGGGGCGGATTGCAGGAGGAGCGTCACGCCTCGAGCACGAAGGTCTTGCCCACTGCGCCGGGCACCACCACCGCATCGCCATAGGCGCGCTCGAGCGCATTCAGCGCGCGCCAACCAGTGCAGTGGGAGGGGAACATCCAGCGCAGCCCGAAGCCGCCGAGATCGGCCACTGTCTGCGGGATCACCCGCTCATTCGTGCCGGACAGGTGGAAGCCGCCCATCGCCGCGAGCAGAGGGATGTGCGGCATCAGTCGCCGTGCCTCGTGCAGCACGTTGACGATGCCGCAATGCGAGCAGGCGGAGAAGACGACCAGCCCCTGGCCGCGCAGGTGGACGGCGACGAAACGCTCATCCGAAAGCCATTCGTCCGGCTCCCAGGGTGCATCGTCCGAGCCGCGCGCGACCTGGCCGGGCAGGCCGGTCTCGTAGTCGGTCACGCGCGGGATCTCCCCGCTGACCAGCACATGCCCCGCGATCACCGCCGGCTCGCGGGAGACCTGCGGCGCGGCGCCCATCGCTTCCCATTCGGCGGGCGAGGGCACGCGGTCCATCGGCAGCACGCCGCCATCCGCCTGGCGACTGCCGCGCTCGCGGAACATGCCGGGATGCAGGTGCAGCGGCACGGCGCGCTTGCCATTGGCGGCGCGGACCATCGCGATCGCCTGGGGTAGGCCGCCGGCATGGTCCCAGTGCCCGTGGGAGAGGACCATCGCCTCGATGGCGCCGAAATCGACGCCGAGGCGCGTGCCGTTGCGCTCCACCGCGTAGTCCACCGGGCCGCCGTCGAAGAGCACGCTGCGGCGCTCGCCATCGGCCTCGACCGTGATGACGAGGGACAGGCCATGATTCGCGCAGCAGAGCGATCCGCCCGAGGTGCGCTTCATGCCCATCCGCTGCAGCCGCACCCATTCGCGCGTCACGAAGGGCGGCGTGGTGGAAAGGCTGTCCGTGACGTTGTCCACTAGGACGGTTATCTCGATCCGGTCCACCGGTGGGGGCGACTGCATGCCTGACTTCCTCCCTGAACCCTACGCAGCCTATGGCAGCAACCTCTGGCACGACCAGATGCGCCGGCGCTGTCCCGACGCCGAGGTTGCCGGCAGCCTGGTCCTGCCCGGCTGGCGCTTGGTGTTGCGCAAGTATGCGTTGATCGAGCGCGACGACGACGCGGCCTGCCCGGTCGGCCTGTGGCGCGTGACCGCGGCGGACCTGGCGGCGCTCGACCGCTTTGAGGGCCCGCACACCTACACGCGCACGAAGGTCGCGCTGCCCGATGGCGGCATGGCCTGGACCTATGAGGAAATCGTCCACCGCCCCGGCCCGCCCGCGCCGGAATACGTGCAGCGGCTGCGCCACGGCTACCGCGACTTCGCCTTCGACAGCGCGCCGCTCGACGCGGCCATCGCCGCGTCGGGCTTCGGCGGTCGCGCGCAGGTCCGGGGATAGCGAACTTCGTCAAAATGCTCGCTTCCGCGGCTGCCGGCGCAATATTGTGATGGGCGGTGGCGACGTGCGGATGCTCGGCTCCGCCGGCGCCCGGGACCTGCAACGGGAGCGCACGATGGTCATCGCGCCCATTTCCAGCCGCATCCGGCAGAGCGCGGACGAGAAGCGCGCCGTGGTGAAATTCGGCCAGCGCATCTTCAGCGGCGGACTCGGCCCGGATGCCTGCGACTTCCTGTTCGGCAACCCGCAGGAGATGCCGCTGCGCGGCTTGGTGGAGGCGCTGATCCGCCACGCCGAGCCGCGCGACACGCAGTGGTTCGCCTACAAGCAATACGAACCGGTGGCGCAGGAGGCGGTCGCGCGGTCGCTGACCCGCTCGCGCGGGCGGCCCTATGCAGCGGCCGATGTCGCCATCACGGCCGGCGGCTTCGGCGCCATCGCCGCGGCGCTGCTGGCGGTGCTCGAACCGGAGGAGGAAGTGCTCTACCCGCGCCCCGGCTGGTTCAACTACGGGGTGCTGACGCGTGGCGCCGGCGGGACGCCCGTGCCGGTGGATCTCGTGCCGGACAGCTTCGACCTCGACCCTGGCGCGATCGCCGCAGCGATCAGCCCGCGCACGCGTGTCGTCGTGGTGAACACGCCGCACAATCCGACCGGGCGCATCTATCCGCGCAGGCAGCTCGATGCGCTCGCGCGCGTCCTCGCCGAGGCCTCCGCGCGGCACGGCAAGGTCATCTATCTCCTGGCCGACGAGCCGTATGCGCGCATCGTGCTCGACGGGCGAACCCATGTCGGCCCGGCCGAAAGCTACCCCTACACGCTCATCGCCTATTCCTATGGCAAGACGTTGCTTGCGCCGGGTGAGCGCCTGGGCTGGCTTGCGCTCGGCCCGGACATGCCCGAACCGGATCGCGTCAGGCTGCGCGAGGCGGTCACGACGGCGCAGGTCGCGCATGGGTGGGGGTTCGCAGGGCGCACGCTGCAGCGCGCGCTGCCGGAACTCGAGGAACTCTGCATCGACATCGCCGCCCTGCAGAGCCGAGTGAGGCGCATGGTCGAAGGACTGCGTGCGGCGGGCTACGAGGTGCCGATGCCGGAAGGCACCTTCTACCTGATCCCCCGCTCTCCGGTGCCGGACGACAGGGCCTTCGCGGCGCGGCTCGCGGAAGGGGGCGTATGGGTTCTGCCGGGCAGCCTCTGCGACCTGCCGGGGCGGCTGCGCATCAGCCTGACGGCGAACGACGCGATGGTCGAGCGATCCCTGCCGGTCTTCGCGCGCGCGATCAGGGAGGCGCGCCGCTGACGCCCGGCCGCCGTCGCCGCGCGTGCGGGCACGGAAAGGCTATTGCCGCCGCGCCTCCGCGACGGTGATCACCACCGCGCCCGCGAGGATCACCGCCGCGCCCGCCCAGGTCCAGCCGTCCGGCACCTCATGGAAGATCGCCCAGCCGAAACCTGCGACCACCACCAGCCGCAGGTATTGGAACGGCGCCAGTGCCGAGGCCTCCCCATGACGATAGGCCGAGGTGAGCAGCCAGATGATCGCCGGCGTGAACAGCGCGAAGCCGAGCAGGAACGCCAGGTCGAACGATCCGAGCGGCACCCAGGCCATCACCGCGAAGGGCGTCACGCCCGCCGTCGTCACCAGCCCGACCCAGGCCATGATGGTGGAGTTCCTCTCGCTGCGCGCCAGCACGCGCGAAGACAGAGTGATCCCGCACCAGGCCGTCGCCGAGGCGATCGCCAGCGCCACGCCGACCAGCGAGACCGATGTCCCCGGCCGCAGCATCACCGCCACGCCGAGGAATCCCGCGATCGTCCCCGCCCAGCGCCAGCGGTCCACGCGCTCGCCCAGCACCGGCCCGGCGAGCAGCGTGGTGAACATCACGTTGGTGAAGGACAGCACCGTCGCGGTGGCAAGGTCGAGCGGCCCGAAGGAGGCGTAGTAGAACCCCCAGGTCAGCAGGCTGCACGTTCCGCGCAGCAGATGCAGCCCGGGCCGCGCGCTGCGGAAGACCTCAAGGCCGGAATGCGCGACCAGCGGCGCCACCCACAGCAATTGCCCCGCGGCGCGCGCGAAGACCTGCACCTCCATCGGGATGCCGCGCTGGTTCATGAAGCGGATCGCCAGTGCCTCCGCCGCGAAGAGCACGGCGGCGAGCGCCATCAGCAGCCCGCCGCGGAGATTCCCCGAAAGTCCCTGGAGCATTGACGGCCGCAGCCTCCGGCGTAGCGTCCGGCAGATAGCGGCGGCGCGTGAACGTCGTCCAGGCGGGAAAGGGCGGGATGGCGAAGGAAGCGGCTCGGGCGGCGGCGCGGGGCGCGGTGGACCGCGGTCCCATCCCGGCCTGTGGCGCGCGGGTGCGATCGGCGCGGCGCCGGTGCGTGCGCGCCACGCGGTGGTCTTGGTGGGCATCGAGAAGGACCACGTCGCTGCGATCTCCGATGCTGCGCACGGGCCTGCCATCGAAGGACCCGTCGATCCGCATCGATTGCCCCATCGTGCGTCGCCGGGTGGCCATGACCCATGAATGCGAAGCCGGCACGCGCCCCATGGCGGATGCCAAACTGACGGAGCTGATGTCGCCATGAAGGAATACGACTTCGCCGACGTGACGGTCGCGGTGACCGGCGCGGGCCACGGCTTCGGCCGCGCCATCGCGCAATCCTTCGCCGCGCTCGGCGCGCAGGTCTATGCGACCGACCTCTCGGCCGAGGAACTCGAGGAGACCGCCGACCATCCCGGCGCCATCCACACCAGCGCCTTCGACCTGACGGCGCAGGGCGCCGCGGCCGCCTGGATCGCCGATGTCGAGAAGCACGCGGAAGGCCCGGTCGGCGTGCTCGTCTCCAATGCCGGCGGTGTCCGCGGCCAGGTGATGCGGCCGGTCGAACAGGTGCCCGACGCCGATTGGCACGACATCATCGCCATCAACCTGCATGCGCATTTCGCGCTCGCCAAGGCGGTGGCGCCGGGAATGAAGCGCGCCGGCCATGGGCGCATCGTCACCATCAGCAGCGGCGCGGGGCTGCAGCCCTCGCGCACCGGCATCCAGGCCTATACCAGCGCGAAGCACGGGCTGGTCGGGCTGACGCGGCAGCTCGCGCACGAACTCGGCCCGCACGGCATCACCGTGAACAGCGTCGCGCCGGGGCTGATCCTGTCCAACCCGTCCAGCATCGGGCAGTGGGAGGGCTACGGGCCGGAAGGGCAGGCGCGGGTGATCTCCTCCATCGCGCTGCGCCGGCTCGGGGAGGCACAGGACATCGCGAATGCGGTGATGTTCCTCGCCTCGCCCATGGCGAACTACGTGAATGGGCAGGTGTTGAGCGTGGACGGCGGCAAGTAGAGCCGCCGGACGCCAGTTCGCCTTGGAGCGGGGCGGCGGCAGGCCCTAGGCTCATGTCATGGCGGAGTTCATCGAGACGATCGTCATCGGCGCCGGCCAGGCCGGCCTCGCGATGAGCCATCACCTCGCGCAGCGGGGGCGCGAGCATGTGCTCCTCGAACGCGCGCGCATCGCCGAGCGGTGGCGCAGCGAGCGATGGGATTCGCTCTACTTCCAGTTCCCCAACCGCATGATGCGCCTGCCCGGCCATGCCTATGCCGGCGACGACCCGGACGGCTTCACGCATCGCGACGGCGTCGTCCGCTTCATCACGGACTACGCGATGCGCAACGCCGCGCCGGTCCGCTGCGGCATCGAGGTCACCGCGCTGCGCCGCGCCGACAATGGCAGGCTCCGTATCGAGACCGGCGCCTTCGCCATGGAAGCCGCGAACGTCGTCGTGGCGACCGGCCCCTACCAGGTGCCCAAGGTGCCGCCTGCAGCCGCGGGGCTTCCGCCCGGTATCCAGCAGGTGACGGCCAATCGCTACACGAACCCCGGAGAACTGCCGCCAGGCGGCGTCCTGGTCGTGGGTTCGGGCGCCTCCGGTTTCCAGATCGTCGAGGACCTGCTGCAGCAGGGGCGCCGCGTGCACTATGCGCTCCGTGGCCATCGCCGCGTGCCGCGCAGCTACCGCGGGCGGGACTTCGGCATCTGGAACGAGCAGTCGGGCTTCACCAGCCGGGTGGCGCGCACCATTCCGCCCGGCTTTCGGCCGCCGCTGGTCACGGGCCACAAGGGCGGCCACACCGCGAATGTGCGGCGTCTCGTGCAACGCGGCGTCACGCTGCTGGGCAGCCTGCGCGGCATCGAGGACGGGCGCGTCTTCCTCAATGCCGACCTGAATGCGAGCCTTGATGCCGGCGACGAGGATTTCCGCGCGACCCTGCGCGAGATCGACGCCTACGTCGAAAGGGAGGGCATCGACGCCCCGCGCGACGAGGCCGCCGAGGCCGAGGCGCGCACCATCGGCGAACGGGTCCCGGAGGTCGAAGCGCTCGACCTCGCCTCCGCCGGCATCACCAGCGTCGTCTGGGCGCTCGGCTACGGCGTCGATTTCGGTTGGATCGCCTGCCCGGTGCGGGACGAGCGGGCCACGCTCATCCACGACCGCGGCATCACGCGTGAGCCAGGCCTGCTCTTCCTGGGCCTGCCGCGCATGCACAAGATCAAGTCCGCCTTTCTCTGGGGCGTCGGCGAGGATGCGGAGCACCTCGCCGAGCACATCGCCGGACGCGGCTGACCCGGGCCCCGGTTCACTCCAGCGTCGTCAGCAGCCCGGCCATCAGCTTCGCCCGCGGCACCAGGCTGTCGATCAGCACGTGCTCCTCCAGCGTATGTGCCAATGCGCCCTGCACGCCGAGGCCATCGAGCGTCGTCACGCCCATCGCGCCGGTGAAGTTGCCGTCGCTGCCGCCGCCGGAGGATTGCGGGTTGATGTCGAAGCCGATGCTGTTGGCGATCTTCCGCGCATGGCCAAACAGCGCCATGCCCTTCGCATCCGGCTCCCACACCGGTCGCGTCACGCCGCGCGTCACCTCCAGCGTCACGTCGTTCGCACCGGACCGCAGCGCCAGCATCCGCTCGACACCGGCATCGAGGTCTTCCTGCCGCTTGGCCATGGACAGCGACTCGGCCTCGCAGGTGGTGGAGACGCAGTTCACCCACTGCCCGCCATGGATGACGCCGACGGAGAAGGTGCAGTCCTCCGTCGTCATCTCCTCGATCGCGACGATCTGCCTCGCCATCTCGCGGATCGCGCTGCGCCCTTCCGCCAGCCGCGCGCCGGCATGGGAGGGCCGCCCCGTCGTCTTCAGGTTGAAGCGCGCGATGGCGTAGCGTCCCGTCACCACGCCGCCATCCGGGCGCGCCGGCTCCGGCACGAGCACGAACCGGTTGCGTGCGGCCTCGGCCTCGATCAGGTCGCGCGTGGACGGGCTGCCGATCTCCTCGTCGCTCGTTAGCAGGAAGGTGACGGGAAGCTTCGTCGCCATGCCGGCGGCGAGGATCAGCCGCATCGCCTCCACGCTGATCACCGTGCCGCCCTTCATGTCGAGGATGCCGGGCCCGTAGCACTTGTTGCCCTCGCGCCGGATCGGCAGCTTCTCCAGCGTGCCGACCGGATGCACCGTGTCGAGATGCGCCATGACGCAGATGCCTGGCGCGGCGTCTCCGGCCGGGTGCGGAAAGCGCGCGCGCACGCAGTCGCCGAGTCCCATCCGTCCCGGGATGCGATCGATCCGCGCGCCCATCAGCGCCAGGTCGCGGGAGGCGAGGTCCATCATCCGGTTCACCGCCGCCGCGTCGAAGGTCGGGCTCTCGCAGGCGGCCCAGCGCGTCAGGCGCGCGAGGATCTCCTCCGCGTCGAAGGGCAGGGCGGTGGCGGCGAATTCGGTCATCATGGCTCTCCGGCGTGGCTGCGCCGGGAGCCTCGCCCCGTCCGCCGCGGGCGGCAAGAGGCACGGCGCTTTCGCACCGGCCGCCCCGTCATGCTACCTTGGCGTGCATGACGCCCCCGACACGTCCCCGCCTACGCATGGTGCCCCAGACCGGGCCCGCCGTCTGGGTGGCTGCCGACCTCACCGCCGCGGACTGGATGGTGCCCGTGGGCACCGAGGAAGCCCACGAGCTCGAAGCCGCGCTGACCGCCGCGGAGGCCGCGGCGCCGGTGCCGCCCCTGGCACGCCTCGCGCCGATCCTCACGGATGTCACCGCGCGGTTGAACACCGGGCGCGGCTTCTGCCTGCTGCGCGGCCTGCCCTTCGACCGGCACGGCGCCACGGCGGCCGAGGCGGCGCTGCTGGCCCTCGGCCAGCATCTCGGCACGCCGCTGAACGGACAGGATTCGCCCGTCTCCCGCCTCATCGGCGTGCCGCCGGGGGAACTGGGCCCGGCTTCCGGCACGCCGCGCTTCCATATCGAGGCCTGCGACGCCATCGCGCTGCTCTGCCTCGTCAACGGGCCGGCGGCGCCGGTGCATGTCCTCGTCTCGGCCGGCGCCGTGCACAACGAAGTGATGCGCCGCGACCGCGCCGCGCTGGCGGAACTCTACGCGCCCGCGCCGCTGCTCGAGGACGGCGAGTCGGTCGAGCGCGCCGTCTTCACGATGACCGAGGGCGCCTTCGCCGCGCGCTACACGCGCCATGCGGTGGAGGAGGCCGCCGCCGCGCCGCAGCCCGGCGCGCCGCCGCTGCCTGCGGGCCTGCGGCCGGCCTTCGACCTGCTCGATTCCGTCTGCGCCGAGCCGGCCCTGCTGCTGCGCCTCGAACCACGCCCCGGCGACCTGCTGCTGTTCAACCCGCACCTCGTCTGGAAGCGCCGCACGCTGGCGGAAGCGCCGGCCGAGGCGCCGGAGACGGCGCAGGAATTCCGCCGGCTTCGCATCACGATGCGGCATTCCCGCCGCACTGTCGCGGAACCCGGCTGATGCGCCTTCCGATCGCCTATGCCGACATCACGGCGGCGATCATTCCCGTCTGCGCCGCGGTTGCTTCGCCGCCTGCACCGGGCGCGAAACTCTCGGCCTCTCTCCGGGTTTGACAAGGATGCTGCGCGGCCACGACTGACGGAGGAATGCCATGCGCCTGGATGGCCCCGAGAGCCGGAACGTGGAGGATCGCCGCGGACAGGGTTTCGGCGGCCGCGGCATCGCCGTGGGCGGCGGCCTCGGCGGCGTGGTGCTCCTCGTCATCGCGCTGCTGCTCGGCGTGGATCCCTCCGTGCTGCTGGAGGGCAATCCGGGGGCGCAGCAGGGATCGCCGGGCGCTCAGCGCCAGCTGACGCCGGAGGACGAGGCCGGCCGCCGCTTCGTCGCCCAGGTGCTGGGCGAGACCGAGCAGGTTTGGCACGCCGAGTTCTCCCGCCTCGGTCGCAGCTACGAGGAGCCGACGCTGGTGCTCTTCTCCGGCGCCACGCAATCGGGCTGCGGCTTCGCCCAGGCGCAGATGGGGCCCTTCTACTGCCCGAACGACCGCAAGGTTTACATCGACCTGGACTTCATGGCGGACCTGCAGCGCCGCCTGCGCGCGGGGGGCGACTTCGCCGCCGCCTACATCGTCGCGCACGAGGTCGGCCACCACGTGCAGAACCTCTTCGGCGTGCTCGGGCGTGCCGACCAGGTGCGCCGCGGCCGCGGCGAGGCCGAGTCCAACGCCATCCAGGTGCGCATCGAGTTGCAGGCCGACTGCCTGGCCGGCGCATGGGCGCGCCGCGCGCATGAAACGCGCAACATCCTCGACAAGGGCGACATCGAGGAAGGGCTGAACGCCGCCGCCGCCGTGGGTGACGACCGCATCCAGCGCGCCGGCCAGGGCTACGTCGTGCCCGAGAGCTTCACCCACGGGTCCTCGGCGCAGCGCGTGCGGTGGTTCCGGCGCGGCCTGGAGACCGGGCGGCTCGACGCCTGCGACACCTTCGCCGCCGGCAGCCTCTGACCGCGATCCACGCGCTGCACCGGCGCGGGGCTGCCGGCCCCTGGTGAGGCGGCCGGGGCGACGTTAGCCTCGCGCCATGCCGCACATCGCCGTCGCCCGCCTCTGGTTCGAAGGGAATTCCTTCACCCCCGTCCCCACGCCCCGCAGCGCCTTCGCATCCCGCGAATGGGGCAGCGGTGCGGAGCACCTCGCGCGCTATGCCGGCACGGCGACGGAACTCGGCGCGCTCGGCGCCTTCCTCGCCGTGCGGCCGGACTGGCGCGCCACGGTGCTGCCCTGCATCGCCGCCCAGCCCGGAGGACCGATGGCCGACGACGCCATGCGCGCCTGGCGGGAGGAGGTGGAGGCCGCCCTGCGCGCGCAGCGCTTCGACGGCGTCTACCTCTCGCTGCACGGCGCCTGCGTGACGGAATCCGACCCCGAGGCGGACGCGACGACGATCTCCCGCATCCGGTCCATCGTCGGGCGTGGCGTGCCGATCACCGCCTCCTTCGACTTCCATGCCAACATGGCGCCGGAGATCGCGGAATGGCTCGACGGCGGCTCCGCCTACCGCACCTATCCGCATGTGGACATGGACGCGGCGGCGGCGCGCGCGTTGCGGCTGCTGAAACGCGCGCTCTCCGGCGCCCCTCGCGCGCAGGGCCACATCGCCAAGCGCCCGATGGTGCTGCACTCCTTCCACATGCGCCACGAGGCCGGCCCCATGGCCGAGGTCTGGGCCGAGGCCGCGGCGGCGGAACATGCGCCCATCCTCGACGCCTCGATCTTCGGCGGCTTCGCCTGGGGCGACAGCCCGCATGCCGGCCCTTCCGCCATGGTCTGGGCGGAGGATGCGGGCGCGGCGCGCGACCTCGCGGAACGCCTCGCGGATGCCATCGCGTCGCGCCGCGACCGCTTCGCCGTCACGCTGCCCGATCCGGCCACCGCGCTTTCCCGGGCGCTTGCCGGCCCGCCCGGCCTGGTGGCGCTGCTCGACCCGGCGGACAACCCGCTTTCCGGCGGCATCGCCGATACGCCGGGGATGCTGCGCACGCTGGTCGCGGCGCGGCTCGGGGTGCCCGCCGTCTTCGCCTTCCTGCACGACCCCGCCTCCGTCGCCGCGGCGCGGGAGGCAGGCATCGGCGCGCGCATCACCCGCCACCTCGGCGGCCAGGTGACGGAGATGTTCGGCCCGCCCGTCATCGCCGAGGTCGAGGTCGAGCGCCTGACCGACGGCCGCTTCGTCAACGAGGGACCGATGGAACGCGGTGCGCCGGTCGATCTCGGGGCCACCTGCGTGCTGCGCGCGGGCAACCTCCGCGTCATCTGCACCGACCGCAAGGAAGCCGCGGTGGATCCGGCCTTCTTCACGCTGCACGGGATCGACCTGGGCGCGACGCGGCTGCTCGCCAACAAGGCGAAGAACCACTTCCGCGCGGCTTTCAGCGACCGTTGCGCCGCCATTGTCGAATGCGACGCGCCGGGACCCGCGGCACTCGACCTCGGGGCGCTGCCCTTCCGCCATGTGCCGCGGGAATGGCGGGCCTGATCGGCGAGAATTCATGAATAATCATGATTGAATTTGCGCCGGCGCTGGCGTAGCGCAGGTACCCTGCCGGGCGGCGCCGCCCCCCATGGCCTGCGCACAGGCACCGGGGCCCGCGCCGACCTGCGCCGGAACCGGCCCGGCACCCATGCATTCGGGGAGTCGACATGACCGCCATCACCCGCCGCGCCGCCCTCGGCGCCCTGCCGCTGCTCGCCGCTCCCGCCGCGCTGCGTGCCCAGCCCGCCTGGCCGAACCGTCCGGTCCGCTTCGTCGTACCCTTCCAGGCCGGCGGCGCCACCGATGTGACCGCGCGCGTGCTGGCCGAAGGCCTCGGTGCCGTGCTCGGCCAGCCCTTCATCGTGGACAACCGCGCCGGGGCCGGCGGCAATATCGGCGCCGACCTCGTCGCCAAGGCCGACCCGGACGGCCACACCATCCTGATGGGCACGATCGGCACCGCCTCGATCAACCAGTTCCTCTACCGCCGGATGCCCTTCAAGCCGGAAGACCTCGCCCCCGTCGCACTGGTGAGCCAGGTCGCCAACGGCATCATCGTGCACCCGAGCGTCCAGGCCACCACCCTGGCGGAACTCATCGCCGTGGCGAAGCGCGATCCCGGCGCGCTGAACTACGGCACGCCGGGCAACGGCACCTCGGGGCACCTCTCCGGCGAGTACCTCAAGACCCGTGCGGGCATCGACATGACCCACGTGCCCTTCCGCGGCACGGGTGGCGTGATCCCGGAACTGCTGGCCGGGCGCGTGCAGGTGGCGGTGGACAACCTGCCTTCCTACCTGCCGCTGATCAACAATGGCGAGCTTCGCCTGCTTGCCGTCACCTCGCGGGAACGCTGGTTCTCGGCGCCGAACGCGCCGACCGTGCAGGAAAGCGGCATCGACGGCTTCGAGGCCGTGGCCTGGTTCGGCGTGCAACTGCCCGCCCGCACCCCGGCGCCGATCGTCGAGCGCCTGTCCGCCGCCGTGCTGCAGACGGTCAACGATGTGGCCTTCCAGTCGAAGCTGCGCGAGGTCGGCAGCGAGCCGCGCCCACTCGGCCCGGCCGATTTCGCGCGCTTCATCGCTGCCGAGAGCACCAAGTGGCGCGAAGTGGTGCGTGCCTCCGGCGCCCAACTGGACTGATACGGGGCAGCGATCGCTGACTCGCGGTCGAGGGTCGTTGCCGCCCGTATCGCCATCGTCCCGCACGCGGCGGCCCCGACAGCCCCGCGTGCGGACATGCCCGGCAACCATGCCGGTGGCGTGATCCGCGCGGCAGGCGGCTCACGCCCGCCCGCCCGATCCGTCGAACGCGGCGGCCCGGCAAGGGGCGAAAGGCCGCCCCGCCGCCGCGCACGGGGCGCTATTCCAGCCGCGCCCCCTCCGGCTTCGTCATGCCGCGCTGCACGGCGGGCCGCGCGCCCACCTCCGCGAACCAGCGCGCCAGGTTGGGCGTCTCCTCGAGCCGCCGCGCCGCCCAGCCATGCCGCGCCACCCAGGGGAAGGCTGCGATGTCGGCGATGCCGTAGGCGTCGCCGCCGAGATGCTGCACCCGCGCCAGCCGCCCGTCGAGCAGCCGGTAGACCCGGTCCACCAGGGCAAGGCTGTGGGCGCGCGCCGCCTCCGGCTTCTCCGGCGCGAGTTCCGTCCAGTGATGCGCCTGGCCGGTGTAGGGGCCGAGCGAGGTCAGCGCGACCATCAGCCAGGCCATCGCCTCCGCCCGCGCGCGCGGCTCGCGCGGCAGCAGCATGCCCTGCGTCTCGGCGAGGTGGAGCAGGATCGCCCCGCTCTCGAAGAGCACCAGCGGCGGGCTGCCGTCCTCCGCCTCCTCCACCAGGATCGGCACCTTGCCGTAGGGGTTCAGCGCCAGGATCTCCGGCGCGAACTGCTCCCGCCGGCGGATGTTCACGCCGCGCACGGCGTAGTCGAGCCCGCATTCCTCCAGCATGACGGAGACGCGGTTCGAGTTCGGCGTGGCCCAGCCGTAGAAGGTGCGCCTCATCTGCCGCGTGTCTTCGGGCATGCGGCGGAGGGATCGCCGCCGGGCATGGCGCGCGCGCTCACTCGAGCGTCGCGCCTGAGGCGCGCACTCACTCGGGCATCGCGCCTGAGGCGCGCACTCACTCGGGCGTCGCGCCTGAGGCGCGCACTCACTCGAGCGTCGCGCCCGAGGCGCGCACCACCTCCGCCCATTTCTCGATCTCGGCCTTGATGAAGGTCTCGAAGGTTGCGGGCGTGGTGCCGCCGTCCGGCGTCAGGTTCGGCGGATCGGCGCCCAGCTCGGCGAGCTTCAGCCGCGTGCCCCGTTCCTTGCTGATGGCGTCGATCTCCGCGCCCAGCCGCTCGATCGCCGCGCGCGGGGTGCGGGCGGGCGCCTGCATGCCGAACCAGGCGGTCGCCTCGAAGCCGGGCACCACGGTCTCGGCCAGGGTCGGCACGTCGGGCAGGACGGAGGAGCGCACATGCCCTGTCACCGCCAGCGCGCGCAGCCGCCCGTCGCGGATGTGGCCAATGCAGGACGGGATGTTGTCCACCGAGGCCTCGAGCCGCCCGGCCACCGCCTCGATCAGCATCGGACCGGCGCCGCGGAAGGGGACGTGCGTCATGCGCGTGCCGGTGCGCAGCAGGAACATCTCCATCGACATGTGCGGGGAGCCGCCGCTGCCCGCGCTGCCGTAGTTGAGCTGCCCCGGCCGCGCCTTCGCCGCCGCCACCAGGTCCTGGATGGTGCGGATGGGCTGGGAGGGATGGACCATGATGACGTTGGGCACGCGCAGGTAGAGCCCGACGGCGGCCAGGTCCTCCGGCCTGTAGGGCATGCGCGCACCGAACAGCGCGTAGTTGATCGCGGCCGGCGAGACGGCGGTGCTCAACACCGTGTAGCCGTCCGGGGTGGCGCGGGCGACGGCCTCGGCGCCGATGTTGCCGGTGGCGCCGCCGCGGTTCTCCACCGGCACGGGCTGGCCGAGCCGCGCCTGCAGCCGCTCGGCGTAGATGCGCGCGGCGATGTCCGTGGTCCCGCCCGGCGGGAAGTTCACGATCATGCGGATGGGGCGGGAGGGATACGGCCCTTCCTGCCCGAGGGCGGGAAGCGGCAGCGTGGCGGCGGCGGCGGCAATCAGCGAGCGACGGCGCAGCATGGCGGTCACTCCACCCGGACGTTCGCGCGCGTGACGACATCCGTCCATTTCGCGATTTCCGCGCGCAGGAAGGCCGCGAAGGTCTCGGGGCTGGTGCCGCCATCCGGGGTCAGGCGCGGGGGCTCGGCGCCGACCGCTTCCATGCGCTGGCGGAAGGCGGGATCGAGCGCGATGGCATTGAGTTCGCGCCCCAGCATCTGCACCACCGGCGCCGGCGTGGCGGCGGGCGCCAGCACGCCGAACCAGGCGGTCGCCTCGAACCCGGGCAGGCCCTGCTCCGCCACCGTCGGCACGTCGGGCAGGGTCGGGTTGCGCTGCGCGCCGGTCGTGCCGATGGCACGGATCTTTCCTTCCCGGATGAAGGTCAGGGCCGAGGGAATGTTGTCCATCCCGATCTCGATGCGCTCGGCCATCATCTCGGTCAGCATCGGCGCGGAGCCGCGGAAGGGCACGTGGGTGATGTCGATGTTCGTGGCCAGCCGCAACTGCTCGACCACCACATGCGGGGATGTCGCGATGCCGGCGGTGCCGTAGTTGATCTGCCCCGGCCGCGCGCGGGCTTCCCGCACCAGGTCGGCGACGCTGCGGATGTTGGTGTTGTTCGCCGCCATCAGCACGTTGGGCACGCGCGTCATCAGCCCGACCGCCCGCAGGTCCTCGGGCTTGTAGGGCATGCGCTCGCGGAAGACGGGGAAATTGATGGCGCCGGTGCCGATGGTGGTCAGCAGCAGCGTGTGGCCGTCGGCCTCGCTGCGCGCGACGTATTCGGCGCCGACATTGCCCGAGGCGCCGGGCCGGTTGTCTACCACCACCTGGTGGTTCAGCCGCCGGCCCAGCATCTCCGCCGTCAGCCGGCCGACGAGGTCGGTGGTGCCTGCGGGCGTGAAGGGAATGACGAGGCGGATGGGGCGCGAGGGGAAGCCCTGCGCCCAGGCGAGGCGCGGCGCGGCGAGCGCGGCAGGCAAGGCGGCAAGCACGCTGCGGCGGGCGATACCCATGGTCGATTCCTTCCCGTCAGGGCGGAGCAGTCACGATGCGCTCCGCCTCATTGTCGGGACAGCCTAGACCATGCGGTGCCCGCCGCAATGCCGCGGCCTCAGTCCACCGTGATGTTGCCGCGCCGGACCACCTCGCCCCACTTGGCGATCTCGGCGGTGATGAAGGCCTGGAAGGTTTCCGGCGTGGAAAGCCCGTCCGGCGTCAGACCCGGCTTCATGCCGCCGAGATCGGCGAGCTTCTGCCACACCGCCGGGTCGGCGAGTGCGGCGTTGGTCTCCCGCGCGACGCGGTCGATGATGGCGCGCGGCGTGCGCGCCGGGGCGGCGATGCCGAACCAGGCGGTCGCCTCGACGGCGGGGAAGCCGGCCTCGGCGGTCGTCGGCACGTCGGGCAGGGTCGGCGTGCGCGTCGCGGTGGTGACGGCGAGCGGCCGCAGCCGCCCCTCGCGCAGGTGGCCGATGACGGAAGGCAGGTTGTCCACGCCCACCTCGACGCGCCCGGCGATGATCTCCTGGATCATCGGCCCGGCGCCGCGGAAGGGCACGTGCGTCATCTCGATCCCCGCCGCCTGCTTCAGCAACTCGCCGGTCATGTGCAGGGAGGTGCCGACGCCCGAGGAGCCGATGTTGAGCTTGCCCGGCTGCCGCTTCGCGAGGTCCACCAGTTCCCGCAGGTTCCGCACCGGCAGGTTGTTGTTGACGAAGATCGCGTTCGGCACCTTCACCACCAGCGCGACGGCGGCGAGGTCCTCCGGCCTGTGCGGCATGCGCGACCCGTAGAGGCCGAAGTTGATCGCCCCCGAGGACACGGTCTGCATCAGCAGCGTGTAGCCATCCGGTTCCGCCTTCGCGACCACGTCGGCGCCGATGTTGCCGCCCGACCCGCCCGGCCGGTTCTCCACCACCACCGACTGGCCGAGCCGGGTGGTCAGCGGCTCGATCAGCACGCGGGCGGCGAGGTCCGTGGTTCCACCCGGAGGGAAGCCGACGACGAGGCGAATGGGCCGCGAAGGCCAGGCCTGGGCGAAGGCGGGGCGGGCCAGTGGCGCAAGGGCGATTCCGCCCATGAGGGCGCGGCGGTCGATCATTCGTTTCTCCTCCCGGCGACCCGTGCGGCGGGTCGGTTCTTTCCGATGTGGAAAACTGGCCCGGCCGGGCGCCGGGATCAACCTCGCGCGCGCGCGCTGTCCCGATTAGTCTGGCGGCGGCCCTGGAGGGTGTGCGGGGCAGGGGGCGCGGATCGATGGGGTTCCTCAGTCTGTACGGGCGCGTGCTGTGGTTGCTCGGGCCCGATCGTTCGATGGCGGTCGGGCTCTCCGTGGCCGCACTGGCCCTGGCGGGGCTGCAGTTCCTCGAACCCGTGCTGTTCGGCCGCGTGGTGGACCTGCTCGCGCGCTCCGACCGCATGGAGTCGGCGGCGCTGTGGCAGGAGGCGACGACGCTGCTCGCCATCTGGGGCGCCGTCGGCTTCGCCGGCATCGCCGCCAATGTCGCCGTCGGCCTGTTTGCCGACCGCATGGCGCACCGCAACCGGCTCAAGGTGATGCACGACTACTTCCAGCACGTGCTCGCGCTGCCGCTGTCCTTCCACGGGGACACGCAGTCGGGCCGGCTGATGAAGATCATGCTGGTCGGCACCGACAACCTGTTCGGGTTGTGGCTCGGCTTCTTCCGCGAGCACATCATCACCTTCGTCTCGCTCATCGTGCTGCTGCCGCTGACCATGGCGATGAACTGGCGGCTGGGCGCGCTGCTCATCGTGCTTGTGGTCGTCTTCGCGGCCGTCTCCGCCTTCGTCATCCGCCGCACCCAGGACGCGCAGGCGCAGGTGGAGCAGTTCCATTCGCGCCTCGCGGGCAACGCGCAGGATGCGCTGTCCAACGTCGTCGTCGTGCAATCCTTCACGCGCCTGAATTCCGAGGCGCGGATGTTCGGCGACATCATCCGCCAGGTGCTCGACCACCAGTTCCCGGTGCTGAACTGGTGGGCGATCGTCGCGGTGCTGACGCGCGCGGCCTCGACGCTCTGCGTCATCGCCATCTTCGTCTACGGCACCGTCCTGCATGTGCGCGGCCAGGCGACGGTGGGCGAGATCGTCTCCTTCATGGGCTTCGCCACGCTGCTGATCGGGCGGCTGGAAAGCGCGATCGGCTTCGTCTCCCACATGGTCTTCGTGCAGCCGCGCATCGCGGAACTCTTCGGCGTGCTCGACGCCCGCTCGACGGTGCCGGAGGCGCCGAACGCGCTGGATGTCGGCCGCGCCGCCGGCACCGTCGCCTTCGAGGGCGTGGGCTTCGCCTATCCCGGCGGCCCGCCGATCCTGCGCGACGTCTCCTTCAGCGCCACGCCGGGCAAGACCATCGCCCTGGTCGGGCAGACCGGCGCGGGCAAGTCGACCGCCATGGCGCTGCTGCAACGCCTGTGGGACCCGGTGGAAGGGCGCATCACGCTGGACGGCCACGACCTGCGCGAGATCAGCCTGGAATCGCTCCGCCGCAACGTCGGCGTGGTGTTCCAGGAATCCATGCTGTTCAGCCGCACCATCCGGGAGAACCTCCTCATCGGCCGGCCCGACGCGACCCAGGCGGAGATCGAGGACGCCTGCCGCCAGGCCGAGGCGCACGAATTCATCATCCGCCAGCCCCAGGGCTACGACACGGTGGTGGGCGAACGCGGCTCGAACCTGTCGGGCGGGCAGCGGCAGCGCCTCGCCATCGCCCGCGCGCTCATCAAGAACCCGCCGGTGCTGATCCTCGACGAGGCGACCAGCGCCCTCGACGCCGCCACCGAGGCGCGGGTGCAGAAGGCGCTCTCGGCGCTGATGGCGGGGCGCACCACCTTCATCATCGCCCACCGTCTGTCCACCGTGCGGGAAGCGGACGAGATCCTGGTCTTCGACGGCGGCCGCGTCGCCGAACGCGGGCCCTTCGCGGAGCTCGTGGCGATGGATGGGCGCTTCGCGGAATTGGTGCGGACGCAGCTCGCGGGCGGGGCGGTGCCGGCGCACTGAAGGCGACCGGTCGTGCGGGGCGCCCGTCCGCGGCGTCGCGCAGCGGCCGATGCCGGCCGTCCCGTGCCGCCAGGCACCGGACGACCGGCATCGTGGCGCGCCGTTCAGCCGGCCAGCAATCCCAGCCGCCCCAACACCGCGCGGTTCTGTTCGACGATGCGCGCGACGCTCGCCGCGTAGTCGCGCGGCCCGAGGTAATCCACTTCCATGTCCGCCGACGCCAGGACGGCGAGGTGCGCCGGGTCGTTCAGCGAATCGCGGAAGGCGTCGTGCAGGGTCGCGACGACGTTCGCCGGCAGGTTCTTCGGGCCGGCGAAGCCGTAGGGACCGGTCTGGACGATGTCCACGCCGAGTTCCTTCAGCGTCGGCACATCCGGAAAGCTCGCGAGCCGGCGCGGGCCCCACGAGCACAGCGCCCGCATCTGCCCGTTGCGGACGAACTCCGTCCAGCCGCTGCCCGACATGGCGGTGATGGTGCCGTTGATGACGGCCGTGATGGACTCATGCCCGCCGCGGTAGGGAACATTCGTCATCTCCACGCCGAAATGCTCGGCGATCCGCTCGGTCGTGAGATGCGGGACGCCGCCGACGCTGGTCGAGCCATAGCTGACACGCCCCGGATTCTTCCGGGCATGCTCGATGAGATCCGCAAGCGTCCGGAACGGGCTGTCGGCCCGCACGGCGATGCCGAAGACATAGCCGGTGATCTGGATGATCCAGCTGAAGTCGTTCACCGGATCGAACGGCGCATTGCGTTGCTGCAAGGGATAGCTGAACACATTGGACGGCATCTGGCTGAGCAGATGCCCGTCCGGCGAGCGGTCGTTCACCAGCGCCATGGCGCCGAGGATGGCGCCGCCGCCCGATCGGTTCTCGATCACGATGGGCTGCCCCAGGCGGCGTGACGCGGCGTCGCACAGCGCGCGCATCTGGAGATCGGTCCCGCCCCCGGGCGCGAAGGGAATGATCATCCGCAAGGGGCGATTGGGGAAGGCTGGCTGCGCGCGGACCGCGGGGGCGGCGAGAAGGCCCGCGCCCGCCGCCAGGATCGCCCTGCGCCGCGGGCCGTTGATCGAAGTCACCGGTGTGTTTCCTCCTTTGGGGCTTGGCCGAAACGTCGAGGAGCAGCGCCTGGCGATGACCATGCGATGCATCCTGGTTGGCCTCAGATGTACGATCATCATGCTAACCTGCCGCGCCGGCAACCACCGCGGCGGGTGCCGGCCAGGCCGACGGCGCCGTGGCCCCGCATCGTTCGGCCCGGACGCTGGCGGCCTTCCCCTTCGCTGCGCTTCTTTCCTTGCGTCGTGCCGTCCCGGGCTGGCAGGCTCGCGCATTGGTTGCGCGGACGGGGCTCGCCGGACCCTCGCCTCGCCACACTCCCGGCGCGTCCCGTCATCGCGCCCCGCCTGCCCCCCGGCCGGCGGCGGAAAGGAGGGAGCAGACATGACCATTCAGGCCATCCTGCGTCAGAAGGGCAGCGACGTGTTCTCCGTCGGCCCGGGTGAGGACGCAGTGACCATCGCCCAGACCCTGTCGCAGCACCGCATCGGCGCCGCGCTGGTGCGTGATGCGGAAGGCAAGGTCCTGGGCATCGTCAGCGAGCGCGACATCGTCCGCGCCGTCGCGCGGGAGGGCACCGCCGCGCTGGCCCACACCGCACGCGACCTGATGACGAGCGAGCTCATCACGGTGCGCGCCAGCACGCACATCGCCGAGGCCTTCGCGCTGGTGACCACCCATCGCTGCCGGCACCTCCCCGTCATCGAGGAGGAGCGGCTGCTCGGCATGGTCTCGATCGGCGACCTGGTGAAGGCGCGCATCGAGCAGGCGGAGCAGGAGGCCGAGTCGCTGCGGGCTTTCGTCACCGCGGCGTAGTGCGGCCTGCCGGACCGGGGTGCGGCGGCGCCCCGGTCACACCGGCCCGGCCATGAAGCCCGGGTCGCGGCTGAGCCGCAGTCGTTCCTCCTCGGCCGGGCAGAGTGGCGGCGCGAGCAGCGCCAGGATGACCACGCCGGCCGCGAGCACGATGAAACCGAGCATCTTCTGGACCCTCCACCGGCCGGGCGGCTGATCGCCCGGTCCGTGGCGGGAAGCATCCCCATCCGACCGATGCGCGGTCAGGCGCGGCAGGCGGCGCCGGGAGGCGCATCGCGATGCGTCACGACGGTTCCGCCGCCACGCCGAAGGCAGCGCGGATGCAGGCCAGCGCCTCGCGCTGCGGTGCGCGCGCCGCATCCTCGTCGCGCCAGGCGCCAAGCGTCCAGGCATCGCGGAGTTCGAGCAGCAGCCAGTTCGGCCCGGGCGCCTCGGCAGGCGGCATCGCGAAGGCCGCGAGCAGCGCCGGCGGCAGGCGCCGCTCCCAGCCTTCGCGGGCGAGGTCGTTGGCGCGGGCGATCGCGGCTGCGAAGCCTTCCTCATCCGGCTCCGGGCCGAGGCGGAACAGCATCGCCCGCGTGCTGAACAGGGCCGCGACGGCGGTGTTGCGCCGCCCGCTCAACAGGCCGTCGAGGATCAGCGCCGGCTGCTCGACCACGCCCTGCACGACGAGCATCGACAGCGCATCCCGGCGGGCGACGGATTCCATCACCGCCCAGAGCCGTCCGGCCAGGGCGAAGGCGGCGCCACGGTTATGCAGCATCATGCCATTCGAGTACTCGACCTGCAGCGTCGGCGCGCCGGCCTCGCGCCAGATGCGCAGCGGCACGCAGAAGATGCGGCCGCCATTCGCCGGTGAGGCGAAGGCCAGCGCCCAGAGGCCGGCATACATCGGGTCCGTCCGCGCGCGAGTCCCTGCCGTCCAGTCCAGCACGCCGGGCAGGAGGGGGGCGGGCGTGGCGCCCGGTGACGGCGGCGCCCGCGACGGGAGGCCGAGCCGCGAAGCGAACGCCGCCGCCGGCAGCGCCCAGTCGGCCCGGGAGAAGCCCGCCACCTCCTGCGCCAGCGCGGCGCTGAGCGCGGAGAGGGTGTGATCGCTCGGATGCAAGGCGCCGTTCAGCCAGCGGGCGACGACCGACTTGTCCACCCCGGCGCGCTGCGCCACCTGCGCACGGGACAGGTTCGCCCGGTCCAGCAGCAGCCGGAGCTTCTCGGCGAAAGCGTCGATCTCGGGGCCGCGCGGCATGGCACCTGCCCTTAAGCGGTACCAGCATGCCGGCGGCCACGCTGCCGCTCAAGCGTGCCCGCGCCATCGCCGCGGGCCCGCCGCCATGGCAGGCTGGCCCCGGCGTCACCGCAGAGGAGCCTGGCCCATGGACCTGCAACTGACCGGCAAGATCGCCCTTGTCACCGGTGCCTCGGTCGGCCTCGGCCGTGTCATCGCGAAGACCCTGGCGGCGGAGGGCTGCCGCCTCGCCATCCTCGCCCGCCGCCGCGCGCTGCTCGAGAGCCTGGCGGCCGAACTGCCGCCCGGCGCCACGCCGCTGGTCATCGAGCAGGACATCACCGCCCCCGACGCCGCCCCGCGCATCCGCGATGCCGTCCTCGGCCATTTCGGCCGCTGCGACATCCTGGTGAACAATGCCGGCGGTTCCCGCCCGCAGGCCGACCTCGGCAGCGACGAGGTCTGGCAGGAGGCGATGCTGCTCAACTTCGAGGCCGGCCGCCGCGTCACCCATGCCCTGATCCCGGCCATGCAGGCGCAGAAATGGGGCCGCATCGTGAGCCTGACGGGCACGGACGAACCCTTCTCGATCAACCCCGCCAATGCCCCGAACGGCGCCGTGCACATCTGGTCCAAGGCGCTGTCCCGCACGCTGGGGAAGGACGGCATCACGGTGAATTGCGTGCCGCCGGGCCGCATCCATTCCGAGCAGATCGACACCCGCATCATGCCGACGCCGGAGGCCCGGCAGGCATGGGCGGAGAAGGAGGTGCCGGTCGGCTACATTGGCGAGCCCCTGGACCTCGCCGTGCTGGTCGCCTTCCTGTGCTCGCCGCTCGCCCGCTACATCACCGGCCAGGTGATCCACGTGGATGGCGGAACGCTCCGCTCCAGCCATTGAGCCGGCCCGCCCGCGGGGCCACCTTGGCCCGGCCGGACGGTGACGGGGACTCGGCGATGAACCAGCAGACGGCCACAAACGGGGTGCGGCACATGGCCCCCACCTACCGGCAGCACCTGCGCGCGACCATCGCGCGGGCCCGGAAGCGGCGCCGCACCCTGGGGCCGGCACCGCGGCCGCCCTTCGGTGCAGCACTGGCCGATGCCGTCGCCGCGATCGTCGGCTCCTGGCGGTTCATCATGATCCAGACCGGGATGATCTCGGCCTGGATCCTGGGCAACGCCCTGTTCGGCTCCGGCTCCTGGGATCCCTATCCCTTCATCCTGCTGAACCTGCTGCTGTCCTTCCAGGCGGCCTACACCGCGCCGGTCATCATGATGAGCCAGAACCGCCAGGCGGATGTGGACCGCGACCGCGCTCTCGCCGACTATCAGGTGAACATCCGCGCCGAGGCGGAGATCGCCCTGCTGCACGAGAAGATCGACCTGATGCGCGAGCGGGAATTGCTGGAACTGACGCAGCTGCTCAAGGCCGCCCTGGCACGGATCGATTCGATGGAGGGGCGGGGGGCCTCGGCATGATCAACCTCGTCGTCCGGCTTCTGCTGGCGGCCGGGGGCAGCATCGCCGCGCTGTTCGTGGCGAAGGACAGCCCGAATTTCGGCGTGGTGCAGGGCATGCTGTCCACCGTCGTGCTGGTCTGCGCCGTGGGCTTCGTCGTGCTGTGGCGCTGGCGGAAGGACGAATAGGGGCGCGCCCGCCGCGCCAATTGCGCGAGGTCAAGGCGGTTTCGCCCCGCGGTGCCGTCATCTGGGGGCGGTCGCGCGGGCAGGCCCGCACGGCCGCCCTTCCCGGAGTCCCGCCGTGGAACAAGCCGGACCGGTATCCCCCATCCTGCTCGTCCTGGGCGAGGTGGCCCTGTTCGCCCTGGTGGCGCTGCTGGTCGCGGCGGCCGTGTTCCTCCCGATGATCATGAGGGCGCTCGACACCGACCGGCGCAGCTCGGCTGACCGTTTCCTCGATTACGTCTACAGCATGGACTTCCTCGTCCGGGTGCTGATCACGCTCGGGATCCTGATCTTCTTCCTGCCGCAACTCGGCATGAAATGAGGGGCAGGGGCAGGACCCCGCCACTGCCGCCGCTTCCCATGCGGCCCAGTCCTTGGCACTTTCCGCCGCCATGCCGATCGTCGAAGCGCTGCTGGCACTGATCGCGGTCTGCATCGGCTTCGCGCTGGTGGCCCGGCGGGCGCGGCTGCCCTATGCCGTGGTGCTGGTGCTCGGCGGCATGGCGATCGCCTTCATCCCCGGCGCGCCCAATGTCGAGCTCGACCCCGAGATCGCGCTCGCCTTCTTCCTGCCGCCGCTGCTGCAGGCCAGCGCCTACCGGACCGACTGGCGGGCCTTCAAGGGCAATATCCGGCCGATCCTCTTCCTCGCCGTCGGCGCGGTGCTCTTCACCGCCTTCTGCATCGCGGTGACCGCCGTGGCGCTGATCCCGTGGCTGCCCTTCTCGGCCGCGATCGCCCTCGGCGCCATCGTCGCGCCGCCGGATGCCGTTGCCGCCGGGGCCGTGCTGCACCGCCTGCGGCTGCCCAAGGGCATCGTGGCGGTGCTGGAAGGCGAGAGCCTGGTGAACGACGCCGCCGCGCTGGTGCTCTATCGCCTCGCGGTGGCGGCGACGATCGCCGGGGCGTTTTCCTGGGCCGAGGCGGGGATCTCCTTCATCGCGCTGGCCATCGGCGGGGCGGCGATCGGCTGGGCGGTGGGCCGCGGCGCCATCATCGCGATCCGGCGGCTCGAGGACACGCTGCTCGAGACCGCGATGTCCTTCATCGCCTGCTTCGCGTCCTTCTTCGCCGCGGAATTCGTCCATGTCTCGGGCGTGATCGCGGTGGTGACGACGGGCTTCGTGCTCGGCCACGCGCAGCACGGGCTTTCGGCGCGCACGCGGCGGGAATCCCGCGTGGTCTGGGATTTCATCGAGTTCGTGATGAACAGCCTGGTGTTCATCCTGATCGGACTGCAACTCAACGAGATCCTGGGCCGGATGGACGCCTACGGCGCGTGGACGCTGGCGTGGTTCGCCGTGGTGCTCTCCCTGGTGCTGATCGTCTCGCGCTTCGTCTGGGTCTTCCCGGCCTCGCTGATACCGCGGCTCATCCCCGCCCTCGGGCGCTTCGGCTCGGCCAGGCCCTGGAGCCACACCACCATCATCGCCTGGTGCGGCATGCGGGGGGTGGTCTCGCTCGCCGCCGCGCTCGCCCTGCCCGTGACCTTTCCCGAGCGTGACCTCATCGTCTTCCTGGCCTTCTGCGCCATCCTCGCGACGCTGGTGGTGCAGGGCACCACGCTCCAATTGGTGATCTGGCGGCTCGGCGTGGAGGAGAAGCGCCGGCCGGGCATGGGCATCGAGGAAGCCGCCGCGCGCACCCTCATCGCCCATGCATCCCTGCGCGAGATGGAACGCCGCGCCGAAGACATCCTGGCCGGCGCCATCGCCCACGACCTGTTGCCGGAATACCGCGACCGCGTGCGCCTGCTCGACGGCATCAACCAGGGTGCGATCGCCGCTGAGCGCGCCGCCCGCCTCGAGCACCGGCTGCACGCGCTGCGCGCGGGCCGCGCCCGCCTGCTGCGCCACCACGCCGAGGACGGGCTGGAGGAAGAACTGATGGCCCGGCTGACCGAGGAACTCGACCTCGAGGAACTCCGCCTCCGTCGCCTGCTCGGCGCGGAGCATGGCTGAACCCCGCCTTCGCGCCGCCGCCGGCGTGGCCCTCGTCGCGGCCTCCGTCGCGCTGCCCGCGGCCCTGCTGCTTCTCGGCCATCTGTCGTGGGGCTCGGCGTTGTTCGGCGCCTTGGGCCTGCTTCTTTGGTATCCCATCGATCGCCTCATCCTCGCCGCGCTCGAAACGCGCCGGCGGACAGACCAGGACCGGACATGACCGATCTCCGCCAGGCCCTCGAGGACGCCCGCCGCGCCCTGCTCGACCTGTCCACCCGCAACCGCCTGCTGTCCCTGCCGAAGCCGGGGCGGTCGCGCGGGGTGGTCATTCTCGACGACGAGGATGCCGACTTCGTGGTGGGTGCGCTCGCCGCCGGCCGCGCCTTCGGCTTCGAGGCCGCGGGGGAGGAAGCGCCCGAACCACCGCCCGCCCCCGAGGAAGGCAAGCCCCGCCGCACCCGCCGCCGCAACACCAAGGCCGCCGCCAAGGCCGAGGGCGTCACGAAGGCCGACGACAAGGCCACCCGCGAGGAATGGCAGCGCGACGACTGCCTGCGCGTCCGCCTGCCGCCGCCCGACCTCGCCCGCCGCCTGCGCGACCTGATGACGGATGCGCGCACTGCGCGCGAGGAGACGGGCGTGCCGACGCTCTACCTCGCCCTCGGCGCGCTGGTGTGGCGCGACCCCGCGACGCCCGAGACGGAGCGCCGCGCCCCGCTCGCCCTGCTGCCGGTGGCGCTCGAGAGGGAAGGGGTCTCGCAGACCTTCCGCCTGCGCGCGACCGCGAACGAGGTCGCCGAGAACCTCTCCCTGCGCGAGCTGCTGAAGGTCAACTTCACCACCGCGCTGCCCGAATTCGACCCCGACACCTACAACCCCACGAGCTGGGCCGAGGCCGTGGCAGCGGCGGTGAAGGATCGCGCCGACTGGTCGGTGGATGCGGACGGTCTCGCCCTCGGCCTGTTCTCGTTTGCAAAGTTCCTGATGTGGCGTGACCTGGGGCCGGAGGAGAATCCCGGCCTCGCCGACCACCCGCTGGTGCGTTCCCTCGTCGGCGGAGACCCGCTCTCCGCCCCGCCCACCTTCCCCGACGACGCCGATGTGGACGAGGCGATCCCGGTCGAGCGCCTCGACCACGTCATGGACATGGACGGGTCCCAGGCGCTGGCGGCCGAGAGCGTGCGCCGCGGCGGCCATGTCGTCATCCAGGGCCCGCCCGGCACCGGCAAGTCGCAGACCATCGCGACCATCCTCGCGCAGGCGGTGCTGGATGGACGCTCCGTCCTGTTCGTCGCCGAGAAGCTTGCCGCGCTGGAGGTGGTGAAGCGACGGCTGGAGCAGATCGGACTCGGCGCCGCCTGCCTCGAACTGCACAGCGAGAAGCAGTCGAAGCGCGCGGTGCTGGATGAACTCCGCGCGACCCTCGCCCTGCCGCCGCCACCCAAGCCGAACCGCCAGGCGGTGGTGGAACGCCTGGCCACGCTGCGCGGCCGTCTCAACCGCCACGCCGCGGCGATGCGCGCCACGGCGGGCGCCTCGGGCGTCCCGCTGCACCAGGTGATCGGCACGCTGGTCGGACTGCGCCGCAAGGGCGTGGCGGTGCCGGACTTCACCCTCGACCCTGCTGCCTGGGACGGCGCGACGATCGCCGCGAAGCGCGACGCGGTGCGCGACCTCGCCGCGCGCGCGGTGGAAGCGGACGGCGCCAGCAATCCCTGGCGCGGCGTGACGGCGGATCTCGGCCCGGCGGATGCCGACCGGCTGATGGCACGCCTGCCAGGCTGGATCCGTGCCTTCGCCGCGGCCGGTGCGGCTCTGTCCACGGCTGGTGGCACGGCGCCCGGACCTTCCGTCGTCGCAGCGCGCCTGCGCTCCGCCGCCGCGCTGCGCGAGGCGCCGGCGCACGACAAGGACGCGATGCGCTCCGCCGCCTGGCGCGCCGATCCCGCGCCGCTGGTGGCGCTGACCGAGGCCGTCGCCAACCTCGCCATCGCGAAGCGCGACCCGCGCCTGAAGCCCGGCGCGCTCGACGTGACGGGGCTGGAGGAGGCGCGCGGGACGCTCGCCGCGTCCGGCGGCTTCTTCGGCTTCCTGAATTCCGGCCGCCGCGCGGCGCAGGAGGTCGCGTCCCGCATCGCCCGCGACGGCGCCGATCCCGTCGCGGCGCTGGATGCCGCCATCGCCGGCCAGGCCGCGCGCGCCCGCGTGCGCGGCGGCAATGCCCTCGGCGCCGCCGCCTTCGGACGGCTGTGGCTGGGGGAGGACACCGACCCTTCGGTCATGTCCGCCCTGATCCTCTGGCGCCAGAAGCATGGACCCGAGGCTGCCGCCGCGCTCGCCGAGGAGACGCCCGCCGCCGACGCCGCCGTGCTCGAGGCCGGAGCTGCGGCATGGGAGGAGTTGAAGCAGGCCACGGCCCTCGATCCCGCCGCCGCCTTCGGCGCATCGGATCCGTCCTTCGCCGCGCTCGCGGAGCGCCTCGGCGAATGGGCCATGCGACCCGAGGCCTTGCCGCTCTGGCAGGGCTGGCGCCGCGCGCTGGCGGAAGCCCAGGGCCTCGGCCCGGTGGTGGAGCGCCTGCAGGACGGCCGCCTCGTGCCCGAGGCCGCCGAGGACGCCTTCGCCTACGCCCTGCATGAGGGCCTGCTGCGCGCGGCCAGCGCGCAGTTTCCCGACCTCGCCACCTTCGACGCCGCCGGCTATGACCGCCTGGTCACCGAGTTCCGCGAAGCCGATCGCGCCCGCATCGCCCTGACCCGCGCCGAGGCCGCGCGCGCGCATGCGGAACGCGTGAAGCAGGTGCGCGACGGCATGCCCGGCATGACCGTGATCCGCGGCGAGATGGAGAAGAAGCGCGGCCACCTGCCGGTGCGCGAATTGCTGCTGCGTGCCGCGCCCGCGGTGCAGGCGGCGAAGCCCATCTTCATGATGAGCCCGCTGTCCGTCGCGCAGTTCCTCGCGCCGCCGCACGGGCTGCGCCCTGGCCTCACCTTCGACCTGCTGGTGATGGACGAGGCCTCGCAGATCGAACCCGTCGATGCGCTCGGCGCCATCGCGCGCTGCCGGCAGGTCGTCGTCGTCGGCGACGACCGCCAGATGCCGCCGACGCGCTTCTTCCAGCGCATGACCGGCGAGGAGGACGACACGGCGCCGGAGGACGCGCCCGATTCCGTCGCCGCCCGCGACGTGGAGAGCATCCTCGGCCTGTGCAACGCGCGCGGCGTGCCCTGCGCCCTGCTGCGCTGGCACTACCGCTCGCGGCACGAGAGCCTGATCGCGACGAGCAATGCCGAGTTCTACGGGAACCGGCTGCTCGTGCTGCCTTCGCCGCGCCCGCGCTCGGCCGAGCTTGGCCTGTCCCTGGTGCGCGTGGACGGTGCCTGGGAGACGGGCGAGGGCGTCAACCGGGCGGAAGCGGAAGCCGTCGCGGAGGCGGTGATGCGCCACGCGAGGCAGACCCCGGGCGACACGCTCGGCGTCGCGGCGTTCTCCATCAAGCAGCGCGACGCGATCATGGATGCAATCGAGGCCGCGCGCCGCGCCGACCCCTCCGCCGACGCCTTCTTCACCGCGCGCGAGGACGAGCCCTTCTTCGTCAAGAACCTCGAGAACGTGCAGGGCGACGAGCGCGACGCGATCCTCATCTCGGTCGGCTACGGCCGCGACAAGGACGGCCGGCTCGCCATGCGCTTCGGCCCGCTTTCCGCCGAGGGCGGCGAGCGACGGCTGAACGTTCTCATCACCCGCGCGAAGAAGCGTTGCGTCGTCTTCTCCGGCATCGGCGCGGACGACATCGACCTCGAGCGCGCCTCCGGACGCGGCGTCGCGGCGCTCAAGACCTTCCTCGCCTTCGCCGCGGCACCTGCCGCGCCGCCGCGCGGCGGCGGGGAGGGCGTGGGCGGCGCGATCACCGAGGCGATCTCCGCGGCGGTGCGCGAGGCAGGCAAGGAACCGGTGCCGCATGTCGGCCTCGCGGGCCTCTTCCTCGACGTCGCCGCGCGCGGCGAGCAGGGCTACGAGCTCGGCATCGAGGCCGATGCCGGCGACTGGTCCGCGCTGCGCTGCGCGCGCGACCGCGAGCGCGGCCGTCCGGCGGCGCTGGAGATGATGGGCTGGCGCCTCGCGCGCGCCTGGTCGCTCGCCTGGTATGCGCGGCCGGAGGCGGAGGCGGCGAAGGTCAAGGCCGCCCTCAGCGCCGCGCCCGCGGCTTCCCCCGCCGCCGCGCCCCCGCCTGCGGCGCCCCCCGTTCCTGGCCTCGCCGAGCCCTATCGCGAGGCCGCGCCCGCGCTGCCGGAAGGCCTGCCCCCTGCGGAGATCCCGCCCGCGACCCTGGCCGCCGCGATCGGGGAGATCGTCGCGGTGGAAGCGCCGATCACGCCCGACAGCCTCGCCGAGCGCCTGCGCCTGCTGGCGGGGCGGGAGGCGCTGACGCCACAGGACAGGGACGCGCTACGCCATGCCCTCGCGGCCGCGCGCGCGCAGCACGGCGTGACCGAGGCGGCGGGGCTGCTGGCGACCGCGGCGACGAAGGTCGTCCC
>NZ_JAAEDM010000010.1 GCF_018129065.1 Neoroseomonas soli | reverse complement strand
CGCTGGCCGCCCGCCACCGGCGCGGAAAGGCGCGCCAACGCGATGCGCGCCGCGACCCGGAGCAGCGGCGCCATCGCCGCCGCCTCGACGAGGGCCGCGGGCACAGCGCCGATTCGCGGCGCCAGCAGCAATTCCCGCGCCGGACCCAGCACCATCCCGGCCGCGAAGGCGAGCCCGCCGTAGAGCAGCCCCGCGCCGGCCGTGCTCACCCCGAATCCCAGAGCCGCGCCGCGCCGAAGACGCCGGAGGAATCGCCATGCCTGGCCCGCACGACCGGCGTGCGCGCCACATCGCCGAAGACATGGCGCGCCATCAGCGGCGGCACCTCGCGATAGAGGTGCTCCATGTTCGACAGCCCGCCGCCGAGCACGACGACGTCGGGGTCGAGGATGTTCGCGATCATCCCGAGGGCGCGCGCCAGCCGGTCCGCGTGACGGGCCAGCGCGGCGGCGGCCTTCGCCTCCCCCGCCGCGGCGCGGGCGGGGATGCTGCCGGCGTCGCGCGCGCCGGGCCCGTCGCAGTCGGCCGCGAGGCCGGGGCCGGAGAGGAAGGTTTCGAGGCAGCCATGCCGGCCGCACCAGCAGCGCGGGCCGGGGAATTCCTCCGGCCGCATCCAGGGCAGCGGGGTATGGCCCCATTCGCCGCCGGTGCCGTTCGGCCCGTCCAGGATCCGGCCCGAGCTGACGATGCCGCCGCCGCAGCCCGTGCCCATGATGACCGCGAAGACGGTGCGGTAGCCGGCGCCGGCGCCGTCGGCCGCCTCGCTCATGGCCAGGCAATTGGCGTCGTTGGTCACGCGCACCTCGCGCCCCAGCGCCGCGGCCAGGTCGCGGTCGAGCGGCTGGCCGTTCAGCGCCTGGGAATTGGCGTTGCGCACTAGGCCCGTCACCGGGCTGAGGCTGCCGGGAATCCCGACGCCGACCGTGCCGCGCTCCCCGGTCTCCCGCTCGGCGCCGTGGACGAGGGCGGCGATGGCCTCGACCGCGGCGGCGTAGTCGGAGGGCGTGGGCACGCGCCGGCGCAGCCGCACCGCGCCGTCGCGATCCAACGCGACGATTTCGATTTTCGTTCCGCCGAGGTCGATTCCGAGCCGCATGGCGCCAGGGTGGCCAGGGGTCGCCCGTGCCGCAACCCCCGCCCGCTGCCGCGGCGCTGGACGCCGCGTGCGCGGGGTGCTGGACTCAGGGCCATGAGCGAAACGCTGCTGGACGTGAAGGGCCTCACCTGCCCGCTGCCGGTGCTGAAGGCCAACAAGGCACTGCGCGGCCTGCCGGCTGGGGCGCGGCTCACCGTGCTCGCCACGGACCCGGCCTCGGTCGCCGATTTCCGGGCTTTCTGCAAGGAAACCGGGCACGCCCTGGTCGCCTTCGGGGAGGAATCCGGCGCCTACCGCTTCGTCATCCGCAAGCGCGAGGACCCGCCGGCGTGAGCGTGCTGCTGCTGACCCACCGCGCGTGCCTGCACCACGACCCCGGCCCGCATCACCCCGAATGCCCGGACCGGCTGCGGGCGGTGCTCAAGGCGCTGGATGCGGGGGAATTCGCGGACCTGATCCGCGACCAGGCGCCGCTCGCGACGGTGGAACAGCTCACGCGCGTCCATCCCGAGAACTACGTCTCCGCCATCCTGGCGATCCGGCCGGAGCCGGACGAACACGTGCCCCTGGACGGCGACACCGTCATGTCCTGGGGCAGCGCCGAGGCCGCGCTGCGGTCGGCCGGCGCCGCCGTGGCCGCGGTGGATGCGGTGATGAAGGGCGAATTCCGCCGCGCCTTCTGCGCCACCCGCCCGCCCGGCCATCATTGCGAGCCCGCCCGGCCGATGGGCTTCTGCCTGTTCGCCAATGCCGCCGTCGCGGCGCGCCATGCCCAGGCGGAGCACGGGGCGAAGCGCGTCGCGGTGGTGGATTTCGACGTGCACCACGGCAACGGCACCCAGGCCTGCTTCGAGGCCGACCCGAGCCTGTTCTACGCGTCCAGCCACCAATGGCCGCTTTATCCGGGCACGGGGGACGCCAGCGAGCACGGGGTCGGCAATATCCTGAACGTGCCGCTGCCGCCGGGGGCCGATGGCGCCGCCTTCCGAGCCGCCTGGGGGGAACAGATCATCCCCGCGCTGGACGAGTTCGCCCCGGACCTGCTGGTGATCTCGGCCGGCTTCGACGCCCATGCCGCCGATCCCCTGGCGCAGTTGCGCGTGCGGGAGGCCGATTTCGCCTGGGTGACGGAAGCGCTCTGCGCCGTGGCGGACCGCCGCTGCGGCGGGCGGGTCGTGTCGCTGCTGGAAGGCGGCTACGACCTCGAGGCGCTGGGCCGGTCGACGGCGGCGCATGTCAGGGCGCTGATGCGGGCGTGAGCATCTGGGACGACGCTGCGCTCCTGCAGAGCTTCCGGCGCCATCCCGACACGCCGGCCCTCTGGCTGTTCAAGGAGGAATGGCCCCTGGGCGGCGTCTGGGAGCTGCCGGGTGGGGCGGGGGTTGGCGCAGACGACCGATCGCAGTTCGGGCACCACCCGCTGAACCTCCTGGAGGCGCTTACGAACCCCACCGGCGTCGCGGTCGTCGCCCGTCTGGCCTGGCGTCGCCGCCTCTGGCTGAAGGCGCATGGCCGGCGCGTCGATCGGGCGCTCTGGGACCGAGCGACGCGGCAGGGCTGACGCGGGCGGTGCCGGCGCCCGCCACTTGCCGCCTGTGGCCGCGCGGGCCTATTCCCCGCGCCGCGCCCACCGGGAAGGAGACATCATGAACCGCCGCGCCCTGCTCGCCGCCCTGCCGGCCGCCGCCCTGATGCCCGCCGCCGCCGGCGCCCAGGACTGGCCGCCCGGCCCGGTGCGCGCCATCGTGCCCTTCGCCCCCGGTTCCGCGACCGACACGGTCGCCCGCGTGGTCGCCGACGGCATGCGCCCGGTCCTCGGCCAGCCCGTCGTGGTGGAGAACCGCGCCGGCGCCAACGGCCTGATCGGCGCCGAGGCCGTCGCCCGCGCCGCCCCGGACGGCATGACGGTGCTGATCGGCACCAATTCCACCAACGCCGCGGCCAACGCCCTGTTCCGCCGCGTGCCCTTCGACATGGAGAACGGCTTCATCCCCGTCTCCACCATCGCCACCGTGCCGCTGCTGGTGGCGGTGAAGGCGGACAGCCCCTACCGGACGCTCGCGGACCTGATCGCGGCGGCCAAGGCGCGGCCGGAAGGCATCACCTATGCCTCCGCCTCCTCCTCCCAGCGCGTCGCGACCGAGTCGCTCGCCGCGATGGCGGGCATCAAGATGCTGCATGTGCCCTACCGCTCCTCGCCGCTCGCGGTGCAGGACGTGCTGTCGGGGCGCGTGGACCTCTTCATCGCGGACCAGGCGGTGATCCTGCCGCAGGCCCAGGCCGGCGCGCTGCGCATCCTCGCCGTCACCTCGGCCGAACGGTCCCCTGCCGTGCCGGACGTGCCGACGGTGCGCGAGGCCGGCAACCTGCCGGACTACGAGGTGATCGCCTGGTTCACCCTCTTTGTCCCGGCCGGCACGCCGGCGGACCGCGTGGCGCGGCTGAACCGCGCTGTCACCGCCTCCCTGGCGGCGGAGGAGACGCGCACGCGCCTCGGCACCTTCGGCATGGCGATCCGCTCCTCGACACCGGAGGAGGCGGTGGCCTTCGTCCGCGCCGAGACGGTCAAGTGGACCAACGCGATCCGCCAGGCCGGCATCGAGCCCGAATAGCCCGAGGGGCCGGTTGGCTGGTAGGATGGCCTGACATGGCCAGGACACCCAAGGCGGAGGGGGAGATCCCCTCCGACATCGAAACCCTGACCTTCGAGCAGGCGCTGGCCGAGCTCGAAGGCATCGTGAAGGCGCTGGAAAGCGGACAGGGGGCCCTCGAGGCCTCGGTCGCCGCCTACCAGCGCGGCGCGGCGCTGCGCGCCCATTGCGAACGCAAGCTCGCGGAAGCCGAACAGAAGGTGCAGGCGATCGTGGAGGGCCCGGCGGGCCTCACCCTCAGGGACGTCGAATAGGCATGGACACCACCCCGGCCGACCTCACCGCCGAGGCCCTGCGCGCCGCGATGGCCGAGGCGGCGGCGGAGATCGACGCTGCCCTCGACATGCTGATCCCCCACGCGGAAGGCGGGGAGGCGCGGCTCTTCCAGGCGATGCGCCATGCCGCCATCGGCGGCGGCAAGCGGCTGCGCGGCTTCCTGGTGCTGGAAGGCGCCCGGCAGTTCGGCGTGGCGCGCACATCCGCCCTGCGGACCGCCGCGGCGATCGAGATGCTGCACGCCTATTCGCTGGTCCATGACGACCTGCCCTGCATGGACGACGACGACCTGCGCCGCGGCAAGCCCACCGTCCACAAGGCCTTCGACGAGGCGACCGCGGTGCTGGCGGGCGATGCGCTGCAGGCCAATGCCTTCTACGCCCTGGCCGAACCCGAGACGCATCCCGACCCCGCGGTGCGCGCCGAGCTCTGCCGCGGCCTGGCCCGCGCCGCCGGCCCGCGCGGCATGTGCGCCGGGCAGATGCTGGACATGCTGGCCGAGGAGGCCGGCGGCACGCTGGAGGAAGCCGAGATCGGCCGGCTCCAGCTGCTCAAGACCGGCAAGCTGATCGAATTCGCGGCCGAGGCCGGCGCCATCCTCGGCAAGGCGCCATCGCAGCTGCGGCAGGCCTTCGCCGGCTATGGCCGCGACCTCGGCGCCGCCTTCCAGATCGCCGACGACCTGCTGGATGCCACCGCCTCCGAGGCGGAGGCGGGCAAGCGCACCGGCAAGGACCAGGCGGCGGGCAAGGCCACGCTGGTCGGGCTGCTCGGCATCCCGCGCGCCCGGGCGCAGGCGGAACGACTCGCCGCCCAGGCGGCCGGACATCTGGACGCCTTGGGGGATCGTGCCGATCTGTTGCGGGCGCTCGCGGACTACGCGATCGAGCGGAGGAACTGATGACCCGTCCGGCCACCCCCCTGCTGGACCGCGTGAGCGTCCCGGCCGACCTGCGCAACCTGTCCGCCGACCAGCTCAAGCGGCTGGCCGAGGAGTTGCGCGCGGAGACGATCGACACCGTCTCCGTCACCGGCGGGCATCTCGGCGCCTCCCTCGGCGTGGTGGAGCTGACCGTCGCCATCCATGCGGTGTTCGAGACGCCGAAGGACCGGCTGATCTGGGACGTCGGCCACCAGGCCTATCCCCACAAGATCCTGACCGGGCGGCGCGACCGCATTCGCACGCTGCGCCAGGGCGGCGGGCTGTCCGGCTTCACCCGCCGGTCGGAATCCGAATACGACCCCTTCGGCGCCGCGCATTCGAGCACGAGCATCTCCGCCGGCCTCGGCATGGCGGTCGCGCGCGACCTCAAGGGCGACGACCGCAATGTCATCGCCGTGATCGGCGACGGCGCGATGAGCGCGGGCATGGCCTACGAGGCCATGAACAATGCCGGCGCGTCCAAGGCCAACCTGATCGTCGTCCTCAACGACAACGACATGTCCATCGCGCCGCCGGTCGGCGCGATGAGCGCCTATCTCTCGCGCCTGATCTCCTCGCGTCCCTTCCTCAGCCTGCGGGAGCTGATGGCGCGCGTGGCCCGCCGCTTCCCCGCGCCGCTCGAGCGCGCAGCGCGCCGCGCCGACGAATACGCGCGCGGCCTGCTGACCGGCGGCACGCTGTTCGAGGAGCTGGGCTTCTACTACGTCGGCCCGGTGGACGGGCACAGTCTCGACCACCTGCTGCCGGTGCTGCGCAACCTGCGCGACACCGAGCATGAAGGCCCGATCCTGCTGCATGTCGTGACGCAGAAGGGCAAGGGCTACGCGCCGGCCGAGGCGTCCGCCGACAAGTACCACGGCGTGCAGAAGTTCAACGTCGTCACCGGGGAGCAGGCCAAGGCGCCGCCGGGCCCGCCTTCCTACACCAAGGTCTTCGCCAACGCCCTGATCGCCGAGGCGGAACGGGACGAGCGCATCGTCGCGGTGAACGCGGCCATGCCGTCGGGCACCGGGCTCGACCTCTTCGCGAAGAAGTTCCCGAAGCGCTGTTTCGACGTCGGCATCGCCGAACAGCACGCCGTGACCTTCGCCGCCGGCATGGCGACCGAGGGCATGAAGCCCTTCTGCGCCATCTATTCGACCTTCCTGCAACGCGGCTACGACCAGGTGGTGCACGACGTCGTGCTGCAATCCCTGCCGGTGCGCTTCGCGATGGACCGCGCCGGGCTGGTCGGCGCCGACGGCGCGACGCATGCCGGCGCCTTCGACATCGCCTATCTCGGATGCCTGCCCAACATCGTGCTGATGGCCGCGGCGGACGAGGTGGAGCTGATGCACATGGTCGCCACCGCCGCGGTGATCGACGACCGCCCCTCCGCCTTCCGCTATCCGCGCGGGGAAGGGCTGGGCCTCGCACTGCCGGCGCAGGGCACGGCGCTGGAGATCGGCCGCGGCCGGGTGCTGCGCGAGGGCAGCTCCATCGCCATCCTGTCCTACGGCGCGCGCCTGCCCGAATGCCTGAAGGCGGCCGACGAGCTCGCCACCCACGGCCTCTCCTGCACCGTCGCCGATGCCCGCTTCGCCAAGCCGCTGGACACCGCGCTGGTCGAGCGCCTGGCGCGCGAGCATGAGGTGCTGATCACCATCGAGGAAGGCGGCATGCTCGGCTTCGGCGCCATCGTGCTGCAGCACCTGGCGACGCACGGGCTGCTCGATGCCGGGCTGAAGATTCGCCCCATGTGCTTGCCCGACCGGCTGATCGAGCACGACACACCGCGCCGGCAGTACGACGATGCCGGTCTGAACGCGCCGCACATCGTGGCGACGGCGCTCGCGGCGCTGGGCCAGCGCGTGCAGCAGCCGGCGCGGGCCTGACAGGCCGCCGAAGATGCCGCCTGTGGCGGAGCGATCGATGCGGCGGCCGGTACGCCAGGCATCCTTGCCGGGCGTATCCGCACGCGAGGCTGGTGGGGCGGCCGCGTGCAAGACAAGGGGCATGCGGGCCGCGGTGGCCTTCGACCACGGGTCGGCGATCGCTGCCGCCCGCATGAGGCCTGCGGTCGCGCCGCCCAGGTGAAGGGGCGGATCGATCGCAGGCCACGCCTGGACTGTTCAATCAGTGCGTTCGCGGCACCACGCCATCATCCGCACCGCACCGACATGCCGCCATCCACGACCAATTCGGTTCCCGTGACGAACCGCGCCTCGCCCGATGCCAGGAAGAGCACGGCATTCGCCGTATCGCGGCCGTCTCCGGCGAAGCCCATCGGAATGCGTGACAGGCGCTGCCGGATGAGCGCGTCCACGTCGCCGCCGGCGCGCTGGCCGGCGAGCCGCGCCTCGACCATCGGCGTGTGCATCTGCCCCGGCACCACCGTGTTCACGCGGATGCCCTTCGCCGCGTACTGCACGGCCACCACGCGCGAGAGCTGGATCACGCCGGCCTTCGACGCCGCATAGGCGACCTGCGCCGCGCCGGTCCAGCGTATGCCGGAGGTGGAGGCGAGGTTCACCACCGCGCCGCCGCCCTGCCTTTCCATCACCGGCAGCACATGCTTGAGCGTGAGGAAGACGCTCTTGAGATTGGTGTCGATCTGGAGATCCCAGACCTCCTCGCTCATCTCGACCGGCCCGCCGGCCGCCGAGCCGCCGACATTGTTCACCAGCACGTCGATGCGGCCATGCCGCGCGACGACATCCGCGACCAGGCCCGCGATCGCGGCGCCGTCGGTCACGTCGATCGTCGCCGTCTCGAAGCGCCCGCCCTCCGCGGCGATACGCTCGGCGGTCTCCGTCATCGACCCTGCATTGCGATCCACGCCGACGACGATGGCGCCCTCGCGCGCCAGGCCGACGGCGACGGCGCGCCCGTTGCCCCAGCCGGGGCCGATGCAGCCGGCCCCGGTGACGATCGCGACCTGGTCGGTGAAACGCTGCGACATCTCTCACTCCACGCGGATGTTGGCGGCCTCGGTCGCCTCGCGCCAATGCGCGAGCACCGGCCGGTGGGCGGGGCGACGGATCGACCCGCCCCCCTCTCAGTCGAGCTCGATCTTCGCGGCCTGGGCAACGCGGCGCCAGCGCTCGATCTCGGCGCGCTGGAAGGCACCGTATTCCTCCGGCGTTCCGCCGGCGACGGTGTAGCCGCCCTGAGCCAGCGTCGCGGCGGTCGCCGGCTGCCTCAGGATGGCGGTGATCTCGGCGGCAAGCTGCTCGCGCAGGGGCGCGGGCATCGCTGCCGGCGCCATCACGGCCTGCCAGGAACTCACCTCGAAATCGGGCAGGCCCGCCTCGGCGGCGGTCGGCACCTCGGGCAGCAGGGGGCTGCGCTCGCCGGCGGTCACCATCAGGGCGCGCAGCTGGCCTTCGCGCACCGGCCCGATGATGGAGCCGAGCCCTTGGAAGGAGATCTGCACCGTCCCCGCAAGCTGGTCCATCACCGCCGTCGCACCGCCGCGCGAGGGGACATGGGTCGCCTCCGCGCCCGTGCGCTGGCTGAACAGCTCCATCGTCAGGTGCGGCGACGAACCGATGCCGCTGGTGGCGTGGAACACCCTGCCCGGCCGTGCCTTCATCCAGGCGACCAGTTCAGCGAGGTTCCCGACCGGCGCGACATTCGGATTCACGACGAGCACGTTCGGCGTCGTCACCGCCAGCGTGACCGGCGCGAAATCCGTCAGCGGGTCATAGCCCGAGTTGCGGTAGAGCACGGCATTCAGCGCGAAGACGCCGATCGAGCCGACCATCAGCGTCGTGCCGTCGGGCGCTGCCCGGGCAAGCATCCGCGCTGCGAGCTGGCCATTCGCACCGGGCCGGTTCTCGACCACCACGGGCTGGCCGCGGCGCTCGGCAAGCTGGGTGCTGAAGGCCCGGGCCGCGATGTCGGAGGCGCCGCCGGGCGCGAAGGGCACCAGCAAGGTCATCGGCCGCGCCGCGCTCGTCTGCGCGCGGGACTGCCGCGCCAGCCCGATCCCTCCCAGGAGACCCAGGGCCGTTCGGCGCGTGGTGGCGTGCATGGCATTGCTCCGGTGCTTCATCCCGGGCGGGGCATTACCCGCGATATCCACCCAGTGCAATTCTCTTCCATTCCGTGAAATTGACATCTAAGAGAACCGGGTGAGGAAACCGACGAGAAGCACAGGCGCGACGGCCGTCCGCTCCACCCCAAGGGGCGATGCCGCGGAACCCGACGGCAATGTGCGCGCGGTGGACCGTGCGCTCGCCCTGCTGCTCGCCTTCGAGGATGGGGACGCCGCCCTTCCGCTGGCCGAGATCGCCCGCCGTGCCGGCCTGCACATGACGACCGCGCTGCGCCTGCTCGGCACACTCGAAAGCCACGGCTTCGTGCAGCGCCTCGCCGGCGGCGGCTATGCGCTCGGCCCGCAGTTGCTCGTGCTCGGGGAACGCTTCCGGCGCGGGCTGCGGCTCGAGGACCAGGTGATGCCTGCTCTCGACCGGCTGCGCAGCGAAAGCCGCGAGAGCGCGGCCTTCTTCGTGCGTGAGGGTACGGCGCGGCGCTGCCTCTTCCGTCTCGACAGCCCGCAGCCGGTGCGCACCATCGCGCGCGTGGGGGAGGTCGCGCCGCTCGGCATCGGCGCCCATGGCCGCGCACTGGTGGCATTGGAGACCGAGCCGCGCCCCCGCCTGCCGATCGTCAGCCGCGGCGAGCGCCTGCCGGAGGTCGCCGCCATCGCTGCACCCGTGCTCGATGCCCGTGGCCGTGTCGCCGGCTCCATCGGCATCACCATGCCGCTCTACCGTTTCGATCCGGCGGCGGAGGCGCTCTGCCTGCCGCTCGTGCTGCGCGAAGCCGTCGCGCTGACGCGCACCCTGGGCGGCGATCCCGCGCCCATCGCGGCCCAGGCCTGACACCAAGAGGAGGAACGCCCATGCCCCGCCTGGAGCTGCCGCAGGAAGCGGCGATGACGGAGGCGCAGAAGGCCGCCGTCAGCGAGGCCGTCGCCGGCATCCGCGGCCGCGTGCCCGCGCCGATGGTCGCCTGGCTGCAGAACCCGGAACTCGCCAGCCGCGCCCAGAAGCTCGGCGAGTTGCTGCGCTACCAGACCAGCCTCGAACCGCGCCTGTCCGAACTCGCGATCCTGGTCTGCGGCCGCCACTGGACCTCCCACCACGAATGGACCGCGCACAAGCGCGAGGGGCTGAAGGCCGGGATGGACCCGGAGGTGATCGCCGCCATCGCCGCGCGTCGCACGCCGGCGCTGCGCGACGCGCGGGACCAGGCGGTCTACGACGTCTCGACCACGCTGCTCGCCACGGGCCGCGTGCCGCAGCCGATCTACGCGCGCGGCGTCGAGGCACTCGGCGAGCGCGGCATGGTCGAGCTGGTCGGCATCCTCGGCTACTACTGCCTCGTCGCGCTGACGCTGAACACCTTCGAGCTCGGCATTCCCGGCAGCATCGCCCCCGAGCTGAACGATCCCGATTTCGCGGAGGCCAGTCGATGAGCACCGGTAAGCAGCAGCACTACATCGCCGTCCGTCCCGACTGGCTGGCGACGACGCCGGAGGACCCGCTCGATCCCGCGCAGCCCATCATCGACCCGCACCACCATCTGTGGGACCGGCCGGGCTGGCGCTACCTGCTCGACGACATCCTCGCCGACATCGCCAGCGGCCATGACGTGCGCGCGACGGTGCTGGTGCAGGCCCGCGCCTTCCACCGCGCCGACGGGCCGGAGGAATTGCGCCCGGTCGGCGAGACGCAGTTCTCCGCCGGCATCGCCGCGATGTGCGAGAGCGGCACCTACGGCAAGGTCCGCGTCTGCCAGGGCATCGTCGGCTTCGCGGATCTCACGCGCGGCGAAGCGGCGGGCGCGGTGCTGGATGCACACATCGCCGCCGGCAATGGCCGCTTCCGCGGCATCCGCCACATCGCCACCTGGGACCCCGATCCCGAGATTCTGAACCCGGCCTACCAGCCCGCGGAGGACATGCTGGACAGCCCGGGCTTCCGCGCCGGCATAGCGGAACTCGGCAGGCGCGGCCTGTCCTTCGACGCCTGGATGTATTTCCACCAGATCCCGAAACTGACCGCGCTCGCCCGCGCCTTCCCGCAGGTGCCGATGGTGCTCGACCATTGCGGCGGCATCCTCGGCATCGGGCACTACGAGGGCAGGAGCGACGAGGTCTTCCAGCAGTGGTCGGCCGCGATCCGCGATCTCGCCACCTGCCCGAACGTCATGGTGAAGCTGGGTGGCCTCGGCATGCGCCTGCCCGGCTTCGGCTTCGAGACGCGCGAGCGGGCGCCGTCCTCGACCGAACTCGCCGACGCCTGGCGACCCTGGATGGAACGCTGCATTGGCGCCTTCGGCACGACCCGCTGCATGTTCGAGAGCAACTTCCCCGTGGACAAGGGCGGCTACGCCTACGGCGTCGGCTGGAACGCGATGAAGCGCATCGCCGCCGGCGCGAGCGCCGCGGAGAAGGCCGATCTCTTCTGGCGCAGCGCCGCGCGCTTCTACCGGCTGCCCGACATCGCCTGAACAACGACAACGCAGAGGAACGCCCATGAGACGCATCGCCATCGCCGCCCTGCTCGGGGCGCTCGCCGCGCTGCCTGCCGTGGCGCAGGAAACCTACCCGAGCCGCCCGATCCGGTTCGTCGTGCCCTTCGCCGCCGGCGGTCCCAGCGACATCGTCGCGCGCATCCTGGCCCCGCACATGCAGCAGGCGCTGGGCCAGCCGGTGGTGGTGGACAACCGCCCCGGCGCCGGCGGCGTCACGGGCGTGGACGTCGTCGCGAAGGCGGCGCCGGACGGCTACGTCTTCGGCATCGGCAGCGCCGGCGCGCTCGCGATCTCTCCGAACCTCGGCCGCGGCACGCCCTACGACCCGGTGCGCGACCTGGCGCCGATCACGCTGGGCGTCCTGGTGCCGGAGCCGATCGTCGTACCCTCCGCCTCGCCCTATCGCACGCTGCAGGACCTCATCGCCGATGCGCGGGCGCGGCCGGGGGCGCTGAACTTCGGCTCGACCGGAAACGGCTCCATGCCGCATCTTGCGGCCGAGCAGCTCCGCGCAGCCGCGGGGCTCGACATCGTGCAGATCGCCTACAACAGCGGCGGTCAGCTCGCGACCGCCATCCTGCGCAACGAGGTGCAGCTCGGCTTCGCCGACCTGCCGGTGCTGCTGCCGCAGATCAATGGCGGGGCGATGCGCGCGCTGGCCGTCGGGACGCCGGAGCGCCTCTCCTGGCTGCCGGATGTGCCGACCTTCCGCGAGCTCGGCCTGCCGTCGGTGGATGCGAGCAACTGGCATGGGCTCGTCGCGCCGGTGCGCACGCAGCCCGGCGCGCTGGAGGCGATCCGTCGCGCCGCCATCGCCGCCCTGCAGGATGCGGATGTCCGCCGCCGCCTTAACGAGCAGGGCGCCATCCCCGGCGGCAACGACCCGGAGGAATTCGGCGCCTTCATCCGCAGCGAGAACGCGAAATGGGGCGAGGTGATCCGGCGGAACAACATCCGCCCGGACTGACCCACACCACCGCTTCCCGGCCGCGCCTGCCCCGCGCGGCCGGGGGTGCCCAACGGACGGCCGGAAAGGATCGGGAAAGGCCGAGACCCCGATCCCATCCATCGGGTCGAAACTGGCTCGCTTATGCGGAAGAGACGGCGCCGCGGCAGGAGCCGGCGGATGAAATGTCCCGGGCGCAGGGAAGTTCGATGACCCTGGCCCGCCGTGGGCCTTGCCAATCGCCCGCGGTCACAGAGCGAGCGGTCCGTCGGTCTTCACTTCCTCCATGACGGCGTAGGTCCGTGTTTCCCTCACGCCTGGCAAGCCCAGCAGCACCCCGCCAAGGAAGGTGCGGTAGGCCGCCATGTCGCGCACGCGGGTCTTGAGCAGGTAGTCGAAGCCGCCCGCGACCATGTGGCATTCCAGCACCTCGGGCGCCCGGCGCGCCGCCGCCGCGAAGTGGTCGAAGACGTCGGGCGTGGTCTTGTCCAGCAGCACCTCGACGAAGACGAGCAGCCCGAGACCGAGCCGATGCGGGTCCAGGCGGGCCCCGAACCCCGTGACGAGGCCGTCCTTCAGCAACCGTCGCGTCCGCTCGCTCGTCGCGGTCGGCGAGAGGCCGATGCGGTCGGCGAGTTCGAGATTGGTGATCCGGCCCTCGCGCTGGAGGATGTTCAGGATCATCCGGTCGGTACGGTCGATCTCTTGCATAATTCTCCATCGAACATGCATACGGCCGTGAATACTGCGGCAATCCCTCCGATTTGGCGATACCGCTGCTCCGGGGCGGATCTCAAGTCTTGCGCTCTCGCCCGAGGGCCGGGTCGGCGAGCAGCCCGACCCGCACGAGGTCTTCGAACTGAACTCGGGCTTCCATCTCGCCTTGATGCAGGCCTCGAACAACCGCCTCCTCGCCGATGCCGGGCTGCGCGTGACGCGGCTGCGCCGCCTGGTTCGCGACCTCCCGCGGGAACTCCTCGCCCATGAGCAGGTGCGTGCCGTGCTTCGGCAGGCCCGGGCGCGCGATATTGATACGGATCAACGCGCATCTGCCACTTGCGATCGATCCTTTCTTTATTGGAATGATAGACCGCGCGGGCGATCGATCCATGCAGCCGGGCATGACGGCGGAAGGGACGCACCACGCCCCGCCCGTTGTGGGCACGCCGCGAGCAACCGGCAGTCTCGCGCTGCAACAGGGGTCGGATCATTCCCGCGGCCGGGCTCTCCCGGGCGGCGGCCAATGCGATGGAAGGGGGCCAGGATGACGCCGAAATTCCGCTTCGCGGCAACAGGGGGCCTTGGCTGGAGCGCTGGCCAATCTGGCGCTCGTGGCAGCCCCCCGCCGCGGCGCAGACGCCTGATCAGCCCGCCGATGCGTGGGCGTTTACGGTGTCCCCTTATGTCTGGTTCTCGGGCCTCGGCGGCGAGGTCAGGGGCCCGCACAGGGCGGAGACCTTCAGCGCCGATTTCGGCGACATCTTCGACACGATGAAGTTCTCCTTCATGGGCCTGGCCGAGGCGCGACGGGGGAACTTCAGCCTCGTCACCGACATCATGTACCTCAACCTGGAGCAGGGCGTCCCGGTGCCGGGCTTCGGCGCCTACAGCGGCGGCAGCGCGCGGACCCAGTCGGTCGGCGGAGATCTCCGCCATCGGCCTCTATACCGTGCTGGATGGGTCGGCCGGACGCATTGAGCTGGGCGGGGGCATCCGCGGCTGGTGGTTCGACACGGAACTCAGGCTCGATCCCGGCCGGCTGCCCGGACGGACACAGAGTTCGTCAACGAGTTGGGTGGATCCCGTCATCGGCGCGCGCGGATCGTCCGCGACGAAGCGCCAGGCGCCGCCCGACCGGTCACGCAGGCGGACGAGGAGGGCGCGATGCGAATCGTCCTTGCGCGCGCCCGGCTGCGCCCAGGCGACATGCGCGGCGCCCGGCCCGTGGCAGCTCTCACAGCCGACGCTGATCTCGGTCCAGGTGGTCTCGTAGCGGTCCGTCGCTTCGTCGTAGCCGCGCACCAGCCCTGTCGAGTGGCAGGAGGCGCACATGAAGTTCCAGGTCTGCTCGCGTCCGGTCCAATGAAGCGGATCGTTCGTGGGCAGCGGCTCCTGTGCCATCAGGTGAAACCAGCGCTGCCCGCCTTCTTCACGCAACCGGGTGTCCCACGCCCAGGGCAGGGCCTGGCGGCGGCCATCGGGAAACAGCAGCAGGTATTGCTGCAGAGGATCAGCGCCGAAGGTCTCGGTGATGGTGAAGTCCGCGACTGCGCCGCCGGGCCCGTCGGTACGGATGACGTAGCGGTCGCCCTCGCGCCGGAAGGTCGCGGTGTGGCGACCGTCCGTGCTGGTCACGCCGGAGAAGTCGCCAAGCACATTCGCCGGCGTCGCCGCGGCCATGGCACGGGCGTGATCGCCAGGCGGAGGCTTCGGCAGCGTGGCAAGATGCGCAGGTGGCGGAGCCAACGAAGCCGGTGCGTGCGCGCTCCGCCGCCCGTGGCGCCGGCGAGCCGGCCCGCAGCCCGGCGAGCAGGAATGGCAGCGCAACAAGCGCCATCAGGCCGCCGAGCGCGACGAAGCGGCCATGCGGCGCGGAGTCAGCCATTCTCGGGCACGGCTTCCGACAGGATCATGGCCCCGCAAGTTCCCATGCGCGGCCGTGTCATGGCGAGCGTCGCTTCGGTTCGCCGCGGACGACCGGTGGGGAGGGGTGCGGGCTGCCGGAACGTCTCGTGGCATCTCCGGACGCCTCAGCCGCAATTGTGTATTGAATTGCGGACCCTGGACGGCGCGGCGTCTAACGCATTGATCTTCGGGGGGGGTTAATGGCGGAGGGAGTGCACCCGGATTCGAACCCTCGCCGACCTATTGCCTGGAGAGCCGCGCCGCAACGCCATCACCATCACCATCACCAAATGGGCGGCCGGCAAGGCGAAGATCGACCCGCTGGTAGCCGCCTTCAATGCGGCGGAGCTGTCGTCGCGCAATCTGGAGGCGCGATTGGCGCCGGCCATGTCCGTCGTGGAAAAGCGTCAGCGGCGAACGTGCTACGGCTCAGCATCGCCGCTTCGTCATCTCCTCAGCGACAGTGATCATGTCCTGCCACTCTTTGCTACCAGACGGGAACGTCCAATTCTGCGGCTTGCGGTACCAGTTGATGCTGTCTCTCAGCCTTTGGCGAAAGCTCTTCGGATTCAGAGCATAGTACGCCGCGATTGCCTCGGCCGTGTCCATGGTAGCTGCGTCCGGACCCGCCAGTAGTATGTCCGCTGGACCACAATCTCGATTCCGCTGCTTGCTACTGCGTGAGGGCATGTGCCGGCTTGTATGCCGTAATAATTCGTCCCTCTTCGCGCCGCTGAAAGCACGCCGTACCTCTGCCAGAACATTTTCACGCGCACGAGAAATCATGCAGTGCTGCGGACTCTGCCCACACTGCTTGAGGTTCAGCGGGGGCGCAAGGGAGCCAACTAACTGCGCCTCTCGATCGATTGGATCGCTGCAGATCTCAATGGCGAGGTCGAGATTGTTGTGCATCCATTTGTTTAGCGTTGCCTCAGATTTCGATTCGAGACGCCACGTGTCCGATTTTTTCTTTGGAACAAAGACCGGCACTAAATCGAGTTGCTTAATCAGTAGCGCAGCCAAACTCCGCCGAGGCGAGTGACCCGCTGTGTTCCCGCAGAAATGGCAACGACCCTCAAGGCCTGCCGCACTTGTGGCGCGGCCAATGTAGAGCAGCCCTTCCTCACCCGGCTGCACTCCCGGAAGCCTCGATCCGCTTCGCAGGAACAGAGCATAGACACCGGTCTCCCTTCCCAGGGAGAAGCTCGATCGCGGCCCGCGGGGCCACTGAAACGGCGATGGTCGTGAAGAGCTTCCCGTCATGGCAGCCCGCCTCCCTGAGGCTCTCCAAGCTGAAGTTTAGCTCAGCTTCTGTAACCGAGCGAGGGTCCTCATGCCGGTGTCCGGGCCCTGTTACTGCCGGGCTCTGAAAGGTTTTCCCGCCGCACACTGATATTAGTTGCCGACGCGCCACACCATCAACGCCTGACCTGGATGCCAGAGAGTGGCGCCGCAGCTTGCGCTCCAGCGTCTTGATCGCTCCGCTGATCCGCCAGCTCTGCGGGATGCCGACGACCAGCATACGAACCTTCGCCGACCTATTGCCTGGAGAACGGCGTGTATCTTAGGCGCTCGCTGACGTTCGCGTTGACCGCGCCCGCGGCCGCGCGGTGGAACCTGAGGGGGCCTTCCGCGCAGGCGGGCGCTTCGTTGCCTTCGGCGCAATCTGATCAAAGCCGACCAGTCGAACAGGCGGGCGGCCCTTAAACACCGCCCGGACCTCGAGCTCGGCGCCCATGGCGTTCAGATAGCCCCTGAGAGTCGAGAGCATGAGATCGGCCCTCTGCTCCAACCGAGAGACTGCCACCTGACCAATCTTGAGCTTTCGAGCAACCTGGGTCTGCGTCTTCGACATTGCCTTCCGCAGATCGCGAAGAGAGGCCTCCTCAGCGATCAATTCGGCCGCTCGGCTCTCCACGCGGGCACGCGACTCGGGGGCGAGTTCCGCCAACTTGGCTTCTAAGGTCTTACCCATCGCTACCGCTCCTTGCTCCTCGCCCTCCGGCCCTTCAAATGCGTTGCGTACCGCGCGTCGGCCCGTTCAATGAGGCTCTTGTAGAACCTCTTCTCGGACACGCCCGATTTGCTTCCGCCGACCAGCAGGATCGCCTTCCTGTCCGGATCGAACGCATAAGCAACGCGCCACACGCCGTCCGCAGCCCTGAAGCGGAGTTCCTTCATGTTCGAGTAGGTCGACCCGTTAAGCGTATCCGCGTGAGGCCGAGACAGTTGGGGCCCGAACTCCGCGAGCAACAAGGCATGCGCCAGGAGCTCTTCCCGCACAGCCTCTGTCCAAGCGTCGAATTCCGGCTCGAACTCATCGTGAAACTCAATCGCCCATGGGGCCACCGGAATATGCCCTCCAGGTTCTACAATTTCAAGCGCATATTCTAGAGCCCGATGACGAGAGCATCCAGCCTGTCCGCGGCTTCACCAACGAGACGACGTACCACGATGAGCTCCGCGACAGGGAGGGTGGACGCGCGGCCTGCTGCGGCCAGCACGGCGTCCAAAATCTGATCCGAGTGCGCCATCAAGGCAATGAGATGATCCGCCCGTGGCTGGCTGTCGCCCCGCAGCCAAGCCTTGACTGCACCCTCGCTGGCGCCGCTCCACCGCATCAGCCGCTTTACGGCACCTCGTTCCCGGCGAGCCTCCCGACGCAGCGCCTCGGTCAGCAATGACGCGTGCCGAGGCTGTGCCTCCACGTCATTTTGTGAATGGTGCAGTTTTCCGCCCAATTCGGGCGGAGTTCCGCCCTTCTCCGTCCCCATGTGGCTGAAGTCCCTGCGCTAATGTCGGCGCAGGGTGCGACATCACCGCGGCTTCGCTGGTTCCTTGCACCACGGCTGGAAGGGTGATCGCCGGCCTGCCGGCGCTCGCGACAGGGAGCCTGCGTGTGAGGTCGTCCACGGAAAGCACAGGCGATTCAGAAGGCGTCCGGCGGCGTGCGGCCGAATACGTCCGGATGTCGACCGACCACCAGCGCTACTCCACCGAGAACCAGTCGGCGGCGATCCGGAAGTATGCGGAGGAACGCGGCATCGAGATCGTCCGCACCTACGCCGACCACGGCAAGAGCGGCCTGAGCCTCGCTGGCCGATCCGGCCTCAAGAGCCTGATCGACGATGTTCGAGCCGGGCGGGCGGATTTCGACCTGATCCTGGTCTACGACGTCAGCCGCTGGGGACGCTTCCAGGACGCCGACGAGAGCGCCTTCTACGAGTACCAGTGCCGCAAGGCCGGCATCCAGGTTGAGTACTGCATTGACGGCTTCGAAAACGACGGCAGCCCGGTTGCCACCATCGTGAAAGGCGTCAAGCGCGCGCTTGCTGGCGAGGGTAGCCGCCTGCTCTCCGTCCGTGTTTTTGCCGGGCAGGGCCGGCTGATCGAGCTTGGGTTCCGCCAGGGCGGTCCGGCCGGGTTCGGATTGCGCCGCCATCTCCTGGATGGTGCCGGGAACCGCAAGGCACCGCTGGCCCGCGGCGAGCACAAGAGCCTTCAAACGGACCGCGTGATCCTCGTGCCGGGGCCTCCCGAGGAGGTGGATGCGGTCCGCTGGATCTATCGCAGCTTCGTCGAGGAGGGGCGCAGCGAGAACGAGATCGCCGCGTTGCTGAACGCCCAGGGCATCCGCACGGATTTGGGGCGGCCCTGGACGCGCGGCACCGTCCACCAGATCCTCATCAACGAGAAGTATGTCGGCGACAACGTCTGGAACCGCGTCTCGTGCAAGCTGCAGGGCGCGCGGGTGCGAAATCGCCCGGACATGTGGATACGGCGGGACGGCGCCTTCGAGCCTCTCGTCGACCATATGCTGTTCGAGGCAGCGCAGATCATCATTCGAGAACGATCAAGACGCCTCACGGATGAGGAGATGCTTGAGGTTCTGCGGACCATCCTCGCAAATCGCGGCTACCTGTCGGGCCTCGTCATCGACGAAGTGGACGGAGCCCCCTCCAGTTCGGCCTACCGGTCCCGCTTCGGGAGCCTCCTGCGGGCATACCAGCTCGTCGGCTTCTCGCCGGACCGCGACTACCGGTATGTCGAGGTCAACCGTGCCTTGCGCAGGCTCCATCCGGAGATCGTCGCTCAGGCAATGGCGGGGATCCGGCATGTCGGAGGAGCCGTCGAGCAGGATCCGGCCACAGACCTTCTGACCGTGAATGGCGAGTTCACGGTATCCATCGTTCTCGCGCGCTGCCAGGAGACGCTTTCGGGGACGGTGCGCTGGCACATCCGCCTCGATACGGGCCTCGCACCGGACATCACCGTCGCGGTCCGCATGGCACCCGGCAATGCGAGTATCCGCGACTACTACCTCCTGCCTCGCCGCGATGCGACGCTGGATCGGCTGCGCATCGGAGAGACGAACGACCTTCTGCTCGAGGCCTTCCGCTTCGACACCCTGGACGCTCTCGCCGACCTGGCGCGGCGCGTCAGCATCATGGAGGCTGCCTGATGCCTGTCCCTGCCGCTGCGAAGGTACAATCCGTCCCGATCGCGCTGATCGACGTGATCAATCCGCGTGCCCGTAACAGGAAGGTGTTCCGGGAGATGCTCGACAGCATTGCTGCTATCGGCCTGAAGCGCCCCATCACTGTCGCCGTGCGGCAAGGTCCTCAGGGCCTCCGGTACGACCTCATCTGTGGTCAGGGACGCCTGGAAGCCTTCCGGGAACTCGGCCAGGTGGAGATCCCGGCCGTGGTGGTGGACGCCGAAACCGAGGACTGCCTCGTGATGAGCCTGGTCGAGAATGTGGCCCGGCGTCAGCACCAAGCCATCGATCTGCTGCACGATATCGACGGCATGCGGCGGCGCGGCCATTCGGATCCCGAGATCGCCCGTAAGACTGGGCTCTCGCTGGAGTACGTCCGTGGCGTTCTTCGGCTTCTCACGGGCGGCGAAACGCGCCTCCTGAGGGCGGTGGAAGCCGGACAGATGCCGGTCAGCGTCGCCGTTGAGATCGCGGAGGCAGAGGACGCCAACGTCCAGCGCGTGCTGCACGAAGCCTATGAGAAGAAGCTGCTGCGCGGCCACAACCTGATGTCCGCGAAGCGTCTGATCGAGGTGCGCCGCAGCCAGGGCCCGCGGGTGAAAGCCAACGAGCGTCGTCGGCTGCGACCGCTCTCGGTGGACTCCCTGCTGCGGACCTACCGGCAGGATGTCGACAAGAAGCGCATGATCGTGCGCGATGCGACGAACACGCGGGGCATGCTGTTGTTCGTGGTGGAAGCGCTGCGGGCCCTTCGAGCCGATGAGGGCTTCGTGAATCTGCTGCGCGCCGAAGGCCTCTATACGATGCCGGCCAAACTTGCCGAACGCGTTGGTCCCGCGCCCGGGGAGGCATGAGATGGTCGCCGAGCACAAGCCGCCGCGCATCAAGAGTGCGTTCGAGGCCACCAGCATCCAGGTTCCTCTGGAGCGGATCCGCCCGCTGCGCCCGGTCTCCGGGAAGACGCGGAGATCGACGAAGTATGCGCAGATCGCTGCCTCAGTGGCCGAGGTGGGCCTGATTGAGCCGCCGATCGTGGTGCGCCATCCGTCGGAGCCGGACGCCTACCTACTGCTAGATGGTCATCTCCGGGTCGAAATCCTGCGCGATCGGGGCGCTATCGATGTCCTCTGCCTCGTCGCGACTGACGACGAGGCGTTCACCTACAATAAGCGCATCAGCCGCCTCGCCGCGGTGCAGGAGCATCGCATGATCTTGCAGGCGGTCGACCGGAACGTTCCCGAAGAACGCTTGGCGCGAGCGCTCAACATCGACATCAGCACGCTGCGCCAGAAGAAGCGGGCCCTTCAAGGCATCTGCCCGGAGGCCGTCGAGATCCTGAAGGACAAGCCGATTTCGCTTAGCGTGTTCTCCATCCTGCGGCGCATGATGCCGCTGCGACAGATGGAAGCTGCCGAGATGATGGTGGGCATGAACCGCTACTCGAAGGGCTACGTCCAGGCGCTGCTGGTCGCGACACCGGAAGACCAGCTGGTGCAGGACGGCAAGCCGAAGGCGCCGAAGGCCCTGACCCGCGAGCAGGTGGTTCTGATGGAGCGCGAGACGGCGCGGCTCGACCGGGAGATCAAGGTCGCGGAGCAATCCTATGGCCCGGATCACCTGCGGATGGTGCTTGCGCGGACCTATCTGACCAAGCTCGTTGCGAATGCGCGGGTCGAGCGCTGGCTCCAGCAGCACCAGCCGGAGATGCTCACCGAGTTTCGCAAACTGGTGGATGGCCAAACGGCTGTGGCGTAGCGCCTGTGCGGCCGGGCCGGGCCGGCTACTGAGATGGGGACCCGGACCCGAAAGCGCGGGGACCGCCGGAGACGCCGCACGGTGGGGCGGATCGAGGGCGGTGGTGGGAATGGCGGCGAACCCGCTGGTGCCCACCAGGCCGGCCGCCATGGGACCGGCCGCATGGTTGGAGGCGGGTGCGGAGGCGATAGCACCGCACCCGCCATCCCACTCAGGGTACCCGTCGCTTCGTGACCTGCACCGATAGAGTTGCCGAGCCCAGATCAAACGTGGCCGGCGAGACGTTCCTGGCCATAACGCGCACGGCGTTGTTGGACCACGCCGCGGCATCGAGCTCAATGAAGCGCGTCGAGGAAGCGAGCGCAGCCTGGGCGAGGTCCCCCTGCCGCGCGCCGGTGACGGTGACGTCGAGCAGACTGGTCGCCCCAGGCGCCAAGTTCGGCAGATCCCACGCCACCTCGGCGGCGAACTCCCGCTGCCCGACCGGCAGGGCCGGGGTGCCGCAGAGCAGCGCCGGTGCCGCCTCCGGCAGCCCGTAGAGCCGCAGCGCCTCGACCTCGATCTGTCCGTCGAAGCCGACGATGCCGATCTGGGCAAAGGCGACGCTCGGTCCGAGCCGCATCGTCATGCGCTTGTTCAGCGAGGCGTCGGCCATGGCCGCACCGCCGGTCCAGGCCTTGGACGGGACGTTCCACAGCAGCGTGGTGATCGAAGCCAGCGCGTCGCCGGCGACATTCTCCCGCACATTCATCGCCGCATCGAAGCACCGCACGAAGATCCGCCCGCCATCCGCGCCCCCGACGAGCGAATGCACCAGGGCGAACTCCTTGGCCTGCCCGCAGTCCACCACGAAGGCCAACCCCCGCTGCGCCTCGAGCAGGAGCCCGCGCGAGGTCGGCGTGATGTCGTCCAGCCCATTGAAGGACAGCCCCGCCAACGTCGTGGCGCTGGTGGTCGCGGTCGCGACGACCGCCAGCCCCTCGACGCCGATCTCAGTGGCGCTGTGGCGGAAGGCCTTGGCCCGGACATTCGGGACGGAGCCGAGCAGCCGGAGATGCCGCGAGGCCGGCGCGCGGTGGCGGTTGAGCACGGTGTTGCCGCAGCGGGTGGCAGTGGCCGTGTAGTCGATGCCGACCTGGTAGGTGTTGGACCAGGCGACCTCGTACTCGCAATCCTGCGCCGCGGCGGTGTGCCGGGCAACGATCGGCGAGCAGGCCTCCATGCGCAGCGCCCGGCCAATGATCGCCGAGCCGCTGGTTTCATTCAGGAAGGGAATGGCGACGTTGGGGTCGAGCTGGCGCAGCTCGAAGTTCGGCGCGTCGAAGACGTGCCGATTGTGGTTGTTGTAGGCGCCGTCCGCCTTGGACAGCCGGATCCCGAAGCGGTCGACCGCGGGGTTGATCCCCGTCGCGATGGCGAAGTGGCCGCCGTAGTAGCGGACAGACGTGTTCCAGGCAGTCGCGGTGGCGCAGCGGATATCGAGGCCGATGCGGTTGTTGAGGATACGGCCGAGGTGGAAGGTGCTGTCCTCGACGCCGCGGCCATCGCCCAGCGTCCGCATGCCGATGGTGAAGCCCGACACGAGCCGCAACTCGACGACCGAGGCATCGATGTTGCGTACCAGGATGCCGATGTCGGCCTCGTCGAGCCAGTCCGACTGGGCGGCGCGCACTACCTGCAGCCCGGCATAGTGCTTCTCGCCGTTGCGGACCGTGCCGCCATCGCCCAGCGTCAGCACGGTGGCCGGGGCGGTGCCGATGTAGCGGATGATGCCGTGCATGATCAGGCCGCGGGCGCCACCTGCGAGGACCACCCCGGCGGAGACGTTCCAGGTGCCAGGCGGGATGACGGCGAACTTCTGGTCCGCGGCGGCACGATCGAAGGCGGCCTGGATGGCAGCGCGATCATCGGCGACACCGTCGCCAAGCCCGCCGAAGTCGGCGGGCAGCACGGTCTCGCGGTCGCGTAGGTACTTGGCGAGATCGGTCTTGCTGACCGCAGTGTCGAGCACCAGCAGGTCGTCGATGCGGGCGGGCATGGCGGTTTTCCCTACAGCGAAGTCGCTGTCACCGGCCCGGCGAAGGCCGAGACATTGCCTTCGGCGGAGACGGCGCGCAGCCAGTACCAACGGCTGTCGCCGGCGCTGAGGCCGGTGCGGTCCCAGAAGAGGCTGGTCGGCTCCTCCGGCAGCTTGGCCGCGACAGCGAGGCTGTTCGACGTGGCCTCGAAGACGTGCAGGCGGACGGCATCGGGCGGGAAGCCGCCGGAGAGGCGGATGCCGCCGGCGATCCCCGTCGCCGTGGGCGCCGCTACCGCCGGCGGGACGAGGGCTTGCCGCCAGCCCGACACCGCCCCGCTGCGCGCCACGGCGCGCACCCGGAAGCCGGTCGGCTCGGCCGTGGGGATCGCGGCCGCGGTCGCACCCAGGGAGCCGCCGTAGCCCTGCCAGGCCACGACGGAGGCGGGTAGGAACTCGACCTGGTAGCCGGCAAGGTGCGAGGAGCCGACCGCGGCCCAGGAGACAGCCAGGACGGCAAAGGCCGTGGCCGGCGGCGTCTCCACGGTGATGCTGGCGGGTGCGGCGATGACGCCCGGGTTCGGCAGCACCACCGCCGGATTCGACCCGGTGGCACGCTCATCGACCGCCGGGTTCCAGTCCCACACCGCGGCGTCCTCCTCCTCCAAGGTGAGATCCACACCACCCTCGGCGGCCAGCGACCAGGCGGTGACCCGCGCCGGGAAGGGCGTGAGGCGGTCGAGGGCGACCGTCGCCGCCTCCCACGGCCGCAGGCGCAGGGCGGAAAGGTTGGCCGGGAAGGCCACCGTGCGCTGGCGGCGGTTGCGCTCCAGCTCGACCTTCATCAATCGCTGCACGGTGCTGACCGAGGTGGTGAGCGGGAATTCGAGGTCGCGGTAGATCATCTCGCCGCCATCCTGGGCGACGTAGTTGCTGGCGAGCAGCGGTGGCGCGTCGGTCGGCTGCCAGTTGGCGGCCGGCTCGACATAGACGGCCCTCACCCCGTTGAAGAGGTCCCGTCGGGGCCGGGCGCCCTGGATGGTGACGTCACCGCGGAGGTCGTCCGAGGTGAGCATCGCCGCCGGCAGCGCCGGCGCCCCGGCATGGACGAAGAACCGTCCCCCGCTCACCACCAGCGCGCCCGCCATGGCGGCGGCGAGCTTGCGAGTGATGGCGATCTTGCCCTCGGCCAGCGACAGCACGCCGTTGGCGGTGTAACGGCGTTCGTAGACCCCGGCCCGGGTGCCGATCAGCTCGTCGCAGACGTTGGCCGCGGCCATCAGCGCCGGGATGTCGATGTCGGACCAGGATGCGCGCCAGCCGAACGGCGCGGTGAGGTACCAGGCGAGCAGCAGGGCCGGGTTGTCGGACCAGCCTGTTGCACCGGTGCGCGGGTCGAGGATGGTGTCGGCGCCCTCGACGATGGCGGCGATGTTGGGCGGGCCGGCGGGAAACGCCTCGGCGGTGAGCTTGAGCCGGACGGCGACATAGGCCCGGCCGCGGCCCCGATGCTCGCTGGTCCATTGGCCGCCGGTCTCGGCGATCAGGTTGGCGTTGGCCGCCTGGTCGGGATCGCCGAGGTGGCGGTCGATGCGCACGAGGCCGGAAAACGACCCATCGCTCTCGACCTTGTCGCCGAGATAGATCTCGCCGATCGCCCGCACCCGGTGCGCAGCCAGCACCACCACCGAATAGAAGTAGCCGTCCGCGCGGCCCTCGTCGTCGGTGGCGGAGTGGAGGAAGACAATCGGCCCGGACACCTTGCAGCGGCCGACGATGATCTGGTGCTCGGTGACCGGCTGGCGAAACGCCTGGGTGCGGCCGGCGCCGGGCTGGCCGGCATCGAAGCCGGCGATCGCCGCGGCCTGCGGGCTGAGGCTGGCCTGCTTTTTCTGCTTCTGTGGAAAGACCGACTGGCCGATGGCCGAGACGATGAAGGCGGCGCCGGCGCCGACCACGGCACCGATGATCCCGCCGCCGACCGCGGCGGAGGCGACGCCGGCCGCAGCGACGGCGATGAGCGGCACTGCAGCCGGCATCAGGCGATCCTCCAGGCAGTGCTGCAGCTGGTAAGCGGGAGGCGGACCAGACCGCGGGGTCCGACGAAGGCGGCGCGGCCGCCATCGACCGCGACGCCCAGCCGGGGCGGGTCACCCGCCAGGACGACATCCCCCGCCCGCGAGAAGGCCGGCGGGATGCGCGGGAAGCCAGCGCTGTCGGCAGTCGCCTCCAGCGTCGGCAGGCTGCGCCAGGCGGGGATCCTCCCCGTGCTGGCGCGCACCGCGGCCAAGGCAAACCGCCCGCAGTTCCAGCGATGGGCGTGGAACGGGCGCGTCTCCGCCGCGGCCAGCAGCGCTGCTAGCCGCGCGTGCCAATCTGGCAGCCGGGCCATCAGCTGGCCGGCAGCCGGATCTCCGCCTCCTGCAGGGCGGGGACGAACTCGAAGAAGCGATCCCCCGGATACTCGGCCTGCTGGTCGGCATCGGTGTAGCGCCGTACCTCGGCACGCTCGAGGTCGACCAGGCGGCTCTCGCAGGTGAGCGAGATGCGCGGCTCCGCCCCGTCCGCCACCTGCATGGTGTCCATCAGCCCGGCCCAGAGCGGGAACGGGTCGGCGACGAAGGCCCCCTCGGCATCGAGCAACGCGCCCCACAGACGTGCCGGGCGCAGCCGGAAGGACTGCTCGGCCAGCGCGATGTCGACCACCTCCTGCGGCACCGGCGACAGCGTGAGGGTGATGCGCACCGCGCGGAGCTCGGCGGTCTCCTCGATGTCGGAGACCGCACCGATGGTCCCCATGCCCTCGTAGACTGTCCCCGCCCAATGCAGCGGGCCGAGCCCGGTCCAGGCGCGGATGGGGCCCGAGGCGAAGTCGAGTTCGACCAGCACCACCGGCGTCGCCACCGGTGCCGTGGCGGCCGCCGCGGCCTGGGGCGAGAGGCGCGGCGTGGCGGTGATGCCGTCCGTCATGGCAAGGCCTCCTCGAGGCGGATGGTGATGGCGGTAAAGCGCCCCGGCCGAGTGGGGTTCGCCCCCTCGTCGTCGGAGGCGAGGCGCATGGCGACGGTCGGCGTGGTCAGCACCAGCGGCTCGGCGAGCGAGGCGGCGGTGCGCAGCGGCGGGGCGATCGGGATGGTCGCCGTGCCGGTGCCGGAGGCGACCACCGTCTCGGTTGCCATGTAGAGCCGGCCGGCGAGGCCGATATGGTTGCCGGCGCCGACCGCCACCGCGTTGGGCCACCAGCCCTGGGTTTGCAGGGCGAGGGCGCCGCGCGCCGCGCCAGCAGCGAGCGAGGGTGTGCCGCTGCCGACGACCAGCCCCGTGCCATCGGTGAAGATGGTGGCGTCGGAGAAGGAGTACGGCCCCGAGGGCACCTCGCCCTGGCTGCGGGGATCACCCGTGCGGTACTCGCGCCGCCAGTCCCAGATGCGGATGGTGTTGGCCGAGCCGGCGAGCGCTGCCAGCAGCCCCTCCAGCACGCCGGCCTGGGTACGGTTCAGCGGATCGAAGCTGGCCTCGGCGATCCAGCGTGCCCCGTCGCGGCGGAGCACCTGGGTGGCGCGGCTGACCGGCGAGATGAAGCGCAGCGTGTTGTGCTGCAGGTAGAAGCTCAACCGCGACGGCCGCAGCGCGGCGGGCCAGGCGTATTCGGTCATGCGCGCCCCTCCCCGCTACCCGCGCACCGTGTCGTAGGCGGCGCCGCCGCGGCGGATCGCATCCAGCGTCATCGCCGAGGCCTGCCGCGCGATCTGCCCGGCGAGCAGCCGCAGCCGCGCCTCGACGCCGGCGTCCGCACCACGGGCGTCGATCGTGATGCTGGTGTGGATGGTCGGGCCGCCCCCGCCCGGGGCGACACCGTTCGGCAGCACGGTCCCGGCCTGGCGCGGCACGAACCATTCCGGCCCGCGCTCGCCGACGATGTAGGGCTGGCCGGCGGCAACCGGCCCGCCCCCGGCGCGGAACAGCCCGCCCAGCCAGGACCCCACATCGGTGAACAGGCTGTCGAAGGAGATGCCCGACAGTCCGGCCGAGACCGCGTTGCCCAGCGGCTCGGTGATGATCTTGCGGGCGAGGATGCGGGTGATGTCCTGCAGCAGCCCCTCCAGCACGGAGGAGAACTTCTCGCCTTTGACGATGGCGTCCTCGAAGGCGCTGGAGAACGTCAGGCCGAGCTCGCGCACGACGTCCGAGGTGCGCGAGGCGCCCTCCTCGACGCGGCGCTCGGCACGTTCCAGCTCCTCCATCGCCGCGACCGCCTCGCGCTGGATGGTCTCGTCGGGCACCGCCCGGCCGGCTCGTTCCGCCCGCTCCACCAGGCTGGAGAGGTTCGCGAGGCGGCGCTGGTAGCGCTCATAGGCGGTCTCGTTCTGCTGGATCAGCCGCTCGCGTTCGCGCAGCAGCTCGTTCAGCTCCCGCTCGGCCTCGCGCGCCTCCCGCGCGCCCTCGTTGCTGGCGCGGCGGACGGCGGCGACGCGGGGCTCCAGCCGGCGCAGCGCCTCGTCGCGCTCCTGAAGCGCCAGGGTTTCCAGGCGAGTGCGCTCGGCGGCGGTGACGCCGCCCGCCGCCTCGGCTTCGCGCAGGCGGCGGACGCGCTCCTCGTATTCCCGGTTGATCCGGAAGCGGTCGTCGAGGTCGCGGGTGAGCTCCTGGACGTCCTGGGTGGCGCGGCGGCGCCGGGCCTCGGCCGCGGCGTTGGCGGCGCCCTCCTGCTCGCTGCGCTGGCGCTCGCCGGCGGCCTGCTCGCCGCGGGTGATCTCGGCCTGGAGCTCCGTGTATTGCCGGCGCAGCTCCTCCAGCCGGGCTGCACGATCGACGCCGGCCTGCTGCTCGGCGGTGCCCACCAGGCCGGGGCGGATGCTGCCGCGGCGGACCGGGGCGCTGAGGCTGGCGCGGCCGTCCTGCTGGCTTTCCAGCCGGGCGATCTGCGCCGCCAGCGCCTCGGCCTGGCGGCGCATGCCGGCGAAGCGTTCCTCCTCGCTGAGCAGGCCGGCGCCCTGGCGGACGCCGTCCACCGCCCGGGCGGCGGCCGACAGCGCCCGGGCCAGGGCGTTGGACAGGCCGATGGCGCGGTCGAGCTGGCCCAGAAAATTCTCGGTTGCCGCCGTCAGCTGCCCGAAGGCGCGGCCGAGAGAGAGCGGCGCACGGTCGAGTTCGGCGCCGAGGCGTTCGGTGGCGCGCAGCAGCGCGGGAAAGACCCGCTCGGCGGTGAGCTTGCCCTCCGAGCCGAGCTTGCGGAGTTCGCCGATCGAGACGCCGAGTTCCTTGGCCAGGCCCTCGGCGAGCAGCGGCATGGCCTCGAGGATGGAGCGCAGCTCGTCGCCCTGCAGCACGCCGGAGGCCAGCGCCTGCGCGAGCTGGAGCGTGGCGGAGGAGATCTCCTGCGTGGAGGCGCCGGAGACGATGGCGACGCGCTGCAGGCCGCCGACGAGGCGGACCACCTGGTCGGAGGTGGCACCGATCTCGCGGGCGGCGATCGAGAAGCGCTGGAAGGCATCGACGCTCTCGGAGACCGCGACGCCGGTGGACAGCGCGTTGCGGTACAGCGCCTCGTAGACCGCACCGGCGCGCTCGACCGAGCCGGTGGCGTTCTGCAGCCGGGAGAGGCTCTGGGTGAGCGCGTCGCCCGCCTGGACCAGGGCACGTGCGGCGACCGCCACGCCGGCGAGCTGGATGCCGCGGGTGGCGACGTCGAGCAGGTCCAGCGAGCGGGAGGCGCGCTCGGCGCCGCCCTTGATCTGGTCGAGGGAGCGCTGGCCGGTCTCGCCGACCTCGCGCAGCCCGGCCTTGACCCGGGCGGCGTCGTCCAGCGAGAGGCGGACGGAGACGCGGCGGGTGGCGTCGGCCATCTCAGCTTGTCTCCCCGTCGCGGCTGGCGGCGGCGCCCTCGGCCATGCCGATGCGGATGGCGAGCAGCAGTTCGGCGGCGGCCCAGCCGGTGGCGCCCAACTCGCGCGCGGCCGCCAGTGCGCCGGCGGTGTCGAGTGTCAGGCCAGCCATGGTGGACTCGGCGCATCCTGTGCCGGCAGCCCAGCAGGCGTGGCTCTCAAGGCTGGTGGGGGCGTGCGCGGCATAGGGACACGCAGCACCGCAGTCGCGCTCCAGGGCGGCGCAGCCGCGGCAGTATTCGGGCCCGCGGCCGAAGTGCCAGGCGGCGCGGGCCCTCAGCCGTTTCCCTCGACGGCCACCGCGGCGACGGGCGCCGTGGCACGATCCCAGAAGGACGCGGCGATGTCGTCGAGGTCCATCAGGCGCTCCACCGCCTCGGGCGAAAGCGGCAGCGGTTGGTCGGCGGCATCACCGACGCCCTCCCAGGCGGTGACGGCGTGCCGCGCGAGCGCCTTGACCAGGAAGGCGAAGGAGAGGCCGCGCGACATGTCGGGATCGAGATCCGGATCGGCGAGGCGTATCGCGGCGAGACGGCGGGCCGCGGCGGCCTGCGCGGCGGCCATGACGGCGGTGGTCACGGGTCGGATTTCCACGCGGACGCCGCGCGGCAGGTCGAGCCAATACGGCTCGGCCGGGAGGTCGAGGGTGAGCATGGACGTCTCCATGTGGAAGGAAGGAAGCAGAGCAATGCGCGTCAGCGCGGGGTGAGCGCAGTGAGCGAGATTGAGGGCATCCGACTGTCGCTAGCCCACACCGCCACCCCCTCTTGTCGTCGCGCCAGTCGATCGACTTTCCGCTGGCCGCAGCGAAGTGGCCTGCGGCGGCCCGTTCCAGGCAGTCCGATAGTTGCGATCGCTTTGGGTCGCGGGCCAATATTCACCATGACCAACTTCACCAAGCCATTGTTCGACATCCTCATCACGTCGTTGGAGCAGCGGCGTGAGATCACTTATGGCGACGTCGCTAATCGACTGCGTCGTCAGTACGGCTTGGCGCTACATTCTCTGGGAGTTGGCAGGCAAATCGGCATCCTTGGTCATCTGCTATGGGAAGTCGGTCAGCAGCAGGGAATTAACGTCCCGCCGCTGAGTGTGATTGTTGTGAACGAAGCCACTGGCCAACCTAGTATCGGCTTGGGCCCGGTGCTCATTCCCTGGCTCGTTCGCGAGCCGGGTGATCGGGCGCGAATGATCGACGAGGTAGTCCGCGCAACCGATTCCCGCGTCGATCTGCCACCTTACGCGGTCGCCTTTGCCATGACGAAGGTACGCGCCTTTGCTGACTGGCGCAGGATTGCCACGTCCATCACCGACGCGCAGTGGCAGGACGCGCAAGACACACCAGACTTCGACGACTATAGGCGTTTTCTTCCGACGCAGGCGACTTCACCCGCAAGCCGCCAAGACGGCGGCGACGACATCATCCCCGTCTCGGCCACCTTCTCACCACGCGTCGAAGACGACCGCGTCTACATCGACTTCCAGAATCCATTGGGCGACTCAATTCGTGCCTTGGGCTTCGATCCAACGACGTGGGGGCTCTGCGTCCATGTCCGTCAGGGGGAGCATCAGCAGCGGATCATCGCGGCTGCCCGCGCACCGCTGGACGACCCTCAGTCGCAGCATCTGCTGGAGTTTGCCAGTTCCCATGATCTTGCGCGCGTCTATGTCCGCAAGACGCACCTCATTCACGCCATCAAGATCGCCTCGAATGTTGCGGAGATCGCATTCGTCGCGACGCCCACGGGGCCGATGGAACATCGCGACATCGTTGACTGGTTCCCGAACGATCCTCGTCGCGATCCATTCGTCATTCCGGATCACGCGTTCGCTCCGAGCGTGATTGATGACTACACATCCCGGGTCTTTAAAGGTGTCCGTATCAGCGAGGACAGCGGCAAGATTGCCCGCACGATGTGGCGCCCCGATCTCACAGGCGCGACCTTCCACATCGAATCTGTGCCGCTGCACGCCATTGCAACGCTGATCCCGTCGAACCCAATGGCCGAGAACTATCGGCAGTGGACTTCCGCCCACGGCCTACTCCCAGTTCCACGTGACCCTGATGACGTCCCCGCACCGCCCCAGATCGAAGCGCCGATGGCTCGACCGCCACTGGCCCGTGTACAGGGGTCGACGATGCTGCGTCCTGGTCAGGGGCAATTCCGACGACAGGTGATGCTTTTGTTCGGTCGACGCTGCGCGATCACCGGCTGCGACGATCCACTTCTGCTGAACGCCGCGCACATCATGACCTCCCTGGATGGATTTGACGACAACTCCCCAGATAACGGGCTGCTGCTGACGATTCACATGCACGTACTATTCGACGCCGGGCGTCTGGTGCTGGTGCCCGAGGGTCAACAGCATCGCGTCCGGATCACCGGCGCGCTGGCTTCTGCTGACGTGGCCGCCGCGCAGGACCAACTTGTGACGCTGCCTGTCTGTTTCGCAGGTCGCATCGTTGCCGCGGCGCGGCGTGCGTCCGTCGAGACAAGCCTCGGACATGCAGGCTGAACCCGGGCTCGACGATCTACGCGGCGATGCGCACGGGGACTGGGCGCCATGACCTACGATGAACTCCGCGCACGACTCAAGGCGCGGCAGGCGCTGATCGTGCACTTTTCGCATCACGCGGCCATGCGCGGTGAGCTGGTCTATCCAACCGATCTCCGGCAAGTGTTCGCTGAGCAGGAAGCGTGGCCGCTTTCCTGCTCAGTGCTAACCCCGGGGCATCGAATGAAGGTAGTAGGATCGGTCGGAGTGGTGCTTGAACCCAGGACCGCCGAGGACGTGCTGCGCGTCTATCACGACGATGCCGGCGCATACGCCGAAGGGAGCAACAATCACTCACTAGGTGAACTGTTGTCGGCCGCATCGTTCGATGCGTCGCTCAATCGGGTCGCGCCGGGGTCGTATAACGAATGGCGGGTGCGTGGTGCCAAGCCGGTAGGATTGTTCATAGAAGATCCGGCAAACATCGAGGTCCGGCACAAGGCCCAATGCGAATTGCCCTGGGGAACAGAAACAATCATCGCCCCAAAGCGCATCTGCCTCGCCGAGGTGCGCACGGCCTTCCCTGATAAACCAATCTGGACGATGGATTCCAATGGGCCGCGCCTGCTTTAGCGAGCGTCATCCTCAAGAATCGCGATAGACCTCACGCGTACGCCGTCCCCGCCTGCTGGTTCTGCAGCACCGCGGTCATCATCCGCGTCGCCGCGGCGTTGTAGGCTGCCCGGATGTCGAAGCTCGCCTCGACGCCGCCCGGCCCTTCAACCGGTGTCTTGGCCAGCGCCAGGTAGACCTCATGCAGAGTGAACGTGAGGCTGCGGTTCGCATCGATCGTGTAGCTGAAGGCGAACTCCGCCGACGCGTTGTTCTGCGCCTGCGTCAGCAGCGTGGTGTCCGCGAAGCGCGCGGTGATCTGGCCAGTGGCGCGCGCGATGCCGGGATCCACGCCCTCCACCTTCCGATCGGCGCGGATGGTGCGCACCATCTCCATGCCGTTGGCGTAGGTCATGCGTGCCCCGGTCACCTGGGCGAGTGCCGAGCCATTCCGGCTGATCGCCCCCTGCGCCTTGTTGAAGGCGTTGTAGGCGGCGCTGGTCGGCGTGCCGCCCGAGCTCGATGCGCCGCGCGTCGAGCCCTGCCCCATCAGCCCGAAGGTCGCCGTGGCGGGGCCGGTCGGCGAGAAGTCGATCTCCAGCGTGTCGGCCCGCACGCCGGTGCAGAGATCGTAGTTCGGGACGTCGGGGTAGCCGATCTCGATACTGTTCGACGGCAGCGCCGCCGCGCCCGAGCCGAAGCTGTGGATGAAGTTCGGGCTGGTGCCGGTGGTGGTCGGCGGGCCGAGCAACAGGCGCAGCCAGTGGCCGATGTTGTTGAGGTCCACCGGCACCACCGCCTGGCCCTGCACGGTGACGGTGTCGAGGAAGGGCGCGGCCGGATCGCGACTGCTGCCGACGCCGATGACATCGGCATCGAGCAGCGGCTGCTCGGCGCCGAGGTCGCAGGAGAGGAACGGCATGCGCAGCCAGTCGCCCGCGGGCGCGGTGCCGTAGGTCGCCTCGGGGATCATGAGCAGACGGCAATTGGCGCCGATGGCACGGGGCATCGGTGGTCTCCGGGATCAGCGAGAGGGAGAAGCGTCAGGCCAGCGGCGAGCCGGCGACGGTGAAGAACAGCGCGACGGGGACGGAAGCAGCGCGTGCTGCAGCGGCGCCCTCGAACTCGACGTCCTCGAAGTCGGGCGCACCGGGCTGCGCCCACTCCACCGCACCGCCAAGCGTGCGGTCGGCGGTGATGGCGGCAGCGATGTCCACCAGCAGAGCGTCGAACAGCGCCGTCCGGGCCGCCGGCGTCACGCCGCCGACGGTGACCTCGACCTCGGCACGGTGCTCGATGGCCCAGGCGAGCGGCGACAGGATCGCCGTCTCGTCGATGGTCTCGCCGTCGCGGATGACAACGAGGCCGCCCGGTGGCAGGCGCTGCGGCACGGTCTCGCCGCGCAGTACCAGAGGCGCAGGGTTCCTGGGCGCAAGTGCCGCCGCCAGCCGGCCGTGCAGCGCCGCGATCGCGGCCTCGCGTATGCTCACGGCGCCGATCCCCGACTCTCGCGCTCCCAGGCCGCGACGAAGCGGGCGGGCAGTCGGCGCAGGCCGCGCTCGGCAGCGCCCTTCACGTCCAGCCGCTTGGCGAGCTTCACCTGCGGCAGCAGCAGGAACATCGGCACCATGCCGCGCTGGAGCATGCCGCGCGCCCAGGCCTCACGGCCCTTGCGGTTGCCGGTGCCGATCTCGGTGAGGCCGCCGGCGACGAGCCGGGTGCGGCGCCGCCGGCCGGTCTGCTCACCCTGGCGCAGCGGCAGACACCACACGAAGCCTCGGCCCGACTGGAACGGCCGCAAGAATCCTTGGCCGGAGGCGACTATCTGCGCCGGCGTGACACGCAGCCCCTTCTCGCCGCGGCCGCGGCGTCCTCGTGCCGCGTTGAAGCCGGTCGGGATGGCGAGAAACTTCCGCCCGCCCTTGGCGCGGATCAGCGCACCGCGCTCGAAGGCATCGATGACGTTTGGCACCTTGGTCCAGACCAACCCGGCGGGACGCAGCGACTGCCCCGACCGCGGGAAGACCTGCGAGCGCCAGGCATTGGCGATCCCCCTCGCGTTGCCGCCGAAGCTGCTGGTCACCTGCCGCCGCAGCTCCTGCTTCACCTGCTCGGTCTCGGCGCGGATCGCCGTCATCGCCGCGCGCTCGCTGGCGCGGACCTCGGCGGCGAGAAGCTGCCGCAGGTCGCCGACGATGCGGACCGCGAGCCTCACGGCGTGCCGCCGCCCGGCGGCAGACCGGTGCGGTGGCGGATGATAGCGACCGCAAGGTCGTGCAGCGCGGCCTGGCCGAGGTAGCCGAACACGAAGGCAAAGAGGAACCGGCCGTACTCGTTGAGCTCGAGGAAGCCGCCGAGGGCATAGCCGGCACTGCCGACCAGCGCGGCGGAGGGCACCTCCCACGCGAGGCACCAGCCAAAACGCCGACGCTCGGGGTTGTTCCAGCGCACGAAGCCGCCGGCGAGGCCGGCGGCGGCACCGAGCAGCAGGTCGCGCAGGATCTCCAGCAGGGTCAGGGCGTTCTGCGGCATGGCGGGATTCCTATCGCTGGCAGAGCACGCGCCAGGCGGTGCCGGAGGCGTCACGCTCGGCATGGGTCACGGTGAGCAGGTCAGGGCCGAGGGCGAAGCTGTCGCCGGCGGCGACGTCGGGCAGGACGGTGATGGCGATGGAGAGGATGTCGGTGGCCGCGAGGATCTCGGTACCGAAGGCATCGGCGACACGGTCCGGGGAAGACCGCAGCACCCTGACGGCGACGGGCGCGCCCGTACCGCCCTGCCGATAGACCGCCTCGGTGCCGAGGTTCGGATCGGCGACCAGCGCCGTCATCGCATCGGCGAAGGCGTTCACCGCTCGCCCCCGTCGGCCGGGTTGAGCCGCCGCACCGCGGCGAGCCGCCCGGCGCAGTCGGCATGGGCCGCGTCATAGGCGAGCAGCAGCTCCGCCACTTGGCCCTGCGTGAGCCGGTCTGCGTTGGGAAGCGCCGGCGCCGCCGCGCAGACCAGCAGCGCGTCAGGGAGGCGGAGCGGCAACAGCCGGATCTCCGGCGGTGCGGTTCCCGCGCAGGCGCTCAACAGCATCGCGCAGCACAGGGGCAGCGCCCATCGCGTGGCTCGGGTCACGGCGCAGAGCCTCCAGGTTGGCGCCGAGGCGCACGGCCTGGGCGCGGGCGCGCTCGGCCTCGCCGGTCAGCGCGACGATGTGGCGCGCGTGCTCGGCGGTGGCGCGGGCCAGCGCGGCCGCATTGGCCTCGGCGGTGCGCGTGGCCGTCGCGGCATCCAGCCGGGCGGCGTCGCGCTGCGATCGGAAGTGCCAGGCGGTCAGCGCCATCATGGCAACGGCTGCTGCCAGACCGATCGGCACGGCGTGCCGGCCGAGCAGCGCAAGGATGGCCGCGCCCATCAGGGATAGGCCGTGCGGTCGAGCTCGAAGTGCGGGCCGTCGCGAAAGGAGGGCCAGTCGCCGCCCCAGACGATCGCCACACCGAGCTCTTTCGCCGCAGCCTTCATCGCCGCGCCGATCTGCTCGTACAGGGACCAATCCCAGCGGATCTCGCCCTGCTCCACCGCACCGTCGCCGTCGTCGAGCCAGTAGGCCAGATCGACGGCGTGGCCGGTGAGGTGCCGGCTGTTCATGGTGCGCGAGGCACCGATCGCGACCAGCCGCGCCTGCCGCTCGCGGGAGCGCAGCCCCTCGGTGACGATGAAGGGCACCGCTTGGCGGGCCCGTTCGACGACGCGCACCAGGTCGCGATGCACGCCCTCGAGCCGCACGTGGTCGCGCGGCAGCAGCGCAGCCATCACGCCCCCGAGGCCGGCACGCGGGCGAGCATCACCCGCACCGTGGCATCGGCCGCCAGCGCCGCAACGGTGCAGAGCCCGACCTGAAAGTTGCCGGTGGCGGTGGTGGTGATACGGCGGTTGGTGTTGTCCCAGAACACCCGCGCGCCCTGGCTGATGGCGAGCGAGGGCTCCTTGGTCAGCTCGAACTCGCCCCGGGTCTCACACTCGACGCTGGCGTTTTGGGCGGCGTCGGACGCTGCCACTCCAAAGAAGGCGCCGACCATCATGCCCTGGCCGGAGAGGATCCCGCCGGCATAGGGCACCACCATCGGGACAGAGCGGGCGTCGGTGCGGATGCAGTTGCGCATGGTGATGAAAACTCCTCGGAAACACGAAGGGCGCCCGAAAGGGCGCCCCGTGCTTGGTTCTGCGATGTCTCGAAATGGCCGGCGCCCCCATGGCGCCGGTTCAAAGTTCAGCGTGCGTTGGTCGCTGTTCCGGTCACCGCCAACTCGACGATCAATGCCGAGTGGTCGGAAATGCGTTCCAGACGCGGTGCGTGATCGTATCGGCAGTCGGTGACCATCGCAGCGATGCGACTGGTCCCAAGGGCATGGTCGAGGCGGAAGCCGTTGTTCCACGGCGTGCTGAACCAGGAGTACTCGCGCCGATCGGGATGACGCGATCGCCAGAGATCGATGAGGCCCACCTCGCCGATGCGGTCCATGTACTCGGCCCCGATGAGGGCGGTCGCGTTGTCCGCCTTATCCAAATCGTTGCGCCCGGTGTTGAAGTCACCGATCAAGAGGCATGGAGAGTTGGGGCCGGATGCGGCACTGATAACGCTGTCCCAGTACGGCAGCTTGCGCTCCTGGTTCGGCATGTAGACGCCCGTCACACGGCCCCATCCGAGGTCCGCCATCCACAGCCGCCAGGGATCGGGAAGCGAGGACGCCAGCGACTGGGTTGTCGCGATCGGCGTTCGGCTGGCGATGAGGACTGAGTTTCGGTTGGGAGGCGAGTCGGGGTTGGTGGTGTAGTACCCGGCTTTCTGAAGAGCCACGACGATCGCCGCACCACGGTCGTTCGTGCGAAATTCCGTAACAACGAGGACGTCGGCATCAAATCCCAGCAGCGTGCCGACAACGCGGCGATGTCCGTCACCGGCGGCGCCGCCATGCCTAATGTTCCAAGTGGCGACGCGCATGGCAGCCGAATCCAAGGTTACTTTTCGCACCTTAGCGATGGGCGAGATCGCCACAATCCTCGCCCATCGTCAGCGCACACAGCACCACCCGACTACCTCGTCCTCAGGTGCCCGGGTTGAACCAGGCGCCGCGCCAGTCGATGGCGCCGACGCCGAAGTCGAAGATCACGCTGACCTCGATGCCGTCGGCGCCCTGGACCGGGCCGGTGGTCACCTGCGGCCCCTCCGCCCCGTTCAGGTAGCCATAGACGTAGACGGGTGCCGCGCCCGGGTCGGAGAAGAGGTACCAGCGGTTCGCCTGGATCAGCGGCTCGATTACCGGCTGCACGAAACCGGCAAAGACGTTCGCCTTGCCGATCTCGCTCGCCTGCACCACCACCGTCGCCTGGCGCGCGGCGAGTTCGAGGTTCGGCCCGACCAGCAGGCGCATGGTCTGGCCCATCGAGATCGGCAGCCCGTCCAGCGTGCGCTGCTTCATGATGGCGGTGCGGCCGGCGCCGATGGTCGAGGTGTCGAGCACCGTGCCAGTGCTGGCCTTGTTGGCCCGCGCGGCGCCGGTGGCGAACACCGGCGCGCTGCCGGTGGTCAGCGTCGGGCCGTCACCATTGGCGCTGTTCAGCAGGTTGTAGGCGGTGGCGTTCTCGAACTCGGCGACGCGCCGGCCGATGGCGGCGGCGAAGTCGGTGAAGGCGCCCAGGTCGTCGTTCACCAGCATCGGCCGGGTGACCCGGATGCGGCGCGCGAAGGTCTGCAGGAGCACGATCTCCTGGCTCTCGGACATCGTCCCGGCCTGGATCTCGCCGTTCTCCAGCAGCGGCAGCAGGGTCGGGAAGTCGCCGACGCGCAGGTGCCGATGCGGCTTGAAGTCGCGGAAGTCGCGCCGGAGGAAGATCTGGCGGTAGGTCGGCTGCGCGGGCTGGTAGGCGGCGAGCAGCATCTTGTTGGCGGCGGCGGAGAGGAGCGCCGGGAAGTCAGAGGTGGTGTGGAAGGCGCGCTCGGCGAGCAGGGTCGGGTTGCGGGGCGGGTTGCGATCGCCACGGCGGGCGAGCAGTTCGCGCAGCATGTCGGAGGGGCGCCAGCCCATGAACTCGGCGTGGCGTCCCGCCCCCTGCGGCTGATAGCCGGCCATGGCACGGGCGGCGAGTGCCTCGGCCATGGCGTCGAGGATCTGCGCCGGGTCGTCGTGGCCGGGGCCGGTCTCCGGCCGAGCGGGAACGGACGGCCGCGGGCCCTGCGCGACGAGGGCGTCGAACAGGGCGCGGCGGGCTTGGTCGCCGGTCCAGCCGGTCGAGATCGCCTCGGCGCGGATCGGCGTTATGCGATCCACCGGTAGCAGGGCGCGGGCGGCCTCGACCGCGGCGTCGATGCCGGCGATGCGCTCGCGTTCGGCGCGCTGGGCCTCGGCACGGACCGCGTCGAGGTCCGGTGCGGCGCGGGTCGGCTCGGGCGGCGTGGCGGGCGCGGACGGAGCGGCCGGTGCGGGGCTGGTGGTCACGGTGGTCTCCTGGGGCGGGGTGGCGGGCGGCGCAGACGGCGCCGGCGTGGCCGGGGCTTCCGGCGTCGTCTCGGGCATGGGTGGATCCTCGTCAGGCAGGGCAGGCTCGATGGCGATGGCGGGCGCGCCCTGCGGCGCCTCGCCACGCACCGCCGCATCGCGGTCCACCGGGAGCGGCACGACGGAGATCTCGAAAGGTTCCCAGTCCACCGCGCGGTGGACGGTCTCGCCGGTGGCGGTGTCGGGCCGCGGCTCGTAGCGATGCACGCGATAGCCGACGCTCACCGCCCGCAGCGTGCCGTCAGCGATGCGCTGCCAGACCGGCTCGACGTCGGCCGCGGTGCTGAACTGCAGCGTGGCATAGCCGCGACCGCGCTCGAGGCGGGCGGCGGTAACGCGGCCGAGCACGTCGCGCGCACCGCCACGGCGATGCGTGTCGAGCACCGGGGCGCGGCCGGAGCGCAGTGCCTCCATCCGCACCGCATTGGGCGACATCTCCAGCTCCTCGGTGATGAGGCCGAGGGCCGGGACGAAGTTGCGGGCGCGCGCGCCGGTGCTCCACACCACGTCGACGGTGCGGGCGGCGCGGTCGACGGTGGCAGGGGCGGTGATGGCGCGCTGGGCCACGATCAACTGCCCAGCGATGGGAGGTCGATAGGACGCAGCCGCAGGCGCCGGCGCGAGGGGGCCCGCGTCCGCGTTCGTGGTGTCGTGCATTCGTCAGCCTTGTCTTGATGACGTCCGGGTCTCGGAGCAGCCGATTGGCGCTTGGCCGCTGCTCTGCGTCTTTCGAGCTTCCGAGGGCAGCAAGAGGTCGCAATTCATGCTGCGGCGCACCATGTAAGGTGTTCACCAATCAAATGAGAAAACCGATGACAAGGAACCCGACGTTCCTGACCAACCCGTTCATGAGCCATTGGCTCAGCGCCGCGAATGCGACCGCAGGCACCATGCGAGGCTACTGGATGGGAGAAATGCACCGCCAGCAGACGGCGATGGCCGCTGAGATGAGCAAGCAGGCGATGCGCTTCTGGACCACCCCCTGGATGGCGCAACTCGCCTCCAAAGCAGCGCCTGCCGCACTCAGTGCGGTAGAGGGTAACGTTGAACAATTTCGCGTTGCGCTGCCGACGAGCTCAGTACCGCACGCGGATGCTCCTACACCGCTCGCGGCGGCGACGCCGCGCAAGTCAGCTGCACCGGCCGTTGCTCAGCTTCGGTCACGCGCTGAGCGCCGCAGCACGGGCCCAAAGCGAAAGGCGCAAGCACCCGCCTCTGCAGCGCGGACAGCCGGCAAGGCCCGTTCACAGCGCACGGCTCGCAAGGCCCGCTAACACCTCTGTTGCGCCGCGCGGCTCAGGACGTCGCAGCGTTCTGCCCAGCGGGCGCAGCGGCACCTGTTGCGGCAATCTCAATGGCCGCGATCTGCGCAGCATCCTGCGCCGCGCCTGATTTCGCGACCCGGCGCGGATCGGTGTCGAGCGCGAGGCCGGCCTCGTCGAGCAGCGCGTTGGCCTCACGGATCATCTCCACCGCGGCGCGGAAGTCGTAGCCGAAGGCCCCGGCCGCCTCGGGCTGCGGCACGAAGCCCGCCCTGACCTGGGCGATCAGCGCCGTGGTGTCCTTCAGCGGGTCGATCATCTCGTGCGCCGGCGGGACGTGGCTGACGCCGCCCGGCATCTCCGCGCCCCATAGCCCGAGCAGAGCACCTTGCGCGTGGAAGCGCTCCGCGATCGGCCGGACCATCATCGGGATCAGCATGCCGTACTGGACCTGCTCGCAGAGCCGGCGGAACTCGATCTTGCCGGCGCGCAGGCTGGAGTAGTTCGCCTGGGTCAGGTCGCCCGAGACCTGGTCGTAGGTGAGGCCCGCGCCGACCGCGGCGGCCTCGAGCGCACGGCGGGCGAAGGCGGCATGTGAGCCGCCGCCGGAGGGGTTCACCACCTCAACCGAGCCCATGCCGCGGCGATACAGGATCATCCCTGGCTCGAAGCTCTCGACGGTGCGGCCCTGGGCGTCGCGCAGCAGGCCGGCGGCGGCGCCGGTCAGCGCCTCGTCCCCCTCCTCCGTGACCACCGCCGCGAGGCAGGCCTCGATCTTGGCCTTCATCAGCAACGCGGCCTCGTAGTCGCCGAGGTCGCGCAGGCGAAGGAGGATGGGCGCGAGCCAGGAGACGTCGCGCAACTGGCCGGGCCTGCGCTTACGATAGATGTGCAGCACCTCTGACGCGGGGATCCGCTCGCTGCTCTGCCAGGTCGCGCCGGGCAGGATCCATGCCGCGCCGGGGTGGACGCGATGCAGCCAGTAGCCGATTGGCGCACCGGCCTCGCCGAGGGCGATGCCCTGGATCGTCGGCGCGCCCTCCACCATGCCATTGCGCGCGGTGTCGAGGTGGTCGCTTTCCAGCACCTGCAGGCGCAGGCCGATCGGATTGGCAGGCGATGGCGGCACCATCAGGAAGCGGACGAAGCATTCGCCGCTTTCGACCACCGCCCGCATCACCAGCGCCTGCAAGCCATAAAGGTCGAGCCGGCCCTCGGCATCGCAGGCGGTGCTCTCCGCCCAACGCTGCCACACCCGGCCGTGCGCATCGTCGGGCCAGCGCGTCGTGATCCCTGCGCCGACGGCATTACCAGTCCAGAGATCGACGATGCGGCACGCGTAGGGATCGTTGCGGACGGCATCGCGGGCACGGCGCGCGACTGTCGCCGCGGCCAGGCCGACCTCCGCATTGGCGCTGCCGCCGGAGGGCGCCCAGGCGGAGGCGCGATGGTCCTGCGCCGCGGCATAGCCGCGTAGCGCCGACCAGGCATCGCGGAGGCGGCGGGTCATGCGGTCGATCACGCATTGCCTCCGCGGGTGAAGCTTGCCAGCGTCATTGAAGGCCGCCGCGCCGCGCTGTTCTCCGCGCCATGCAGCGCCGCAATCGCCCGGCCGAGCTCGTCGAGGCTACGGTACTCCACGGTGCGGCCGTCGAAGGTCACGCGCGTGGTGCCACCGGTGTAGGCCGCGGCCAGCACCGTCGCGCGGCTGCCGGCCGGTTGCGCCAGCGCCCAGGCCAGGACGGTCGGGTCCATCAGGCCGCCCGCAGCGTCGGCAGCGGCGTCGCTGCGTTGGCCAGATAGGACAGCCCACCCGGCGGGCTGGGCATGATCGGCACACCGGTCTGGTGCGGCAGCGCCGCGAAGAACCCGTTCTCGCTCCCGGTGCCGCCACCAGCGCCACCATCCGCCGCGGACGAGCCGAGCAGCAGCGTGTTCCCCCCGCTGAACGCCTGCGTGCTGGTGCCGCGCACCGAGGGCGCCCCCGAGAAGCACAGCAGCAGCCACCAGATCCCGGCCGGGATCCAGCGCGGCTGCGCAAATGGACAGATCGCACTACCGACCGCGGTCGTGTCGGCGTCCACCACCGGCTCCTCGACGACGCCCCCCGGCCGCCCGGCACCATTGTCGGCGGCCAGCGCCATGCGCAGGACGCCCGCGGCGCCGGTGGTGATGCTCACCGCCATGGCCGAGAACAGCCCGGGCCGGGCCAGCACGTAGGGGACGCAGTAGAGCCGGTTCGCCGTCATCGCGACGGCGCCGCCGACCGCGCGCGCATGCTGCGAGGCGTAGAAGCGCCCCGACACATAGGGCAGCATCGTCGGCGCCGGGGGCAGGTAGTGCTGGAACAGTGCGGTCATGCGAGCGGCCGGATGCCGAGGGTGAGCAGGCGCTCCGCCGCCTGGTTCACCGGCGCGGCGGCGAGGCCGGAGCGCAGGCGCAGCCAGCGCCAGCCGAGCAGCAGCGTCGGTGGCAGGGTGAGCGCGCGGCCGGCGGCGACCGTCAGCACCACCTCGTTGCCAAGATGGTCGTAGAGATCGGCCCAAAAGGTGGGCTCACCCTCGTCCAGCGAGCCCTGCAAAGTGAGCGGCGCGTCGGTCCAGGCGGCGGGCAGCAGCAGCAGGCAGACGCCATAGCCGACGCTCGCGACGGGTCCGCTCAGCACCTGGCCGGCGGCGATGCTGGTGCGCACCGGGATGGTGGCGGTCATGGAGATCTCCAGTGTCAGCGCAGCCAGCCGCCACGCGGGGCAAGCCAGGCGCGAGGGCGGGTCGGCGGTACAGCGGCGGACGATGCCTGCGCCGCTGCGGAGGATGGTTCGTCGGCGGGCAGAGACAGCGCATCTGCCATCCGTGCCCAGCGACCTTCGCCCCAGCCATCCATCCCGAGGGCGGCCGCGGCGGCGCGCGCATAGACGCGGCAGTCCAGCGCCTCATTACGTTCGCGGGTTTTGACCCATTCGAGCCGGCGAAAGCCGTTCCGCCCGGCCCGCGCAACCAGCTGCTCGGCCGTCAGCTGCCGACAGAATTCCTCACCGGCGGCATGGACAGGCAGGTGTACGAAGCCGGCGGGGAAGGGATCCTCACTCTCCTCAGTGGGGCGATCGAGCTTGAGCCAGCCATAGGTCTCGGCCTTGAGAAAGGACGAGCCCACCGGCCAGACCTTGAGCCCGCCGAGCTTGCGCCCGTTGCGCCGCACCTCGGTGGCCGCCGGCTGGCCGACCGCGGCGCGCAGCCCGTCCTGACCTTTGACCGCGATGGCGCGGCCGGCCCCGGCGCGCCGGACGAAGGTGTAGACCTCGGCGGTGGTCATGCCGTCGCCGCTGTCGATCGCCGCCATGGCGATCGGCAAGCGGTGGCCCGAGGCATGCCGCCAGGTCTCGCCCAGCAGCCGCCGCAACTCCTCCCACAGCGCCGCCTCGAACGGGTTCCCCGCGAGGGCGCGGTGCTCGACCAGCCAGGACTGGCGGTCCTGCCCCCAGGCCCAGATGCTGGCCTCGAGGCGGTCGCGCTGCACGTCGACGCCGGCGGTCAGCAGCAACCCGCCCATCGGCACCGTGCCAACCGGCCAATGCTCACGGCGGTCATAGAGCCGCTGCCAGTCCGGCGCCTCGCCCGCCTCCTGCCAAGTCTCGCCGAGGACGGTGTTGCGGAAGGTCTTGATCGCCCGGTCGTCGCCCTGCGCGGCGAGCCAGAGCCGGGCGATTTCCGACCAGGGCATCCAGCCGGGCGGCGAATAGAGCGCCGAGATGTGGAAGCCGACCGCGTGGGGATCGGTGGGCTCCGCGGTCGCTCGCCAGGCCCCGCCGGCCAGCATCGCCGCCTTGTGCTGCTCCCCGATCGCCTGGTCGCAGGCCTCGCAGAGATAGCGCGCCGTCTCTGGCTGGCCCTCATCCCAGACTAGCCGCTCGAAGCGCAGCCACTGCATCACCCCGCAATGCGGGCACGGCACGAAGTAGCGCCGCTGGTCGGACGCCAGGTATTCGCGCTCGATGCGCGACAGGCCGGCGATCGTGGGCGTCGAGACCAGCAGCACCTTTCGCCGCCAGCCGAAGGTCCGCGCCCGGGCCTCGGCCAGCGCGATCGGGTCGCCCTCGCCCTCGACATCGCCGGGATAGGCATCGATCTCGTCGAGGAACAGGAAGCGCGCCGACATGGAGCGCAGGCCGACCGCGCTGTTCGCGCCGGTCATCACCAGCTGGCCGCCGGGGAACTCCTTGCTGAGCTGGCGATTGCCGCTGTCCCGTGACCGCGCGGGCGCGACCCGTTCGCGGATGGCCGGCGTTTCCTCGACCAGTGGGTCGATGCGCTGGTCCGAGAAGCGCTTGGCCAGTTCGGTGGTCGGCTGCACCGCGAGCATCGGCCCGGGGGCGTGGTGGATGACGTAGCCAATCCAGTTATTGCCGCACTCGGTGCCGCCGACCTGGGCACCTTTCATGAACACCACCCGCCGCGCCGGATGCGCCGGCGACAGCGCGTCCATGATCTCACGCAGATAGGGCGTGCGCGCGGTGCGCCAGGGTCCCGGCTCGGCGGAACCTCGCGAGCCGAGCAGGCGGTGGCGGTCGGCCCATTCCGAGACCAGCAGAGCCGGCTCGGGTGCCATGCCGTCGCGCCAGGCCTGCAGGATCTCGGCGTCGCCGTCGAAGCGGCCGAGTTCCTCCAGCAAATGCTCGCCCGCCATCACGACACCTGCACGCGGACATCGTGGCGGGCGGCGAGATGCTGGCGCAGCCGGCTGTCCATCATGGTCTGCAGCCGATGCACATCGACGCCGAGCTCGGCCGCCATCTCGGCGGCGACCCGGGCGGGCCAGGCGAGGATGGCGTCGCGCTCCTCCTTGGCGAGGCGGTGCACCAGCAGCAGCGCCCGGGCCTTGTCGACCAGCTTGCCCTTGCGCTCGTCGAGCCGCAGCCGGCGCTCTTGCGCCTTCAGCACCTCGTTTGCCGTGCGGGCGTCGTGGAACGTGTTCTGGGCGGCGCGCGGCAGCGGATCAGCTGCCTGCGGCATCGGTGCGACAGGCGGCCGTGGCGCTGCTGGCCGAGATGGTGCCGGCTTTTGCTGCACGAGCGTCGCCGTCTTCCTGACGGGATCGCTGCTGTCCGCCAGCCGTGCCCGGACCTTCTGGACGTCCCAGGCGCCATCGGCCTCGGGGGCGATGCGGCCGGCGCGCTGCGCCTTCTGCAGGGCCGTATGGGAGATGCCGAGGCGGCGCGCCACCTCGCGCTGCGAGGCCACGCGGCCCGGCGGCGCGGTGGCGATCATGATGTGATCGGAATCCCTCGAACAACGCCATCAACGCAGCGCCGATGGCGCTTGGCTCAGCCCCCGCCGCAGCGCGAAGCATGCGTCACGCGCCGCAGACCGGCGCAGCATCGCCCCGCACGGGGCTCGGGGCCGTAGCACCCGGATCCTCGGGTGCCGAACCAGGAGCCCCGAAATGAAGCTCTCCGATACCCAGCGCATCATCCTCAGCCAGGCGAGCCAGCGCGACGACCGGCTGGCCATCCCGCCCGAGCGCCTGCCCGCCGCGGCGCGGCAGACGGTGGCGAAGGCCCTGATCAAGCAGGGGTTTGTCAGTGACGAGCACGCCAGCGCCTATAACGCGCGGGACGCCTGGCAGATCGACGGCCGGACCCGCCTGCTGCGCATCACCGAGGCCGGGCTGCGCGCCATCGGCGTCACGCCGGAGGGCGTGGCGGAGGAGGTCGAGGACACCCGCCCGCGCGACGAGCGCAACGGGGTGGATCCCCGCCTGATCGACGGCGGCGAGGAGGTCGCTGAGCCTGCCACGGTTGCCGACACGGCGCCGACGGGCGGGAAGGACGCCCTGCCGCAGGACACCCCCGCGGCGAATGCTGAGGCCGCCCTCTACCCCGCCCGTAGGGAGGACGTGGCGCTACTGGACCAGGCGCTCGCAACCCCGCGCCAGGCGCGCAGTGTCACGCTGCGGGAGGTCGCGCAGCGCATTCTCGACGTCTGGGACGACGAAGCAAACCAGCGCACTGCCCTGCCGAGCGCGATCGACGCCCTGCGCGTCGCGCTGGCCACGAAGCCGGGCGGACCCAAACGCGAGGCGGGTGCGCCGCGCAAGCCGCGCGAGGGCACGAAGCAGGAGACGGTGCTGGCCATGCTCCGCCGCGAGGAGGGCGCGACCATCGCGCAGATCTGCGAGGCGACGGGCTGGCAGCAGCACACGGTCCGCGGGTTCTTCGCCGGCCTGAAGAAGCGGCAAGGGATCGAGGTGCAGGTGATGGAGCGCGTCCGCCAGGTCGGGCCGAACAAGGAGGGCGCCCGCGGATCCTACAGCGTCTATCGAGTCTCCCAATAGCGGCTCGCTTGTTCGGAGAGCGATGCGTGCGCCGGGAAGTTTGCTTCCTGGCGCATTGCGTGTGTGATGGGTGCCGATTCCGTTGTCCAATCGATCGCGCCGGATCAATGCAGGGTCTCAGCGCCGGCCACCGGGACCCCCCTTGGGCCGGGCCGACGTGTAGTCAGCAGTCGACGCGCTTCCTCCAACCGACCTGAGTCGAGATACGCCTTGAGCAGTGTGAACTCGAGCAGATCGAGTTGAGCGCGGCTGCCCGAGAAGCGTTCGCGCTCCGGCAATACTGGCTCGAGCGCGGCGATTGCAGCGGCATAGTCCTTGCGCTCGAATGCCGCGACCGCGCGCGCGATCGCAGCCATGCCGGGACCTGCCGGATACCGCCCGGCCTCAGCGAGGGCCGACAGTTCCTGCGCACGAGCCTCCGCCGCCTCAGCATCACCGGCAACGGCATCCGCCAGTGCGACGTGCCAGTCCGCATAGGCCATCCCAGGACGCGGAAAAGTCTGGTGCGCGAATTCGTGCACACGCCGCCAGAGGGCCTCGTTCCGCGCATGCCCTGCCAGCTCCACCCGCCACAGATAGGATGCAGCGTCCATGAGCTTGACAACCTTCGGGCCGGGGTACTCCTCCGCCGCGAAAGCATCCTCGAAGAGCGCAAAGCCTTCCTCGACGCGCTGCTCGCCCAACAGCGCAAGGGCAAGATGCCAGCTGAGGTGACCCCGGAAGGCACCGTTCCGCGGATATTCTGCCAGCCATCCGTACAGGAAGTTGATGGAGGCTTCCGGCTCGCCAGTCTCGTACTGGAGATGCGCCATCGAATGCGCGGCGGCGGCATTGCGGGGCTGCCGGGCGAGGGAGCGCTCGACCCGCCTGCGCGCCTCGGCCCAATGGCCGAGTTCCGACAGCGCCAGCGCATAGTGGCTGTCGAGCCACCAATCGTCCTCGTAGTGCGGAGCCAGCGCGGCGAGGAAATCCAGTTGCTCCTGTTCGCGACCCGCACGGCCGCAGGTGCCGATCAACCCGGTCTGGTTCGCCGCCGTGCTCGCGACAAGCGCATCGCGCGGCCATTGCGCGACATGGGCGCGGACGGCATCGAGCGCCGCAGCGGAGCGCCCGTTCACCAGATGGACGAAGACGGCGGCGTGGCTGTTCTCCCGCTCCGACTGGGTGGCGGCCAGTTCCGCGGCCCTCGCCGCGGCCGCCTGCGCGCCGGGCATGTCGCCGCCCAGTTGCAGCACGCGTGCCCGCGCCGCGTGAGGGAGGGCAAAATCTGGGTCACTCTCGATCGCCTGCTCGAAAGCGGCGAGGGCGCCCGGATAGAGGCGGAGAAGGCAGTCGCAGCCCTCGGCGTAGAAGTCTCGGGATGCCTGCGACGTCGTGGACATGGACAGCCCGTAGCGGTCGCTCAACATGGCACGTCCTCCGCGCGCAAGAGACGGACGACCTGCCGCTCTATGCGCGCGCCCGATCTCGCAGGAAATTCTAGCGAAGGAGAGGGCAGCCTCACAGCAGAGAGTTCGGTGATTTGTGTACGCGCGATCGATGTATGCCTTGGCGTGCATTCACGACGCCGCTCGCATCGCCCGGACGGCGGCGAGATCACCAAAGGTCCGATCTTCCCCCACCAACACCGCGGCCTTCCCGGTCAGCGCCTGCCATCGCAGGACGGTGACGTCGACATAGCGCGGATCGAGTTCCACCGCGTAGCAACGCCGCCCGGTCGTCTCCGCCGCGATGATGGTGCTACCGCTGCCGCAGAACGGCTCATAGACCGCATCGCCCACGGCGCTGTTGTTGACCATCGGCCGGCGCATGCATTCGACCGGCTTCTGCGTCCCGTGCACGGTGGCGGCGTCCTCGTCGCCGCCGTTGGCAATCGACCAGAGCGTCGCCTGGTCGCGGGCGCCCTGCCAATGGCCGGTCGCACCCTTGCGCACGGCGTAAAGGCAGGGCTCGTGCTGCCAATGGTAGTCACCGCGCCCCAGCACGAAGCGGGACTTCGCCCAGACGATCTGGCTGCGCACCGCGAAGCCGGCTGCCTCGAGGCTCTCAATGACGGTGCGCGCATGCACGCCCGCGTGCCAGACATAGGCGACGTCGCCGGGGAACAGCGCCCACGCCGCGCGCCAGTCGGCACGGTCGTCATTCGCTACCTTGCCGGTGCGCATCGTGGCCGAGACGCCGGCCTCGTTGCGCCATTCCGGATCATAGTTCACACCGTAAGGCGGGTCGGTCACCATCAGATGTGGCCGGGCGCCATCGAGCAGCCGCGCGACGTCCGTAGCGTTGGTGCTGTCACCACAGAGCAGACGATGCGGGCCGAGCAGCCAGAGGTCGCCAAGGCGCGTGACGGGCGCCGCCGGTGGCTCCGGCGCCGGCGCGTCGGGATCGCCCGCGGACGTAGCCGACACCTCGGGTGACGCTTCAGACAGCAGCCGATCCAGCATCGCCCCATCGAAGCCGATCAGCCCGAGGTCGAACTCTTCGGTGCGCAGTGATCGCAGTTCGGCCGCCAGCAGGCTCTCGTCCCAGGCCGAATTCAGCGCCAGCTGGTTGTCCGCCAGGCGATAGGCCCGTGCCTGCGCCTCGGTCAGATGTCCGAGGCGGATGGCCGGGACCTCCTGCAGCCCGAGCACCCTGGCGGCCAGGACCCGGCCGTGCCCGGCGATCAGTACCCCGGCGTCATCCACGAGCACCGGCACGTTGAAGCCGAACTCGGCGATCGAGGCGGCGAGTTGCGCCACCTGCTCCGTCGGGTGCAGCCGGGCGTTGGCAGCATAGGGTGCGAGCGCGGCGACCGGCATCGTCTCGACGCGCAGATCAGGCTGCATGCGCCGCGACCTCCGCGGCCCGCTCGGCGGCGACCGCGTCGTAGCCGCGTCCGTCGCCGTCGAGCATGACGCTCAACTCAGGGAACAGCATGCGGTAGCGCGCGATGGCGAGGTCGACATAGGCGGGCGCGAGCTCGATCGCCCGCACCTTCCGGCCCGTCCGTTGCCCGGCGAGGATGGTGGTGCCGGAGCCTGCGAAGGGCTCGAACACGACGTCACCGAGATTGGCATAGGTCTGCATGAGCAGTTCCGGCAGCGCCACCGGGAACACTGCCGGATGCTCGGTCTCGATCCCCCGGCCCTTGTGGCGGGTGATGCGCAGCACGCTGTCGGGGATGCGCATCTCCTGCACCGACAGGCCGATATGGGTGTAGGCCTTCACCTCGCCGTCGGCGGCGCGCAGCCCGCTGCCCTTGTTCGGCGTGCCGGCCCATTTGCAGGGCACGATCTTGTTGGGCGGCCGCGCCTCGCGATTGAAGTGGAACACCAACTCGAAGGCCGGTGCGAGGCGGCCGTTCCAGTCGCCGGGCAAGCCGGGACCCTGGTCCCAGGCGTAGAGCCCGAAGCGACGCCAACCCTGCGCGCGCATCCAGTCGAGCCAGCCCTGCCAATAGGGTTGCCATTCGCCCTCGCGGTGGATCAGGCCGAGATTGACCAGCACCTGGCCATCGCGCCGCAGGGCCGCGTCGACATGGTGGAACACGCCCTGCATCAGCGCGTCCCAGTCCGAGACGCCACCCGTGGTGTATGCACGCTGGTTGCCATATGGCGGGGAGGTGAAGAGCAGCGCCGCGCGCTCGTCGCCCATCAGCCGCGCGACGCTAGCGGCATCGGTGCTGTCGCCGCAGAGCAGCCGGTGCTCGCCGAGCAACCAGAGGTCGCCGGGGCGCGTGACGGCCTGACGTGGCGGATCGGGTTCCGCGTCGGCGGGATTCGGTTCGCCGTCGGCGTCCGGATCGACGCCCGAGTTGCCAGCTGACGGTTCGGCCGCGCTGGCAACCGCCGGGCTGGCAAGGTTGCCAGTCTCGGTTTCCAGCCCTGCCAGCAGACGCTCGATCTCGGTGCCATCGAAGCCGGTCAGCGCAAGGTCGATGCTCCCCATCTCCTGCAGCTTGGCGACCTCGGCGGCAAGCAGCGCCTCGTCCCAGCCGGCGCTTAGCGCAATGCGGTTGTCGGCCAGCCGATACGCGGCCTTCTGGGCGTCGGTCAGCCCCGCGCGGATGATGGTGGGGACGACCTCGAGGCCGAGGGATTGCGCGGCCAGCAGTCGTCCGTGGCCGGCGATGATCTCGCCGCGCTCGTCGATCAGCACCGGCGCGACGAAGCCGAACTCGAGGATGCTCGCTGCGATCTGCGCCACCTGCTCGGCGGAATGCGTGCGCGCATTGCCGGCATAGGGCAGCAGGGATGCGACCGCGCGCGCCTCAACGGCGCTCGCAGCCCATGGGGCCTGGAGCATCTGCACCTGCGTGATGTTCGAATGAAAGGCGCCGCGGCTGGCAACCTGGCAGCGCTGGCAACCTGGAAAACGGGGCTGACGCTAGACGCGTTGCGCGCTTCCGCCCCCCGCATACGTCGGGCCCAGGAAGGACCCTGCAGCTCGCGAGCCACAGTGGCTGCTCAGCCGCGCTGTGGCTGATGAGCCGCGGTGCAGATAGCTGCACCCGCAATTCATCATCGTGGGGAGAGTCTACGAGATGCGGATTCCGCTCCGCCAGCGGGTGAATTGTAACAGCGCAGCACGCTGCAGCGGCGCCGTCGCTACAGCGTGTCGCGCGCCCGCTCCACCGCATCCCGCGTCGCGACCAGCGCGGCCAAAGTGACGCCGGCCTGCTTCACGGCAGGTGCCTCGTCGGGATCGACGTAGGACACCTGCTCCTCGGCATCGACGACACCGGAAGCCAGTTGCTCGTGCAATTCGTCGAGCCGGGTTTTGACATCAGCCGGATCGGCATCCGCCTCACCAAGCCATTCACCCACGATGATCTCGACCTCACGCGCTATGCGGGTCGACTGGACCCCACGCGCAGCCATTGTCTGTAGGCGCACCAGCGCCGCGTCGAGGGGGCGTGTCGCTGCCCGGCGACGTGCTGCCATGACCATCCTCCGTTTGGGGCAGTCAGACTATCATGTTCTTGTATTGTTCTCATAGGGGCGATATGCGTCCGCATGCCCGATGGCGAGCCACCCCGCCTCCCTCCGCTGTGGCTGAGCGTCTCGACGCTGGCCGCCGCGCGGGCTGCGCGGCGACCTCCCGATCCCTTCACCAGGGTCGACACCAGCAGGGCGGTGCACGACGCCATCCTGGCCCATCATCCGGCCCTGCCATTCACACTGATCGGCGAGGCCGCCGCCTTCGTGCTGGGCATGGAGTGACCGGCTCACGCCGCTCGCCGGGCCGGCACCAGACCATAGACCGCTGCCAGAACACCGAGTGCGGCGACGAGCATGCCCTGCGCCTGCGCGTGGCCAACGCTGCGCCCGCCCCAGCCCTGACGCAGCGCCCATTCGCGTACGGAGCATTCCAGCCCCACCACGTGCCAGACGCAGGAGCCAGCCGCACTCTCGAAGCCGCCCAGGGCCATCATGGCATGCGCGACCTGCTCGCGTGCTGCGACCTGGCGATCGGTGAGGGAATCGCCAGAACCGCCAGGAATGCGGATCAGCGGCATGGCGCGCAGCTGGTCGAGCGCCGCAACGCGGAACTGCCGGCGGAACACGGCGCCGGCGTCGTGCATCTCCTGCGTGATGGTGCCGTTGGCGAGCATCTGGCCGAGGGTGTCGACCGTGCGGCGGTGCACGACCGGCAGGCCAGTCTCGGGATCGGCCTCCCGCATCGGCTCCCCCACCGGCCCGTGCTGCAGCCGCCACTTCGAGGGCTGCGCAAGATCCTCGCCTTTCGGCTTTGCGGCTCTGGTCCTGCGCTTACCGGCCATGGTGGATCTCCCCGTTGCGTCGGCCCCAGCGCCGGTTGGCCTCGTTGGTGATCGCCTGGCGCAGCCAGGGATCCAGGACATCGTCCACAGGAATGGCGGCGACGCCGTGCCGATGCCACGCGGCGGCCCGCATGGCGTTGACCTCCGTGTCGCTGGTCGGGCTTCGCGTGCCACGGTTGAGGCAGGAGCGGGGCGCCAGCGGTGCACCGTGCATGCTCATGCCCGGCCTCCCGTGGGCTCGGTCGCCCAGAGCAGCAGGGCGATCGCGTCTGCCTCGTTGTCGTCGGCGGGGGCGAAGCCGCGGGCCCGCATGGCCGCAATCATCGCCGCCTTGTCGGCATTGCCCTTGCCCGTGGCGAAGCGCTTGATCGTGCCGACCGGGACGCCCGCGTAGGGGATCTCGTGCTCCTCGCACCAGGCGGTCAGCGTGCCGAGGAAGCCGCCATAGACATGGGCCGCGTCGGTGCCAGCGTGGCGTCGCACTTCCTCGAAGACGAGGCGACGAATGCCATGGGCGCGCATGGCGATCTCGACCAGCCAGTCGGTGAAGCGGAGATAGCGCATGCCGCCTCCCTCGAAGCGGCCGGGACGGAAGGTCTGGATGCCCGAGAGGATCGTGCTGTCACCCATGCGCAGCGCCCAGCCCACGGTCGTGCCGAGATCGATGGCGAGGACAGTGTTCCCGGTCTGCCGCAGCGACGGATCGATGCCGGGCGGCAGGCTTGCATTGGCGGTGGGCGTGGCGAGAGTCGTGAAAGCCATGATGGTCTCCGAGAGGGGATGATCGTGGTGAGGGCGGCGGCGGCGCGGTTCTTGGCGGAGCTCGCCGTCGCTGCCCGGCTTGGGGTCGAAATGGCCCTGGTGGGGGGTGGTCCCCGAACCCGAACCAGGCGCCCGAGGTGTGGTGTGCGTGCGCCGTTGAGGCGCGCACGCACACCCCCCGTAGGGGGAGGCGAAAAACCGAATCTGCCAAACTGCTCCAAGTCACTGATTTGAAATCGGAAAAAGCAGATTCGGAGCAGTTTCGAGCAGATTCGTTACGCGAAACTGCGTTCGGCCAGAAGTCATTGATCCGATTGGCGAAAAGCAGTTTGGCAGTTTTGGCGGGGGAGCAGATTCGGACCGAAACTGTGCAGATTCGGGAGCAGTTTCGGTCAGTGCCGTTACGGTCCGATCGCATCAGGCCGCCCCTTCCTCGAGGTCGTGCAACACCCACACCTCGGGGTTCTCGACCTCGAGCAGCGCCTCGCTCTGGGGGCACTGGAAGTGGCTCGGGAGCACCCGGACGGTGGCCGGGATGATCTCGCCGGTCTCCGGATCGATGATCTCCTCCCCGGTGGCGAGGAGCATCTCCTGGACGACGAGGTAGCCGTTCTTCGACTTGGTGTAGGGCTGCCCGAGGTCGCGGGCATCACGCCGGTACTTGATGTAGCCCTTGGTCGCCAGGACGCCGATCCGCTCGCGGATGTTGTCCTTGCCGCCCAGTCCATGCTTGTTCTCGAACTTCGACGCGAAGGCGTTCGCGGTGCAGAGCCGACCCTCCTCCGCCTCCTCGGCGATGAGGCGGAGGATCACGTCGTGGCGGCGGGTGCGCTCCGCATCGAGCTTGCGGCCGATGTCCTTCCGCACCAGGCGTTCCGCCCGGCGGTCCAACTCCACCCAGCGCCCGGAGGCCTTGTCGATCAGCAGCGGTGAGAGCGCAGGCCCGTTGCGGAGTTCGACATGCAGCTCGCGCGGCGTCTCCTCCTCGTCGGGCCGAAAGAGGATCATCCCCGAGGTGTAGAAGCCGCGCAGCGCGCTGGCGCCGGACAGCGACAGGAAAGGATCGTCCTTCACCTGGTGCTTCGCGAGCTTCTTGGTGTGGTGGGCGAGGATGATGCCCGCCTGGGGCCCGACCTGGTCGCGCAGCGCCTCGACGCGGCTTTGCAGGAAGAACAGCATCGCCGCATTGTCGTTCTCGCCCTCGCCGCCTGGCCCGCCATCGAAGAGATTGCGGATCGGGTCGATGCAGATCACGTCCGGCGGCGCGTCGGGGAAGGCCTGGCGGATGGCAGCGGCGACGAGGGGCACACCCTGCTCGTCGAGCAGCATGCGCAGCTTCGGGGTGACGACGAGGGTGTCGCGCGCACGGGCGACGACGTCGCGGTCGAGCCGGAGTTGCTGCAGGCGTTCGCGGAGGTAGTGGTATTGGATCTCCGCCTGCAGATAGAAGACGCGTAGTGGCCGCGCCGCGGTGAACCGGAGAAACGGCGCGCCAGCAGCGGCGTGCACCAGCAGGCTGATCAGGAAGTCGGACTTGCCGACCTTGGGCGCGCCGCCGAGCACCAGCATGCCGCCGGGTGTCAGCACGCGGGGACCGATCAGGTCGTCCGGCATGGGCGAGGTGTCGTCGAGCAGGGCACCGAGCGTATGCGCCGGGACGGAAGCGGGAGCCGCGCCATCAGCTCTGAGCAGCGGCGGCCCGTTGCGATCGACATGGAGCGCCCACAACGCGTCGGCCTCGGCCTTGAGGCGATCGAGCGGCCAGGCTGGGCGCAGGCAGGCGGCGTTGTAACCGCAGATCGCCTCCCAGCCCTGATCTCGGTTGAGCCGCCCTTCGTGGACCTGCCGAATGAAGTGCCCGATGGCGGCGCTGGCGCCCTGGAAGCGCGTCCAGCCATCCTGGGCGCCCTCGCGGACAGGGGTGGTGAGGATGGCGTCGAGGCTCGGCCGTTCGCCCTGTGCCAGGCTGTGATGACGCTCCTGCCCCGGCAGAAAGGGCATGGCGGCGACCGCCTCGGCGAACTCGGCGAGATCCACCTCGCGCTCGGCATGATGCTGGCGGATGCTGACGACGCGCTCGGCACCACCCTTGCGATACAGCGTGCCGGGCACTCGGATCGGCTGATGCGCGGAGCGGAAATGCGGATCGCCGCCGACCTTGTCGGCCATCTCCCCGCGCAGGGCACAGAGCCGGATCAGGTCCTGCCCCTCCGCGGGTTCCGTCAGCCGCCACCAGGCATGCAGCTTGGCGGCACCCTCGGCCGTGCGACCTCCGCTCTGCACCACCAGCGTCGGCGGTCCGAGGTGCTGGATAAGATGCGCGAGCTTCGCCTCGACGTCGCCGGTATCGAGATCGACGACAACGGCCTGCATCTGCCGCACATGCTCGGCGCGGGCCTGACCCTGCTCGGCCACCGTGCCGGGGATGACATAGACCGCCGTGCCCTCGCGCGCCGCCCAGTTCGCGTAGGTGCCAAGCAGCTCCGCGGCAGCAGCGTCGGCCGGGATCCAGATGTTGTGCGGGCGCGTCTCGAGGCCCTGTCCCTGATCGACGAAGCCGCGGATGGGGATCAGCCCGTCGCAATAGCCGAACACCACCTCGAGGAAGGTCGCGATGGCGCCGTGGTTGATCGCCGATCCCTCCTCCTCCCAGGGCAGGCTCGGCGCATCGTTGAAATCGCCCCAGGCGCTCATGCCGGCTGCGCCCAGCAGCGCTTGGCCCAGGGGCAGAAGCGACATTCATAGAAGTCAGGCTGCGCGGCGATGCGCGGCAGCAGGTCGCCTGCGTCGCACGCCCTGAGCACCCGCACCGCCCGGTCCGACATGCGCTGCGCCAGCGCTGCATCGAAGGGCACCAGCTCGTGGTGCAGCTCGGCGGTATCCTTGTTGATGGCGGTGAACAGCGCCGGATGGTCGGCGACGCCGGGCACCGTCGCGTCCATATAGGCTTGGTAGACCGCGATCTGCGCCGCATAGATCGGCTTGGCCGAGGCGACGCCCTTGCTCGACGTCTCCCGCCAGGCCTTGGCGCTCATGGTCTTGCATTCCCACAGAGCGGGGAAGGCCATCCCGGGGATCGCGGGGCCACCGGCGAGGATGCCGTCCACATGGCCACGGATGCGTCCGCCCGCCACGGCAAAGCCAAACTGATCGCCATCCGGCCGGTTGCCCTTGCGGGTGTAGAGATCGAAGCCGGCGGCGCGCAGCCAATCGACCGCGACATCCTCCAGCGCGTGGCCGATGCCGAAGATGCGCAGGATCCACCCGTCGAATTCCGCACCCTCATCCTTCGGGGCCTGCAGGAATTCGAACTGCAGGGCGCGCTCGCAGGAATGGCCGAGCCGGGAGCCGCCGAGATAGGTCCGTGGTGGGGTGGCGGCCTGGCGTGCGACCAGGGCCGCGTCGATCGCCGCGTTGACGTACAGGGCGGTCTGACCCCGGCTGTTGAAGTCGAGCATCAGAGGGACAGCTCCTCGATGGTCTGGCCGCGGGCAATCGCCTGCATCGCCTCCTGGAAGGCGCCGACCGCAACCTCGATCAACGTCAGCACTTGCGGCCCGGTGAGGTCCTGGAGCCGCGTGCCCCAGCCGATCTCAGCCATGATCTCGCCCAGGGGGCGCAGCGCGGCCCGCATGGCGGCCTTCTCCTGCTCGGTGAGGTCAACCACGGCGGACGACCTCCCCGCCAAGCGCGACCAGAAGCCCTGGCAAGCGATGCAGCAGAAGCAGGCCGAGGGCCGCGGCTTCTTCCGTGGCGCCGGGTCGAACCAGCCAAAGCCACGCGCCGGGCGGGAGCAGACCGCGCAGGGCATCTCGGGGGCGCGGATCATGACTCATGCTGCCTGCCTCAGCGCCGCGGGCTGGGCGCTGCGCACGAGATGCTGGATGGCCTGGCGGTTGAACTTGAAGGTCAGCAGCGCCGAGGCCTGGTAGCGTGTCATGCCGAGATCGGCCCGGGCTGCCGGGGGCAGGTGAATCAGCTGCCGCTCGGTCGGCGGCTCGCGCAGCCAGCGCCGGCTCTTATGGGCGCTCTCGTCGCTCTCGTGGGTGTTCAGCCAGTCGTCGGCCGCGGCCAGCGCCACCAGCCGCTCACCGATGGACAGCAGGCGCGGCCGCTCCTCCTTCGCCCCGCCGACCGCGTGCCACGCCCCGTTCAGGAAGAAGATACCGGCCCAACCGTTGAAGCCATTGGCCAGCAGCGCGGCGTCGTCGCCGAACAGGTCGCACCACTGGAAGGCGGAGCGGCGGAGGAGGTCGATCTCCGTCATGATGAAGTCGGCGAGCGGCGCCGTCTCGCGCCCGCGGGGCTCGAAGGCGTGACCGCAGATCGGGCACTCCATCACCGCGATCGGCACCTCGGCGTCGCAGGAGGGGCAGGCCTTGGTGGGCGGCTCGCCCTCGCCGGGCTGGCTATCGAGATCGACGTCCTGCTCCAGGCAGCCATGGATCTGCGAGGAGGTGCCGAAGTCGAGCACGATGCAGTCGCGCTTGACGATGCCGGGATGTTCGTTGGGATCCACGGTGCGCAGCCCGCGGCCGACCATCTGGATCATGGTGCATTTGAAGGAGCTCGGCCGGAGCAGCACGACACAGGAGGTTGGCGGGTGATCCCAGCCCTCGGTCAGTACTGCCACGTTGACGACGATGCGCGCCTCGCCCCTGGCGTAGGCGGCCAGGACGGAGCGCCGCTCCCCCTCGGGCATGTCGCCGGTCACCAAGACGGTGGGGACGCCGGCTGCGTTGAAGGCAGCGGCGACATGCTCCGCATGGGCGACGGTGGAGCAGAACGCCACCGTCTGGCGGCCGCCGGCCTTCTCCTGCCAGTGCTTCACGACCGCGTCGGTGACCGGCACCGTGTCCATGACGCGGGCGACCGCGCCCATGTCGAAATCGTCGCCGCTGCGCCGCACCGCGCGCAGCTCGTCCTGCACACCGACATCGATGATGAAGGTGCGCGGCGGCACCAGGTGGCCGGAGGCGATCAGCTCGCCGAGCCGGATCTGGTCGGCGACGTTCGAGAACACCTGGCGCAGCCCGACCTTGTCGCCGCGGTTCGGCGTGGCGGTGACGCCATAGATCCGGCAGTCCGGATTCCGCTGCAGCGCCCGATCGATGATGCGGCGGTAGCTGTCGGCGACGGCGTGATGCGCCTCGTCTATCACCAGCAGGTCCAGCGCCGGCATCGCGTCGAGGTTCGCCGCGCGCGTCAGCGTCGGCACCATGGCAAAGGTGACCTGGCCGGCCCATGACTTCTGGCCCGCATCCACGACCGAGGTGATGACGTCGGGATTCACGCGGCGGAACTTCGCCAGGTTCTGTGCCGTCAGCTCATCCCGATGCGCGAGGACGGCGGCCTTGGCGGCACTGCCATCGATGTGCTCGCCCACCGCCGCCGACAGCATGATCGTCTTGCCGGCGCCGGTCGGGGCGACGCCGAGCGTGTTGCCGTGCTCGCCGAGCGCACGCAGGCTGCGCTCGACGAAGACCTTCTGTCGCGGCCGGAGCAGCATGCGTGCCGGGCCTCCCCTCAGCGCGCCCAGGCCGGGCGCGGGTCGTTGCCGGCGGGCGGCGCGGAGGCCGCGGCGGGAAAGGCGCCGTGGGGGATCGGCGCAGCCGGTTGGCTGGGCGGCTGCGCCGGCGGCGTGTAGGCCGGCGCCGTGGCGGACATGCGGTGTGCGCCCATCGCCTCGGCATAGCCGCGGTGGTCGGGCGTCACCGCCATGCGGATCTCGTTCTTCTCCTCGCCGTTGGCGTCTGTGCCGATATCGACCTTGGCGACGAACTCGAGGCCATCGAGATCCGCGAAGCCGCCGATGCGCCGGGCCGCCTGCGCCTGGGGCGAGACATCCTTGTCGGAGATGCCGCGCGCGGAGTTGAGCATCCCCCGCACGAAGGAGCGGCCCATGTTGGCCCAGTCCGGGCCCTTCGGGCTGTAGAGGCCGATCAGCGTGAAGATCTTGCGCTTGGCGTAGGGTCCCTCCGACACGGTGAATTCGCCGTTGAGGTACACGGCGCCGGTGCTGCCCCGCGTGGCGTAGCCGCCGGTCCAGCCCTGGCTCGGATCATCGAAGCCGCCCGGGCGGATCGTCAGCCGGACCTTCGCGATGGTGCCCTTGGGGATTAGGTTCGGGTTCTGGCGCGCGTCGTTGTAGTCGTTCCAGGAAGCCATGCGGGATCTCCGTCAGGTGCTGGGCGTGGTGGAGGAGGTGTCGGGGACGGCGAGCGTCGGCGCTGACAAGGCGAGGCGCTCTGCCGGCGGGCGCGCGGGCCCGGCGATCTTCTCGAACAGGCGGCCGAGATGCGGCGGCTCGATCAGGTCGAGGCGGCCGGAGCGGTCCTTGGCCGGGAAACCCCAGGGATTGATGGTCTGGCAGACCAGCGCGCGGTGCGGCGCGCCTGCCTCGTCCTTGACCTCGGCCATGGTGATGACCTGGTCGACGATGCCCGGCAGTTCCTGGCCGGTCTTGCTGCCGTCGATCTGCGGCGCGAAGACCTTGCGGTTGAAGTCGTCGGTGCGCTCGTCGAGGATGCCGACGAAGATCACGTTGCGGCCGCGCGCGTGCTGCAGATGCGTGAGCCAGGCGATCATCTCTCGCCCGTGCAGCCCGTAGGCGCCGCGCACATCGGGCTTACCGGTGCGCTCAGAGAACGCCTCGGGCTGGCCGCGGCACCACTGGAAGCACAGCCGCCCCGCGACCGTGATGCTGTCGACGAAGATCGTCGAAAAGCGTTCCGTCGTCGCGGGATCACCGTACTCCTGCAGCACGCGAGCGTGCTGCGCGGTCGAGTAGGCCTGCTCGTCGCGTAGCGCGGGGTTCGGCCCGGCGAGGAACAGCGCGAGGTCGCGGCAGTCCTCCCAGGTCCGCGGTCGGATGGAGGAGCCGGACCAACCCTGCACCGCGAGATCGCCGGCCTCGAGGTCGATAAACAGCGTGCTCTCTGCGGGCAGCGTCCAGAGCAACGAGGTCTTGCCGATGCCGCTCTTGCCGAAGATCACGGCCTTGACGCCGCGCGGTTCGGCCAGCCGCTCGTCGGCGGTGATGATGCGCAGGGCCATTAGCCGATCCTCCCGAAGGTCGCGGGGACATCGGCGTGCGGGCTGTCGCGCCGCTCAGTGTCGGAGAGGATGGTGAGCCGGTAGGTCGGCTTGCCCGTGCGCACCGTACGCGCCGGCTCGAACGCGCCGCGAATGCGCTCCGGCCAGGCGGCATAGGCGCGCTCGGCCACCTTGAAGCTGACCTCGACATAGTCGCCGGGATCCTCACCGCCGGCGCGGATCTGCTCGGCGAGCGCGGCGAGCCGGCGCTGGTCCCATTCCACCTTCTTCGGCAGATCGGCGGTGACCTCGACGTTGCCGTCCTGGAAGCGGACGGTGCCGGTATCCTTGCCGGCCGCGGCGCGGGCACCGATGGCGCGCTGCTCGTAGCGCATGGCGATGGCACCCTCGATCCAGTCGAGCGCGCGCTTGGCGATGTCGAGACGGGATCGCGCCTCCTCCTGCAGCAGGGCGAGATGCTCGGCCGGCAGGTCGATCACCTGGCCGATTGGCAGGAGGCGCGTGTCGTCGATCGTGGGTTGGTTGCGGCGGGCTGCTTCCATCACGCCGCCTCCCGGCCGAGCAGGTCGGCCAGCACGTAGCCGGCCGCGCTCCGGGCGCTGAGCGGCCGCGGCCGGACGATCAGCAGATAGGCGCAGCGCCCCTCGGCGACGCGGCGCTGCACGAGATGACCGAGACCGGCTTCCGCCATCGCCCAGACGCGCCGCGCGACGGCTTCGAGATCCTCGCGGCGCTCGGCCGACAGTTCGGACGCGACCTTGTCGCGATCGCGGGCCAGCAGGCCGATGTGATAGACGATCGCCTCGCCGGGCGACGCATCGGCGTAGCGGTCGCACAGCCCATTCTCGGTCAGCACGACGTCAAGCAGATCCTCGATGCTCAGCAGGATCTCGTTCGACAGCAATTCGGGGGATGTGAAGTGCATCGTGTGGGGCTCCCTTCGACGCGTGGTGCTCACTTTGTTATTTACGGATCTGCGCGAAATCCTTCTCACGGCCCCGATCGCATCGGCGCCGTCGCACGCATGGGTGCTGCCGCCGCAGGACGCACGCCGAGCGCACGCAGCCAGCAGCGCAGGTCGTGCAGCTCGCGATAGAAAGTGGCGGGAGAGACAGCGCCGGCGTCGCGCGCCGCTGCGACATCACGGTGCAGGATGATCCGCCGCAGCAGCGCTCGCGGTGCCGGTGGTAGATCCTCGCCGACGCGCCCGAACGCGACGGCGATGTCGGGATCCGCCTGTGGCACCGCGAGCGAACTGCGGATGTCGGCAGCGAACTCGCCATCGAGGGACACGCACGCCGGCGGCGATGGCTGCCGCGCCCGCTCGATGACGGCACGCCGCGCGAGCACCGCAACGAAGGTGGCCCAGGACGCCCGCGTGGCGTCGAAGCGCTGGCCCGCCTCGAGGATGACCAGCAGGATGTCCTGGGTCAGGTCCTCCCGGTCCTCCCGGGCCAGGCGACGCTGTCGGGCGAAACGCGCGGCGTGGCAGCGAGCCGCCGCCAGAGCCACGCGGACCTGACGTTCATCCCAACTTTCAGGAAGATGTGCCTGCGATTTCTGTTTCTCTCTCATCCCACGGCCCTTCCGCCTCGGTTGATTGCGATGAGCCGAGATCAGCGCCGCGGTCGGGGGTGCGGCTAGGGCAAGGGGGTGCGCAGGGGTGCGTTGAACGCCCCCGCCGATCATCGCACCCCATAACAAGTCAACGCGTTAGCACTGCCCATCAATCACTTACGCACCAGGGGGTGCGGGATCGCCGCGATCACCGCACCCCCTCCCGTCGCGACCGCTGGACACCTCCACGGACGGGAACATAAAGTGAACTTACTGTTGCCCGATCATCTCTAAGCCAGGGACCTGGTTCCTATGTCCATCGCGATCGCCTATCCCGCAGCCGCGGCGCTCAGCCCGCGCCAGGACGCAGCTGCCCCAGCCATTCGTACCGTCGCCGCCCAGGTCCGACGCCAGATCCCGCGCGAGCCCGACAGCCTCGCGCTCACCCTCCCGGCACTGATCGACGCCTGTCGCGCGGTCGAGGTGAACGAGCAGCGCCTGTCCGTGTCCTGGGAGCTGGGCCGCGCGCTGCGCGACGAGTTCGGCCACACGGTGCTCGGCCTCTGCGACATCGATGCGCACGAACCGGGCTGGGCCTACATCGCGGTCAATGGACCGATGACAGCCAATCGCCCTGACCTGGCGCTGAGCACGGCGGCGCATGAGCTCGGCCATTTGCTGTTCGACGTGCCGGCTGCGCTGGCCAGGGGAGACCAGCGCTATCATGCGGTGGCCAGTTCCCCGCGGGCGCTCGAACGCCAGGGTCGTGGCGCCGAGGCCCGCGCCAATGAATTCATGGGCGCTCTGCTGGCGCCGCCGGTGCCGCTGCACACGCGATTGCTGGCCTATGCGCGCAGCGAAGGGCTCCGGCTTTGCCGCGGGCCGCACCAGGGCCGACCGGCCAGTCCGATCGTCGCGGCCGGCAATCCGTCCGATGTCCTGGCCGGCGTGCTGGCGGCGCTGGCCGGCGATTTCGGTGTGTCGGAGCGGTTCATCGCCGTGCGCCTGTCGCGCTACGGCTTGGTGGAAGGAGGCGTGTGATGGCGTTCGGCGATGTGGTGCGCGCCCGGCGCACGGAGCTCGCGATCGGGCTCAATGACCTGGCCGAGCGGATGGGCATCTCCCCTGGCTACTGGTCTCGGATCGAGCGCAATCTCGACAGGCCACCGAGCGATGAGGTGGTCCAGCGCGCCGCGGCGATTCTCGGTATTCCACTCGACGCGTTGTTCGTCGAGGCGGAGCGCCTGCCGCCCGACATGCGCAAGGACATGGGTCGTGTCGTGCTGGCCTATCGGCGCCTGCGCAGCATGCGTGCTGGTTGAGGGAGGAGGCGATGGCAAACCCGCCGAAGAAGAAGGTCTTCTATCAGATCGACGAAGTGTGCGAGCGGCTTGGGCTGTCGCTGCTCGACATGTCTGTGCTGGTATCTGAGCGGAAGATCCAGTTATGCACCGCCGTGGCTGGCCTGCTGGTGGAGGATGGCCATTACGAGGTCGCCCTCGATGGTGATGCCGCGCCGATCCCGGATGACCGCCTTCGTATGCAAGGTCTCGTCGACCTGAAGCCCGACGATGCCTGGTTCGTTCTGCGGCATGGATCTCAGACTATCTTCTGGCTGGCCGCCGAGCCGGGCTGCTATCGGCGCCTGGTCAGCACGAGCGAAGAGGATCGCGGCTACACCGTCATTCGTGACGAGGTCGGCGTGCGCCACGAGGAGTTCGCGCGCTACGCGGCCACAGAAGAAGCGCTGGATGACATCACGATCGGTACGAAGATCGGGACGTCCCGTGGTTCGCAAGCGATCTATGATTGGGACGCGGCTCGGCTCGAGGCGTGCCGTCTGATCTACTTCGAGGGCGTGCCGGAATCCTTCGGCGCCCTGATCCGGCATGTGCAGGGCTGGTTTGCCGAGAAGGGCGGCAGGGTGCCCGACGAGAGCACGATGAAGCGTCGGCTGCGCGATGTCTGGGCCATCTTCGGGTCGGAGGCAAAGCGGAAGGCGGCGTGATCGGGGTGCTTCGCGTGGTGCCGTGAGAACGGCACCACCCCAAATCCGTACATAACAGGCAGGACCATGCGTGTTGGATCGCGATGCCCCTGCCGACCTCGACCAATCACCACCTCCCACCCCACCTCCGCGAGGTGTGCGACGTTCTCGCGCGCGGCCTGCTGCGGCTGCGCAGCCGCGCTGCCGCGGAAGCTGCGCGCGACGCTGCGGACCGCGGAGAGCGGTTGCTACACTTCCCGGCCGCCCAGCGCCTGCATGCAAACCGGACCACCCGGAGAGACGCATGACGCGCACCACGAAGCCGAAGCCCGCCACCCCGCCGGCGTTCACCGCACCTGCCATCCCGCCGGCCGACGTGCTGGGCCGGCTCGCTGCCCTGAAGGCGGCCGCCACGCCCGCGCTGAAGCAGCAGTGGCGGGAGCTCTTCGGCACGGAACCGCCGCCCTACAACCGGCGCTTCCTGGAGAGCCGGCTCGCCTACCGGATCCAGGAGTTGGCCTACGGCGGGCTGAAGCCAGAGACGGTGGCCCGGCTTGAGGCGCTCGGCGAGCAGCTCGACGGCGGCAAGGTCAGCGTCCGCCGCATGCGCGGCGAGGACAAGCCGATCGCCGGAACGCAGCTGATCCGCGAGTATCAGGGCGTCGAGCACATCGTCACGGTGACGCGCGCCGGCTACGAGTACGGCGGCCAGCCCTACCAGTCGCTCTCCGCCATTGCCCGCGCCATCACCGGCACGCGCTGGAACGGGCGCGTGTTCTTCGGGCTGCGCCCGAGCCGGAGTGCGGCATGAAGCGGGACGCGAAGCCGGCCGCCGCCATGCCGGCGACCGTCCGGAAGCTGCGCTGCGCGGTCTACACCCGGAAGTCGAGCGAGGAAGGCCTCGATATGGAGTTCAACTCCCTCGACGCGCAGCGCGAGGCCTGCGAGGCCTACATCTCCAGCCAGCGCGCCGAGGGCTGGGTGCTCGTCCGCGACCGCTACGACGACGGTGGCATCTCCGGCGGAACACTCGAACGCCCCGCCCTGAAGCGCCTCGTCGCTGACATCCAGGAGGGGCTGGTGGATGTGGTGGTGGTCTACAAGATCGATCGCTTGAGCCGCTCGCTGGTTGACTTCACCAAGCTGGTCGAGGTGTTCGATGCGAACAATGTGACGTTCGTGTCGGTCACGCAGAGCTTCAACACGACGACCAGCATGGGCCGGCTGACACTGAATATCCTGCTCAGCTTTGCGCAATTTGAAAGAGAGGTCATCGGCGAGCGCATCCGCGACAAGGTGGCGGCGTCGCGCAAGCGCGGCATGTGGATGGGCGGCTTCGTGCCGCTCGGCTACGACGTGCGCGAGCGGAAACTGATGGTGAACGAGGCCGAGGCCACGCTGGTGCGGCGGATCTTCCAGGGCTTCGTGGAGCTGGAGTCCTGCACCAGGCTGGTGCAGGTGCTGCGCGCCGAGGGTGCCACCACGAAGCGGGGCCGGCCGCTGACGAAAAGCGACGTCTACCGGATCCTGAGCAACCGCGTGTATCTCGGCGAGGCGGTGCACAAGGGCACGGCCTATCCCGGCGAGCACGACGCCATCGTCGCGCAGACGCAGTGGGACGCGGTGCACGCCGTCCTACAGGTCAGCCCGCGCGTGCGGGTCAACCGGACACGGAACACCACCGCGCCGCTGCTGCGCGGGCTGATCTTCGACAGCGACGGTCGCGCCATGTCGCCGAGCCATAGCCGCGGCCGGGGCGGGCAGATGTACCGCTACTATGTCAGCCAGGGCGTGCTGAAGGTCGGCGCGACGGAGCGGCCGAAAATCCCTCGGGTTCCGGCCGGCGAGATCGAGGCGGCGGTGGTCGCTCAGGTCCGCGCGCTGCTGCGGCAGCCGGAGATGGTGGTCGGCACCTGGCGGGCGGCGCGCGCCACAGCGCCGGACGTGACGGAGCAGGAGGTGCTGTTGGCGCTGGAGCGGATCGAGCCACTGTGGGACGAGTTGTTCCCCGCCGAACGGGCGCGCATCGTGCGGCTGCTGGTGGACCGCATCGACGTCCGGGCCGAGGGCGCCGCGGTACGGCTGCGGCTGGACGGGCTCGGCAGCCTGGTGCGCGACCTGGCCGCCCAGGCGCCCGAAGCCGGGAGGGCGGCGGCGTGAGCGACGCGGCGCAGACCCTCACGGTGGTTATCCCGCTCCGGGTGAAGCCACGGGGCGGGCGGAAGGCGATGGTCACGCCGGGCGTGCTGGCACTGGAGCGCCGGCAGGACATCACGCTCATCAAGGCGGTGGCGCGGGCGTTCCGGTGGCGGCGGATGCTGGAGACGGGCCGCTTCTCCACCATCAACGAACTGGCCGCGGCGGAGAAGATCAACTCGTCCTACGTCTCTCGTGTGCTGCGGCTGACCCTACTGGCACCGGACATCGTCGAGGCGATCCTGGACGGACGGCAACCGGAGGGAATGGCGCTGCCAGCCCTGATGCAGCCGTTTCCGGTGAAGTGGGAGGGGCAGTCGCAGCACATCGCTACTCCGTCCTCCTGATCTGTTACTCTTTGGGTTCAGGGTTCCGATTCGTGGCTCCTTGGCGTTTCTGCCCGCCGCGCCGCTATAACGAACCAGCAACCTATCAGGGAACGCTAACCGGATGCGGCGGGAGGCACGGCAACTTCTCGACAAGGCGGGCGACTCACTCCTGCTCGGCATCGAGGTGTTCAATCGCCCCCACGAGAGAGGGCGAGTGGCAGCCACACTGATCCTGATGGACCACGCCTTCGAAATGCTGCTGAAGGCCGCGATCCTCCATCGGGGTGGTTCGATCCGCGAGACGGGCCGCGAGAACCAGACGATTGGCTTCTCCCTCTGCGTTCGACGGGCGCTGAGCGATTCGAAAATTGCATTCTTGACCGAGGAGCAGTCGATTACGCTGCAGGCCTTGAATAGCCTTCGGGACGCAGCCCAGCACCACCTCGTCACCCTTTCGGAGGCCAGCCTTTACCTCCATGCCCAAACTGGCGTGACCTTGTTTCGCGACCTGTTGGACAAGGTTTTTGGGCGGAAGCTCGTGTCCATGATGCCCGCGCGAGTACTTCCGGTATCGACCACGCCGCCCGTGGATCTGATGACGCTATTCGCACAGGAACACGAGGCGGTCCGGCAACTGCTGCGACCAGGCAGTCGGAAAGCGCAGCTCGCGGAGCAGCGCCTCCGCGCAATGTCCATCCTGGATCGAGCGATCAAGGGCGAGGAAGGCCAACCGACCGCGGCGCAACTGAAGGCGCTTTCACAAGCCGTTCGGCAGGGTCGGTCTTGGAAGGATCTTTTTCCAGGTGTCGCCGCGGTCAACATCACCGCAGACGGTAGCGGCCCAACCCTCAGCCTTCGGCTTTCGAAGCAGGAAGGCGTCGCGGTCAAGGTCACGAAGGATGGAGAGCCTGGAGGCGCCGCCATAGCGATCCGCCGAGTGAACGACACCGATATTTTCACACTTGGTCTCAAGGACCTGGCCAAGAAGCTGGCCTTGAATGAGTTCGAGGCGAGTGCGTTGGTCTATCACCTCGGGCTCAAGAGCGATCCCGAGGCGTTCAAGGTCTTGAAGATCGGCGCGTCGAAGCATCCCCGCTACTCGCAGAAGGCGCTGGACGCCCTCCACAAAACAAAGGTGAGCGCCGACATGCCGGCGGTGCGTGCCGCTTATTCGCGGAGGAACAAGACGGCGCCTTCCGGAGCGAAAGCGAGCTCTACTCCTCAAACCCCGTCGACTCAGGCCTAAACTTCAGCTGCTTCGCGTTGTCACGCACGACGCTGACCTCGCTTTCGTCGAATCCCTCCGGCGCCTCCCCTTCAATCTCCAGCGTGAGCTTCACCTTCGCACCGCTTGTCCGCTGCAACTCCATGACCACCGCATTGAAGATCGCATCGAACGACTTCATCGGGCGGACCATGTCGATCTCGACCGAACCGTAGAAGCGACGCGGCTTCTGTGGCGCCGAGGTCGGGGGCGAGGCGGTCGGCTCACGCCCTCCATTCGCATTCCCTGATCCGGGATGCGGCCGCGGATCAGCGCCCGCGGGAACTCCATCTGGCTTTGCCTGCGCCTCTGCGAGCTGAGCTCGTGCTTCCGCTGCGCGCACCAGGATCGCATTCGCGGAGGGGAGCTCGGTGAGGTTCTTCGCCCAGACGAGGTTGCGGTACCGCCCCGTCGCCTCGTCGTAGCTATCGGCGTAGCCGAACTCGGGATCGAGCTTCGCCACCGAGTCGCGGATGGTGTTCTCTAGCACGACGCGATCCCGCAGCCGCGGGAGGTAGACGTAGGACGCAAACCAATCCGCCACTTCGGCGATCGGCAGATGGGCGCGGTCCTCCGGCCATATAGGCCTCAGCGCCAGCCAAAGCCGCTCCGTCCCGAGCTTCTCCAGCGCGATGCCGTCGCCCTTCGCCTTCTCGTACACGACAGCCGGGATTGCGGCCCGGTCGCGCGACGAGATCAGCGTGTGCTCGAGGTCGAAGGGTTTTCCCGCCGTCTCACTCTTCACCGGATAGAAGACATGGCTCCAGGCGGACCGGACAGCACGGCGCGCACCGTCACCGTGGGTCTTCGCCTTGTCCTTCGCGTCCGCCTCCTGCGCATTCGTCATCTGCTGCTGCAGGCGGCTGTCCTTCACGATGGAGTCCCAGGCCATCGCCTTGGCGATCACCTCGCGCGCCGTCGCCAGGTTCGCTTCGTCAGCCGCGACGAACAGAAGCGTGTTGCGGAAGCGGCGCTGCGACGCGCGGCAACGCATCAGCGCCTCCGCGATCGCATCCGACGCTGCCGACTTCGTCGCGCCCTTCCCGGCATGCGGCGTGCTCGGCCCCAGGATGACGAGGGATAGGGCCTGTGCCTCATCGATCGTCACGGGGTCATCGGGCGCGGCGAAGACGCGATGGAAGCCGCCCTTTGTCCCGGCATCCTCCGTCAGGAGGCGAACGATCTCGGCATCCACCTCGTGCACCTGATCCAGGAACGCCTTGGCCCGATCATCCGCCAGCCGGTTCAGGGTCGGCTGAGTGGAGAACCAGTAGCGCCCGGCCTCTTCGTAGAGGTAGGTCGCCCGCTCGCTGAGCTCGCGTAGAGCCTCGCCGAAGATGGCCAGCTGATCGCCCGGCTCGGCGCAGGCCAAGCGCAAACCCTGGCCTGTCAGCCCCGCATTCGGCTGCCCGACGGACGGCGCTGAACACAGGAAGACCGAGCGCGCCGCTCGCGTGGCAGCCCGCAGCTGAGAGATTCGGCGGGACGGATTGGCCTCCATACGGGCCGGCAACGCCCCGTCGCCGTCCACCTCCTTGTCGACCACAGACCCAAAGGCCGGATCGAGGGGATAGAGCACCCCTGTGCGCACCTTCTCATGCGCGACCGGCACGCGGGCCGGAGTGATTAGCGGGTCTCGCGTCTGCCCGTGCCACAGCACGCCGACCACGTTCGCCATGAAGCGGATGACGTCGCGCGTCCGCTGGAACTTCTGGAGGCTGGACCAGTCCTTCGCCAGCCGCTCGAACAGCTCCGGATGGATTGGGTAGGAGAGGCGCAGCAGCTCGAGATACCGCGGCTCCTTCGCCTCGGGCGGAAACTCGGCGGGGTTCTTCTTGTAGAGATCGTGGAAGGCCTTGATCGTCTCCTCGCGGGCGCGCTCGCCATCCGCATCCAGCGGCTGGAACAGGCGGCGACGGACGATCTCGTAGGTCTCGTTGCCGGAGGCCGGCAGCCAGGCCGATTGGACACGGCCGAAGACCTTCTCCAGCCGCAGCAGCGCCTCGACGCCGCGCGGACCACCGGCTTCCGCACGGCTCTCGGGCAGCGACCCGACAATGAGAATGCCCGGCACCATCTTCGCCGCTTCGGTCAGCGACTGGATGAAGGACAGGAAGGCCTCGAAGCGGTCGTCGTCGAGCTGCCGCGCGAACATCGTCAGCTCGTCGAGCAGAATGACGCTCGGTCCCGCCAGCTTGAACAGTGCGACCAGCAATTCGGAGCCCGGGTTGGTGCGGGCAGCCTCGGCTTCCGCCACCAGCTTCAGCCCAGCCTCACCTGCCAGGCGCCAGGCGATGTAGCCCCACAGCGTGCGTACGGGCGGGCCGCCACCCAAGGTCAAGGAGACATCCGCCCCCTTCGACGAACCAACGAAGACGGCGACGCGCGGCTTCGGCCAGGCAGTAATTCCGAGCTTCTCGACCAGGGGCGCCATGCCGCCGAGCGCGGCGGGGTCGCCGCCTTCGCGCAGATGCTTCGCCAGGTGATAGATGGCGAGCATGGTGTGCGTCTTGCCGCCGCCGAAAGCGGTCTGCAGGCCGATCACCGGATCACCACCCGCGCCCGACAGGCGCTGCAGCGCCGAGGTCAGCACGCGCTTCAGCCCTTCCGTCAGGAAGGTGATGCCGAAGAAGTCCGCGGGCGTGGCGTAGCCGTCTGTCGCGTGGCCCGCATCCACCGCGAAGAGGTCCGCGGCGAACTCGGCCTCCTTAAATCGATTCGCGATGACGTCGGGGTGGGGCAGCGCCACCTCGATCCATGGCTTGAGGGCCTTCGCAGGTCCATCCGCCGACTGCAATTCCAGCCGCTGCGGCGCAGGCGTGGGCTGCGGCGTGGCGGGCGCCGCGGCAACGCCGACATGGCGCTGAGCCTCGTAGAGCTTCTTCGCCTCGGCCACCTCGGCTTCTGGCGCCTTCACCAGGCGCAGAAGCTGATGGATGGCGTCGAGGTAGCGGAGCGCCTCGTCATCGGCCATCGGGATGGCGAGGTGCGAGGCAGCGTTGCGCGCCTCGAGCGCCATGGAAGCGAAGTTGCGGGCCTTGTGCTTGTCGTTCCGGCTGAACGCCTCGTCGAAGGCATCGCGCCAGTTGTCGATCATCGTCTTGAGCAGGCCATAGGCGTCGAGCGCCTCATCCGGCGAAGCGCCCGTCGCGCGGCTCGCCAGGCGCAGCCAGTCGGGACCGCGCGCGCGCGACATCCGCGCGGCGACGAAGGGCGCCAACCCCTTGCGCAGGTGGAACAGGGCATCCTGCACCCGGCGGAGCGTTTCCTTTTCGTCGCTCATTTCTTCTTGCCCGCCTTACGTCCGAGAAGAGTTCGAAGGCTGCTCGCGCTCGGGCTCGGCTTGCCTTGGCCGGTGTTGAGGAAGCCTTCGACGTGGAGGTCCTTCAGGTGCTTGGTCTGCTTCTGATTGCGCAGCTCCGGGTTCCGGTCGAGAGCCAGGCCAATCATGTAGTTCTCAAGAAACCTGATGTCGGCATGTCCGGACGAGGACGGCTTTGCGAAGCGACCGGTTGGCGTGAGCTTCGCGATGAGGAAGAGCTGCGGCCGAAGCTTGGGCTTCCCGGCGATAACCTCATTGAAGTGGTTGATCACGTGGGCTGCGGAGCACTCCGCCTTGAACGAGCGCCGTACCGTTAGGCCTACATAGTGGGGCTTGGCCCCGTTCCCGCCAGCCGCCGCGACGATGTAGCAGCCGCAGCCTGACGAGACGCCCTCACACGCCGACTCGACGCCCTCCCAGAACTCGCGCTTGGCGTCCTTGTTGAACGAGATGAGGCCGTTCGTGTTCCGCGGAATCGTGAATGGGCCGAACACTCGAAAACGCATGCCGGGCTCCTTCAGAACAGCGAGGCTTGCGCCGCGGCCACCGGGCCGCGCGCGATGACCTCGGGCGCCATGTCCGCGAGCCGCGGCCATTCCTGGGCCAGGGCGTTGTAGACCAGTGCCTCGGCGGCCCAGCCCTTCTGGGTGGCGATCTCGAACAAGCGGTAGGCGAGCGCGCGGGCGTCCTCGGCGCGAGGGCCCATCTGCGCGACGAGCGCTGCGGCGGCCTCGGCGCCGCCGTCTTCGGCGTTCAGCACGCGGATGGTGTGCTGCACGCATTCCCAGACCGTGGGCGCCTTGTCGTTGGTCGGGGACCAGCCGGCGGGCAGGTTCTCCCGCGCAACGAGGCCGGCCTTTCCGCGCAAATCTTGGAAGACGCCGGAAGCGAAGAGTGTGGCGAGCGGGACGTTCTTGGCGTTGGCGAGCGTGATGAGCTCGCCCGAGGGGCGGGCGTCGAAGCCGTAGGTGGCAAACCAGGCGAGCGCGACCTGGCTCGGCGCGTCGAAGGCCTCGCTGAGCTCGTTCTCGATCTCGTCCCAGACGCGGTTGATGAGGGAGAGCGCGGTCTTCACCGGCATGGCGCTGTCGTCATCCTCCAGCACCTTGGCGAAGCGGGTGAAGACGCCCATGCCGGGGCCGATGACGGATTGCTGCATGTCCACCGGGCCGACGCCGGCCTTGCGGATGGCAGCAATGGCGTCGGGCATCTCGCGCTTGAGGGCGCGTACAAACTCGGCGCGGGTTGCGACGCTGGCACCTTGCGTGCGCTTTCGGCACACCAGAACGATGGACGAGGCGAGGGCGTTGGTGCCGCTGCCGATCATCCGGTTTGCGAGCTCGGTTCGCACCGGCCAGGTGCCGTCCAAGGCAAGGCCGGCATCCACCACAGCTTGCAGAAAGGATGCCCAGCCGGCGGAGGTGATTCCATCCTGCGCCGCCTCGGATTGCTTGAAGGCATAGTAGACGGCGAGCGGCGCGTCCTCGATCGCTGCCTTGCGCATCGCGACCAGCGCCTCCGACATGCCCTGCATGAAGAAGTCTTCCGCTTCCTTCTTTCCGCCGTGCCGATAGGGAGTAGCGACCAGTTCCCGAGCCTTGGGTGTAGTCAGGCGACGGAATAGGTCAGGCCAAATGCCAGAAAGCGAATGGCGCATCCATACGTAGAAGAAATCGGACAGATCCGCATAGCCGATGTTATCGAAATATGGTGGATCTGTAGAGATAAGTATTGGTCGAACCGGAAAGGAATTTTTGGCCGCATCTATGTTGTGGATCGCTCCATTCGCAACCGCCGGGACACGGCTAAGCGCGTCAGCGGTCCATTCGACATTGAAGATGAAGTTGCCGGACGAGTTTGAGAATGGGCTACCTTCTGCGAAATCCCAAGTCATCTGCAGTGCCTGTCGGGCAAACGTATTGCGCAGCGCCTCCATCTTCGGGCTGCTGTCCCAAGAGCAAATAGACGATCCACGATCCACGCTGCGATTAATGACGAACGCAAGGTACGTTGCGACGGCGTCGGCGTAAGCAGCGGCTCCGTTGCCTCCTTCGGCGAGCGTTAGACCATCATGAGGTAGTCCAGCTGCCCGCGCATCGGCCAGTACAGTATCCCGCGCTTCAGCCACCAGGTCGGAGAACGTCGTCAACGCAACAAGCTGGCGAGGTGTGAAGGCATCCCTCCACCGCGGCATTCCATACATCGGCAGACGGTCAACATCGTGACTAGGGGTCGTAACTAGCTCCTCGGGGCCCCAAGCCGGGTCTGCAGATCGCGCAACCCTTTCCTGGTCCCGACTGGCTGAGCAGTAGATGCGCGATCGAGCACCTTCCGCGACGACAGCCATCAAGCGCTGCCCGAGTCCTTGTCCAACAGCCTCATTACGAACGTAGTCGAATGGGATCGCCGCACCGGTCAGAACACAAGTGAACCCGCCTCGCCCCGTTTTCGTCCCACTCTTCAAGCGGTCTTCGTCTGCCTTGCTCAGCTTTCCGGTTCGCACCTCAAACCGCCATCCATCGGGGGAGGTGGGATCGAGCAGAGGCTCGACCCACGTCTTCTTGCCCTCTTTGGTCGAGAGCATGAACGACGATACCAGCGGCACCATCGCGCCCTTAGCCGCCGGATCCGGGCTGCGCACCGTCCGCGCCCAGAGCCAGGCGATGACGGTCGCCTTGCCGCCATCCGGCAGCGTCGCCTCGGGATAGAGATGGCCGATGCGCCGCGCCGCCTCCTCCCGCATCCATGCGCCGTAGTAGCGCACATCCTCGGCCAGCCCCTGCGCGCCGCGCCCCTGCCAGCGCCCGCCCCGCGCGCGCTCCGCGCGGGACGCCGGGTTCACCGGCGGAAGGCCAGCGAACTTCGGCGGGATCTCCACCAGCGCCTTGCCGATCAGCACCGCCACAGGATTGAGGTCGCTGCCATAGGCGCGCAGCCCCAGCCGCTGCGCCTCCAGCGGGATCGAGCCGCCGCCCGAGAAGGGGTCATAGACCGGCGGCGCCTTGGCCTGGAGGTAGGCCAGGATGGCTGCGCCATCCTCCTTCGCCGGCGGCTCCTCGCCGAGGCCCCAGGCGACGCTGCGCGCGATCTCCCACCGTGCCGCGTTCAGGATCTCCTCGTTGTTCGAGGCCTCCCAGGGCACCAGGCGCTCAATCACGTGGTGCAGTCGGCGCCGCTCCGCCTCTACCGCCTCGGGCGTGGGGAAGCGGTCGGGCCAGGAGGAGGGATCGTCCACAAGCTGCGCGAACAGCACCGCCCGGCACGCCGCCAACGGGCGCCGCGCCCACCAGAGGTGCAGCGTCGAGGGATGCCCGTGACGAATCGACTTCTCCCGCGCCGAGGCAGCGTTGATCGCCTCGAGCGGGATGGAGACTTCGATGAGCTTCTTGCGTGGGGTAGTGGACATGCTCGTCTTTCAGGGCCAACGCGCGCGCAGCGAGGAGAGAACAGTGCCGAGAATCGGCACCGCCTCGGATTCATAGTCACTGATCATCTGCCTCAGATCGACGACAGGGTGTGAGATCCCTGGGATAGGTCCGGCGGCGGGCGACGGGTTTCTGGCCGCCGCGGCGTCGAACATCTCGTAGCTCAGGCGATCGTATCTGTAGGGCGTCCGTCCCATGAAGGCGCGCTGAGTGGCTGGGACGCCGTGGGACCTGTTGGCTGGGTGTCCCGCGACGAGGTTCCGAAAGTCCCGGAGCTTCCTCCATCCCGGGCCAAGGGAGAGCCTTGGCTGTGGTCCGACGATCGCGCGGCGAAGTTCGACGATGGCGTCCTGTTGGATCTGGGTGGCTTGCATCACGCCCCAGAACTCGATGTAGGCTGCCATGCTCGACGCGGCGAAGCCCTGCTTGGCATGCGTGTAGATCGCCTCGCCGGTATCTTGGATCAGGTACATGGCGGTGTAGTAAGCGGCGTAATCCTCAGCATTCTGATCGAGAAAAAAGTGTGCTGGCCCGGCGGACGATCCATGAAATTGGGTATAGATCGCCTCACGCTCGTTGAGCAGCCGTTCCATGACGGGCGGGCCGGCATTCACTGAGGTGGATTCCCCGGCGTGAGTGCGACCGCTGGCGTCCTTTCCTCGGTCATCGCCGCGCGCACTGCATCCGGGCCCTGGCCTGTGATGAGCCGGTGCAGCGCCTGGGCGCGGTGCCAGGGCGTGGCTGTCTCTTTGCTCAGGATTTCCTCGATGATCTCCAGCTCCTGCCTGGCTTGATTCTCGACCCGACCGCCGTCGAGATGCCGCTTCACGAGAGCATCGCCGAAGATGTCGAAGGCGCGCAGCAATGCGTCGGCCTCGGTAGTCAGGCCGCGCATGCGGAAGGGGTCGCTCATCACCTCGCGCGGCAGCCGCGCTGCCGAGACCAGGAAGGTCTGGACCGTACCCCAAGGGGAGTGATGCGCATCCTCGCGCGCATCGAGCCGAGCCTCCATGCGGGCGATCCCGGGCGCAGCCTCCTTGCCCAGATGGGCTTCGAGCCGCTTCCGTAGACCGGCGAGCACTTCATCCAGGAGACTATCAGGTGGTGCGGTGGTCAGGCCGGCCTGCTTCGCCAATTCGCGCAGATCGCGTGCGACCTTGTCGGAAAGCGCGGTCACGACATCGGCTGCAGCTTTGCCGCCAATAGCCGCCAGAAGCGCCTTGGTCGCCTTCTCATGCGACGCCGCCAGCTCCTGCTCGAAAAGCGGGAACGCCTTCTCCGGCATCCAGCGCTGTCCGTCGCGGAGCATCAAGCTGAAGGCCGACAAGCGAGTGGAGGCGTCGCCGTGCCGATTGTTCAGCTGCTTCTGCGTCTTCTCGTCGAACAGGCTGACGCGGTAAGCCACACGCCGCGATGCACCACCGACACGGCGCGTGCCGATCTCACCGAGCATCTCGGGACGGATCGGCATATCGAGCGGCGGAATCCGATCCACTCGATCCAGTGAAACGAGCGATCCCTTGGCCAGCGCGGCCTGCAGCGACAACAAGACGGGATCGGGTCGCGGGAAGATACGCCGGACGATGCCCGCCACGGTCACCACTTGCTTCGACGGCGGCGGATCGGTCGGGTGGTCGACCGCGCCAGTCTCCGAATCCACGACCGGGGCTGGCTGCTCCGCCTCAGCTGCGGCTAGCTTTGCGAGGTAATCACGCCAAAGGCGCGCGCCCTCCTCGGAGCCATCCGGAAGACGGAGCCTCGGGGCCGTCGCCGCGTCAGGTGTCAACGGGCGACTGTTGCCGTGGAGCAAGTCGAACCAGTTGACGAGTGCCTGTTCGGCGACGTCAGTGAGCGGCAGAACGAGGTTCGCATCGGTCGCGTCCCATCGGGAGGTGATGAGGCCATTCCCGAGGTTTCCGGTCACCAGAACTCCGGGTTCGTCCCCCCGGTTGACCCAGAGCAGATTGCCTGGACGGTTCAACCCATCACGCCGTGCACGGACACGAAAGCTTACCCGTCCGGCGGACTGCTGCTGGATGTCGAGGGCGTCAAGAAGAACGTCGTCCCAGGTCGGGCACCCCGGATACAGGCCCAATACGATGGAGCACGCCTCCAGGGTTGGCTTGCTCGCGACGTGCCGAAGCCACTCTACCCCCCGGTGATCGAGACCTGAGAGCAGGCCCCGCACATGGGTTGCTTTGTCGAAGACCTCGGAGAGCGCCGTTGGCTTGGGATACTGGCGCGAACCGTCCAGAACCCGCGTATCGGGGATGACTTGCCCCAAGAGCAGGTCGAGCCGGAGTTCCGGGGCGGCGGACCCTGTCACCCGGGCCTCCCCGCGATCGTAAGCAGGTCGCCGACATGGAACGCCACGGCAGTCTCGGCGAAGCCAAGCTCGCGTTGAAAGAAGCGGCGCACATAGGCGGGCTCGCGGGCGAACCCCGCCTCCACGAGCACGATGGCCAGGATGAATGCCTCGGGGCTGTTGAGTGACGCCAGCAGCTCATTCTTCGTCAGCATGATCACGTCGCCGTCGATGTGCCGCCCTTTCACTTCGATGAAGCGCAAGTGGCCGGACTTCATGTCGCGGCTCTCGATGTCCCAGCCCTTCTTCTCGGCCGAGACGTCGCGCGGCACATGCCCGAGCGCGTGCTCCGCGGCCATGACAGCCTCCATGGCAAGGCGCTCCACCTCAGCGCGCGAGGTCGCGTCCTCCGCAAAGCCCGCCGGAACGGGAGTGCGCGTCGGCTGGTTCCGCGCAACGAGGAGGCCCTTCGGGATGATCAGCGCGGCGCCCTTCATGACCGGCGGCAACGCGGTGATCTGCCGCTCGCGGGCCAGTTCCTCCTGGCGCTTGTGCAGGCGCTCGACGAGCCGCTGGGCCGTAGCCTCCGCGTTGCTGGCATTGATGCGCTGTTCCTTGCCGACGCGCTCCTCCTCGCGGAGCCGTGCCGCACGGGCATCCCAGTAGTTGATCTCGCGGGTGAGGCGCGACCTGACTTCCCGCTCCACCTTGTCGATCTCGGCCAGCCGGCGGCGCTTCACCTCGCCAAGGTGCTCGGGGACCAGCTTCGCGATGGCGTAGCCGAGCGCCTGCTCTTCAACGCGACCCGACAGCCATGGCGCCGTGATCGCATCTGCGACCAGATCACGTTCCTCGGCCGTGATGGGGCGGCAATCGAGGTAGGGCGCAGGTCCGCCGTCGGCGGCCGTCCCGTCTTCGCGGAGATGGATGAACTGCAGGCGCTGCGACACGACACGGGGCTCGCCCGATTTTGCTACCCGGCCGTCCCGGATCGCGTGCTCCAGGTAGACGAGCAGTCGTGGCGAGAGGCCTTCATCGCCTTCATCCACCAGCACGCCGCCCTGCTGAAGCAGCGGCTGAAAGCGTTCCAGAATGATATCCAGAACGGCGTCGAGCAACGGATGGCCGGGGGCCATGAGCTCGGCCTGCGGCTTGCCGGGCACGAGACCCTTATCGAAGGTCATGCGGGCATAGCGGTCCAGCACGGGATCGCCGCGACCGATCAGCCGATCACGGTGCTTGAGCACCGGCGGCACGCGCAGGATTTCGAAGCGGCCCTTCTCGCGCTCGGCAATCCGCCCACCCAGGAGCTGGAATGCCTCCCGGAAGAAGGCGCCAATGAAGTGCGGCTGCAGGCGGCGGGCCTGGGCGCGCTCCATCTCCTCGCGAATGGCGGCGACCGCGTTGGGATCCATGCCCTCCGAGGTCAGCTTGCGTTCGGCGACCAGGCGTTCGATCGCATCGACGTCCACCGCATCGTCCACCTTCTGGAACAGGCGGCTCTTGGTCTCGGGAGCGTCGCCGTAGCGGATGGCGTCCACCAGGAGGTCGCGAAGGGCCTGGCCCTCGAACAGCTCGCCAAGGACGTCATAGACCTTGCCGCCCAGGGCCGCCCGGGCCTGCTCCAGCTTCTCCAGAAGGCGCTGATAGACCTCGCCCTCGCGGGTGTTGGTCGCGCACAGGTTCCAGAGATGGCAGACCTCGGTCTGGCCGATGCGGTGGATGCGCCCGAAGCGCTGCTCCAGGCGGTTCGGGTTCCACGGCAGGTCGTAGTTGACCATGAGGTGGGCGCCGCGCTGGAGGTTCACGCCCTCGCCGGCGGCGTCGTTCGCGATCATCACCCGCACGACCGGGTCGGAGTTGAAGGCCGCGATCGCCGCGCGCCGAGCCTCGCGTGCGATGCCGCCGTGGATGACGACCACCGAGGCCGGATCGCCGACACGGGCGGCGATCTTCTGCTGCAGGTACTCCAGCGTATCCTTGGGCTCGGTGAAGATCAGGATCTTCCGCCGCAGCCCGGTCGCCGGATCGAGCATGATGGGGTCGTCGAGGATGGCCTCGAGCTCGCGCCACTTGGCGTCTTGGCCGGACAGCTTGAGGCGCAGGGCCTGCGCTTCGAGATCCTTGAGGATGACGATCTCGGCCTCGAGTTCGGCGAGGGTGGCGGCGGCGGTCGCCTGGTCGGCGATCTGCTCCTCGATGGCCTCCGCTTCTTCGCCGGGCGCATCCTCGAGGTCGTCGGCGTCGAAGCTGGGCAGGACAGGCACGCGGCTGAGTGGCACACCGCCATTCTGCCGCAGGAGCTTCTCATCGCGCAGCCGCTCCTCCAGGCGCTTGCGGCGTCGTTCCAGGGAGCGGTGGATCGCAGCCGGGGAGGAAGCGAGGCGCCGCTGCAGGATCTGCAGGGCGAAGCCCACGCTGTTCTGCCGCTTGCCGTCGCCGGAGCGATCGGCGCGGTTCATTTCCTCTCGCACATAGGACGTGGCGGCCTGATAGAGAGCCGACTCCGCGGGCGAGAGCTCGTAGCTGGCGGTGTAGGCACGCCGCTCGGGGAAGAGGGGCGTTCCGTCGAAGCGGTAGAGCTCCTCCTTCGTGAGGCGACGCATCATGTCGGAGACGTCGGCTTTGTGGACGCCTTCGCGGAACCGTCCCTCGAAGCGATCAGCGTCGAGCAGCCCCATGAAGAGCTGGAAGTCCGCTTCCTTACCGTTGTGCGGCGTCGCGGACATGAGCAGGAAGTTACGGGCCATGCCGCCCAGCAGCCGACCGAGCTTGTGCCGCTGCGTCTCCTTGACCTCGCCCCCGAAGTACGACGCGGCCATGCGATGGGCCTCGTCGCAGATCACGAGGTCCCATTCCGGCGCGGCGTTCAGCTTCGCCTTCAGCTCGTCGGACCTGGCGGCCATGTCGAGGCGGAGGATCAAGCGGTTCCGCTCGGCAAAGGGGTTGCCGGTGACCGAGTTCTCGATCTGGTCTCGCGACAGGAGATCGAAGGGGAGGCCGAACTTCTCGGCCATTTCCTCCTGCCACTGCTCGACGAGGCTCCCCGGTGCGACGATCAGGCAGCGTTCCAGGTCGCCACGGATCAGGAGCTCCTTGATGAGCAGCCCCGCCATGACCGTCTTGCCGGCGCCCGGGTCGTCCGCGAGCAGGAAGCGCAATGGCTGCCGCGGCAGCATGTCGCCGTAGACGGCGGTGATCTGATGGGGGAGCGCCTCGATCTGGGACGCGCTGACGGCCAGGTAGGGGTCGAAGAGGTGGGCTAACCGGAGGCGGTAGGCCTCCGACGCGAGACGCAGCAGGCTGCCGTCAGCGTCGAAGGCGTAGGCTCGGCCTGCCTCCAGGAACTCGAAGCCGGCCTCCTCCCCGCGATAGACCAGCCGCTCGCCCACGCGGCCGTTCACGCGGAAGACCAGGTTCAGCGCATCGGGGCCGAACCTCGCCACTTGGACGATTTCGGCCACGCCTGCGGCGTCCAGACCGCGAAGCCGCGCTCCGGCTTTGATGTCGTCGAAGGTTGCCATCTCGGATAGATTATCGCGCGTTAATTGACGGAACACCACTAACCCGAGAGCAATCGCCCTCGCTAAACCATCCCGCCGCGTTTTGTCTGATCGACTGCCGCAGCACCACGGCGTAATCCGCAGACCCGGCTTCGGCTCCGTACCGAGTGTTCGCTTGCGAAGTACGGATCTTGGGCAAGTGGAATGCGAACTCGGACCAGTGCCAGGCGCGCCGAAATCGGCCTTTGACCAAGGTTTTTCAGAAGCGTACTTGATCGGCCAAGGCAACAGGTTCGGAGAGAACCAGACGCCGGAGAGCGACTTTCAGGCGTCTGTGGGCTCTGGTGGTCAACAGGCCTATCCCGAGAACCTCGCGGAAACCTGCCACTCAGCGCGGTCGTCGAACAACCCGAGAACGCGACGCGCATGGGAACTGGCGGAGAGGGTGGGATTCGAACCCACGGTACAGTTGCCCGTACTTCGGTTTTCGAGACCGACCCGTTCGACCGCTCCGGCACCTCTCCACGGGGTCCGGGCCTATAATGGTAGTCTTGCCCGGAAGCAACGCCCCCCCTTGTCGGGCCATCCCGGAAGGCTCCGCGCGGAAGAATTCCTCCCCCGCCCGTTGACGCGCGACCCCGCCCGCCGCTATACGCCCCGCTCCCGGCGGGGTGCATGCTCCGCCGCAAGCGTTTTGCTCGTTTGTTCCCGGTCCTCCGGGGCGGCGGGAAGGCATCAGGACCTGTCATGACCTACGCAGTGATCCGCACCGGCGGCAAGCAGTACCGCGTCACCCCGAACGCCACCCTGGCGGTCGAGAAGCTGGACGCTGCCCCGGGCACGACCATCACCTTCAACGACGTCCTCGCCGTCGCGACCGAGGCCGGGTTGACCATCGGTGCCCCGACCGTGGCCGGCGCCTCGGTCACCGCCGAGGTCGTCGAGCAGAACCGCGGCGACAAGGTCATCATCTTCAAGAAGCGCCGCCGCCAGAACAGCCGGCGCAAGAACGGCCATCGCCAGCACCAGACGGTGCTGCGCATCGCCGCGATCACCGCGGCTTGATCGCGGAAGGAGAGAAGCCATGGCACACAAGAAGGCAGGCGGCTCGTCCCGCAACGGCCGCGACTCCGAAGGCAAGCGCCTCGGCGTGAAGCTGTTCGGCGGCCAGACCGTGAACGCCGGCTCCATCATCGTGACCCAGCGCGGCACGAAGATGATCCCGGGCGATAATGTCTATGCCGGCCGCCAGCACAGCCTGCACGCCGCGATCGACGGCCGCGTCCGCTTCGTCCGCAGGGGCGACGACCGCGTGCACGTGACGGTCGTGGCCGACGCCCAGGCCGCTGAGTAACCGCACGTATACGCGTTGCGCGTTGGCGGGGGCCTCACGGCCCCCGTTTCCGTTTCGGGCACCCTGAACCATGAAATTCCTCGATGAAGCCAAGGTCTGGGTGAAGGCCGGCGACGGCGGCGACGGCGTCATCGCCTTCCGGCGTGAGAAATTCATCGAGTTCGGCGGCCCCGACGGCGGCAACGGCGGCAAGGGCGGCGACGTCGTCGCCGAGGCTGTCGAAGGCCTGAACACCCTCATCGACTACCGCTACGCCCAGCATTTCAAGGCGCGGAAGGGTGGCAACGGCGCCGGCTCCGACCGCACCGGCGCCGGGTCCGAGGACGTGGTGCTGAAAGTGCCCGTGGGCACCCAGATCCTCGCCGAGGACAAGGAAACCCTGATCGCCGACCTCGATGCGCCGGGCAAGCGCATCGTGATCGCGCGCGGTGGGGACGGCGGCCACGGCAACGCCCACTACAAGACGAGCACCAACCGCGCCCCGCGCCGCGCCGACAAGGGCTGGCCCGGTGAGGAACGTTGGCTCTGGCTGCGGTTGAAGCTCATCGCCGATGCCGGCCTGGTCGGCCTGCCGAACGCCGGCAAGTCCACCTTCCTCGCCGCCGTCTCGGCCGCGAGGCCGAAGATCGCCGACTACCCCTTCACCACGCTGCATCCGCAGCTCGGCGTGGTGCGCCTCAACGCGACCGAGGAATTCGTCCTCGCCGACATCCCCGGCCTGATCGAAGGCGCGCACGAGGGCGCCGGCCTCGGCGACCGTTTCCTCGGCCATGTGGAACGTTGCGCCGTGCTGCTCCATCTGGTCGACGGCACCCAGGCGGATCCGGGGAAGGCCTACCGAACCATCCGGAACGAACTCGCCGGCTACGGCAACGGCCTCGTGGACAAGCCCGAGATCGTCGCCCTGAACAAGGCGGATGCCATGACGGCGCAGGCCCGCGCCTCCCGCATCAAGGCGCTCGAGCGCGCCTGCGGGCAGAAGGTGCTGGTCATCAGCGGCGCGACCGGGGACGGCGTGCCGGACGCGCTGCGCGCCCTCGCCGACACCATCGCCGCGCACCGTCGCGGGGACTGAACGCCCGCGGCGCCACATGCTACAGGCGCCTGCCATGTCCGATATCGCCTCCCCGTCGCTCGCCGCCGCGAAGCGCATCGTCGTCAAGATCGGCTCCGCCCTCGTGGTGGACGAAGCGACGGCCACGCCGCGCGCCGATTGGCTGTCCTCGGTCGCCGCCGATGTCGCGGCGCTGCGCGAGCGCGGCGCGGAGGTCGTGCTGGTCTCCTCCGGCGCCATCGCGCTGGCGCGCCGGGCGCTGGGCCTGACCCGGCGCAAGCTGCGGCTGGAGGAGAAGCAGGCCGCAGCCGCCGTCGGCCAGATCCGCCTGGCCGGCGCATGGCAGGAAGCGCTCTCCGCGCACGGCATGAACGCGGCTCAGCTGCTGCTGACGCTCGAGGATTCCGAGGATCGCCGCCGCTACCTGAACGCGCGCGCGACGATCAGCACGTTGCTCGGCCTCGGCTGCGTGCCCGTCATCAACGAAAACGACACCGTCGCCACGGCGGAGATCCGCTTCGGCGACAACGACCGCCTGGCCGCGCGCGTGGCGGAGATGATCAGCGCCGACGCGCTCGTGCTCCTCTCCGACATCGACGGCCTCTACACCGCCGATCCGCGCAAGGACCCGCAGGCCGCGCACATTCCCGCGGTGGAGCGCATCACGGACGAGATCATGTCCATGGGTGGCGAACCGCCGCCCGGCTATTCCTCCGGCGGCATGCGCACCAAGCTGATCGCCGCGCGCATCGCCACCGGCGCGGGCTGCGCGATGGCGATCGCGCTCGGCAAGCGCGACCATCCCCTCGCGGCCCTGGTGGACGGTGCGCGCTGCACCTGGTTCCTTCCGGCCCCGGAGGGACGCACCGCACGCAAGCGCTGGATCGCAGGCAGCATCGCGCCACTCGGGACGCTGGTGGTGGATGCGGGCGCGGCGCGCGCGCTCGCCCGAGGGTCTTCCCTGCTGCCGGCCGGCGTGCGCGGCGTGCAGGGGGATTTCTCACGCGGCGACCCCGTCAGCGTGCGGAACGAGGCAGGCCAGGAACTCGCGCGCGGCCTCTCGGCCTATGATGCCGAAGCCGCACGCCTGATCGCCGGCCACCGCAGCGAGGAACTGGAATCACTCCTCGGCTGGCGCGGCCGGGACGAGATCATCCACCGCGACGATCTCGTCCTGCTGTAGTCCCCGGGCTTCCGTGGCACCGCGGGGTCGTGCGAAACACCACGCCGCGACTCCGGGACGAAATGCCATGAACCATCCCCTGCCGCGGCGCGCACTGATCGCCGCCGCCACCCTGCCGCTCGCCCGCCCTGCCCTCGCGCAGGACAGCTTCCCCAACCGGCCGATCCGGCTGTTGGTGGGCTACACGCCTGGCGGTGCGGTCGACATCTCCGCGCGGGCCTTCGCGCCGAAGATGGCGGAAGCGCTGGGCCAGCCCGTAGTGGTGGAGAATCGCCCCGGCGCCGGGTCCAACATCGCGACCGAAGCGGCGGTGCGCAGCCCCGCCGACGGGCATACCATCCTGCTCGCGACCATCGGTGCGCTGGTTGTCAGCCCGATGGTGATGCGCCTGTCCTTCGACCCGCAGCGCGACCTGGTGCCGGTCTCGATCGCGGTGGACCTCTTCAACATCCTGGTGATCCCGGCGGAGCGCCCCTGGCGCAATGTCGCGGACCTCATCGCCGCGGCGAAGGCCGCGCCGGGCCGCCTTTCCTATGGTCACAGCGGCATCGCGGGCGGGCCGCACCTTGCGGGCCTGCTCTTCGACAAGATGGCCGGGATCGAGACCATTCCGGTTTCCTACCGCGGCGGGGCGATGGTCGCGACGGACCTGCTCTCGGGCCGCCTCGATTATTCCTTCGCCACGGCGCCCTCGGTGCTGCCGCATGTGCAGTCCGGGCGGCTGCGCGCGCTGGCGGTGCCGACGATCAGCCGCTCCCGCCTGCTGCCCGAGGTGCCGACGGTCGCGGAATCCGGCGTGCCGGACTTCGACGTGCCGGGGTGGTATGCGGTGGTTGCGCCGCGCGGCACGCCGGAGGCCGCCATCGCACGGCTCAATGCCGCGATGCGCACCGCGCTCGCGGATGCCGAGGTGATCGCCAACCTCGCCCGCAATGGCCTCGAGCCCATGCCGACCACGCCGGCGGAGTTCGCAGGCGCCTGGGCGCGCGAGCGCACGAAGTGGGAGCCGATCATCCGCGAGAGCGGCATCCGCGTGGAGTAGCGCAGGCCGTGCCCGGCTGCGCGCGGCCGGGCACAACAGCCTCGCCTCGAGCCTGAAAGCCTGGCCGAGGCGCAGGCCGCGCAGATCTTCCGGACCAAGGTGGCCGCAGGCGGCTTCGGCATCCGCATCCGGACACTGGAGGCGAGGACCATGCTCGCCTCCACCCGCCGCGGCGACCACGACGCCGCGAACATCATCATCCGGCCCGGCCGCCCGAACCCGCACGGCATCATCCGCATCGCCGGGATGCGCCTGCCGGCGCGATGAAGGCGCGGCGGCGAGGCCAGGGCCCCGCCGCCTGCCCGGCACGACGCGGCGTTCAGCGGCGCGCCGGCGTCATTTCGACTTCCTGGACATAGACGACCATCGCGCTCTCGCCGCCGCCGAGATAGACCGCCTGCCGCTGCCCGATTGCGGCGGGTGCGCTCCGGAGGGCCGACTGCTGCATGGCCATGCGGCCCATGTTGTCGACATAGACGGTCATGGCGCTCTCGCCGTAGCCGATGGTCACCGCCTCCAGCGGCCCCATCGGCAATGGCGCGGGCGCACCCGCGACCGCCGTGCGCGGCGCCATGTTGGCATCGACGTAGATGACCTGCTGGCTCTCGCCCCCGCCGACGAAGATGGCGAAGCGCCGGGGCTGGGCCGTGGCCGTGGCCGCAGGGGAGGCCGGGGTGGGCGTGGTGGCGGTCTGGGCCAGCACTGGCGTCGCCGCGAGACCGCCGAGCAAGATGGCGGCGAGGCGCAGGGTGCGGGTGGACATGATCCTGGACTCCTTGGTCGGGGGGGGCTTCGACGGCACTGTTTGCGTGCCGAGGATCTATTCGGCGCCACAGCCCAGGTTGTTACGCTTGCCCATATTGCCGGCCGCACCCCATGCCGCCCGCGAAGCGCCACCCTATGTTCCGGGGCGCGCTTGCCTTATGACCACCGCGTGCAATGCCGCCCGTCCGTCCCGGCGGGCAGGAGTGGAACCGCCGTGAACGCCATCGCCCAGGACGCCGCCCGCCAGCTCGAGACCGCCGCCCGCGCCGCCCGCGCCGCCGCGGGCACGATCGCGCGCGCGCCGTCCCCGGTGAAGGACGCCGCGCTCCATGCCGCCGCCACCGCGCTGCGCGCGCGGACCGACGCGCTGCTCGCCGCCAATGCCGCGGACATCGAGGCCGCGCCCGGCCTCACCGCCGCCTTCCGCGACCGTCTCACCCTGACGCCCGCGCGCATCGAGGCGATGGCCAAGGGCCTCGAGGAAGTCGCCGCCCTGCCCGATCCGGTCGGCCGGGTGCTGGCGGAATGGGCACGGCCCAACGGCCTCGTCATCCGCCGCATCGCACAGCCGCTCGGCGTCATCGGCATGATCTTCGAAAGCCGCCCGAACGTGACGGCCGATGCCGCGGCGCTCTGCCTGAAATCGGGCAATGCGGTGATCCTGCGCGGGGGGTCCGAGAGCACGCGCTCCGCCGCCGCGATCCATGCCTGCCTGGTCGAAGGCCTGCGTGCCGCCGGGCTGCCGGAGGAAGCGGTGCAGGTCGCGCAAACCGCCGACCGCGCCTTCGTCGGGGCCATGCTCCGCGCCTCGGGGCTGATCGACCTGATCGTGCCTCGCGGCGGCAAGGGGCTGGTGACGCGCGTGCTGGAGGAGGCGCGCGTGCCGGTCCTCGCCCATGCCGAGGGCCTCTGCCACACCTACATCCACGCGGCGGCCGATCACGACATGGCGCGCAGCATCCTGGCGAATGCCAAGATGCGCCGCACCGGCGTCTGCGGTGCCACCGAGACGCTGCTGATCGACGCCGCCATCGCGCCCTCGCTGCTGCCGCTCCTGGTCGCGGACCTGCGCTCCCTTGGCTGCGACTTCCGCGCCGAGGAACGTGCGCGCGCCATCGTCGCCGATCTGCCCGCGGCCACGGAGCAGGACTTCGCCACCGAATGGCTCGACGCCGTCCTCTCGGTGAAGGTGGTGGACGGCATTGACGATGCGCTCGCGCATATCCGCCGCTACGGGTCCGAGCACACCGAGGCGATCGTCACCCGGGACGAGTCTGCTGCGCGCACCTTCCTCGACGGCATCGATTCCGCCGTCGGGCTGTGGAACGCCTCGACCCAGTTCTGCGACGGCGGCGAGTTCGGCTTCGGCGCGGAAATCGGCATCGCCACGGGACGCCTGCATGCGCGTGGGCCGGTCGGCGTCGAGCAGCTCTGCACCTACCGCTACCACGTCATCGGGACCGGCCAGACACGGCCATGAAGACGGGGGCCCTCGTCCTGGCTGCGCTGCTCGCCGGCGTCACGCCGACGAGGGCCGCATGCCCGGACATGGCGACCGTCGCGCGCTTCGCCCTGGAACTGCTCGAACGCCGCGTCCCTGCCCCCTTCGACGTGACGACGGAAGCAGAGGCGCTCTGCGCACGGGACCGGCTGATCGCGATGCTCGCCCAGCCCTGGGGCGATGTCGAAGGTGCCGCCATCGCCGGCGACGCCGTCCCGCCGCTGCGCGGCGCGCTGTTCCACGCGGCACTGCGCGAGCGCTCCGGCGCGACCATGGAAGCCCGCTTCGGCGCACGCCCCGCGGTCGCCCCGGGGCTGCTGCTGCTCATCGGCCGGGACGTCACCGAGGCCACCGCGCCCGCGGCGCTGGTCGCGCATATCGAGGCAGCCAGCCCCTACCTCGCATTGCTCGACCTGGCGGCGATGCCGCGGGGTACGGGCGCGATGGAACGGATTGCCGGGAATCTCGGGCTGCGGCTCGGCATCGTCGGCCCCGCCGCGCCCGTGGCCGATGCCGCGGCGCTCACGGCCGATGCGACGCTGCAGTCCGATGGCAGCGTGGTGGCGAGCCTGCCCGCCCTCGGGCTCGCCACGCCGGCGCTCGACCTGCTCGCGCGGCTCGCGGGTGAGCTTGCGGCGGAAGGCCGGCCGTTGCGGGCGGGGGAATACGTCGCGCTGCTCGCCGCGCCCGCCCCCTTCGCGCCGCGCGCGGGCGAGACCTGGCGGCTCTCCGTCTCGGGCCTCGGCGCGGTGAGCGTGGCGTTCCGCTGAACCACCCTTCCCGCGCCGCCCGCGGCGCCGGTAGCATCCGCGACAGGACGGAGGAACGACCGATGCGCGCACCCCTGCTCGCTGCCCTGCTCGCCTTGCCGATGGCGGTGCAGGCGGCCTGCCCCGAGACGGCGGCGATCGAGCGCCTCGCCGAAGCACTGATCGCCAATACGCCGAGCCCGCCCCTGGCCGGGATGACGTCGCTCGAGGACGGGTTCTGCGCCCAGGAGCAACTGGTCGAGATGCTGAGCGCGCATTGGGGCCGCCCGGTCGGCTACAAGGCGGGTCTCACCAGTGCGCCGGTGCAGCAGCGCTTCGGCGTGAATCACCCGGTGCGGGGCGTGCTGCTGGAAAGTTCCATCAGCCTGCGTGACGGCGCGGAGATCCCGGCGCGCTTCGGCGCGGTGCCGGTCATCGAGAGCGACTTGCTGGTGCGCGTGCGCGACGACGGCATCAATCAGGCAGGGCGGGACCACCTCGCGATCCTGCGTCACCTCGATGCCGTGATCCCGTACATCGAACTGCCCGACCTGGTGCTGAGCGGCGGCTTCGACGGGCCGCAGCTGCTCGCCATCAATGTCGGGGCGCGACTCGGCGTGATGGGCACGCCGATCCCGGTGGAGGCGACGCAGGCCTTCGCGGACCGCCTGGCCGGCATGACGGTGACGATGGTCGACGATCGCGGGCAGGAACGCGCGCGCGCGCCCGGCACGGCCGCGCTCGGGCATCCGCTCAACGTGGTCGCCTTCCTGATCGAGGACCTTGCCCGCGCCGGGCGGCGGCTGGAGGCCGGGCAGGTGCTGTCCGTCGCCGGCTATTCGCCGACCCTGCCACTGGAGCCCGGCCGCACCTACACGGTGCGTTACGAAGGTCTCGCCGCGCAGCCGGTCGGCGTGAGCGTCCGCACGCGGTGACGCCGGCGCGCTTCGGCGATTCCCGTGCGGTCCGCATCGGGCTGCTCGGCGGCTCCTTCAATCCGGCGCATGAGGGCCACCTGCACGTGGCGCGGATGGCGCTTCGCGCCCTGCGGCTGGACGAGGTCTGGCTGCTGGTCTCACCGGGCAATCCGCTGAAACCGGTGAAGGGCATGGCGCCGCTGGCGGAACGGCTCGCTTCCGCGCGGCGCATCGCGGACGGGCGGCGGGTCATCGCGACCGACATCGAGCGCGCGCTCGGCACGCGCTACACGGTGGAGACGCTGCGTGAACTGCGCCGCCGCTTCCCGCGCGCGCGCTTCGTCTTTGTCATCGGCGCGGACAATCTGGTGCAGCTGCCACTCTGGAAGGGCTGGCGGAACATTGCGCGCAACACGGCACTCGCGGTGCTGCCGCGTCCGGGCTGGACGCGGCACGCTTTCGCGGGCCGGGCGGCGCAGGTGCTGCGGCATCACCGGCGGTCACCGGGAGCGGTGCTGACAGAATCCTTTGCTTGTCACGCCGCTTGGTGCTTGGTTCCGGCCCGGGAGCACGCTGCCTCCGCCACCGCGATCCGCGCGGCGAAGGCAGCGGACCACACGGGCGAGAGGAGGGGGCCATAGCCCGCACGCCGAAGACCGAAGAGACCACGACGGCACCGAAGAAGGCGAAAGCCGCGGCGCCGAAGGCATCCGCACGGAAGGCGACGCCGGCCGCAAAGGCTGCGAAGCCGGCGGCCAAGGCGACGAAGCCGAAGGCCGCCACCGCGACGAAGGCCCGGACCGCGTCCGCCGCCAAGGCCAAGCCCGCCGCGAAGCCCAGGGCTACCGCCGCGACGAAGGCCCGGACGACGGCTGCCGCCAAGGCCAAGCCCGCCGCGAAGCCCAGAGCTACCGCCGCGACGAAGGCCCGGACCGCGACCGCCGCCAAGGCCAAGCCCGCCGCGAAAGCCAGGGCTGCCACCGCGACGAAGGCCCGGACCGCGACCGCCGCCAAGGCCAAGCCCGCCGCGAGGCCCAGGACTACCGCCGCGACGAAGGCCCGGACGACGACCGCCGCCAAGGCCAAGCCCGCCGCGAAGCCCAGGACTACCGCCGCGACGAAGGCCCGGACGACGACCGCCGCCAAGGCCAAGCCCGCCGCCAAGCCCAGGGCCGCCGCCGCGACGAAGGCCCGGACGACGACCGCCGCCAAGGCCAAGCCCGCCGCGAAGCCCAGGGCCGCCACCGCGACGAAAGCCAGGACCGCGACCGCCGCCAAGGCCAAGCCCGCTGCGAAGCCCAGGGCCGCCAGCGCGACGAAAGCCAGGACTGCGACCGCCGCCAAGGCCAAGCCAGCTGCGAAGCCCAGGGCCGCCACCGCGACGAAAGCCAGGACTGCGACCGCCGCCAAGGCCGAGCCAGCTGCGAAGCCCAGGGCCGCCACCGCGACGAAAGCCAGGACTGCGACCGCCGCCAAGGCCGAGCCCGCGGCGACGCCCTTGGCCGCCGCCGCGGCGGGTGCCGGTGCCGTGTCTGCCGCCCCACGCCCGGCGCGCTCCGGGACGCGGGAGAAGCTCGCACCCGACCGCCTCGCCCTGCTGTGCGAGGCGGCGGTGAAGAGCCTCGAGGACGACAAGGCCGAGAACATCGTCGTGCTCGACGTCACCGGCCGCGCCGACTACGCCGACCGCCTGATCATCGCCACCGGCATGGTCGAGCGGCAGCTCCAGGCGATGGCGACGCATCTGGACGAGGCGCTTGGCGAAGCCGGGCTGCATCTGCGGCGGGATTCGATCCAGGCCTCGCCGGACTGGGTGCTGATCGATGCCGGCGACCTGGTGATCCACCTTTTCCGCCCCGATGCACGCGAGCTCTACCGGCTCGAACGCATGTGGGGACCGGAGAGCCCGCCGGCCGGGAACCCGACCGACGCCCCGCGCGACTAGGATCATCGCGGTCGGGCGCCTGAAGGCGGGGCCGGAGGCGGCGCTCTACGCGCACTACGCCGCCCGGCTGCGCCCGCCGCCCGAGGTCACGGAGATCCCCGAGGCTCGCGGCAGCGCGGCGGAGGTGCGTCGCCGCGAAGGCACCGCGCTGCTCGCCGCCCTGCCGGCGGACGGGGTGGCGGTGGCGCTCGACCTGGGCGGGGAGGCACCGGACAGCGAGGCCTTCGCGGCCATGCTCACGCGATGGGAGGAGGCGGGCCGCACGCCCTGCTTCCTCATCGGCGGCGCGGAGGGTCTCGACCCCTCCGTGCTGGCGCGGGCGGATCGCCGCATCGCCCTCGGCCCGATGACCTGGCCGCATTTCCTGGTGCGGGGGATGCTGGCGGAGCAACTGTATCGCGCGCAGGCGATCCGCCAGAACCACCCCTATCACCGTGCCTGGCGGCCGTGACGCTGGACGGCGGGGCCCAGCCGCGCCGAGACTGCCGGCATGGCCCTGCTCATCCTCGCCGCGCTGGTCTGGATCGGTGTGCATGTCGGCATCGCCGGCACCCCGTTGCGCGGCAGGCTTGTGGCGAGGCTCGGGGAAGGCGGGTTCCGCGCGGCCTTCTCGCTCGCCTCCGTCGTCGCCATCGCGCTGCTGGTGCGCGCCTGGCAGGGGGCGGAGACGGTACCGCTCTGGTTCGCCCCCGGCTGGCTGCGCTGGATCCTGGCCTTGGCGATGCTGCCGGCCTTCTTGCTTTTCGCCTGCTCGCTGCTCGGCAACCCGACGGCGGTCGGCGGCGCCTCGCTGCTGGCGCGCGGGCCGAGAGGCATCCAGCGCGTCACCCGCCACCCGATGCTGTGGTCCTTCGCCATCTGGTCCGCGGTTCACGTCATCGGCAACGGTGACACGGCGGCGGTCATCTTCTTCGGCGCCTTCCTGGTGACGGCGCTCGCGGGCATGCCCTCGATCGACGCCAAGATGGCGGCGCGCCACCCCGACGCCTGGCCCGGCTTCGCCGCAGCGACCTCCATCCTGCCCTTCGGGGCGATCCTGGCCGGCCGCACGGGCTTCGCGGCGCGGGAGATCGGCTGGATCGCGCCGCTCGCGGGGCTGATCCTCTGGGCCGCGTTGCTGCATGGGCACCGCGCGCTGATGGGTGTGCCGGTCCTGGTCGCGGGGTGACCCTTCCCGCCGAGGCCGCCCCCATGCCCGCGCGGTGACACTGTCCCGCGCAATCCGTACGCTCCGTGACCGCGCCGCGGCCTTGCGGGCGGAGCCCGGGGAGGGCAAATCCCGCCCCGGAACCGAGGAACCCGCCATGTCCGCCAGCCGCCCCCGCCCTGTCATGCTCGTCATCCTGGACGGCTGGGGCTGGCGCGAGGACCGCGCCGACAATGCCGTGCGCCAGGCCCGCACGCCGGCCTTCGACGCGCTGTGGTCCTCCTGCCCGCATGCCTTCCTGCGCACCTCGGGCGGCGATGTCGGCCTGCCGGGCGGGCAGATGGGCAATTCGGAGGTCGGGCATCTCAACATCGGCGCCGGGCGCGTGGTGATGCAGGACCTCCCGCGCATCGGCAATGCGATCGCCGACGGATCGATCGCGGCGTTGCCGGCGCTGACCGGGCTGATCGCGGCGCTCAAGGCCTCGGGTGGCACCTGCCACCTGGTGGGGCTGCTCTCCCCGGGCGGGGTGCATTCGCACCAGGACCATGCGGTGGCGCTGGCGCGTATCCTGTCCGGGGCGGGCGTTCCGGTGGCGATCCATGCGCTGACCGATGGGCGCGATACCGCGCCCAAGGCGGCGCCGGATTTCCTCGCGAAGTTCGAGGCCGACATCGCCGGCCTTCCCGGCGTCTCCATCGCCACCGTCATCGGCCGCTATTTCGCGATGGACCGCGACAACCGCTGGGAGCGCGTGAGCCAGGCCCATGACGCCATGGCCGCGGCCGAGGGCGCGCGCGCCGCGACCGCGCAGGCGGCCATCGCCGCAGCCCACGCCGCCGGCAAGACGGACGAGTTCATCCCCGCCACCGTCATCGGCGACTACGCCGGCATGAAGGACGGCGATGGGCTGCTGTGCTTCAACTTCCGCGCCGACCGGGTGCGGCAGATCCTGACCGCCTTCCTGGACCCGGCCTTTGCCGGCTTTGCGCGCAAGCGCGTCATCCGCTTCGCCACCGCGGCTGGCATGACGGAATACAGCGAGGCGCTGAACGCCCACCTCGCCACCCTCTTCGCGCCGCAGTCCATGGCGGACATCCTCGGCGCCGTCGTGTCCGCGGCCGGGCTGAAGCAGTTGCGCATGGCGGAGACGGAGAAGTACCCGCACGTCACCTACTTCCTGAACGGCGGCGAGGAGACGCCTTACCCTGGCGAGGACCGAATCATGGTCGCCTCGCCCAAGGTCGCGACCTATGACCTGCAGCCGGAAATGTCGGCGCCGGAACTGACGGACAAGGCGGTCGAGGCGATCGCCTCGGGCACCTACGACCTGATCGTGCTGAACTACGCCAATGTCGACATGGTCGGGCATACGGGCAGCCTGGCCGCCGCCACCAAGGCGGTGGAGGCGGTGGACACCGGCCTCGGCCGTATCGCGGAGGCGATCCGCGCGGCCGGCGGCGCGCTCTTCGTCACCGCCGACCACGGCAATGCGGAGATGATGCGCGACCCCTCGACGGGCGGGCCGCACACGGCGCACACCACCAACCCGGTGCCGGCCATGCTGCTCGGCGCGCCCGAGGGCGCCGGGCTGGCGGATGGACGACTCGCCGACATCGCGCCGACCCTGCTCGCGCTGCTCGGCGTGGCGCAGCCGGGGGCGATGACGGGGAAGTCGCTCCTGCGGACGACGCGTGCGGCCGTGGCCGCGGAGTAGGACCAGGGGGCGCCGCCCCCTGGGACCCCCGCCGGAGGCCGAAAGGCCCCCGGACCCCCGTGCCGTGGGCAGGCCCGCGGACGGCACGCGCATACTTTTCTCCCCCAGATTCGGGGGTTCCAAGGGCCTCAAGCCCTTGGCGGGGGGCCAGGGGGGCAGAGCCCTCCTGTTCTTCCTCCTCGCCGCCCTGACCCTCCCTCCTGCCCACGCCCAGCCATCCCGCGAAGCCATCCAGGACGCCCGCCGCGCCGCCGAGGCCGAGCGGGCCGCCGCGGCCGACGCCGCCCGCCTTGCCCAGGAAGCCGCCGAACTCGAGCGCGGCCTGGCCCGCCAGCGCGTCGCC
>NZ_JAAEDM010000009.1 GCF_018129065.1 Neoroseomonas soli | reverse complement strand
AACCCGCCTCCCGCGCCGCGCGCCCCCCGCCCCGCCCGCGCCGCCGCGCCCGCCCCGACGCCGCGAATGCCCACCATGCGTCCCCTCCTTCCCCAGTCCCGGCACATCCCGCCGGTCACCCGGCAGGACTTGCCGCCCCGCGGCCCCCGCGCCGGGCCGAAACCCTGGCACGCGGTTTGCGCTGTCTGCCCTGCCCCACCGGCAGACCGGCGGAAGGGCACCCCTGGCAACCGCGCCGCGCCCTGCGGCGCGCGGGAGACGCATCTTGGCGCGCAATGCTTACGCGACGACGAAGAGGCTGGCTGCGGCGCTGCTGGTCGCCTTCGGCCTGGTGCTGCCGGCGGCGGCGCAGCAGGTCCGGATCAAGGACATCGCCGATGTCGAGGGCGTGCGCGACAACCAGCTCGTCGGCTACGGCCTGATGGTCGGGCTGAACGGCACCGGGGACCGGCTGCGCTCGGCGGCGTTCACCCGACAGTCGCTGGTCGGCATGCTGGAACGCCTCGGCGTCAACACCCGCGACAATGAGCGCCAGCTCGACACCCGCAACGTCGCCGCGGTGATGGTCACGGCCAACCTGCCGCCCTTCGCGCGGCCGGGCAGCCGGATCGACATCGCCGTCTCGGCCCTGGGCGACGCCACCAACCTGACCGGCGGCACGCTGCTGGTCACTCCGCTGCTCGGCGCGGACGGGGAGGTCTATGCCGTCGCCCAGGGCGCCGTCGCGACCGGCGCGATCAGCGTCCGCGGGGCGGGGGCGAGCGTGACACGCGGCGTGCCGACATCCGGCCGCATCGCGAATGGCGCGATCGTAGAGCGGGAGGTGCCCTTCACCCTCGCCAGCCGTGACCGCGTGCGGCTTTCCCTGCGCAACCCGGACCTGACCACGGCACGGCGCATCGCCGAGGCGATCAACCGCGCCATGCGCGGGGACCTCGCCGCCGCGACCGATTCCCGCACGGTGTCGGTCAGCCTCGGCGGGCGCAGCCCGGTCGCCTTCCTCAGCCAGGTCGAGCAACTGCGCGTCACCCCCGACCAGGTCGCCCGCGTCGTGATCGACGAGGCCTCGGGCACCATCGTCATGGGGTCCAATGTGCGCGTCTCCACCGTCGCCATCGCGCAGGGGAACCTGACGATCCGCGTGACGGAGACGCCGCAGGTCAGCCAGCCGAACCCGCTCGCCGGCGGGGAGACGGTCGTGGTCCCGCGCACCAGCGTGGAGGTGGACGACCAGCAGGACCGCCGCATGGGCGTGCTGCCGCAGTCCGTCACCTTGCAGGACCTGGTGCGCGGGCTGAACAGCCTCGGCGTCGGCCCGCGCGACCTCATCACCATCCTCCAGGCGATCAAGGCATCGGGCGCGTTGCAGGCCGAACTGGAGGTGCGCTGATGGACGCCCCTGCCCTGCCGCCGGTCCAGCCCCGGACCCTGGCCGCCCCCGCCGCCACGGGCAACGAGGCCGCCATGCGCCGCGCCGCCCGCGAATTCGAGGCGCAGGCCCTCGCCATGCTGATGCAGCCGATCTTCTCCACCGCGGATTTCTCCCGCAGCCGCTTCGGCGGCGGCGCGGCGGAGGCCCAGTGGCAGCCCATGCTGGTCGAGGCCTACGCCAAGGCCGCGACCCGCGCCGGGGCCGGGCTCGGCCTGGCCGACACCGTGCTGCGCGAGATGAACCGCATCCGCGCCGCCGCCACCCCCGCCAATACGGAAGGGACCACCCCATGATCGACACCCTGATCCTGGCCGGACAGCGCCTGGCCGAGGCGCTGCGCGCGGAGAACGAGGCGCTTGCCGCGCTCGACCTGCCGCGCGCGGCGAACCTCGCCAACGGCAAGATCGCCGCCTCGGACGCCTTCGCCGCAGCCTATGCCGCGCAGGCGAAGCACGGCGCGGCGCCCGAGGGCCCGGTGCGGGAGGCCGCCGCCATCCTCGCCCGCCGGCTCGAGGAACTCGGCAGGGAGAACCGCCGCCTGCTGGAACGCGCCGTCGCGCTGCAATCCCGCGTCATCGAGACCATCGCCGGCGCCGCCCTGCCGAAGCCGGGCGTGCAGGGCTACGCGCCGGCGGGCTATCGGCAAGGGAGCGGGCGGGCGCCGGCGCTGGCGCTTTCGGCCCGCGCCTGAACCGCGGGGCGGGCCTCAGCCTCCGTCCACCGCCGCGAGCACCGCGTCGAGCGGGTCGAGCGCCGCGACGCGCAGGATCTCGCGGGCGAAGACCTCGCGGTTGTGGGCGCTGGCGGCCCGCAGGCGCCGCATCTCGGCCTCGGTGAAGCCGGGTGGCCGCGCGAGGAAGCGCGCCACCGACACCCGCGCCGCTGCGAAGCGGTCCTCGGGCGCGGCCACTGCGTCGTAGCCGTGGTCCACCAGGTCGTCGAGCATGTCGAAGCCCAGCGCCGCAAGCGCCGCCACCGTCCCCAGGTTGCCGAAGACAATGATGGGCAGGCCGGTGGCAAGCGCCTTCAGCGTCTTCTCCGTCCAGCGGCCGAGGCCGGGCGACGCCATCTCCGTCTCGGTCACGATGAAGAGTTCGGCTGCAGCCACCTCCTGCTCCGGCAGGCTGTAGACACGTTCGAAGGCGTTGGCGAAGCCGTCGGTGTCGCCGCCGAGGTGAAGCCCTTCCTCCAGCAGCGCCGCCACCCGCGCCACCGCCGCCTCGTCGCCGCGGGAGAGGCGCCTGACCGCATTGAGCAGGATCGGCCGCGCCGACACGTCCGTCACCGGCCGTCGCGTCGAGAAGGAAAGGTGGCCCGGCTCCGGGCGCTCCATCAGCCAGGTCGCGAGCAGCGCCCGGTGCGGCCGCAGCATGTAGTTCAGGCAGATCCAGCGATACCGCCGCGGGCCGGGCGCGAGGGCGAAGCCGAAAGGCCAGCAGACCGGGCGCGGCTGCGCCCCGGCGAGCCGCCGCCACAGGCCGAAGCCGAAGGCATCCGCCGTCAGGACCCGCATCGGCGCGATGCCCTGCTCGGCGCAGTATGATCGGTAGTAGGGCGCGATGTCGCGGTTCTGCTGCAGCCATCCGGCGCGGGAGGGCGGCAGCCCCGCCCGTTCCAGCGCGCCATGCATGGCCTGCACGTGCCGCAGGGAGAAGGGGCGCCCCTCGGTCGATGTGTCGAAGGCCACGAACCCCTCCCCCGCGCGCAACCGGGCGAGCACGGGTTCCGGAAGGTCCAGCAGCTCCTCGCTCCCGAGTTCCGGGCGCTCGAGCAGGCGGAGCTGCGCATGGGTCGCGACGAGCGGCGCGGCGCCCGGCGGCGGCGAGATGCCAAGCCGCCGGATGAGCGGCTGCAGCGCAGAGAACAGCGGCCCGATCCCGGCCTTGGTGGGCGCCACCAGGTCCAGCCGCGCCAGCGCAGCGACCCGCGCAGCGAGATCCGCCTGCGCCTCGGTGGCCTCGGCGGCGGGCGGATGCGCCTTCATCATCGCCGCACCCTAACCCGGCGCGCGCGCCGGCATCCAGGCCCCGCCACCTTGCCCGCCGGTCGCCGCCGGCGCAGCCTGCGCGCGTGATAACCCTGATTCGCCGACATGCCAGCCTGGTGGTGATAGCCGCCATCGGGGCCACCGCCGCGGCCGTGCTCTGGCGGCGCGACGGCACCGCCGCGGTCGGCGCGGCGCTGGTCCATGCCTGGGACCTGTTCCTCTTCATCGCGCCCTCGCTGCTCGCGGGGCTCCTGCTGGCCGCGGCGCTGCGGCAGCTGATGTCGCCCGGTGGGCTGGCGCGCTGGATGGGGGCCGAGAGCGGCTGGTTCGGCCTGGCGGTGGCGATGCTGGCCGGCGCGCTGACACCGGGCGGGCCGATGGCGGCCTTTCCGCTCGTGCTGGTGCTGGCGGGCGCGGGGGCGGATCGCGGCGCGCTGGTGGCCTATATCCTCTCCTGGGCGCTGAACGGGTTCCAGAAGCTGCTGGTCTATGAGGTCCCGCTGCTCGGGCCGGACTTCGCCATCATGCGCACGCTCATCACCCTGCCCATGCCGATGCTGGCGGGCTGGATCGCACGGCGGCTGCCGATCGCCTGGGAAGCACCGAAGTGACCGCGGGACAGGCCTTCCTCTGGGTGCTGGCGCTGATCGCGTTCGGCTTCTGCCTGCGACGCGGGCCGGCGGCCGGTCACCGCGCGGTGGCCGATGCCGGGCGCAACCTGCTGAAGATCCTGCCGATGTTCGCCGTCGCCCTGCCGATGGCGGCCTTCCTCGCCGAACTGGTGCCGGCGGATGCGGCGAGCGGCTGGATCGGGCCCGAATCCGGGCTGGCGGGCATCGCCATCGCCTCCTTCGCGGGCGGCCTCATGCCGGGCGGGCCCTTCGTGACCTTCCCGCTGGTGCTGACCTTCGCCAAGGCCGGCGCGGGGGTGGCGCAGATGTCGGCGCTGATCACCGGCTGGTCGATCTTCGCCATCCACCGCATCGTCACCTGGGAATACCCGGTGCTGGGCTGGCGCTTCGTGATGCTCAGGCTGATCTCGGGCCTGCCCCTGCCGATCGCGGCGGGGCTGATCGCGGACGCGGTGCTGCAGGTCCTGCCCATCACCCTCGGTCGTCCCTGATGCTGGCGCCGCCCTGCCGCATCGGGCATGAGGCGCCACGATGAACGCGAGTGACTGCGACACGGACTGGATCGCGCTGCTCGCCGCGCGAGACGGCGCGCCGCCGGCCGGCATCCATTCGCCGCTCTTCGGTCCGGTGCTGGCGCCGCCTTCGGCGCCTGACGGCTGCCGGGTGGTCGGGCGGCTGGCGCAGACGCTCGACGGGCGCATCGCAACGGCCACCGGCAGCAGCCAGTGGATCGGCGGGCCGGGCGACATGCTGCACACCCATCGCCTGCGCGCGCTGTGCCACGCCGTGGTGATCGGCGCCGGCACGGTGCGCCACGACGATCCGCGCCTGACCACGCGCGAGGTGCCGGGCCCCAACCCGGTGCGCGTGGTGATCGACACCGACCGCCGCCTCTCCGCCGACTACCGCGTGTTCCGCGAGGACCCGCCGACGCTGCTCGCCTGCGCGGAGGACGCGCGCGGCGGCGACCGCCACGGCACGGCGGAGGTGCTGCGCCTGCCGCGCTCCCCCGCCGGCGGCATCGAACCGGAGGCGCTGCTGAGGGCGCTCGCCGCGCGCGGCCTGACGCGGGTCTTCGTCGAGGGCGGCGGCCTGACTGTTTCCCGCTTCCTCGCCGCCGGCTGCCTGGACCGGTTGCATGTGACGGTGGCGCCGGTGCTGCTCGGTTCCGGCATCCCGGCCTTCACCCTGCCGGAAGTGCCGCGCATCGCCGATGGGCTGCGCTTTTCCTGGCATGTCCATGAGATCCCGCCTGACATCCTGCTCGACATCGAGTTGTGCCGCATGAAGCCGGGGATGGCGTCGTGACGGCGGCGCGCGCGCTCTGGACCGTCGCGCCCGGCCGCTGCGAGATCCGCGAGGAAACCCTGCCTCCGCGCGCCGCGGAACAGGCGCTGGTGCGCACGCTTGCCACCGGCATCTCGCGCGGGACGGAGCGGCTGGTGCTCGCCGGCCGCGTGCCGGAAAGCCAACGCGCCGCCATGCGCGCGCCGCTCCAGCAGGGCGATTTCCCCTTCCCCGTGAAGTACGGCTATGCCGCCGTCGGCGTGGTCGAGGACGGGCCGGAACCGCTGCGCGGCCGCCGCGTCTTCTGCCTGCATCCGCACCAGGACCGCTTCCTCGCCCCGGCCGCCATGTGCATCCCGGTGCCGGACGGCGTCCCCGACGCCCGCGCCGTCCTCGCCGCCAACATGGAGACGGCGGTGAACGTGCTGTGGGATGCGCGCCCGCTCGCCGGCGAGCGGGCGCTGGTGATCGGCGCCGGCGTCGTCGGGCTGCTGGTGGCGTCCCTGCTCGCGCGCATGCCTGGCATGGAGGTGGCGGTCTGCGACATCGACGCCCGCCGGCGCGCGGCGGCAGAGGCCCTCGGCGCCCGCTTCTGCGCGCCGGAGGACGCGCCAGGCGACCGCGACCTCATCGTCCACGCCAGCGCCGACCCGTCCGGGCTGCGCCGCGCGCTGGACGTCTGCGCCTTCGAGGGCCGCATCGTCGAAGCGTCCTGGTTCGGCACGCGGGAAGCGACGCTGCCGCTCGGCGAGGCCTTCCATGCGAAGCGCCTGTCCATCGTCTCCACCCAGGTGGGCGCGGTGGCCCCGGCCATGCGCGGCCGTCGCACCCATGCGGAGCGGATGGCGCTCGCGCTCTCGCTGCTGGCCGATGCGCGGCTCGATGCGCTGGTCGGCCCGGCGACGCGCTTCGAGGACCTGCCGGACGCCATGCCCCGCCTGCTGGACCCATCGCCGGGCGAGCCCGCGCCGCTCTGCCCGCTCGTCACGTACAGGTGACGCCGCCGGGCGCTTGCCCGGCACGGGCAGCGCCCCACATGCCAGACGAGCGGCGCCGCCACCGGCAGCCCGCCGATCGCGCCTCCCCCGCCGCGCGCCGCGGCCTGCCTGCGGGCAGGAGAGCACCATGTACATCCCCTACACCCACCATGTCGCACCGGCCGAGATGGCCCACGTCACCGCGGCGTTCCGCCATGGCCTGATGTTCGGCGTCCTGCGCTGGGTGCTCACCGCCGCCTTCGCCGTCGCGGTGATCGGGCTGGTGGTCGCGCGCCTTCTCGCCTGATCCGCCGGCGCGGGTGACGCGCGACGGGCCCGCCGCTACAACGGCGGCATGTACAGCCTGACCGTCGTCGACCACGTGATGATCGCCCATTCCTTCCGCGGGGAGGAATTCGGGCCGGCGCAGCGCCTGCACGGCGCCACCTTCGTGGTGGAGGCGGAATTCCGCGCGCCGAAACTCGACCACCTGAACCTGCTGGTGGACATCGCCGCGGCGAAGGTCGAGTTGCGGAAGATCCTCGACGGCTTCGACTACCGGAACCTCGACGCCGAGCCGCAGTTCGCCGGCCAGAACACCACCACCGAGTTCCTTTGCGCGCATATCCACCGGCTGCTCTCCGCCGCGCTGGCGGAAGGCCGCCTCGGCGAGGGCGGGCGCGCGGTTTCGGGCCTCAAGGTGCTGCTGCGCGAAAGCCATGTCGCCTGGGCTGCCTATGAAGGGGCGCCCGCGGCTTGAGCATCCATCTCCTCGTCCCCGGCCCCTTCGACGCCATCTCGGGCGGCTACATCTACGACCGGCGCATGGTCGAGGGGCTGCGCGCCCTCGGCGAGACGGTCGAGGTCGTGGAACTGCCCGGCCTGCACCCCGCGCCGGACGAGGCCGCGGAGGCCGGCGCCCGCGCCGCGTTCGCCGCGCTGCCGGCCGATGCGCGCATCGTCATCGACGGCCTCGGCCTGCCCGCCTTCCTGCCGCTGGCGCAGGACCTCTCCGCGCGGAAGGCGGTGGCGCTGATCCATCATCCGACGGCGCTCGAGCACGGCTTCCCCGAGGCCGCGCGCACCGTGCTGAAGGCCAAGGAACGCGCGCTCTTCACCGCATGCGGGCGGCTGGTATGCACCTCCCCGATGACCGCCCGCCGCCTGCCGGAGGAATTCGGCGCCGACCCCGCGCGCATCGGCGTGGTCGAGCCGGGGACCGAGCCGGCCCCGCGCGCCGTCGGCTCGGGCGGCGAGGCCTGCGCCATCCTCTCGGTCGGCACGCTCGTGCCGCGCAAGGGGCATGACGTGCTGCTGCGCGCGCTCGCGCGCCTGACCGACCTGGAATGGAGCCTGACCATCGCCGGCGACGACCGCCGCGACCCGCCGCACGCCCGCGGATTGCACGCGCTGGCCGAGGAACTCGGCATCGCCGCCCGCGTCACCTTCGCGGGCGAGGTCACGGGCGAGGCGCTGGAGGCGCTCTATCACCACGCCGACCTCTTCGCGCTCGCGACACGCTGGGAGGGCTACGGCATGGCCGCGGCCGAGGCGATGGCACGCGGCCTGCCGCTCGCCGTCACCGCCGGCGGCGCGATCGCCGAGGTGGTGGCGCCGGGGTCGGCCATCGTCTCCCCGGTCGATGACGCGATGTCGCTCTCGAAGGGGATGCGCCGGCCGATCTTCGATGCCTCGCTGCGCGCCGCGATGGCCGAGGCCTCCTGGCAGGGTGGGCAGCGCCTGCCGCGCTGGGCGGACCGCGCCGCGGCCTTCCGCGCCGAACTCGACAAGGCCAGCGCCTGATGGCGGAGGAATTCGACGGCGACTGGCTCGACCTGCGCGAGCCCTACGACGCCGCGGCACGCAATGCGGAACTGGCGGCGATGCTCGCCGCCGCCCTGCCCGCCCGGCCGCGCATCCTCGACCTCGGTGCCGGCACGGGGAGCCTGCTGCGCTGGCTCGGCCACTTCATCGGCCGCGCCCAGGCCTGGACGCTGGTGGATGCCGACGCCGAACTGGCCGACCGCGCCTTCGACACCATCGCCGAGCGCGCCGATGCCGTCGGCTGGACCGCGACCTTCCCGAGCCGCAGGACCTTGCTCGTCCACGCCCCTGGCGGCGCGTGGCGGGTGGAAGGCCTCGTCGCCGACCTCGCGGAAGCCCCGGACAACCTGCCGCTCGACAAGGTGGACGCGGTGGTGAGCACGGCGCTCTGCGACCTCGTCTCGCGGGACTGGATCGAGCAGCTCGCAGCCGCCTGCGCGGCGCGCCGCCTGCCCTTCTACGCCGCGCTGAACGTGACGGGGCGGGAGCGCTTCATGCCCCCGCACCCGGCCGATGCCCTGGTGGCGCGCGGCTTCCGCCGTGACCAGCGGCGCGACAAGGGCTTCGGCGGCGTGGCGCTCGGCCCCGCCGCGCCGGCCGCGATCGCGGAGACCTTCGCCGCGCATGGCTACACCGTGCACCGCGCGCCGTCGGACTGGATCGTCGATCGCCGCGCGCGCCTCTTCGCGCGGGAGATCGCGACCGGCCACGGCGCGGCCGCGCTCGCCTGGGAACGCCGCGAGGCCGCGGCGATCGAGGACTGGATCGACACCCGCCGCGCCCAGGCGGTGGACGGGATGCTCTCCATCCGCATCGGCCACCAGGACCTGCTCGCCCTGCCGCCAATCTAGAAGGAAGGCCGCCATGTCCGACGCGAAGCCACCCATCGCCGTCGTCGCCGCCGCGATGCCGCCGCGTGCCCGGCCCTCGGGTTATCCGAAGGACCTGGTCGGGAAGATCGGCGGACGGGTGAAGACCGTGCTCGGCGACGTCTTCGGCCTGAAGAATTTCGGCGTGAACCTGACGCGGCTCCCGCCCGGTTCCGCCTCCGCCCTGCGCCACGCACACGAGAAGCAGGACGAGTTCGTCTACATCCTCGAAGGCGAATGCGTGCTGGTGACGAATGCCGGCGAGACGCCGATGAAGCCCGGCATGTGCGCCGGCTTCCGCGCCGGCACCGGGGACGCGCACCACCTGGTCAACCGCGGCGCGGCGGAATGCGTCTATCTCGAAGTCGGCGACCGCACGCTCTTCGAGAAGGTGGAATACCCCGACGACGACCTGATGATCCTGCCCGGCCCTGACGGCAAGAGCGTCTATTACCGCAAGGACGGAACGCCCCTTTTCTGAAGGAGGGCCACGCATGCCCCTGCTCCTCGGCTGCATTGCCGACGATTTCACCGGCGCCACGGACCTCGCCAACACGCTGGTGAAGGGCGGCATGTCGGCCGTCCAGGTGATCGGCGTGCCGGACGGGCCGCTGCCCGAGGCCGATGCCGTCATCATCGCGCTCAAGATCCGCACCGCGCCGGTGGCGGAGGCCGTCGGACAGTCCCTCGCCGCCTGCGACGCGCTGACCGGGGCGGGCGCCAGGCAACTCTTCTGGAAATACTGCTCCACCTTCGACAGCACCGACCAGGGCAACATCGGCCCGGTCGCGGATGCGCTGCTGAAGCGGCTCGGCGCGGGCTTCGCCATCGCCTGCCCCGCCTTCCCGACCAATGGGCGGACGATCTACCTCGGCCACCTGTTTGTCGGCGGCGCGCTGCTCAGCGAGAGCGGGATGGAGCACCACCCCCTCACCCCCATGACGGACGCCAACCTGGTGCGCGTGCTGGCGCGCCAGGCCGAGGGCGGGGTCGGCCTGGTGCCCTTCGGCGCGGTCGAACTGGGTGCGGTCGAGATCAGGAAGCAGATGACGCGGCTCTCGGAATCCGGCCGCCGCTACGCCATCGTGGACGCGGTGACGGATGAGCACCTGGTGGCGATCGGCGAGGCGGTCGCACCGCATGCGCTGGTGACGGGCGGGTCCGGCGTGGCGATGGGCCTGCCCGAGAACTTCCGCCGCGCCGGCCTGCTGCCCGAGCGCAGCGACGCCGATGCGCTGCCGCCGATGCAGGGCGCGGCGGCGGTGGTCGCCGGGTCCTGTTCGCGCGCAACGCTCGGGCAGATCGGGCTGGCGCGGAACCACGTGCCGGTGCTGGAACTCGATCCGCTCGCGACGCCGGACGCCGCCGCGCTCGCCGCGCAGGCGCTGGGCTGGGTCGATGGGAAACTCGAAGCGGCGCGCCCCGTCGTGATCGCCGCCAGCGCGACGCCGGAGAAGGTCGCCGCGCTGCAATCCCGCCTCGGCCGCGACGCCGCGGGCGCGCTGGTGGAGGAGGCCATCGCCACCATCGCCGAGGGCCTCGTCGCCCGCGGCGTCGGGCGACTGGTGGTCGCGGGCGGGGAGACCTCCGGCGCCGTGGTGACGCGCCTCGGCGTCACCAGCCTACGCATCGGGCCGGAGATCGACCCCGGCGTGCCCTGGACCTTCGCGGAGCCGCGCGGAATCCACCTCGCGCTGAAATCCGGCAATTTCGGCGCGCGCGACTTCTTCCTGAAGGCGTTCAGCCATGAATGAGGCCGCGCTGCGCGAGCAACTGGCGATGCTGGGCGCCTCGCTGTTCCAGCGGGGCTATTCGGTCGGGACGGCGGGGAACATCTCGGTGCGCCTACCCGACGGCTACCTGATGACGCCGACGAATTCCTGCCTCGGGCGTCTCGACCCTGCGCGGATCAGCAGGCTCGACGCGGCGTGGAACCATGTCGGCGGCGACAAGCCGTCCAAGGAAGTCTTCATGCACCGTGCCGTGCTGTCCGCGCGGCCGGATGCGGGGGCGGTGGTGCACCTGCATTCCACCCATGCGACCGCCGTCGGCTGCCTCGCGCAACCCGGCGAGACCGCGCCCATTCCTCCGCTGACGCCCTACTTCGTCATGCGCGTCGGCCGCACCCTGCCGGTCATCCGCTACTACCGGCCCGGCGATGCGGCGATGGAGGCCGAGATCCACGAGGCCGCGAAGGGCGCGAAGGCGGTGCTGCTCGCGAACCACGGCCCGGTCGTCAGCGGCAAGACCCTGGCGGATGCGGTGCACGCGGCGGAGGAACTCGAGGAATCCGCCCGCCTCGCCCTGCTGCTGCGCGGCGCCAATCCCCGCCTGCTGACGCCGACGCAGGTGGACGACCTGCTTTCGACCTTCGGCTGATGCGAATCATGGTCGCCGGCCCCTGTACCCCGGCCGGGGCCGACGACCCCATGCACGCGACGCGCCTGGCCGAGACGAACCGCGCCGCCGAGGATGTGCCGCCATGCCGCTGACCCTCGCCCTCGTCGCGCATGACCGGATGAAGCCCGCGCTCGCCGATTGGGTGGCGCGGCATGCCGCCGACCTCGCACCGCATTCGATGGTCTGCACCGCGACGACCGGCGGCGTGATCCGCCGGCATAGCCCCGACCTCGCGATTCGCACGGTGAAGTCCGGCCCGCTCGGCGGCGACCAGCAGATCGGCGGCATGATCGCCGATGGAGAGATCCACGCCCTGGTCTTCTTCCCCGACCCGCTCGCGCCCCAGGCGCACGACGTGGACGTGAAGGCGCTGCTGCGCATCGCGCTGGTCTACGACATCCCCGCCGCCTTCAGCCCCGCGACGGCGGACCTGCTGGTGGCCGGCGGGTTGCTCGCGCGCGGGTGATCAGTCCTCGCCTTCCTCCGTCCAGCCCACGCGCGTGACAGCGGGTTCGAGGCTGAGCCGCCCGACGATCGCCTCGATCCCCTCGGTGGCCGTACCGCTGACCACCAGGCGCGCGGTCAGTGCCACGCGCGGGCTGACGCCATCCGGGCAGGGCAGGTCTTCGCTCTCCAGTTGCAGCAACCGGGCGCCATTGGCAGCGATCTGCTTGACCAGCAGCAGGCGCAGCGTCGCCTCGCTCTGCGCCGCGCCGGTCGCGGTGATGCGGAAGCGGCGCTCCAGCTCCGCACCGGCCTGCGGGGTGCGGTCGATCGCGGCCGTCAGCGGCCGGATCGCGATGTTGACGATCACGATCAGCGCCGCAGCCGTCCCCGCCAGGGCGAACTGCCCCGCGCCGCAGCCGATGCCGACGGCGGCCGAGCACCACAGCGTCGCCGCCGTGTTCAGCCCCTTCACGTTCAGCCCCTCGCGCATGATCGCGCCGGCGCCGAGGAAGCCGATGCCGGAGACGACCTGCGCCGCCATGCGCGAAGGGCTCGCCTCCGCCGCCACGGAGAAGCCGACCATCGAAAAGGCCGCCGCCCCCATGGCCACCAGAGCATTGGTCCGGAGCCCGGCGGCGCGCTGCCGGTACTGCCGCTCCGCCCCGATCGCGGCGCCGAGCAGCAGCGCGAGCACCAACCGCGGGGCGAGATCCTCGAACTGCACCAGGCCTCCCCTCTCCGCCATGCGGCGCCGCCCGATGCCAGGCGGCGCATTCACCGCAATCCGCCCGGGGCGGGCAAGAGCACGCCGGGGAGGCGGCGCCCTCCCCGGTCGCGCCTTACGGCAGCATCTTGCCCGGGTTCATCATCCCGCGCGGGTCGATCGCGTTCTTCACCGCACGCATCACGTCCAGCGCCACCGGATCCTTGTGCGTCGCCATGGCGTGCCGCTTGGACTGGCCGATGCCGTGTTCGGCCGAGAAGGACCCGCCGAGTTCCACCGCGATGGCGTTCACCACTTCCTCCGCCCCTCGCGCCCGCGCGTTCCAGTCCCCGCGTTCCATCCCCGGCGGCGCCAGCAGGCTGACATGGATGTTGCCGTCCCCCGCATGGCCGAGCGCAAGCAACTGCCCCTCCGGCCAGCGCCGCGCCAGTGCCGGAGCGACGCGCGCCAGGAATTCCGGCACCGCCGAGACGGGCACGGAGGTGTCGGTGCTGATCGCCGGTCCCTCGCGGCGGGCGAGGTCCGGGTAGTCTTCCCGGATGCGCCAGAAGTTGGCGCGCTGGGATTCGGTCTCGGCGAAGGCGGCATCGGTCGCCTCGCCGGCCTCCATCGCGGTGGCGAGGGTGTCCTCCAGCATCTCCCGCAGCGGCACGGCGGTATGCGCGGCGGCGAGTTCCACCATCACGTACCAGGGGCTTTCCAGCGGCAGCGGGATGCGGATGCCGTTCGGCGTGCCGTGGCGCTCCACCGTTTCCATGCAGCGCCGGATGATGAGCTCGAAGGCGATGACCTCCGCCCCGCTGCCCATGACGCGGGAGAGCAGGTTCAGCGCCGCCTCCGGCGAGGGCACCGCGACGAAGGCCGTCTCCACCCGCTTGAGCGCCGGCACCAGCCGCAGCGCCGCGGCGGTGATGATGCCGAGCGTCCCCTCCCCGCCCAGGAACAGGTGGCGCAGCGCATAGCCGGAATTGTCCTTCCGCACGCGCCGCAGGTCGTTCAGCACGCGCCCGTCCGGCAGCACGACCTCCAGCCCCAGCACGAGGTCGCGCGCATTGCCCCAGCGCAGCGTGCGGATGCCCCCGGCATTGGTGGAGAGCGCGCCACCCACCATGGCCGAGCCCTGCGCGCCCCAGGAGAGCGGGAACAGCCGGTCCACCGCGGCCGCCGCCTGCTGCACGTTCTGGATGATGCAGCCGGCCTCGGCCACCAGGGAGAAGTCCCGCGCGTCCACATCGCGGATCCGGTTCATGCGTTCGAGGCTCATGACCACCGCGGGCGGCCCGTTCTCCTGCACCACCGCACCGCCGCAGAGGCTGGTGCGCCCGCCGGCCGGCACGATCGCGAGGCCCTCGGCGGCGCAGGCGCGGACGGCGGCGGCGACTTCCTCGGTGCTGGCGGGCTTCAGCACGGCGCGCGGCGTGCCGCGCCAGGCGCCGCGCCAGTCGATGGCATAGGGGGCGACATCGTCGGCCGAGGTCAGGCAGTTCCGCGCGCCGAGCGTTGCGGCCAGGTCGTCAAGCATTTCCATGCGGCGATCCTCGCCGCGCATGCGTCAGCGGTCAAACGGGCCGGGCCGCGCGCGCCCGCTCCGCAAAGCCGTGCCGCGGACCCGCCCGATGGCGAGAACCTTCCGCTTGTGCAAGAATGCCCGCAGGCGACCAGGCCGCGATGGAGCGCGCGCTGACCGAATGGCAGCAACTCGCGACGCCGACCGGGCCAGCGCGGCGCGGCCTCCGAATTCCGCAAGCAATGCAGATGCATGGGAGCCGGACATGAGCGCAGCACCAATCCTGGACGACAGCATCGCGCGCCTCGCGAAATCCTTTGGCGGGACGCTCCTGCGCGCAGGCGATGCCGGCTACGACGAGGCCAGGCGCGTGCACAACGGCCTGATCGACAAGAAGCCTGCTGTGATCGCCCGTTGCCGCGGCGTGGCCGATGTCGTCGATGCCGTCAGGCTGGCGGGGGAGCAGGCGCTCGAAGTCGCCATCCGCGGCGGCGGCCACAATGTCGCGGGACGCGCGACCGTGGATGGCGGGCTGATGATCGACCTGTCGTCCATGAAGGGCATGCATGTCGATCCGAAGGCGCGCGCGGCGCGCGCCCAAGGGGGCATGACCTGGAACGGGTTCAACCGCGAAACCCAGTTGCATGGGCTCGCGACGACGGGCGGCGTCGTCTCCTCGACGGGCATCGCGGGGCTGACGCTCGGCGGCGGGCTCGGCTGGCTGATGGGCAAGCACGCGCTGGCGCTCGACAACCTTCTCTCGGCGGAGGTCGTACTCGCCGACGGCCGGGTCGTCACGGCGAGCGCGGGCGAGAACGCCGATCTCTTCTGGGCCTTGCGCGGCGGCGGCGGCAATTTCGGCGTGGTGACGTCCTTCGAGTATCGGCTCCACCCGATCGGACCCATGGTGACCGGCGGCCTCATCGCCTTCCCGTTCAGCGCGGCATGGGACGTGCTGCGCCATTTCCGGGATGTCACGGCCTCGCTCCCGGATGAAATCTCCGTCTTCGGCGGGCTTGTCCACGCGCCCGACGGGTCAGGCGAGAAGCTGGCGGCGATGGTGATGTGCCATTGCGGAACACTCGCTGAGGGCGAGGCGGCAGTGCAGCCGATCAAGCGGTTCGGCGCACCGGCGCTCGATGCGGTAGGGCCGATGCCGTATTCGGAGATGAACGCGATGCTGGACGGCGCCTTTCCGCGCGGCGCCCTGAACTACTGGAAGTCGAGTTTCCTCGCGAGCCTCACGGATGAGGCGATCAGGACCATGATCGACTGCTTCGCCCGCTGCCCGACGCCGATGGGCCAGATGCTGCTGGAGCACTTCCACGGCGCCGTGACGCGCGTCGGCGTCACCGACACCGCCTTCCCGCATCGCACGGCCGGCTACAACATGCTCGTCCTGTCCGAATGGCTGGATCCGGGCGCGACGGAAGACTGCATCGCCTGGGCACGCCAGTCCTACGATGCGTTGCGGCCCTTCATGGGCGCCGGCCGCTACGTGAACTACATCGGCGAAGACGAGGGCAGCGACGCCACCGCCGCCGCCTATGGGCCGAATTACCGCCGGCTACAGCAGGTCAAGGCGAAGTACGACCCCGCGAATGTCTTCCATGTGAACCAGAACATCCGGCCGGCCGCGTGAGGCGCCCGGCCCCGTGACGACGTCACGCATCGTTCACGGCTTGCGCGGGGCGGCGCATCCGGACATGGGCCGGGGAGGTGCTGCACGCATCCCGTCGGCGCCGAGACGCCGGAAACGGAGCCGCAGTCGCCCGCCGGAGGTCAGGCGAGCTTTTCGGGGTACATCGCTGCCAGCGCCGCAGCCTCGGCGGCGACGCGCCCGCGCTCCGTGATCAGCCCGGTCACCAGCCGCGCCGGCGTCACGTCGAAGGCCGGGTTGGCGGCGGGGCTGCCGGCGGCGGCGACGCGAATGGTCTCGATGCGGCCATCGGCGGTGCGGCCGGTCAGGTCGGTCACCTCGGCCTGGCTGCGTTCCTCGATCGGGATCTCGCTCACCCCGTCGGCGACGCGCATGTCGAGCGTCGAATGCGGCAGCGCGACCCAGAAGGGCACGCCGTTGTCCTTCGCCGCCAGCGCCTTGAGATAGGTGCCGATCTTGTTCGCCACGTCGCCGGTGCGCGTCACCCGGTCGGTGCCGACGATGACGATGTCCACCTCGCCGTGCTGCATCAGGTGCCCGCCGGCATTGTCCGCCACCACCGTGTGCGGCACGCCATGGGCGCCCAGTTCGAAGGCGGTCAGCGCCGCGCCCTGGTTGCGCGGGCGGGTTTCGTCCACCCAGACATGCACCGGGATGCCCGCGTCATGCGCCATGTAGATCGGCGCCAGCGCGGTGCCCCAGTCCACGGTCGCGAGCCAGCCGGCGTTGCAGTGCGTCAGCACGTTCACGCGGCTTCCGGGCTTGCGCGCCGCGATCTCCTGCAGCAACGGCAGGCCGTTGCGGCCGATCGCCGCGCAGGTGGCGGCGTCGTCGTCGGCGATGGCGGCAGCCTCGGCATAGGCGGCCACCGCGCGGTCCTGCGGTGGCAGGTTGCGCAGGGCGGTGAGCATCCGGTCGATCGCCCAGCGCAGGTTGATCGCGGTCGGGCGGGTTTCCGCCAGCATGGCGCAGACGGGTTCGAGCGCCGTCGGGTCCCGCCGCATCGCCAGCGCCACGCCATAGGCCGCAGTGGCGCCGATCAGCGGCGCACCGCGCGTCTGCATGGAACGGATCGCGTGCGCGACGCCGTCCTCATTGGTCAGCCGCAGCCATTCGACCTGCCAGGGCAGTTTCGTCTGGTCGAGGATGCGCACCGACCAACCGTCGCCCTCGTCCACCCGCACGCTGCGGTGCCAGATGCCGTCGATCTTCATGCGGGAAGGCCCCTCAGATGCGCTGGTGCAGCGCGCAGACCAGGGTGAACAGCCGCCGCGCCGTCTCGAAATCGACCTCCACGCGGCCCTTGAGCCGCACCTGGAGCAGTTCCGCGCCTTCGTTGTGCAGGCCGCGGCGGCCCATGTCGATCGCCTGCACCCGGCTTTCCGGGCCGCATTCGGCGACCGCGCGTTCATGCGCCTCGACCACCATGTGGTAGTCCTTGATCAGCCGGCGGAACGGCCCGAGCGCCAGCGCCAGCACGTGCAGCGGCCGGTTGTCCACGTCGCGGATGTCGAGGACCAGACGCCCCTCCCGCACCGAGACCGCGAGCGCATAGGGCCCCTTCGGCAGGTTCGGCGGGTCGAAGCGGTTGCCGGTCAGCAGGTCGGCAATGGCCTGGCGCCGGTCCGCCTCCGCATAGGCGGAGGGCGCCGGCGGTTCCTCAGGCAGTTCGACGCGGACGAGGCGCTGGTCAGGCATCACTCGGCGTCCTTCGCGGCGGCGGCGTGGCGGCGGCGATGATCGCCGGCCCCTGGTCGTTGCCCGTCAGGCCCAGCCGCATCATCCAGGCGAGCGTCGCCCCCTTCACCGGCCGCAGCAGCAGCGTGCAGACGATGGCGAAGAGCGGCAGCCACACCGCCATGTGGATCCACATGGCCGGCTGCCAGGCCTTCTCGATCCAGAAGACCGCAGGCAGCAGAAGGTGGCCGGCGATGAAGATGGTGAAGTAGGGCGGCGCGTCATCCGCCCGGATATGGCCGAGCGGCGTGCCGCAGGCCTCGCAGGCATCGACGACGCGAAGGTAGCCGCGGAACAGCCGCCCCTGCCCGCAGCACGGGCAGGTCGCGCGGGCGCCACGCGCCATCGCCACCATCGCGGGTGTGCGAGGCTCAGAAGTGGCGGGGACGACCCGCTCCGAGGTCCAGGGCATCGGCGTTCCTTTGCCGGGCGCTCCGGGGCGCCCTTATTGTGCATTGCAACATAGCCATCATGCCACGCCCGGTTCAAGCGTTTCGGGCAGGATGGGCTTGAACCCCCGGCGGGGCAGGCGCGAGACTGCGTCATGGCCGAACGCATCCTGCTCATCAACCCGAACTCCAGCCGGTCCTGCACGGACGGCATCGCCGCCGCCGTGGCGCCCTATGCCGCGCCCGGGCTGCCGCGCCTGGACGTGGTGAGGATCGAGGAAGGCCCGCCCGCCATCGTCACCTGGCGCGACTGGTACGGCATCGCCGAACCGCTCTGCCGCATGGTCGAGCGCGAGACGGCCGATGCCTACATCCTCGCCTGCGTCTCCGATCCGGGGCTGGAGGCGGTGCGCACCGTCACCGACAGGCCGGTCTTCGGCCCGCTGCGCTGCGCCGTCGCCGCGGCGATGATGCGTGGGGAACGTTTCGGCATCATCGCCTTCACCGACAAATCGAAGCCCCGCCAGCGCCGCGCCCTTCAGGCCATGGGGGTGGAAAGCCGCCTCGCCGGCACCATTCCGCTGAACCTCGACATGGAGGTGCTGACCGACCCCCTCGCCCCCCGCGCCCGGCTGGCCGAGGCGGCGAAGGAACTGGTCGCCATGGGGGCGGAGAGCGTGATCCTCGGCTGCGCCGGCATGGCCGGACACCGCAACTTCGCCGAGGATTCCTGCGGCGTGCCGGTGATCGAGCCCTGCCAGGCGGCGGTGACGCAGGCGATCCTCGCGGTGGTCTCGGCACGCGGGGAGAGGGTCCGCCTCGCGGCGGAATGATACGCCCGGCATCATTGCCGGGCGCATCCGGATGCGGGGCCGGTGGGATGGCCGCGTGCAGGACAACGAGGATACGGCGCGCAACCTGACCCGCGTGCCGGAGGCGAGCCTCGGCAGGCTGCCGGCATCGACGGGACCGCGCCCCCGGCGCGGGAACACGTTGGGGTGAAGCCGCTGGACCCGCGGTGCGCAGCGGGCCTAGGAATCCCCCAGGTAGGATGCGCGCCATGCAATCCGGCCCCGGCGTGCCGGCCCGGCGGCGAATCCGGGCGATGGTCGCGCTGGCGATCCTGGCGTTGCCGGACGTGAGCGCACTGGCCCAGACGGAAAGGCGCCGCGACGCTGCGATGAAGATCGAACCCGCCCTGGCCGAAGCCCTGCGCTCGAACACCGATGCCGCGCGCGGCATCGGCGTCATCATCACCTTCCGCGACACCGCGGCGGACAGCGGCGTGCGGCGGCAGATCCTGCAACGCCTCGGCATCGTGCCGACCGCGGTCTACGAGGCCATCCCCTCCGCCGCCGCCACCGTAACGCCGGCGCAGATCGAAACCCTCGCCGCCGCAGCCGAGGTGACGGCCATCGAAGCCGACCCGCAGGCCCGCATCCTGCCGCGGCCCTGATCACCCGCGCGGCGCGGCCGCGCCCGGACAGGCCCCTCCGCCGCAACGGGCCCGCGCCAAGGTCGCGCGGGCCCTTCGCGGCGGCTGGTCAGATGCCCTTCTTGGCGATGACCGGCGCAGGCGCGAAGGCCATCGCGGCGCGGTCCACATTCACCCGGCCGTAGCCGAAATTCGGATCCCAGCCGGGCGGGCCGAGATTGTCCACGCAGGCGGCGAGCAGGTTCCAGATCTGCTCATTGGTCGCGAAGCGATGCGCGCCCCAGATCGCCGCCGCGGCCCCGGCGACATGGGGGCAGGCCATGCTGGTCCCGCTCATGAACCCATAGCCGCCGCCCTTCGTCGTCGACAGCACGCTCACGCCAGGGGCGCAGAGATCGACCTCCGGGCCGCGGCTGGAGAAGGACGCGATGGCATTGCCGGAATCGATCGCCGAGACGGCGATCACCGGCCGGTACTTGCCGGGGTAGCCGACGCTCGATGTCGCCGGCGACACCGGCGGGCCGGAATTCCCTGCCGCGGCCACCAGCAGAAGCCCCTTGGCCCAGGCGGTATTGCACATGGTCTGGAGCGCCGACGGGGCCGCCGATGCGCCGAGGCTCATGCTGATGATGTGCATGCGGTTCTGGATCGCCCAGTCGATGCCTGAGATGATCTGGCTGAAGGCGCCGCTGCCCCCGCTGTCCAGGACCTTCACCGCGTAGAGGTAGGCGCTCGGCGCCACCCCCACCACGCCGAGCCCGTTGATCGGCGCCGCGATCGTTCCCGCGCAGTGGGTCCCGTGCCCGTGGTCGTCCATGGGCGTCGCCGCCCCCGGCACGAAGCTCACCCCGCCGCGGTAATTGGCGGCCAGGTCGGGATGCTTGAAGTCGATGCCGGTATCGAGCACCGCGACGCGCACGCCCTCCCCCTGGGAGGAGGGCCATGCCTCCCGCGCGCGGATCTGGGACACGCCGGCCGGCACGGTCTCGGCCAGCACGCTCGGCTGGTTCTCGAACAGCAGGTGGGAGTACTGGTCCGCGCCGATCGCGTAGCAAGGGAGGTCATCCTCCACCTGCGCCACGTTGCCGTTCTTGGAAAGCTGGTCGATCTCGCCCTGGGTGAGCCGCGCGGTGACGATCGGCGCCTCGTACTGGTTCACGTCATAGGCGACGAGGTCCTCGGGCAGAGCCGGCACCGATGAGCCGGAGGGGAGCGTCGTCGCGTCGAAGAATTGCGTCTGCATGCCGTCCGGCAGGACGCTCTTCACGATCTCCACCTTGTCCTTGGCCTTGTCCGGGCGCTTGTCCTTGGGCTTGAAGGTGATGATGACCGAGCGTCGCGTCTCGTGCTTCTGGGCCATGGCGGCCTCCCTTCCGCATCCTTGCGCGGCAGGGCCTCCACCAGGTCGCTGCCGGCGGGAATGACGCGAAACCCTACATCCCGGCCTTCTCAGGCAGCAATTCGTTTCACAACCGCACGATAATGATCACGGAGGATTGAAACCGAAGATAGAGACCCGCTTCCGGCCGCAACCTGGATTTGCATGGCGGCGGCCCGCCAATGCCCTGGTTCCGAAGTCCTGCGGACCTGGTTTTCAGGCCACCGGCCATGGTTGTCGGCGGGCTTCCGATCCGCTCCCTTCGCCGGATCGCCAGCGAAGGGAGCGGGCAGCAGACTGGAGCGGCTTCCGTTCGCCTCGGCTCACGAACACCGCTCCAGGTCTTTGTTTTTGCGAGCATCTTCACCCGATCAGGTGATTCCACCTGATCGGGAACGGCTCCAGTGTCCTGCCCGCGAAGTTCGCTGGATTTCCAGCGAACGAAGCGAACAAGCAGGCCATTGAAAACAAAGGCTAGTGGCCTGAGAACGAAGTCCGCAGGACTTCAGAACCAGGACACTAGCGCCCCGGCGCCCAGACCGCCGGCGGCTCGCTGCCGACCTGCCCGGTGATGCGGCCATAGGCTTCGGGCCGCCGGTGCTTCGCGAAGTTGAAGATCGTGGTGCGGCCGAGTTCGCACATCCCGAGATCGGCCTCGGCGACGATGAGCTCATCGCCCCAGGAGGTGGCCTGGGCCATGATCTCCCCCTGCGGGTTCACGATGATGGAATGGCCGAAGAGCTCATGCCCGTCCTCGGTCCCCGCCTTGGCCGTCGCCACCGCGAAGCAGGCGTTCTGGTAGCAGCCGGCCTGGATGGTCAGGTGGGAATGGAAGACGCGCAGGTGGTGCGCCTCGAAGCCGCGGTTGTCCATGTTCAGGGACGGCGTGTTGTAGCCGAGCATGACCAGCTCGACCTGCTGCAGCCCCATCACGCGCCAGGCTTCCGGCCAGCGGCGGTCGTTGCAGATCATCATGCCGACGTTGACGTCCTGTCCCGCGACCGGGGCACGCACCACCGGGAAGCCGAGGTCGCCGACCTCGAAATACCGCTTCTCGAGGTGCTGCACCTTGCGGATCGGGTCGTAGTCCTTGTGACCAGGCAGGTGGATCTTGCGGTACTTCAGCATGATCTCGCCGTTCGGGCTGACGAAGGCCGCGGTGTTGTAGCGGTGCCCGTCCGGCGTCTTCTCCGCGTAGCCGAGGTGGAAGGCGATGCCGTACTTGCGCGCCGCCTCGAAGAGCGGCGCGGTTTCGTTGGAGGGCAGCGCGGACTCGTACCAGTGGTCGGCGACGGAGATGTCCTCCTCGTACCAGCGCGGGAAGAACGTCGTGAGCGCGAGTTCGGGGAAGACCACGACCTCGGCGCCACGCTGGTGGGCCTTTTCCATCAGCCGGACCATGCGGCCGACGGCGACGTCGCGCCCCTCCGCCTTCTGGATGGGCCCCAATTGGGCGGCGGCGAGGACGAGGCTGCGGGTCATGGGCGGCTCCTGGCTGGCGGCGCGCGAAGGGCGCGGCGGGGCGCCCGGTCGCGTCCTGCTCTAGCCAGGCGCGCCTGCGCGGTCGAGGCGCCCTGGCAGCCGAATTTGCTGCGCAGGGCCGGAATTGCCCGCGGCGCGGGCAGTGGGTGCCGCGGGCGCGGATCGGTCAACGCGGCTCGATGATCGCCGTCCCGTGCTTCAGCCGTGCGCGGGCGGCGGCGGCGGCGGTCGCCTCCTCCCAGGCTTCCAGCAGGAATTCCGCGAGGTCGTTGGCCGCCACCTCGGTGGTGGTGATGCCGATGGTCTCCCCGCGGAAGGTCACCACGCGGAAATGGCCTGTCTCCTCGTCGCGCACCACGTCGATCACGCGGTCAGGCCCAGTTCGCGCGCCTTGATCTGCAGCGCCAGCACCTTCGAGAAGATCCGGCATTGCGCCAACCCGCCGGCAAGGAACCACAGGCCGGGCTGGCCGGTCGGGCGCCACATGCCGTGCAACTCGCCTTCCTCGTCGAAGCCCCAGACCTTGCCGACGCGATCGCCCACCGCATCGCCGAAGATCCGGCGGGCAGCGGCGGCCTGCCCCTCGTAGCCCGTCGCGAGCACGATCAGGTCGGCGGGCTTCACGCTGCCATCCTTCATGACCGCGCCCCCGGGGGCGAAGCGGTCGAGATCGGCGTACTGGATCAGCCCGACGCGGCCGTCGATGATCATCTGCGAGCAGCCGGCATCGAAGTAATAGCCGCCGCCGCGGTTCTGGTAGAGGTGCTGCCAGCCCGTCCCCTCCGGCCCGGAGGTCAGGCGGAAGCCGCGGTCCTTCAAGCCCTCCAGCAGTGCCTTGTCCGCATGCGCATTCATCTGCGTCATGCGCTGGTGCGCCCGCTTGTAGACGGGGAAGGGGAAGGAGGTGGCGAGGAGGTCCTTGTCCTCGAAGGAGATATCCTCGTCGTAGAGCGCGTAGGGCGCCTGCGCCTCCTTGAGGCTGACCACCAGCGTCGGGCTGCGCTGGATCATCGTCACCTCGGCGGCGCCGGAGACCGTCAGGTCCTGCGCCACGTCATGCCCGGAGGTGCCGGTACCGAGCACCAGCGCTCGCTTGCCGGCCCAATCGAGCCCGCTGCCGACATCCCCCGAATGGCGCACCGCGCCCTTGAAGTCCCTGAGGCCCGGCAGTTCCGGCATGATCGGGAAGCTGCTGACGCCATTGGCCATGACGATGTGCCGCGGGCGCATCCGCCGCACCGAGCCATCGGCGCGCTTCAGCGTCACGTCCCAGCACCTGGCCGCCTCGTCCCAGGTGCCGGCGGTCAGTTCCGTGCCGGTCCAGACGTTGAGTTCCATCGCCTCGGCGTAGATCTCGAACCAGTTGGCCAGCATGTCCTTCGGGATGAAGACGGGGAAGGACTTGGGGAACGGCATGTACGGGAGGTGATTGACCCGCGTCTCGTTGTGCAGCGTCAGGGCGTGGTAGCGCTTGCGCCAGGAATCCCCGACGCGCGCATCCTTGTCCACGACCAGCGTATCGACCCCGAGAAGCGACAGCCGCGCCGCCACCGCCAGCCCCGCCTGCGCCGCGCCGACCACCAGCACCGCCGGGTCGTGGTCCGCATAGGCGGCGGCCTTCTTCCGCCGGTCGAGCCAGTTCTCGCCGCCGAAGTTCCGCTTCCAGTCCACGTCCTGCCAGCGCTTGCCGTTGGCCGGGTCCTCGTGGCCGCGGATCTCGTCCAGCGAGGTCGTCAGCGTCCAGGCGCGGTGCTCGCCACCTTCGTTCACCAGGCGGACCACGCCGTTGCAGGGGCCGACCGCGGTCTCGAAGGTAAAGATGGCTTCGATGGCCTCGGTCCCGGCGCGGGTCACGCGCCGCGGCGGCGTGCGCTGCGCCGCGAGCGCCACCGCGCGCGGCTGCATGCGTGGCAGGCAGCCGGCCAGAAGGTCGCCGATCTCCCCGGCGCCCGAAGCGGTCCGCAGGTTCCAAGTGAAGGCGAGGATGTCGCGCCAATGGCTCTCAGCGGCAAAGAGCACGCCGATGCGCGCCGCCTCCCCGGAGGCCAGCGCCGCCTCGAAGTCGCCGAGCCAGGTCCTGGCCGCGGCTTCGAGCGGCGTCCCCGTCAGGATGCCATCCATGGCGCCGTTCTCCTCCGTCCCTCGCTTGGGTGGATTTTGGGCGCCGGCCCGGGGCCGGGCAAGCCGCACATGCGCGAGGCGCCGGGGAACCTCCCCTGCGCGCCGGGCATGCGGGGCAGCTCAGGGCGGGGAAACGGCGCCCACCTGGTCCACGATGGGCCGGTACCATTGCGGGCGGCGATGGGCAGCGAAGTTGAACATCTTCTCCTTGCCCTGCCGGCAGGCGTCGAAATCGGCGTCGGCGAGGATCACCTCGTCGCCCAGCGTCCCGGCCTGCGCCACCACGATGCCGTTCGGGTCCACGATGACGGAGCCGCCGATCAGGCCCGAGCCGTCCTCGTTGCCGGCCTTCGCGACAGACACCGCCCAGGTCGCGTTCATGTAGGCATTGGCCTGCACCGCGAGCGTCGAATGGAAGGTACGCAGGTCGGCGCTTTCCGTGGTCCCGCCCATCGGGTCATAGGCGGCGGAGTTGTAGCCGATGAGCATGAGTTCCACGCCCTGCAGTCCGTAGCAGCGCCAGCCTTCCGGCCAGCGGCGGTCGTTGCAGATGAGCATGCCGAGCACCGGCCGTTGCCAGGATTCCGGACCGCGGAAGGCGGGGAAGCCCATGTCGCCGTACTCGAAGTAGCGCTTCTCGAGTTGCTGGAAGCGGTCACCGGCGCGGGGTTCCACCGTGCCCGGCAGGTGGATCTTGCGGTACTTCCCGAGGATGGCGCCGTCAGGCCCGACCGTCACGGCGGTGTTGAAGCGCTGGCCCTGCGGCGTGAGTTCCGCGTAGCCAACGTACATGCCGACGCCGAGTTCCTTCGCCCGGTCGAACAGCGCCTGGGTGTTGGGCCCGGGCAGTTCCTTCTCGAAATAGGTGTCGAGTTCGGCCGTATCGGTGAACAGCCAGCGCGGGAAGAAGGTGGTGAAGGGCAGTTCTGGGAAGACGACCATCTTCGCGCCCTTCCCCGCCGCGTCCTCGAGCAGCGCGATCATGCGGTCGAGGATCGCCTTGCGGCTGTCGGCCTTCTGGTTCCCGCCCATCTGGGCGCCGGCGATGCGGAGGATGCGACTCATTTGAACAGGTCCCTGACATCCTGAAGCGTGCCACCGAAGGCACGCCAGACGAGAGCGGAGGCGAGGCAGAAGCCGCCCCCGGCGAGAAGTCCCGGCACGCCTTCCGACGCGCCGGCCTGCGCCGCCATGCTGGCGCCGAGCAGCCCGAGCAGCAGCCCCGCGCCAAGCGCGAGCGCGGCAGCGCCCAGGCCCGGCTTCTGCCGTGGCGGCGGCGCATTGCCGGCGCGGGATGGCCGTGGCTGGCGCTTGATCCAGTGGCCTTTCGGCCGTTCATTCTTCCCCGACATAGGTCCCATTGTGTTGCCGTGGCACGAAGCGACCGGTGCCGGGCTTCGCCAGCACCTGCCTGCCGTCCCAGATGCACGCCCCGCGCAGGTAGGTCGCCGCGACGCGCGCGGCCACGCGGCGCCCGTCATACGGGGACCACTTCGCGTCCGCCTCGTCCTGGATGTCCTGCGCGTCGAAGGTGAACTCGCCGGTTTCCAGCACCACGAAATCCGCATCCGCGCCGATGCGGATGGCGCCCTTCCTGGGGAACAGGCCGTGGAACTTTGCCGGCCGCTCGGCGCAGTACTTCGCCATCAGCGTCACCGGCAGGGAGCGTTCGGACAGCAGCGTGTACATCAGCGGCGCGAAGGACTGCAGGCCGGTCAACCCGGCGCCGACGCTGAAAATATCCCCGCTGTAGGTCTTGCGGTCCTTCGGCCAGGGCGCGTGGTCGGTCGAGACATAGGCGATCTTGCCGGCCGCGAAGGCTTCCCACATCCGCGCCACTTCCTCATGGGTGCGGAACGGGGGGTTGCACTTCCCGAAACCTTCGAGGCGGACGATGTCCTCCTCGGTCATGCACAGGTACTGGATGCAGGCCTCGCCGGACGCCTTGCCGCCCATGCGGCGGAAGACCTCCGCGATCTCGAAGCCGCGGGCAAGCGAGGAATGCGCGATGTGGACATGCGCCCCCGTCTCGAGGCCGATCTCGAAGATCTCGAGATCCGCCATGGTCTCGCAGAGCGGCGGGCGGGTGCGGCAATGCCAGATCGGCGTCGTGTTCCCGGCGGCCTTCGCTTCCTCCGTCAGCCGGACGACGATCTCCTGGTCCTCGTTGTGGACGGCGACCATCAGGCCGGTCTTCGCGATCTCCCGGAAGGCGGCGACCATGGTGGGGTGGTCGATGCGCGGGAAGCGGACGGCGTCATACTCATATGTAGAGAGCTTGAAGGAGCAGACCCCCGCTTCTGCGAGGCCCGCGATGGCATCCACGCCCCCGGTCTTCGTGATCGTCCCGTAGAGCGCCATGTCGACATGTGATGTGGTGTTCACCACCTCGATCTTCTCCGCGAGGATCGAGGCATCCGTCACCGGCCGCGGCACGTCATAGGGCATGTCCACGCAGGTGGTGACGCCGCCCGCCGCCGCGGACATCGACGCACCCTTGATCCCCGGCCAGCCGCGCGAGGAGGAGGTGTGCATGTGCCCGTCGACCAGGCCGGGCAGCACGTACTTGCCCGAATGGTCCACCACCTGCTTCGCCGGCGGGCTGACGCCCTCCCCGATCGCGGCGATCGTCTCGCCGCGGATGGCGACGTAGCCATCGCGCAGCACGCGGTCGGAAAGCACGATGTCGCCGCGCATCACGCGGTCGAAGGGGGCGGCGTCGGACATGCGGAGGGACTCCCGGCATCGAAGGTGGGCGACGTTAATCCGGTTCGCGCTTTGCTCAAACCGGCCCTCCCCGGCGCGCCGGTAGCCGCCTCATCGAATGCGCTTGCGCCGGAATGTTCGCGCCCGCATGGTTCCGTAACGACAGCGGCGGGTTGAATCGGCCGTGCCGGGTGGCAGTGACCGACGCGCTTGCCTCGGCCCTCCCCGTCCAGGCCTTGACCGGCACCCCCAGCCGGCGACGCGAGAGGAGGCTCGCCGTGCGACGCTTCGTCATCAACCCGCCTGTCTTCTTCGGGGCGATCATCGTCATCGGCTTGTTCCTCATGGTCGGCGCCCTGCTCCCGGATCGTGCGGCAGCCGTCTTCACCACCCTGCAGGCCGGCATCCTGGCGCAGTTCGGGTGGTTCTATCTCCTCGCCGTCGGCATCTTCCTCGCCGGAGTCCTCATTCTCGCCTTCGGGCGCACGGGGGACCTGAAGCTCGGCCCCGACGAATCCGAACCCGATTTTCCCTTCATGTCCTGGATGGCGATGCTGTTCGCCGCCGGCATGGGCATCGGCCTGATGTATTTCGCGGTGGCCGAGCCGGTGACCCATTTCGCCTCCCCTCCGGAAGCCATGCCGCGCAGCGTCGCGGCGCAGCGCCAGGCGATGACCATCACCTTCTTCCACTGGGGCATCCATGCCTGGGCGATCTATGGCGTGGTCGGCCTGTCGCTCGCCTATTTCGGCTACCGGTACAACCTGCCGCTGACCATACGCTCCGGCTTCTACCCGCTGCTCAAGGAGCGGATCGACGGGCCGATCGGCCATGCGGTGGACATCTTCGCGATCTGCGGGACGGTCTTCGGCATCGCCACCTCGCTCGGCTTCGGGGTGCTCCAGATCACGGCGGGGCTGAACTTCCTCCTCGGCATCTCCGCCGGCACGGCGACCCAGATCCTGCTCATCGCGGTCATCATGGGGGCGGCGACCATCTCGGTCCTCACCGGGCTCGACAAGGGCGTGCGGCGCCTCGGCGAGTTCAACCTCCTGCTGGCCATCGCGCTGATGCTCTTCGTGCTCGCGGTCGGTCCGACCCGGCTGCTGATGCGCGACTTCGTGCAGAACATCGGGCTCTATCTCGACACCCTGCTGCTGCGGACCTTCAACATCTATGCCTATGAGCCGAAGCCCTGGATCGATGCCTGGACCCTCTTCTACTGGGCCTGGTGGATCTCCTGGTCGCCCTTCGTCGGCATGTTCATCGCGCGCATCTCGCGCGGAAGGACGGTGCGGGAGTTCGTCCTCGCCGCGCTCTTCATCCCGGCCGGCTTCACCTTCTTCTGGATGACCGTGTTCGGGAACACCGCCATCCACCTCGACCTGACGGTCGCGAACGGGGCGCTCAGCGCCGATGTCGCGGCCGACATCTCCGTCGCGCTGTTCGAGTTCTTCGCCTACCTGCCCTTCCCGGCGATCACCTCCGCCCTCGCGGTCGTGCTGGTCGCGGTCTTCTTCGTCACCTCGGCCGATTCCGGCTCCCTGGTGGTGGACGCCATCGCCGCCGGGGGCCGGACGGATACCACCACGCTCCAGCGCGTCTTCTGGTGCGCCCTGCAAGGGGTGGTGGCGGCCGTCCTGCTGCTGACCGGCGGCCTCGCGGCGCTGCAAGCGGCCACCATCGCGGCGGCACTGCCCTTTGCGCTGGTGATGCTCGCGCTGCTCTGGTCGCTCTCGAAGGGGATGCGGGCGGACCTCGCCCAGCAGGCGTCGCTGCGGGCCGCGGGTCCGTCGCGGTCATTCCCGGCGGCGGAACTGGCCTGGAGGCAGCGCCTGGCCCTGGCGCTGAAGGTCCCGACGGAAGCCGATATCGCCGCCTTCCTCCGCGCCTCGGTCGAACCGGCCCTCGAGGTCGTGGCGGCCGAGCTGACGCGGCGCGGCCGCCCCGCGACGGTCGGCTGGAACGAGGAAACCGGCGCCGTCCTCCTCACCTCCCCCGCCGAGGGAGTACGCGACTTCGTCTATGGCGTGCAGCGATCCGACCACAAGCTGCCGGCCTTCTTCGCCTTCGAGGCCACGTCACCCGAGCTGCGCCACGAGGCCCGTACCTTCTTCAGCGACGGCAGCCACGGGTACGACGTGATGGGCCTGAGCAAGGACCAGATCATTGCCGACGTCCTCGCGCAGTTCGAACGCTACCTCGCCATCGTGCAGTCGCTCGAGACGACGCTGGTCGCCCGCGCGCCGGAACACGGCTGAAGCGGCGGCACGAACCGCCCCGCCCCACCTCGCTGAAGGGAGAACGCCGCTCGTGAAGCTCCACCCGGTGAAGGTCCACCCCTCCAAGGCCTTGCTTCCGCGCGAGAAGCAGCTCGCCTGGAAGATCGCCGCCGTCGCCACCGACAAGGTGGCCATCGGCAAGGACGTGCAGGAGATGATCGTCAACCGGATCATCGACAACGCCGCCGTCGCCATCGCCGCCATCAACCGCCGCCCGGTCGTCTCCGCCCGCGGCATGGCGCTCGGCCATGCCAAGAGGGCCGGCGGCGCGCAGGTCTTCGGCGTGAGGCCCGGCACCACCGTCTCCCCCGAATGGGCGGCCTGGGCGAACGGGACCGCCGTGCGCGAGCTCGACATGCACGACACCTTCCTCGCCGCCGAATATTCCCACCCGGCCGACAACATCCCGCCGATCCTCGCCGTCGCCCAGGCGATGGAAAGATCCGGCCGCGACCTGATCCGCGGCATCGCGACCGGCTACGAGATCCAGATCGACCTCTCCCGCGCCATCTGCCTGCACGAGCACAAGGTGGACCACATCGCCCATCTAGGGCCCTCGGCCGCGGCGGGCATCGGCGCGCTGCTCGGGCTGAAGCAGGAGGTGGTCTTCCAGGCCATCCAGCAGGCGCTGCACACGACCATCACCTTCCGCCAGTCGCGCAAGGGGGAGATCTCCTCCTGGAAGGCCTATGCCCCCGCCCATGCCGGCAAGCTCGCCGTCGAGGCGGTGGACCGCTGCATGCGCGGCGAGGGCGCGCCCTCCCCCATCTACGAAGGCGAGGATTCCGTCGTCGCCTGGGTGCTCTCGGGCCGGTCGAACCGCCAGGACGTCTATGGCCCCGTCTACTACCAGGTGCCGCTGCCCGAACCGGGCGAGCCGAAGCGCGCCATCCTCGCCTCCTATACGAAGGAGCACTCGGCCGAATACCAGTCCCAGGCGCTGATCGACCTCGCCTTCCGCATGCGGGAGCAGATCGCGGACCTGGAGGCGATCGAGAAGATCCTCATCCACACCTCCCACCACACCCACCACGTGATCGGGACCGGGGCGAACGACCCGCAGAAGATGGACCCGAAGGCGTCCCGCGAAACGCTCGACCATTCCATCATGTACATCTTCGCCGTCGCCCTTCAGGACGGGCGCTGGCACCACGTGGATTCCTACGCGCCGAGGCGCGCCGGCCGGGACGACACCGTCCGCCTCTGGCGCAAGGTCGAGACCCGGGAGGACCCGGAGTGGACGCGCAAGTACCACTCCCGCGACCCCGACGAACTCGCCTTCGGCGGCCGCGTCGAGATCCTGTTCAGGGACGGCACCCGGCTGGTGGATGAACTCGGCGTGGCGAACGCCCACCCGAACGGCGCGCGCCCCTTCGCCCGGCCGCACTACATCGAGAAGTTCCTCACCCTGACGGATGGCATCCTCTCCACCCGCGAGGCCAACCGCTTCATCGAGACGGCGCAGGACCTGCCGCGCCTGAAGGCGGGCGAACTCGGCGCGCTGAACGTGGCGCTGCCGGCCGGCGGGCTGCGCGAGAGCAAGCCCGGCATCTTCTGAGCATCCGAGGGCGCCGGCGGCCGGCCCGCCCGCCCTCGCCCCCCCGGCTTTCCTTGTTCTGCGTCGCGCGCAACACTGGCGCCCGAGCCTTCTGCGAACGCCATGGCTTCCGCGTCGCCGCCACCCGCGACGGCGCAGGCACGGACACAGGACCAACGGGAGTACCCAATGAGCGAAACGCCTGACATCAAGAAGGGCCTGGTCGGCGTCTATGCCGACGAGTCTTCCATCTCGAAGGTCATGCCGGAGACGAACTCGCTGACCTACCGCGGCTATGCGGTGCAGGACCTCTGCGAGAACGCCTCCTTCGACGAGACCGCCTTCCTGCTGTGGAACGGGGAGCTGCCGTCCAAGGCGCAGCTCGCCGCCTTCCAGGCGGAGGAGAAGGCGAACCGGGCCCTGTCCCCCGCCCTGCTCCGCGTCCTGCGCGAATTCCCGAAGGACGCGCACCCGATGGACGCGATCCGCTCCGCCGTCTCCTTCATGGGGATGGAGGATCCGGAGGCCGCCGACATTTCCGACGCCGCCCAGCGTCGCAAGGCGATGCGCCTGCTGGCGAAGATCCCGACCGCGGTGGCGGCCTCGAACCGGCTCTCGAAGGGGCTGGAGCCGATCGCACCGGACGCCTCGCTCTCCTTCGGCGCCAACTTCTTCAACATGGTGTTCGGGAAGGTGCCGCAGAAGGAGGTGCTGAGGGCCTTCGACGTCTCGATGATCCTGTACGCCGAGCACACCTTCAACGCCTCGACCTTCACGGCCCGGACCATCTGCTCGACCCAGGCGGACCTGCACGGGGCGATCACCGGGGCGATCGCCGCGCTCAAGGGCCCGCTGCACGGCGGCGCCAACGAGGCGGTGATGCACATGCTGAAGGAGATCCCGTCTCCGGAAGCCGCCGAGGCCTGGATGCAGGACAAGTTCGACCACAAGGCGCTGGTCATGGGCTTCGGCCACCGGGTCTACAAGACCGGCGACAGCCGCGTGCCGACCATGAAGAAGTACGCCGAGATCATGGCCGAGGTGGTGGGCGACACGCGGTGGATGAACACCTCCGCCGTGCTGGCGAAGGTGATGCTCGAGAGGAAGAACATCCACCCGAACCTCGATTTCCCGGCGGGCCCCGCCTACTACCTGATGGGCTTCGACATCCCGCTCTTCACGCCGATCTTCGTGTGCTCCCGCATCACCGGCTGGGCGGCGCACGTGCTGGAGCAGGCAGCCGACAATCGGCTGATCCGCCCGCTCTCCTGGTACACGGGCGTCGAGCAGCGCCCCGTCGTGCCGCTCGCGCAGCGCGGCTGACGCGCCTCGTTCCCGCCGCAATCGCACGCGGCGGGAACGCACCGCGCGACGAGGATGCACCTCGTCGCGCATGCGCGAAGCGCGACGCGCACGACACACCCGACGCATCGCGACGCGACAACGCGCATTTTGCGCGCGTGCATGTGCGGATTCTGTTGACACCCAATATGTGCGTGCAGATAGCGTGACGTGCGCGCGAATCATCTTGCGCGATTCGTCGGAGACGTTCTCCGCACCACGCGCCGCACGACAATGTCGGACAGCAGTGCACCGGACCTCATCGACGCATCGGCACGCTGGATCGCCGCAGCAGGGAAGGACGGTCCATGGACCGCAGACTCACGGGAAGGACGGCAGTGATCGCCATCCTTCCGGCACCGCCCGGCAGCGCAGACCCTGCGCCGCATCACGGCGGGAGAGAGGTCGGAGGCGGCGTGCGGCGGGGAAACACCGCACGCTTCGCGCGTTCCGCCCACTGCGCCACGGGGCTCGCTGCACGGCTGAAGATGCGCGCGACGGGATCCGCGCGCCGGAGGCCCGCCCGTTCTCATCTGCTGTCCCCCCGGGACGCGACCCGCGATCGCGCGTCGCCTCCCTCATACCGGAACGCACGGAGACACCACACACCATGACCGACATCATCGAGACCCCGGAAGCCGAAGGCGCCGAGCCGCGCGCCCAGGCGATGGCGATGGCCGCCGCGAAGAAGAGGGCGCCGGCGAAGCGCAAGCCCGCCGCCAAGAAGCCGGCCGCGAAGAAGGCCGCCGCCAAGAAGCCTGCCGCGAAGAAGGCCGCGGCAAAGAAGCCCGCCGCGAAGAAGGCCGCCGCGAAGAAACCCGCCGCCAAGAAGACCGCCGTCAAGAAGACTGCCGCGAAGAAGCCCGCCGCCAAGAAGGCCGCCGCCAAGAAGCCGGCTGCCCGGAAGGCGACAGCGAAGAAGGCCACCGCGAAGCGGGCGACCACCAAGAAGGCCGCCGCCGCGAAGAAGCCCGCCGCCAGGAAGGCGACGGCCAAGAAGGCGACCGCCAAGAAGGCCACGGCGCGCAAGCCCGCCGCGAGGAAGGCCGCCGCCGCGAAGAAGCCGGCCGCGCGCAAGCCCGCCGCGAAGAAGGCCGCCGCTCCGAAGAAGGTCGTCGTGAAGTCCGCCGCCCGCTCCGAGGCGGCGAAGAAGGCGGCCGCCACCCGCGCCGCCAAGAAGGCCGCGGCCGCCGCCGCTGCCGCCGCCGCGGCGCCCGTCATGCCGGAATCCTCGGTGGACTGAGCCAGGCGCCGATCCCGGCGTCGGGGCGTCGTCCGCGCGAGCGGGCGACGCCCCTTTCGCATTCGGACCCCGCATGACCTTCACCATCACCCCACTTACTCCCGCACGGCGCCATGGCCTGGCGCCACTGCTCGAAGCCTATGCGGCGGAGATGCGCGAAACCCTCGCCGGTTCGCGCCCCGCGCGCGGAGAGGACGGTGCCGCGCTGCTCGCCGCCGATCCGCGCACCGAGGTCCTCGTCGCCCTCGAGGGAGAGCAGCCCGTCGCCTTCGCCATCTTCTTCGACCTGCCGGAGGTGGTCTTCGCCCGGCGCTGCGGCGCGCTCGACGACCTCTTCGTGCATCCGGACCACCGAGGCCGGGGCGTGGCGCGCGCGCTGGTCGATGCGCTCTGCGCCCTCGGGCGGAAACGGCACTGGTCGCATCTGCGCTGGATCGTGCCGGAAGGAGACCGGGGGGCGATCGCGCTCTACGAACGCATCGCGACACGGGCGGATTGGCGGTCCTACGTGATCAGGCTGGACCCCGAGGCGTCGCTTTGACGAAGTGCGGGGGGAGAAGAGAACTTCTCCCCCCGCGCCCCCCTCAACCTTCTTTGTCTCTTGGGAACCGACAGCGAGAGCCAGTGCCCAAAAGACAAAGAAGGGAGGGGGATCGGGGGAGGTTCCCCTCCCCCGACCTTTCTACCGCGCTTCCCAATGCTCCCCGTCGCGCATGGCGGCGCCCTCGGCCGCCAGCTTAATCAGATGCGCGAGCAGGCTCCTCGCCGCCGCCGGCAGGAGACGTTCATCGAGCGTCGGCCCATAGACCGGCGGCACCAGTTCCCGCGCCGTCGCGCGCCGTGCCGCGCGCAGCGCGTCCAGCACCATCGCCTCGCGTTCCCGCCGATGCGCCGCCAGCGCGGCGACGAAGGGCGCGGGCTCGGGCAGTGGCGGCCCATGCCCTGGCAGGTACAGCCGGTCGTCCCGCGCCGCGATCCGCGCCAGCGACGCCATGTACGCCGCCATGTCCCCATCCGGCGGGCTGACCACGCTGGTGGACCAGGACATCACATGGTCGGCGCTGAACAGCACGCCCTCGCTGTCATCGGCCTCAAGCCCGAAGCAGAGATGATTGGCGCAATGCCCCGGCGTGTGCAGCGCGGTCACGCGCCAGTGGTCGGTCTCCACGGTCGCGCCGTCGGCGATCGTCACGTCGGGATGGAAACTGTGGTCGCCACCCTCCCCGCCTTGCTCGGGCGGCGTCATGTGCGGGCCGAAGCCGTAGGACCGCGCGCCCGTCGCCGCCTTCAGCGCGGCGACGCCCGGCGAATGGTCGCGATGCGTGTGGGAGACGAGGATATGCGAGATCCGCTCCCCTTCCGTCGCGCGCAGGATGGCGGCGAGATGCGCCGCGTCCTCCGGCCCTGGGTCCAGCACGGCGACGGAGGACCCGTGCCCGATGATCCAGGTGTTCGTGCCGCGATAGGTGAAGGGCCCCGGATTGCCGCAGATGACGCGGCGAATGCCGGGCGCCAGCACCTGCGCCTCGCCCGGCGGCAGGGGGTCGTCCTTGAGGAAGGGGATGCTCACTGTTTCCTCCGCTGCGCCGCGCGCTTCAGTTCCCGGTGCAGGATGTAGAGCCCCGAGACGACGATCAGCCCCGCGCCGGCGATGGTGCCCCACCCCGGCGCATCGGCGAAGACCACCCAGCCGATCGCCACCGACCATAGGATCGAGGTGTAGGAATACGGCCCAAGCGCCGACACCTGTGCCGAGGCATAGGCCTCCGTCAGCATCACCTGCGCGACCCCGCCCACCAGCCCGACCAGCACGAGGATGACGAAGTGGGAGAAGGACGGCGTCACCCAGACGAAGGGCAGCGCCACCAGCGTGAAGGCCGTCATCAGCAGCGACTGCCACAGCACGATGGTCGCCGAGGATTCCGTCGCCGACAGGCTGCGCACCAGCAGGGTGGTCATGGCCGACCACACCCCCTGCATGACGGCGACGCCCATGCCGACGGCGATCACCGTGTCCGGCATGCCGCCGCCCTGGAAGGCGCCCTTGCCCAGCGCGATCACCAGGATGCCGACGAAGCCGAGCAGCACCGCCGACCAGCGATGGATCCCGACCTTCTCCCCCAGGAAGGGGATGGACAGCATGGTGACGAAGAGCGGGGTGGTGTAGGTCAGCGCCGTCTGCTCGGCCAGCGGCAGCACGGTCAGGGCAAAGAAAGAACAGCCCTGCGCCATGGTGCCGGTGAAGGCGCGCACGACATGGCCGGGGAAGCGCTTCGTCTTCAGCAGCCCCCAGTTCCTCCCCCGCGCCGCGATCACGAACATGACCGGCAGGGCGAAGGCGGAACGGAAGAACATCGTCTCGATGAAGTGGATGTCGGACGACACCCCCTTGATCATCGCGGACATGACGGTGAAGAGCGCGGTCGCCCCCAGCATCATCAGCGCGCCGCGGCGGATATCGTGGCGCAGCGGCATCAGAGCGCGGCCGCGTCGCGGCGTTCCTGCGCCTGGCGCACCCTCTCGCGGTGCAGGTTGAAGAGGCCGGCGAGGATGACGATCACCGCCCCCAGCAGGGTCGTCCAGGCCGGCACCTCGGCCCAGATCAGGAAGCCCAGCACCCCGCCCAGCAGCAGCGGCGAATACTCGTAGGGCGCGAGCGCCGAGACCGACGCCAGCGCGAAGGCGCGCGCGAAGAGCATATGCGCGACGGCGTTGGCGACGCCGAAGAAGAGCAGCGCGACGATCACGCCCGGCCCCGGCATCTCGGCCGGCGGCGGGAAGGCCGGCAGCAACGCGATACCCGTCGGGATATGCGCCATCATCAGCCAGAAGGCGACTGCCGCCGGCCCATCGGTGGCCGAGAGCACCCGCGTCCAGATGCGTGTCACCGCCATGGCGAGGACGGCCACAAGCAGCACCGGCGTCTCGAAGCGCCAGAGGTCGCCGCCCGGCTGCAGCATCACCAGCACGCCGGCGAAGCCCAGAAGCGTCGAGATCCAGCGCCGCCAGCCCACCTTCTCCCCCAGCATGGGGATGGCGAGCAGCGTCATCACAAGCGGCGCCGCAGCGGCGATGGCATAGGAATCGACCAGCGCCATGCCGGACGCCCAGGCCCAGTACCAGGTGGCCGAGACGCCGCAATGCAGCAGCCCGCGCGCCGCGAGCAACCCCTTGTTGTTCGCCCCGATGCCTCGCCCGCCGGTCAGCACCACCACGGCGATGGAGCCGACGACGCCGCGCGCGATCATCGAGACCGCGACGCCCACCTCCGGCAACGCCCATTTCACCGCGGCGTCCGCCCCGGTGATGACGACATAGGCGACCAGGATGAAGAGGATGCCGCGCACCGCCTCGGCGCCCGTCGGCACGCTCAGGCCGGCGATCGGCGTGGCCCTTGTTCCGTCAGCCACGCCGCGCCTCCATCCCGGGTGTCACCACGCCCGCACGAAGAGGCGGTAGCCGTCTATCTCGCCGGCCGAACGGTAGCCCTCGAGCGCCTCGGCGAAGAGGGGATGGCGCTCGAAGTAATCGAGAAGGTCGAAGCGCGTGCCGCAGGCCGGCATGTTGGCGTGCCGCGCCACCATCATGGCGGCCGGCGGTCGGGTGGCGAAATCCTCGGCGACGGCCTGGAAGAGCGTGTGCTCCACCCGCCCCATCTGCCCCGGCTCCCGATAGGGCGCGGGGCCGGCCGGGCAGTCGCGATAGGCGCCCTGGAGCGGCCAGATGCTCATGGTGTGCAGCGTCTGGCGCGCATGGGCGTAGGTCAGCGCGGGATAGACCGGGAAGATGTCGGGGCTGAGCACCAGCACGTCCTGGCCGAAGGCCTCGCGCCGCAGCCATTCGGTCAGCCGGCCGCCGGTCTCGCCATGGAAGGCGGCCTGCCGCCAGGGTGTCTCGCCGCCGCGCACCTCATAGACCAGGATGCCGAAGGCGGCGACGGCGGCGAGCATCGGCGCGGCGGCGCGCGCCCTTCCTTCCGGCAGGGCGTGGTCGGCCCAGCGGGCGCCAACCACGACAAGCGCGGCGCAACCCAGGATGGTCATCGGCAGCACGTGGTAGGTCCAGCCCTTGTGCTGCACCCAGGCGGAGAGGAAGGCACCGACCGCGGCGACCGCCAGCGCCTGGCCGAAAGCCCCGGCTTGGCGCCGCAGCGCCGCCGGCACCGCGACCAGCAGCAGGATCCACGCCGCGCCCATCACGTCCGTCAACAGCACCCGCCAGGGGCCGGGCCCGTGGATGTCGGCATAGACGGCCCAGGCCAGCGGCACGACCTCGGTCACATAGGCCGGGAAGAAGAGCGGGATGGCCGCGAGATAAGCCAGCCAGGCGATGAGCATCGCCCAGGGCACCGGGTCCCGCAGCGCCCGCGCCGGGCCGCGGCGCAGGAGCACCAGCCCCTCGACCAGCGCCGGCACCGCGAGGAAATGCGGCTTCAGCGCGAAGCCGACCGCCGCGGCCAGGGCGACCGCGAGGGCGAGGCCGCGCTCCACCTCCGGCCCCTCGATGCGGCGGGCCGCGAGCAGGCAATAGGGGATGGCCACCATGGCCATCAGGATCTCTCGCTGCCCGAAATCCGAACCCGCCACCAGCAGCAGCAGCGGCACGCAGGCCGAAAGCGTCGCCGCCTCGATCGCGCCTTCCGGGCGGCCGCGGCGCAGCGCCTCGGTCAGCAACCACAGCAGCGCGGCCACCCCGAGCAGGCAGAGCACCATGGCCTGGGCCGGGCTCAATGAGGTCCAACGGGCCATCGCCGCCGGCACCAGGTTCAGCACGAAGATGAGCGGCGGGTTGACGTCGATCAGGTCCACGTAGAGCCGCTCCCCCGCCAGCCAACGGAGGGAGAAGTCGAGCACCGCCGCGACATCGTGGTTCAGCGGCGGCAACAGGATCATGACCAGGAAGAACGCGGCGGGCGCGAATCCGGCAAGCCGCAGCAGCCGCTCGCGGCGATCGACCGTCTGGCGGACCGACGCGGGCGCCTGGGCTGTGGCCGCCCTATAGGTCGAGACAGGCCGGGACTCGGCGTTCTGGGGGGAGGGTATCATCGGTTCAGGCGCCGCCATCCTTAGGGCCCACGGCACAGGATGCAACCGGAATGCGGTGGCGCCGTGGCGCAGCCCTGCCATGTTCCGGCCTTGCTGGGATGCCAGGAACGCCGTGTGGAACCCGCTGAATACGACCTGATGGATGCGGCGGAGGAGCGCATGTGGTGGTACCGCGCCCTTCATGCCCGCGTCATGGACGCGCTTGCCCGCCGGCCCGGCCCGGCGGGGAGCGTGCTCGATGCCGGCTGCGGCACGGGCGGGCTGCTGCGGCGCCTCGCCGCGCTGGGCCGCCCGCTGGTCGGGCTCGACTTCAATCCGGCCGCGGCGCGCCGCGCGGCGGCGAAGTCGGGCGCCCGGACGGTCGCGGGCGACGCCAATCGCCTGCCCTTCGCCGAGGGCGCCTTCGCGGCGCTCACCTCCTGCGACGTGCTGTGCCACAGGGCAGTGGACCCCACCGCCGCGCTGGCCGAGTTCCGCCGCGTGCTGGTGCCCGGCGGGACGCTGCTGGTGAACCTGCCCGCCTATGAATGGATGCATTCCGCGCACGACGAACGTGTGCACAATGCGCGGCGCTTCACTGCCTCAAGTGCCCGCGCGATGCTCGAATCGGCCGGCTTCGGCACCGTCGAGGCACGCTACTGGAACGCCATGCTGCTTCCGCTGATGATCCTGGAGCGCAAGGTGCTGCGCTCCGACGCGGCGCATGACAGCAGCGACGTCCGCCCCTTCCCCCCCTGGCTCGACGCCACGCTGCACGGCGTGACGGCGGCGGAGCGGGCGCTGGCCCGTCTCGGCCTGCGCTATCCTGCCGGGGGATCGATCCTCCTGGTCGCGACGCGGCCCTGATGCTGGAGAAGCCTTCCATGACCACCGCCTCGACCGGCGACGCCCGTCCGGTCGGCCTGTCCATCGTCGTCCCGGTCTATCGCGGGGCGGCCACCGTCGGCACGCTCGTCGCCGAACTCTCGAAGCTGAAGCCCGAGGGCGGCATCGAGATCGTGCTGGTCAACGACGGCAGCCCCGACAATTCCGGCGATGTCTGCCGGGACCTCGCCCGCACCGCGACCGTGCCGCTGACCTATATCGAGCACGCGCGGAACTTCGGCGAGCACAACGCGGTCATGACCGGCCTGCGCCACGCCCGCGGCGCCTATGTCATCACCATGGACGACGACCTCCAGAACCCGCCGGAGGAGGTGCTGAAGCTCTACGACCATGCCAGGCTCGGCGGCTTCGACGTGGTCTACACCCGGTACGCGGTGAAGGAGCACGAGGGCTGGCGCAACATCGGCTCCCGCTTCGCCAACTGGGTCGCCGACCAGCTCATGGACAAGCCGAAGGGGCTGTATCTCTCATCCTTCCGCTGCATGTCGGCGCTGGCGGTGGCCGAGGTCGTCAAGTACCGCGGCCCCTACCCCTATGTGGACGGCCTGCTGATGCAGGTGACGCAGCGGCTCGACAGCATCGAGGTGAAGCACTTCGCCCGCCTCGAGGGACGGTCCAACTACACCATGCGCCGGCTGATCCGGCTGTGGCTGAACCTCGCGACCAATTTCTCGGTGCTGCCGCTGCGCATGGCGGTCTTCGCCGGGGTGGGGATGGGCTTCCTCGGCCTGATCGCGGCCGCCTACGTCATCCTCGAGGCGGTGTTCGGCGCGACGCCCTCCGGCTGGGCTTCGCTGATGACGGTCACGCTGCTGATCGCGGGCGTGCAGTTCCTCATCCTCGGCGTGCTGGGGGAGTATGTCGGGCGCGCCTTCATGTCGGCCAACGGCAAGCCGCAAGGCGTGGTGCGCCAGGTGATCGCGGCGAAGGATGCGCAGCCGTGACCGCCTACTGGATCGCGCTGGCGGCGGCGATCAGCACCTCGCTCATCGGCCAGGTGCTGCTGAAGTCGGGCGCCGCGGGCGCGGTGGCGGCGGAGGGCGGGTTCATCCACCAGCTCTTCCGCCTGCCGACCATGGTGGGGCTCGTCTGCTACGGCGGTGCCGCACTCTTATATATAGTGGCGCTGCGCAAGATCCCGATGAGCGTCGCCCTGCCCTGCACGGCCGCTTCCTATGTCGTCATCGCCATCATCGGCTGGGCGGTGTTCGGGGAATCCCTCGGCACGGCGAAGATCGCGGCCATTGCGCTGATCTCGGCCGGCGTCGCGCTGCTGGCGACCACCGCGTGAAGGCGGCGGCGATCGCGCCGCTGCTGCTGCTCGCCGCCTGCGCGGCGACGCCCGCGCCCTGCCCCGCCGGCACCGAACCCGCGACCGTCGCCGAGGCTTATTTCGGCCGCAACGCCACGGGGCGCGGGGAGGTCAGCGAGGCCGAATGGCGCGCCTTCCTGGCCGACACCGTCACCCCCGCCTTCCCCGACGGGCTGACCGCGACGGACGGCGCCGGCCAATGGCGTGGGCGCGAAGGGCGCATCATCCAGGAACGCAGCAAGGTGCTGGCGGTGGTGCTGCCCGGCCAGGACGCGGCCCAGGCGCGCTCGCGTCTGCGGCCGGTCGAGGAAGCCTGGAAGGCCCGCTTCCGCCAGCAATCCGTGTTGACGGTCTATCGCGCGGCCTGCGTCGGGTTCTGACGCCGCCTCAGCCGAAGGCGCCGACCTCGTGGCTGATCACCGCCGAGCATTCGCGCACCAGCGCGAAGAACTCCGCCATGGGCGTGAGGATCGCCTCGTGCTCCGCGGCGTAGGAGGCGCCCTCGCGCGGCGGCGCCGGCTCACCGAAATCGAGCCCTGTCGCCGGGTCTGGCGCGGCGGGGAAGATCTCCGCCAGCAGGTCGAGCACCGGCGGCACATCCAGTTGCAGCACCCGCGCGATCAGTGAATCGCGCGTCGCGCCGTGGCGCGGGCTGAACTCGGGCAGCGAGACCGCCAGCAGCCACAGCCGCTGCACCAGGCTCAGCCGCAGCGCATGGGCCAGCACGAGCCGGTCGGGCATCGCCGGCAGGTCCGGCCAGGCGGCGCGCAGCAGCAGGTGGTCCGCCTGCAGCCGGCGGAACATCCGCCGCGTCGCGGGCGAGAGATCGAGCCGTTCCAGCGCCTCGGCCACCGCCGTCAGCGCCTCCCGCCGTCCCGGCCGCTTCGTGAAGCCGGCGCGGTCGAGCCAGGGCGACGGATCGAGCATGTCCACCGCCGCGCGCAGCACGCCGAGGTCGCTGCACGCCTGCGCCCGCACGGCCATGGCGAGCGCGCGTGCGAAGCGCGGCGAACGCGCCGAGAGATCCGCGAAGGCATCCGGGTGCGCCGCCGCCGCCGCACCCAGCCCGTGCAGCGTGTTCGCGAGCCAGCCCATCTGGTGCAGGATCGCGTTGTTCGGAATGGCGCGCAGTTGCGACGGATGGCTGATCCGCAGCGGCCCGCCCAGCCCATCCGTCTGCCGCGCCGCGGGGCGCGAGCCGGTGCGGTCCAGCAGTCCCGGCCCGAAGGCGCCGAGCAGCGCAGCATAGCCCGGATCTTCCACCAGCGCGGCCATCTCCCGGCGGATGGTGGCGAAGAAGTCGGCACCGTAATCGGCGTCGGCATAGATCGGGTCGGAGGGTTCCACCCCCGGCGCCAGCGCATGCTCCGCAATGCGTGCGACCGTCGCCAGCGCCAGCCGCTCCGTGCCGAACAGCAGGTAGCCGTCGCCGCCCTGGAAGGCCGCCTCCTCCCGCAGCGTCAGCCCGGCGGCGGCGAGTGCCCCGCGCGCGGCCGGCGGCGAGAGATAGGCGAAGCGGTCGGCGAGGCTCGACGGGTGCCCGCCACGGCCGATGCTCTCGCCATGCGTGTCGAACAGCACCAGTTCGATGCCATGCAGTCCGTGCCGCCGCATCTGTTCGGCGAGGCGGATCTTCAGCCGCTCGGCCAGATACGACGCCGCCAACTGCCCGACATAGCGCCCGGAATCCGAATAGCCGAATTGCAGGCAGAGCCGCCCGTGCTGGCGCAGGTAGTCGCGGAAATGCGGGCTGCGCAGCGCTTCCTCCAGCACGCGCTCGCCGCGTTCCAGCGCATCGGCGGTCTCGAACAGCGGCGAGATCTCGATCCTGTCCGCGATCCCGAAGCGCCTCGCCAGCCACAGCGCGGCGAGCAGCGTGTAGCCGGTCTCGGTCTCCGCGATCAGGAAGCGCACCGGCTGGCTGCCGTCGATGTGCTTCAGCACCTGCGCCACCGTCATCGCCAGCCGCACGGCGGAAGCCTGCTCGGCGAGGATCGCGCCGGTATCGACCGGAACCGGCCTGACCGCCGCGAGCGCCGCATTGACCTGCGCGAGCAGACCGCGCCGCGCCGCCCGGTCATCCGGCGCCGCCGCGATGCCGAGGCGTTGGCGCAGCGCGTTGTGGATCTGCACCGAGTTGAGCCGGACATGCGTATGCGCCAGCGCCAGCCCATGCGCGGCAAGCCCCGCCCGCTGCACCGCCAGCGCCTGGCGCGCCGCGCCATCCGGCGCCGCCTCCATCGCCGCGGGGAACAGTGCGAGCAGCGGGTCGGGCGAGGTCAGCGCCGCCTCCCGCCCCTCGATCAGGCGCAGGGCGAAGGCGCGCGCGGTCTCGGCCGTCACCGTCGCCGGCGCGGCCGCTTCCTGCGCCGCGACCTCCTCCGCCGCCCGCCGCGCGCGGGCGACGATCGGCGCGGCGCAGGCGCCGAGCGGTTCCAGCCGCTCCGCGAGCCGTGCCAATTGCAGCCACTTCATCCGCAGCCGCAGGCGCAGCGTGTCCTGCCAGCCGATGTCGGTGCGCCCGTCCGTGTCGTAGCCCACCCAGGAGGAGAGGATCACCGGCCGCGGATCGATCGCCAGCGCGCGATCCCCCCAGACCTCCCGCCCCGCCTCGAACAGCGCCGCGGAGAGCACGTCCAGCGCATCCCGCCCGCGCGCGATGGCGGCCGCCGCCTGGGTGAACTCGTCCTCCAGCGTCACCGGCGCGGGGCGGTGCGCCAGGCCCTCGGGCAGCGGCTTGCCGCAAGCGGCCTCGGCCAGCGCGGTGCCGGTCGCAAGCGGCAGGGAGAAGGTGGGATGCGCGGTGAAGACCGCGGCGAAGCGCGTGCGCTCCACCGCCTCGCGATAGGCCGCGAAGGGAACCGGGCTGTCCTCCGGGTCGGGCCGCACCAGCCGCGCGGCGATGCGCGCCAGCGCACCCGCGTCGTCGTCGATGCCCGCATACACGGCCAGCCGCGCCGCGCGCTCCGTCGCCGCGTCGCGCGCCATGCGGGCGATCAGCACCGCCAGCGCCTGCCGGGTGATGCGCCCTTCGTCGATCGCGCGGCTGATGTCGAGCGCGACCAACAGCACCGGATCGCCGAAGGGGTCGGCGGCCGCCGCCTCCCGCGCCGAGCGCAGGCGCTCCAGCAGGTCGGCAAGCAGGTCCGCGGGAGGCATGACGTCCATGCCCGCATGCTGCACCCGCGAAGTCCCGGAAGGCGAGTCGGAAAGCGCGGCCCGCTTCAGCCGCGGACGTAGATCCCGCGCTCCGTCACCGCCCCGTCCACACGGTCGTCGAGAAGCGCCCGGGCGCATTCCTCCGGCGTGTTGATGATCGGCTCCTCATGCGCATTGAAGGAGGTGTTGATCAGCACCGGCACGCCGGTCAGCGCCGCGAACTCGCCGATGATGTCGTAGTAGAGCGGGTTCGCCGCGCGCGAGATCACCTGCGGCCGCGCCGTCCCGTCCACATGGACCGAGGCGGCGATCTTCTCCCGCCATTCCGGCCGCACGTCGCAGGTCACGGTCATGAAGCGCGCGGCATAGGTCTTGGCCTTGCCGAGGTCGAAGATCGTCTCGGCATCCTCCTCTCGCACCACCGGGGCGAAGGGCATGAACTCGGATCGGTCGAGCCGGTCGTTGAGCGACTGGTTGATGCCCACGTCGAAGGGCGCGGCCAGGATCGAGCGCGCGCCGAGCGCCCGCGGGCCGTATTCCATGCCCTTGTTGAAGATGGCGATGGCCTCGCCCGCAAGCAGGCGCTTCGCCGTTGCCGCCGCCGGGGACAGGCCCTCGAGATCCGCCGCGCGCAATCCCTTGGTGCCGCCCAGCACGCGGTCGGCCTCCTCCCGCCAGTCGCGGCCGAGATAGAGGTGATCCAGACGATGGCGCTGCTTCAGCCAGGCCTGCAGCCCGTCGCGCTCCAGCAGGTATTGCAGCACGCCGCCATGCGGCAGGCCCTGGTCGCTCATCGCCGGGTAGATGAACGCCTCGGCGAGGCCGAGACGCTCGATGATCTTCTGGTTCAGCCGGACATTGCCGAAGACGCCGCCCGACAGGCCGACGCGGCGCGTTCCACCGGCACGCCCGACCAGCCGCTCCACCGCCGCGAGCGTCGCATCCTCCAGCACCTTCTGGACCGAGGCGGCGACCACCTCGCGCGGCTTCCCCCTCGCCCAGTCGAAGACGAAGCGCCGCATGGCGGGGTAGTCGGCGAAGTCCGACAGCACCTCGCCCGTATCGGTCACCGAGAAATGCGCCGCCAGCTCATCCGCGATCTCCGGGGCGCCGAAGGCGGCGAGGCCGGTCAGCTTCCCCTCATGCCGGTTGATGCGGAAGCCAAGCGCCTCGGTCGCGTAGCCATAGGCGAGGCCGAGGCTGTCGATCCGCATCGGGCGGGCGAGTTCCTCGTCCTCCCCGTACCAGGTGGTCAGCCGGCCTTCGCGGAAGGCGCGGATCGAGTACTGCGCGTTGTCGCCGCCGCCGTCGGACGTATAGAGCAGCGCGTCGTCCCAGTCGGTGTGGAACAGCGTCGGCAGGGCATGGGCCAGGTGGTGGTTGAAGAAGACCACCGGGATGCCGGCCGGCAGGCCCATGTCGGCCAGGAAGAGGGCCGCGTCGAACATCGCCGCGCTGTCGGTGCGGCGGTAGCGGACGCATTCCCGCTCCATCGACTTGTGCTTCTCCTTGCCCGCCACGGCGCGCGCCACGCGCTCGATCCGCCGGTCGAGCGGCAGGTGCGTGTAGTAGCGCATCGGGAAAGGCCCGCGGCCGAGCACAACCGCGCCGACATCGGCCTTGGACGCGCCGGCGACGCGGAAGCATTCCTCCATCGCCTCGACGGGCAGGCGGCCGCCATCGGCCTTGCGGCGGGTCATCCTTTCCTGCGCCACCGCGGCCACCAGCCGGTAGTCATCGGTCAGGCAGGCCGAGGCGTCGTGGTAACCCGAAAAAAGGCCGAGGATGAGCATGGGGTGATGGCGGCTCCGCAGCGTGGCCCCCGCGCGGCCGGGAGCCGCCCGTGCCTAGCCGCGCGGCGCCGCCGGGGCAAGGCCGAGGCGGCATCTCGACAAGGGCCGGCGTTTGCGGCGAGCCTTCCGCCCGAAGCCTCGGAGGAATTTCCATGTCGCTGCTCGAAAGCCTGAAGGGCCGGCTTCGCCTGCCGCTGATCGGGTCGCCGCTGTTCATCATCTCGGTGCCGGACCTGGTCGTGGCCCAATGCACATCCGGCATGATCGGGTCGATGCCATCGCTGAATGCCCGGCCGGCGGAGCAGCTCGACGAATGGCTGGCGGAGATCAGGGAACGCCTCGCGGCGCATGACGCCGCGCACCCGGACCGGCCGAGCGCACCATTCGCCATCAACCTGATCGTGCATCGTTCCAACGATCGGCTGGAGCACGACCTGGCGCTCTGCGTGAAGCACAAGGTGCCGCTGATCATCACGAGCCTCGGCGCCCGGCCGGAGGTGAACGAGGCCATCCATTCCTATGGCGGCCACGTGATCCATGACGTGATCAACCAGACCTTCGCGCACAAGGCGATCGAGAAAGGCGCGGACGGGTTGGTGCTGGTCGCCGCCGGCGCCGGCGGACATGCGGGCGCGCAATCGCCCTTCGCTATCATGCAGGAGACGCGCGCCTGGTTCGACGGGCCGATCGCGCTGTCCGGCGCCATCGCGCATGGGCGCTCGATCCTTGCCGCCGAGGCGATGGGCGCGGATTTCGCCTACATGGGCACTGCCTTCATCGCGACGCCGGAAGCCCGCGCCGTCGAGGACTACAAGCACATGCTGGTCGAGAGCGGGGCGGAGGACATCGTCTACACGAACCTCATCACCGGCGTGCACGGCAACTACCTGAAGCCGTCGCTGCGCGCCGCAGGCCTCGACCCGGAGGACCTCCGCGGGCAGGAGGCGTCGCAGATGAACTTCGGCACCGAGCGCAAGCGGAAGTGGAAGGACATCTGGGGCGCGGGACAATCGGTCAGCGGCGTGAAGCAGGTGACGCCGACGGCGGTGCTGGTCGACCGGCTGCACGCGGAATACCTCGAGGCGCGGCGGGCGCTCGGCGCGGGGTCGCCGCTGGTGGACCCGGGGTGGGGGCGGCGGACGGCGGCGTAGTCTGCTTTCGGTTCCGGCCTGGGGCAGGATATGGAGTCTTCAATCCCGGCATGACTTGCGGCGGCGGCACCGAGAGGGCTTTGCCCCCTCGAACTCCCCCACCAGGGGACGACGGTCCCCTGGACCCGCGGACACCCGAAGGCATGGTTTCCAAAGGCCTGTCGGTCTTTGGCCGGAGGGGTTCGGGGAGGGCGAAGCCCTCCCTGACCACAGGCCCCCGGGGTTCGGGGAGGACGAAGCCCTCCCTGACCACAGGCCCCCAGGGTTCGGGGAGGACGAGGCCCTCCCCGTTTCGATTCAAAGGCCGCGCAGCGCCGCGCAGATCCGTTCCAACTGCGCGTCCGTCAGTTCGGGATACATCGGCAGGCTGAGCACTTCCTCGGAAGCCTTCGCGGTCTCGGTGCAGCCCGCCGGCCCGAGCGGCGTGCGGTCCCTGTAGGCCGGCTGCAAATGGACCGGCGCGGGGTAGTGGATCCCGGTGCCGATCCCCTGCGCCTTCAGCTTCGCCTGCACGGCCGCACGGTCCTCGGTGCGCAGGACGTACTGGTGGAAGACGTGCTCCGCTTCCGGCCGGCGATACGGCGCGACGACCGGGCCATTGGCCAGTGCCTCGTCATAGGCGGCGGCGATGGTGCGGCGGCGGGCATTGCCGGCATCGAGCGCCGTCAGCTTCACCCGCAGGATCGCCGCCTGCACTTCATCGAGGCGCGAGTTCACGCCGACCGTGGCGCTGATGTAGCGCTCCTTCCAACCATACTGGCGGATGGCGGCGATCCGCTGCGCGAGATCCGCGTCGGCGGTGGCCAGCACCCCGCCATCGCCGAGCGCGCCGAGATTCTTGGTCGGGTAGAGGCTGAACGCCGCCGCGGTGCCGAGCGTGCCGAGCTTCCGCCCGCCCAGCGTCGCGCCGTGGCACTGGGCGCAGTCCTCGATCAGCGGGATGCCGGCCGCCTGCGTGGCCTCCAGCATGGGCCCGAGGTCGCAGGCCTGGCCGTAGATGTGGACCGGGATCACCGCCTTGATCGGCGGCAGCCCCGGCGGCGGGTCCTCAAGCACCGAGACCAGCTCGTCCGCATCCATGGTGTAGGTGTCGGGGTCGATGTCGAGCAGCAGCGGCGTCGCGCCGACCATCTCGACCGCCGCCACGGTGGCGACCGCGGTGTGGGAAACGGTGGCGACCGTCATGCCAGGCCCGATGCCGAGGCCGCGCAGTACCAGCGCGATCGCGTCCGTCCCGTTGGCGCAGCCGACCGCGTGCTGCCCGGCGCCGAGCCAAGCGGCGAATTCGGCTTCGAAGGCCGCGCCTTCCTTGCCGAGGATGTACCAGCCGCTGTCCAGCGCGCGGGCGACGGCGGCGTCGATCTCGGCCTTTTGGGCGCGGTAACCGGCGCCGGGGTCGGCCTGGGGGATCATGGTCACGGTGGGCGCATTCATGGGCGTGGGCCTTCGGGCGGGCGTCAGAGGTAGTCGGACAGGCGCGGACGATACCATGCGAGGGAGCGGCGCAACCCCTCGTCCAGATCGACCTTCGGCGCCCAGCCGGCGGCGGTGCGGAAGGCACGGTCGTCCGCGGCGTAGGATCCGATGTCGATCGGGGCGCGGTCGGCGGGGAATTCCTTGGTCAAGAATTCGCCCTTGCCGTCATTGGCGGCGATCAGCCGCTGGGCGAGGTCGAGCAGCGAGGTCGGCGGGCTGCCACCGAGATTGAAGACTTGTCCCGCAAGTCCTGATTCTGCTGCTTTTTCTGCAGCAACCAGGAAGGCATCGGTAACGTCGTCCACGAAGGTCAGGTCGCGCAACTGGGCGCCGCCCCAGACTTCGAAGGCCTCGCCTTCCAGCACGCGGCGGATCCAGATGCCGAGGAAGGTCTGCCGCGCATCCCGGATGCGCAGCCGCGGCCCGTAGCAGTTGGTCAGGCGCAGGGAGACGACGGGCCGGTGATGCACGCGCTGCTCCAGCAGCCAGTACTGCTCGCCCGCCCATTTCGAGACGCCATTGGCATCGGGCGGGTTCACGGGGTGCAATTCGTCCACCGGCAGGCTGCGCGGGCGGCCGTAGAACTGGCGTGTGGAGGCGTGGACCACGGTGGCCTTGGGCGCCGCCTCCCGCATCACGCCGATCAGCCGCACCTGGGCGACCGCGTTGATGGCGATGTCCGCCACCGGATCCTTCTGCCCGCCCATGTGGCTGGTCTGCGCGGCCATGTTGAACAGCACGTCCACGCCCTCGCAGAGCGAGTGCAGTTCGGTGTCGCGGATGTCCCCGCGCACCAGCAGGACGCCCGCCCCTTCGAGGTTGCGCGCGGAGGCGCCGCCATCCGGCATCATGGCGTCGAGCGCGGTCACGCGCGCGCCAAGATGCGCCAGGGCATGGCACAGGTTGGAGCCGAGGAATCCCGCGCCCCCCGTCACCAGCACACGCCGGCCGCGCCAGAATTCAGGGGTCACCATGTGACACTCATCCTCTCGACCGGGTGTGATGCTGGTGCCGGATTGCGGCGGAAAGCGGCCTAGTCCCCGGCGGCACCGGGGCGGCGCGGCAGCGCCTCCCCGGCCAGCACGCGCCGCGTGCGCATGATCTCGGCGAAGCCGAAGAGCAGCAGCACCTGGCCCGCCACCACCTGAAAGGAGGCAAGCAGCCGGATGCCGTCGTCGTTCGGCGTCACGTCGCCGTAGCCCACGGTCGCCTGGGTGACCAGACTGAAATAGAGCGCATCCGGGAAGGGCATCGGCACCGGCCCCTGCGGCCCGTGGAAGAGCGCATGCATCGAAAGTCCCTGCGCGATCCGGTAGAGGCAGGCGAAGACGATCACCATCATCACGTACATCGCGAGGAAGGCGACCACCGGCACCAGCAGGCGGGCGACGCGGCCCGAAAGTTCCTCGGTGATCAGCGCCATGTCGGTCAGCAGCAGCACGACGCCCCGCACCGAGGCCGCGACGATGACCGAGATCACCGCCATCGCCCCGAGCAGCGCGGTGCCCTGGTCGAGGACCGGCAGGCGGTTGATCGGCAGCGCCAGCGAAAAGACGCCCACCGCCCAGACCGGGATCAGCCATCGCGCCATGCGCGGCAGGTGGCCGAGGTCGAAGGGGCGTTCGGCCTCCGCCACCAGGCGCAGCGTCCTGCGCCGCCACCAAATCGCCGCCAGGAAGGCGACCACGGGCATCAGGTAGGCCGGCGCGCGCGACCAGTCCGGCGCGTTCGGGAAGGCCGCACGCCCCATCACCGTGAAGAGGCAGGTATAGACCCCAAGCCCCGCGCTGGTGCCGAAGGCGAAGTGCGGGCCGTGCGGGAACAGGAGATAGAGCGTGCCCAGGCCCAGCGCGGCGACGCCGATCACCAGGTAGGGAAAGTAGGTCTCCTGGTCCGCGACCCCGCCCGCCACCAGCAGGCCGAGGCCGAGGGTCATCATCATCGACCTCAGCCAGCCTTCCGGCAGTTGGGCGAGGGCGCGCCGCATCGCCGCTGGCTCTCAGCCCCGCGCGGGGGCCAGCGCCACGCCGGTGATCTCCACCTTCCAGGCGGGATCGACCAGCGGCGCCTGGATGGTCATGCGCGCCGGCTTGTGCGCGGGGTCGAGCCAGGCGTCCCAGGCGCGGTTCATCGCCGCCGCGTCGCCGATATCGGTGAGCACGACCGTCACGCTCACCAGGGAACGCTTGTCGGTGCCGGCCTCGGCCAGCAGGGCGTCGATCTGGCGCAGGATGTCGGCGGTCTGTCCTTCGGTGCCGAGCGTGGCGTCGTCGGCCACCTGCCCCGCCAGCCAGACCATGCCGCCGGCCACCACCGCGCCGGACAGGCGCTGTTCCTCCGCAAGGCGCCGGATCGTCATCGCATCGTTCCTTCGTTTGACGGGCTTCGCAAACAAGCGCGGATGGAGGTTCATCCCATGCGCTCGATTCCCGCCAACCTCATTCTCGCCCGCCGGTGGATCGCGGCGGTCGTCCCGGCCGGGCTGACGGGGCGCAGACCGACCGGATCGCCGCCAAGGGACCCGCTATGAAGGAGCGACCCGGCTTGCACGAGGTCTTTATGCTGCGAACCCGATACGATGCCGTTGCCGGCATCGACGACAACACAATTCATGATTCGGGACTCACTTGAATCCGTTACCGCCCCGACCTCACACAACACTTTAAGAAAACGCCGGATCAAGTGCAGATGATTCGTGTTTCCTCCCCGTAATTTTTAACTTTTTCAACCAACTTGTCCCCCTTTGCGCTTGCCTTGGGCGATCTGCATGCTGTTAATTCGCGCATAAGTTGAACTTTGGGGTAATAAATTCCTGTGATGAGCGAGATTCGGCGTCTGGAGCGTCGCCCCGCGCGGCTCGACAACATCGTCCGTGCCCGGCTCAAGAACTGGCCCCAGCGCCCGCCGGGCGCGGCCACCCTCGGGAGCGCGGGCGCCTGGCTGCGCGGCCGGCCCTGCGACGGCGAGCCTGTCGCCCAGCCCTACCTCAAGATCCCGGGCTCGGACCGGATGAGGACCATCCCCGACGGGCTCTGGCTGAATTTCGGCGGCTCGGCGGAGGACCCCTTCGCGGACATCCTCTGCATCGAGGCCTGCTCGACCTTCCAGAACCTGCTCGACAAGCGGTCGCGCTTCGCGCCGTCCACCGTCGCGCTGCTGGCGCATTGCCCGCTGCCCTGGCTGCTGGCGCCGCTCCAGGCGAACGACCCGACGCCGCGCTGGCTCATCATCCCCTTCCTGGCGAAGGAACCGACCGCGCCGCTGACCGTGCCGGTCCGCGACCTGCGCGTGCTCTATGGCCTGCAACGGGATCACTATGCCGGCTTCGCCCGCCACCAGGTGCCGCATCCGCACGAATACTTCTGCCCCATGGAAGCGCTGACCGCGCATGAGGGGCACGAGAATCCGGCCATGCGGTCGCTGCTCGCCCGTGCCTCGGCCGCCTCGGCCTTCATGGACCCGCCCTGACGGCTCCGGCCGGTTTCGGGCGATGTTCCGCCCGCTGCGTCTTGCGCCATTGCCGCGTGATGACGCAGAGAGGGGGCCATCGCCGTCACCGGCCTTCAGGGAGACCTTCCATGCTGCATGGCTTCACGCGGCGCGCAGCGCTACTGGCCGCCGGGGGAACGCTGGCCGCCCCCGGCCTTGCGAATGCGCAGGCGCCGCGCGTCCGCATGATGCTCGACTGGGCCTTCCAGTCGCCCAACGCCTTCGCCCTGGTGGCGCGCGAGAAGGGCTATTTCCGCGAGGCCGGCGTGGACATCACCGTGGACCGCGGCAACGGCTCCGGCGCCGTGCCGGTGGCCCTCGCCAGCGGCTCCTACGACATCGGCTATGCCGACCTCAGCCCCGCCATCCGCTTCATGGCCGAGAACCCGGACCGCGGCGTCGTCTGCATCGCGGTGCTGCAGGACCGCAGCCCGCTCTGCGCCATCGTGCGCGCCGACGGGCCGATCCGCGTGCCGAAGGACCTGGAAGGCAAGCGCCTCGCCGCGCCGGACTTCGACGCCGGGCGCCAGCTCTTCCCCGCCTTCGCCAAGGCGGCGGGGATCGACGCCTCCAAGGTGACTTTCCTCTCGGTCACCCCGGCGCTTCGCGAGCCGATGGTGCTGCGGCGCGAAGCGGACGGGCTGACCGGCTTCGTCACCACCTCGGCGCTGGCGCTCAAGGGCATCGGCCTCGGGCACGACCAGCAGCGGGTGATGATGTACTACGACCACGGGCTGAACCTGTACGGCGCCGGCCTGCTGACCACCCGCGCCTTCATCGAGCGCAACCCGAATGCCGTCCGCGCCGCGACCGCCGCGCTGATGAAGGCCTTCCGGGAGGGCATCGCCAACCAGCGCGAGGCGCTCGACATCCTCAAGCGCGCCGAGCCGCTCACCGACGTCGCGCTGGAAGCCGAGCGCCAGCAGATGAACCTCGAGCGCGTCGTCGTCTCGGACCATGTGCGCGCGAACGGCATCTCCTCGGTGGACATGGGCCGGATGCAGACCGGCATCCGCGCGATCGAGGAGGCCTACGGCATGCAGCCGCGCCTGCAGGCGGCGCAGTTCTACACCCCGGACTTCCTGCCCCCCGTGGCGGACCGGCGGATCTGAGCCCCGTGGCGACGCCGTTCGTCCGGATTGACGGCGTCGCCATGCGCTATGGCGGCGTCGAGGGCACCCTCGCGCTGCGCGGCACCAGCCTCGACGTGGCCGAGGGCGAGTTCATCGCCGTCGTCGGCCCCTCGGGCTGCGGCAAGTCCACGCTGATGCGCCTGGTCACCGGCCTCTGGCCATCGACCGAGGGCACGGTGATCGTGGACGGGCGCGAGGTCTCGGGCCCGCTGTCCATCGCCGGCATGGCCTTCCAGAACCCGACCCTGCTGCCCTGGCGGACCATCCTCGCCAACGTGATGCTGCCGCTGGAGGTGGTGCAGCCCCACCGCGGCCGGCTCCGCGGCGAGCGCGCGGCCTATGAGGCCAAGGCGCGGGACCTGCTGAAACTCGTGGGCCTGGCCGGCTTCGAGGGGAAGTATCCCTGGCAGCTCTCGGGCGGGATGCAGCAGCGCGCCTCCCTCTGCCGTGCCCTGGTGCACGACCCGCGGCTGCTGATGCTCGACGAGCCCTTCGGCGCGCTCGACGTCTTCACGCGCGAGGATCTCTGGGACGTGCTCCAGGAAGTCTGGCTGGCCAGGAAGCCGACGGTCATCCTCGTTACTCACGACCTCAAGGAAGCGGTGTACCTGGCCGACCGGGTGCTGATCATGTCGGCGCGGCCCGGGCGGATCATCGCCGAGCGCGCCGTCCCCTACCCTCGCCCGCGCCGGCTCGACCTGACCTATGAGGCGGAGTTCCAGGCCATCGTCCACGAACTCCGCGACCGCATCAGCGACGCCCGCCGCGCGGAGGCCTCGGATGCCCGCTGACCGGCCCCGTTCCGCCGAGGCTCTCGCCGAGGCCGCCCGCCGGCGCCGCCGGCTGGAGCACGCCCTGCCCTGGCTCGTGATCGCCGGCATGTTCCTCGTCTGGGAAGTCGCCTGCCGCGCCTTCGCCATCCAGCCCTTCATCCTGCCGGCACCGAGCCTGATCGCCGAGAGCATGGTCAAGTGGTGGCAGCCCTTGCTCTCCAACGCCTGGGCGACGCTGCTGACGACGGGGATCGGCTTCCTGATGGCCATCGTCTTCGGCCTGGCGCTGGGCGTCGCCATCGGGTCGTCGGTGCTGGTGTACCGCGGCCTCTATCCGCTGCTGATCGCCTTCAACTCGGTGCCCAAGGTGGCCGTCGTTCCGATCCTGGTGATCTGGTTCGGCGCCGGCTTCTGGCCGGCGGTGCTGACCGCCTTCCTGATCTCCTTCTTCCCCATCGTGGTGAACGTCGCGACCGGCATCGCCACGGTGGAACCCGAGTTGCGCGACGTGTTGCGGGCCTTGGGCGCGAGGCCCTCGGACATCATCGCCAAGGTCGGGCTGCCGCGGGCGATGCCCTATTTCTTCGCCTCGCTGAAGGTTGCGATCACCGTCGCCTTCGTGGGCTCCATCATCAGCGAGACGGTGGCGGCCAACGAGGGCATCGGGCACCTGATGCTCGTCGCCTCCTCCCGCTTCGACGTGCCGCTGGTCTTCGCCGGGCTGATCGTGACCGGCGTGATGGGCGTGCTGATGTACTGGGTGGCCGTGACCATCGAGGAACGCACGACCGGCTGGGCCACGCGCGGGCAGAACGACCCGCGCCTCGCGACGGGGGGTTGATGCCGGCCGCCATCCGCCTGGGGATGCTCACGCCGTCTTCCAACACGGTGCTGGAACCCGCGACCTATGGGCTGCTCGCCGGCATCCCGCATGTCACCGCGCATTTCCAGCGGCTGCGGGTGCTCTCCATCACGCTGGAGGGCGGCTCCACGGGGCAGTTCGACACCGCACCGATGATCGCGGCGGCGGAAATGCTGGCCGACGCCAAGGTGCACGCCATCTGCTGGAACGGGACCTCCGGTTCCTGGCTCGGTGCCGAGGCGGACCGCGCCATCTGCGCCGCCATCACCGGACGCACCGGCCTGCCCTGCACCACCGCCACGCTGGCGCTGTACGACGCGCTGCGGGCGCTGGGCGCGCGGCGCGTCGGTCTGGTCACGCCCTATCTCGGCAGCGTGCAGGCGGAGATCCTGGCGAACCTCCGCACCGAGGGCTTCGAGCCCGCGGCGGAGCGCCATCTGGAAGACCCCGGCAACTATTCCTTCGCGGAGCACGCGCCGGACCTGGTCACCCGACTGGTGCGGGCGGTCGCGGCGGAAGCCTGCGACGCCATCGCCATCCACTGCACCAATTTCCGCGGCCTCGATGCCGCGGCGGCGGTGACGGAGGTGCCAGTGCTGGATTCGGTTGCCGTCGCGCTTTGGGGGGCGTTGCGGGCCGCGGGGGCGGATCCGGCGCAGGTGCCGGCGCTCGGGGCATTGGCGCGGCTGGCATGAGCCGGGGGGAAGGGAACTTCCCCCCGAGCCCCCCGACCTTCCTTGTCTCCTGGGCACTGACCTCCGAGGTCGGTTCCCAAGAGACAATGTGGGGGAGGTTCGCTCCCCCGGCCTTCCTCGTCACTGCCGATCCGCTGTCCGGATCGCCGCCGGCCCGCCGTTGACGGCGATGCGCTGCCCGGTATCGCGCAGCCGCCCATTGTCGAAGCGGAAGACGGCGAGGTTCCGGTCCGCCATGTTCTGCGCCACCACCGTCTTCCCGTCGCGTGAGAAGGCGATGCCCTGCGCCCAGTCACCCACCGGCGCACGCGCCACTTCCCGCAGCGGCCCGTCAGGCGTGAACTGCACATGCACGGGGGATGAGGTCGCGTTGCCGATCGTCACCGTGGACAGCGGCGTCAGGCTGCCGTTCGCAAAGCGGAAGACGCTGACCGTCGCGGCATTGCGGTTCGCCACCAGCACCAGGTTGCCCGCCCGGTTGATCGAGACGCCGGAGGGCCCGGCCCCGGCCTCAACCGTCCTATCGTCATTACCCGACGCGACGATGTTCCCGCCGCGACTCCCCGCATGCAACCATTGGTTATGCCCACTCGATCCGGTAACATCACAAAACCTTGAGAAGGGCGAGTGATGATCGGCATCGATTGGGGCACTTCCAGCCTTCGAGCCTACCGGCTCGCCTCCGACGGGACGGTATTGGCGCGGCGGGAAGTGCGACGCGGCATCCTGACCATCGAGCCGGGCGGCTTCCCCGACGCGCTGCAGGAGGTCGCCGGCACCTGGATCGCGGAGGGGGAGCGCCGCGTGCTGCTCTGCGGCATGGTCGGCAGCCGGCAGGGCTGGGTCGAGGCCCCCTACCTCCCCTGCCCCGCCGGCATCGACGAGATCGCCGCCGCCACCATCCCCGTGCCCTTCCAGGGTGCGGAGGTCCGTCTGGTGCCGGGCCTGACCTGCCGCGACCGCCACGCCGTCCCCGAGGTGATGCGCGGCGAGGAGACGCAGATGATCGGTGCCGCCGCCGGGCTGGACGGGACCGAGGTGACGATCTGCCTCCCCGGCAGCCATTCCAAATGGGCACGGATGGAGCGCGGCCGCGTCACGGGCTTCACCACCCACCTGACGGGGGAGGCCTTCGCCGCGCTCGCCGGCCACACCATCCTCGCGCGCATGCTGAACCCGTCCGCGCCGCACCATGCCCGCGGCTTCGCCCGCGGAGTCGCCCGCGCGAAGCAGCCGGGCGGGCTGCTGCATCACCTCTTCGGCCTGCGTGCCCTCTCCCTCTTCGACGAGGTGTCGGAGGAGGAGGCAGCCTCCTTCCTCTCGGGCCTGCTGATCGGGCATGAAGTCGCCGCCGCGCTGGAGGAGGGAGTGGCGCCGCCGGTCATCCTGGTCGGTGCGCCGGCGCTCACCTCCCGCTATGCAGCGGCGCTCGACGGCTTCGGCATTCCGCACCGCGCGGCGGAGCCGGATGTCGCCGCCGCCGGGCTGCACATGATCGGAGAACGCCTGCCATGAGCCTCGCCCCCTGGCTCGATGCCTGCCCCATCGTCGCCATCCTGCGCGGCGTGAAGCCGGAGGAAGTCGAGGCGATCGGCGCCGCGCTGATCGGCGAAGGGCTGAACATCATCGAAGTGCCGCTCAACTCGCCGAAGCCGCTCGAGAGCATCCGCCGCCTGCACGCCGCCTTCGGCGACCGCGCGCTGATCGGCGCCGGCACCGTCACGACCGAGGACGAGGTCTCCGCCATCGTCCGCGCCGGGGCGCGGCTGATGGTCACGCCGCATTGCGACCCGCAACTGGTCCTCGCCGCGCGCGCCCGTGGGCTGATCGCCTGCCCCGGCTTCCTCACGCCCGCCGAGGCCTTCGCGCTGCTCGCCGTCGGAGCGGATGCGCTGAAGCTGTTCCCGGCCGAGGCGGTCTCGCCCGCGGTCGTGAAGTCGCTGCTCGCCGTGCTGCCGAAGGGCACGGCGATCCTCCCGGTGGGCGGCATGTCGGCGGAGACCATCCCGGCCTGGAAGTCGGCCGGCGCGGCAGGCTTCGGCGTCGGCTCCTCGCTCTATCGCCCGGGGGACGGGGCGGAAGCGGTAGCGGCCCGGGCGCGGGCCTTGCGTCAGGCGGCCGGAATGGCGTGACACTGTCGGCGGACCGGGGCACGAATCCCGGTACGGCTTCACACGGGGACACGTACCGATGCTCAACCGCCGCCTGCTGTTGACCGGCGCCGCGCTCGCCGCGCCCGCGCTGATCACACCCCGCCGCGCCGCGGCGCAGGAGGTGACGCTGCGCCTGCACCACTTCCTGCCCGCCGTCTCCAACGTGCACCGCCACTTCCTGGTGCCCTGGACGCGCAAGGTGCAGGAGGAATCGAACGGCCGCCTGCGCATCCAGGTCTTCCCCTCGATGCAGCTCGGCGGCGCGCCGCCGCAGCTCTACGACCAGGCGAAGGACGGCGTCGCGGACATCATCTGGACCCTGCCCGGCTACACGCCCGCCCGCTTCCCGCGCATCGAGGTGATCGAACTCCCCTTCGTCGCCCACAAGCGCGCCAGCGTGAATGCGCGCGTGACCTGGGAACTCTTCGACAAGCACATGCGCGGCGAGTTCAGCGAGACGCATGTCCTCGCCGCCTGGGCGCATGACGGCGGGCTGATCCATTCCCGCCGCGAGGTGAAGACCATGGAGGACCTGCGCGGCCTGAAGCTGCGCTTCCCCTCCCGCCAGGCGGGCGAGGCGCTGCGCGCGCTCGGCGCCGCGCCGGTCGGCCTGCCCGTGCCCCAGGTGCCCGAGGCGCTTTCCCAGGGCGTCATCGACGGCGCGGTGGTGCCGTGGGAAGTGGTGCCGTCCATCCGCATCCACGAGATGGTGCGCTACCACATCGGCATCCCCGGCAGCCCGACCTTCTATTCGGCCTCCATGCTGCTCGCGATGAACAAGGCGCGGTACGAGGGGCTGCCGGCCGACCTCAAGCGCGTGCTCGACGCCAATTCGGGCGCGGTGGCCGCCGAGATGGCCGCGAAGGTCTGGGACGAACAGGGCCCGGTGGTTGAGGAAATGGTCCGCCGCCGCGGCAACTCGATCACCGAGATCACCGAGGCGGAGAAGGCCCGCTGGGTCACCGCGACCGCCCCCGTCATCCAGGCCTGGATCGCCGCCATGCGGGAGAGGAACATCGACGGCGGCGCACTGGTCGAGGAGACGCGCGCCCTCGTCGCGCGCCTCGGCGAGGGCGTGTCCTGACGAGGTTCCGCGTGGCGGCATGACGCATCCCGGACCGCCGCGCGGGCCGATTGCGCGCCTCGCCGCCGGCTTCGCCCTGGCGGGTGGGGCGGTGCTGCTCGGCGTGGCGATGCTGACGACCGTTTCGGTGCTGCTGCGCTGGCTGACCAGCCAGCCGGTGAAGGGCGACGTGGAACTGGTGCAGCTCGGCGGCGGGCTCGCGGTGCTGGGCTTCCTCGCCTATGGCACGCTGATGCGCGCGAACATCTTCGTCGACAGTTTCACCGGCTGGCTGCCGCGGCGGGTGAACGACGCGGTGGACGGGTTCTGGAACCTCGTCTGGGGCACGGCGGCGCTGGTGCTGGCCGAGCGCATGGTGGTCGGCGCGATCGAGGCGCGCGGCAGCGGCACCACCACCTTCGGGCTGCTCGGAGTGCCGATCTGGTGGGCGATCGGGCTCGGCGCGTTGGGCTTCGCCGCGACGGGGCTGGCTGCGCTCTACTGGACCGGGCGGCTGCTCCGGGGCCGCGACTGATGGCGGAGGAATTCGTTCTCGCCGGCGCGGGCTTCGCGGCACTGCTGCTGCTGCTCGTGCTGCGCTGCCCGATCGGGCTGGCGATGCTGCTGGTGGGCGCGGGGGGCTATGCCACCATCGTCGATGCGACGCGGCTGCTCGCCTATCTCAAGACCACGCCGTTCTACCTGTTCGCCAACTACACGCTGACGGTCATTCCGCTCTTCATCCTGATGGGCGCGCTGGCCGAGCGCGGCGGGCTGGCGCGGGACCTCTTCACGGCGGCGAATGCGCTGGTCGGGCACCGGCGGGGCGGCTTGGCCATGGCGGTGATCGGTGCCTGCGCGGGGTTCGGGGCGGTGTGCGGGTCCTCGGTGGCGACCACGGCGACCTTCGGGCGCGCCGCATTGCCGGAACTGCGGCGCTTCGGCGCACTGCCGGGCTTCGCGACCGGCACCATCGCGGTGGGCGGGGTGCTCGGCATCCTGATCCCGCCCTCGGTGGTGCTCGTGGTCTATGCGATCAGCACGGAGCAGAACATCGCCAAGCTGTTCATGGCGGCGCTGATCCCGGGGCTGATGGCGACCGCCTTCTACATCGCGACCATCTGGGTGGTGGTGCGCCGCCGGCCCGAACTCTGCCCGGCCGGGCCGCGCGTGCCGGCGGCCGAGCGACGGGAGGCGCTGCTCAACGTCATTCCCGTGCTGCTGATCGCCGTGGTGGTCGTGGGGGGCATCTATGGCGGCATCTTCACGCCGACCGAGAGCGCCGGCGTGGGCTGCATCGCGACGCTGCTGGTGGGTCTGGCGCGCGGCACGCTGCGCACGCGGCAGATCCGCGAGAGCCTGCAGGCCACTGCCGAGACCACGGCGATGATCTTCGCCATCCTGCTCGGCGCCGAGGTCTTCAACGCCTTCCTCGCGCTGTCCCAGGCGCCGGACCTGCTGGCGGTCTGGGTCAGCGAGCAGGGCTTCCCGCCCTATGGCGTGCTCTGCGCCTTCCTGTTCGTCTACATCGTGCTCGGCGCGGTGATGGACGAGCTGGCGATGATGCTGCTGACCCTGCCGGTCTTCTTTCCCGTCATCACCGCGCTCGACTTCGGCCTGACGGCGGAGGAGACGGCGATCTGGTTCGGCATCCTGGTGCTGATCGTGGTCGGCATCGGGCTGACGGCGCCGCCCATCGGGCTGAACGTCTTCGTCGTCAGCGGGCTGGCGCGGGACGTGCCGATCGGGGCGACCTATCGCGGCGTGCTGCCCTATCTGGCGACGGATTTCATGCGCCTGGCGCTCTGCGTGGCGTTTCCGTGGCTGTCGCTGGCGGTGGTGCGGCTGCTGACCTGAACGGTTGCCTCGGGGGCGGCGCGCGGACCATATGGGCGCTCGCCACCAACCGGAGTCTCCGCCCCATGAAGACCCGCGCCGCCGTCGCCTGGGCCGCCGGCAAGCCGCTCACCATCGAGACCATCGAGATCGGAGGCCCCAAGGCCGGCGAGGTGCTGGTGGAGGTGAAGGCCACCGGTGTCTGCCACACCGATGCCTACACCCTGTCGGGCGCCGATCCGGAAGGGATCTTCCCCGCCATTCTCGGCCATGAGGGCGCGGGCATCGTGCGCGAGGTCGGCGCGGGCGTGACCTCGCTGAAGCCGGGCGATCACGTCATTCCGCTCTACACGCCGGAATGCCGGCAGTGCAAAACCTGCCTGAGCCGGAGGTCGAACCTCTGCACCTCGATCCGCGCGACCCAGGGCAAGGGCGTGATGCCGGATGGGACCTCGCGCTTCTCCTGCGACCAGGGAACCGTCTTCCACTACATGGGCTGTTCCACCTTCGCGAACTACACGGTGCTGCCCGAGATCGCGCTCGCGAAGGTTCGCGAGGACGCGCCCTTCGACAAGATCTGCTACATCGGCTGCGGCGTGACGACGGGCATCGGCGCCGTCATCAACACGGCGAAGGTCTGGCCCGGGGCGAATGTCGCGGTGTTCGGCCTCGGCGGCATCGGGCTGAACGTGTTGCAGGCCGCGCGCATGGTGGGTGCCGACAAGATCATCGGCGTGGACCTGAACCCGGCGCGCGAGGAGATGGCCCGCCGCTTCGGCATGACCCACTTCATCAATCCGGACGTGGTCGGCCGTGACAAGGTGGTGCAGGCCATCCAGGACATCACCGATGGCGGTGCCGACTTCTCCTTCGAATGCATCGGCAACACGCAGGTGATGCGCCAGGCGCTGGAATGCACCCATCGCGGCTGGGGCGAGAGCATCATCATCGGCGTCGCCGCCGCGGGCCAGGAGATCAGCACCCGCCCCTTCCAGCTCGTCACCGGGCGCAATTGGCGCGGCACCGCCTTCGGCGGAGCGCGCGGGCGCACCGACGTGCCGAAGATCGTGGACTGGTACATGGAGGGGAAGATCGAGATCGACAGCCTGATCACCCGCACCATGCCGCTCGACCAGATCAACCACGCCTTCGACCTGATGCACGAGGGCAAGTCGATCCGCTCGGTGATCGTCTACTGATACCAATGGCGCGAGGGTTTCACCTTCGCGCCCCTCAGCCGCTGGGCGCCGCGCGGCCTGGCTTCGCGGAACCTGCCGCCAGCCGCGTTCCTGTCCTCGGCCATTCGGGCCGCAGGTGGCAACCTCGGGCAATGGGCGTGAGGCCGGCGCATTGACGCGGGGCGCGGGCGCGCCTTTCCTCGGCGCTGAAACGCGAGAGGAAACGCCATGCCCGTGAACCCCGCCGACGGCGCCGTGCTCGGCGCACTCTACGGCACCGATGCGATGCGCGCGGCGATGGGGGAGGACGCCTTCCTCCAGCGCATGCTGGACGTGGAGGCGGCGCTGGCCCGCGCCCAGGCGCGCCTGTCCATCATTCCGGCCGATGCGGCCGCGACCATCACCAAGGCCGCCGACGCCACGCGCCTCGACCGCGCCGCGATGGCCGCGGCGACGCGCAACACCGGCTATCCGGTGGTCGCGCTGGTGAAGCAGCTTACGGCCCTGGCGGGGCCGGAGGCCGGCCGCTGGACGCATTGGGGCGCCACCACCCAGGACATCATGGACACCGGCCTGGTGCTCCAGGTCCGCGACGGCCTGGCGCTGATCGAGGCCGACCTGCGCGCCACCTGCGCCGCCCTCGCCGCGCGCGCTGCCGAGCACCGCGACACGGTGATGGCCGGGCGCACCCACCTCCAGCACGCCCTGCCCGTCACCTTCGGCTACAAGGTCGCGGTGTGGCTTTCGCCGTTGCTGGCGTCGCTCGATGGCCTGCCGCGCGTGCGCGAACGCGCGCTGCGCCTGTCCTTCGGCGGCGCAGCGGGAACGCTGGCGTCGCTCGGGGACCAGGGCCTCGCGGTCACGCGGGAACTGGCACGCGAACTGGATCTGGCGGAAGCCGACATCCCCTGGCATGTCGCCCGCGACGGGCTGAACGAGGCCGCCTGCTGGCTCGGCATCCTCTGCGGCAACCTCTCGAAGCTCGCCACCGATTTCATGCTGATGATGCAGACGGAACTCGCCGAGGTCGGCGAGCCGCATGTGCGCGGCCGCGGCGGGTCCAGCACCATGCCGCAGAAGCGCAACCCGATCGCCTGCGAGTATGTCCTCTCCCAGGCGCGCGGCGTGCATGCGCTGGTGCCGCAGATGCTGGCGGCGATGGCGCAGGACCTCGAGCGCGGCACCGGCCCCTGGCAGACGGAACTGCTCGCCCTGCCCCAGGCCTTCCTGCTGGCGCATGGCGCGCTTTCGCAGGCGCGCTTCATCGCGGAAGGGATGGTCGTGGATGCCGCGCGGATGCGCCGGAACCTCGACGCCACGCACGGACTGATCGTGTCCGAAGCGGTGATGATGGGCCTCGCCCCGGTCTTCGGCCGCGGTGAATCACATCACATCGTCAACGACGCCTGCGACCTGGCCCTCGCCGAGGGCATCGGCCTGACCGAGGCGCTGCTGCGCGATCCCCGCGTGGCGGCGAAGCTCGATGCCGCCGCCATCGCGAGGATGACCGATCCGGCCGCCTATCTCGGCAGCGCGGGGGCCTTCGTGGACCGCGTGCTTGCGCGCGCGCGATCCATGGGCGTCAGTTAGCCGCCTCGGCGAGTTCCAGCAGGGCCTGGCCGTCGCGGCGGAACTGGGCCATCTGCGCCTCGGTGCCGCGGCAGCGCTCGACGAAGAGTTCGCTGTCGGGGGCCACGACGTCGATCTTGCTGCGCACGCGGCAGACCAGTTGCCGCTGCATGCCGGGCGTGCCGCCATGCCAGCGCACCACCGCCATGCCCCAGTCGCCGTAGGTCTCGTAGTGCTGGCGGAGGTAGCCCGCCGCCCATTCCGTCGCCTTCCAGGGATCGAGCGGCCAGACCTGGCCGCCACGGGCATGGACGCGCGCATTCACCTGCACGCAGCCGGCCATGACATAGCCCGCACCGGTGGACCGCAGGAGGCGCGCGGCTTCCGCGCGGCTCTCCGGATAATAGGCGCGGCCGGCGATGTTCAGGGCGTGGGCATGCAGCCCGCTCTCGTTCAGCGCAATGCCGACGAGCAGGCCTTCCGGCAGTTCGAACTTGCGCTCCGCCTCGCGCGCGGCCTCGAGGCACGCGGCGCGGGGTGACAGGTCGGCGTCACGCAGGGAAGTCGGCGCGGCGAGGGTGGTGATCTCGGGCGGCTCCGGCTGCGCGCAGGCCGTGCCGGAGAGCGCCATCATGCCCACCATGGCCGCCGCCCAGACGGGTGAGAGAAGGCGCCGAGGGCGCCTTGCCGCCATACCCCAGATCCCACGGAGCCGAACCCGGGAGAGACGGGCGCCCCGCCGCAAAGCGCGCGGGGGCGCCGCAACATGTCGCCGGCAGGGGGGTGCCGACGATCCATACGCGGTCGTCATGGCGGCCTAAAAACACAGGCCGCCCCAAAGATCAAACCCACATCCGGACGGATTTCTCTCCTTGGCGCTGTTGAAGGGAATAGGGCAGGATTTTGTCGAAGTACTTATGAAGTTGTTCAACTTCCACTCTGGCCCTGACTCCCAGCCGTTAGAATAAAATTTACTTGCGAATTCACTAGAAAATCCGAGCCTCTCGTCAGGCGCATTTTTCCGTGCGCACGGCGCGGCCCGGGTGATTTTCGCGTCTCTGGCGGCCCGGGACGGGCCGGGGTCGTATCGATCAGGGCGTCGCGTCAGGACATCCGGATGGAGGGTGCCGGCTGCCCCTCGATCATGACGTTCACGCAGGCCGCCCGGCCGCTGGCGAAGGCGCGCTCGAGCGCGGGCGCCAGCTCCTCCGCCCGCGTGACGAATTCCGCGTGCGCGCCGAGCGCCGCCGCCGCCAGGTCGTAGCGGGTGACGGGCGCGAGCTCACAGCCATGGGCGCGATCGGCGCCGTAGTCGCGCAGCTGGATCTGGTGCTCGGCGTTCCAGCGCGCGTCATTGCCGACAACGGCGACGAAAGGCAGGCCGTGACGGTGGGCGGTATCGAACTCGGCCATGTGGAAGCCGAAGGTGCCGTCCCCCATCACCGCGAGGATGCGCGCCCCGGGCCTCGCGCAGCGCGCCGCGATGGCGAAGGGAATGGCCGGGCCGATCGCGCCGGCGACACCGTTGATGACGCGGGCGGGCGCGGAAAGCATCGCCTGCGCCCATTGGCCGATCTCTCCGCCGTCGCTGACGAACACGGTATCGGGTTGCGCCGCGAGGAACGGGCGCAGCGCGTGACAAAGCGTCGCCGGATGGATCGGACCGTCCGGGGCACCGGCGAGCGCGTCCCACGCGGCCGGGCGATGGGCGATGGCCTGCGCCAGCCGCTGCCCCCATGCGCCATTGCGGTGCGGCACGAGGGGCGATGCCTCCGCCGTCAGCGCGGCGACCGCCTCGGCCGCGCCCGCCACGGCGGAAACCGCGAGACGCGCCCCGAGGCCCCGCACCGCGCGCGCCAACACCGCGGGATCGGGCTCCACCACGACGAAGCGCGCCGTCGCGGCGATCGCCGGGGCACGGCCGAAGCGCAGGGTGAAATCGAGCGGCTTGCCGAGCAGCACCAGCAGATCCGCCTCCGCGAGCACCTGCGCGAAGGCGCCGAGCGAAGGGTCGCCCAGGCCGCGCGGGCTTTCCATGGCCACCACCGGCAGCCCGACGCGCGCCGACAGCGCCGCAAGCGCCACGCGGCCAGTGGGCGAACACAGCGCCGGCGGTGCGATCAGCACCGGGCGTTCCGCCGCGGCGACGGCAGCGGCGATGGCGGCCGCGCTCTCCGCCGCGAGCGGCATCGGCGCCGGTGCGAAGGCGGCTGCATCCGGCGAGGCGGGCGCCTCGATCCGCGCCTCGAGCACATCGGTCGGCAGGGAGAGATGCACCGGCCCGGGGCGCCCCGACCGCGCCATGCGGATCGCCGCCGCGACCTCACCCGCGAGCGCCGGCGCGGAGGACGCCGTCGCCGCGTGCTTGCACACGGCCTCGGCCATGCGCGCCTGCGCGAGTTCCTGGAACGCGCCGAGGCCGAGTTCGGCGAGCGGCGCATGTCCCGAGAGCAGCAGCACCGGCACCTCGCCGGCGATCGCCGTGGGCAGCGCCGCGACGGCATTGGTGTGCCCCTGCCCGCCCGTGACCAGGGCGACGCCGACCTCGCCCGTCAGCCTGGCCCAGGCATCGGCCATATGCACGGCGGCGGCCTCGTGGCGCGTGTGGACGATCTCGATGCCCGAGCCGAGCAGCGCGTCATAGACCGGCATGATGTGGTTGCCGGAAAGGCTGAAGATGCACCGCACCCCGGCGGCCTTCAGCGTCCGCACAAGGATGTCCGCGCCGCGGATCGTCTCGCCCATCGTGTCCTCCCCCGTTCCGCCGGCAGCACGCCACGGGCTGGACAGCCTGTCCAGCGCCGGTAGTCTCGCAGCAACGGAGGGAAACGCGCATGGCCGAACCGGCCTGCCTGAAGGTCAGCGTGTGGCGCGGCGGCGCGGACGGGCACTTCGCGCGCTACGAGGTGCCGGCGCGCGAAAACCAGACGGTGCTCGACGTCGTCACGCACATCCAGCGGGAACTCGATCCCTCCCTCGCCTATCGCTTCGCCTGCCGGGTCGGCATGTGCGGGTCCTGCGCGATGACGGTGAACGGCCGCGCGCGCTGGACCTGCCGGACGCATGTGCGCAAGGTCGTGGGCGCGGGCGGGGAACTGGAACTGCGGCCGCTCGCCAACCTCCCGGTGATCCGCGACCTCGCCGCCGACCTCTCGCCCTTCTTCGACAAGTGGCAGCGCGCGAAAGGGCATTTCGAGCCGAAGGACGCGCCGGACGGCGCGGTGCCCGAGGATTTCGCCGTGGTCCCGCCGGGCTCGAAGGCAAGGCAGGAGGCGGATGCGGGCATCGAATGCATCGGCTGCGGCGTCTGCTACGCGAGTTGCGACGTCGTGGCGTGGAACGGGGATTATCTTGGCCCGGCGGCGCTCAACCGCGCCTGGACACTGGTGAACGACGTGCGCGACGGCGCGTGCGCCCAAAGGCTTGACGCCGTCGCCGGCGATGCCGGCTGCCATTCCTGCCATTCGACGCAATCCTGCACCGAACGCTGCCCGAAGAACCTCGATCCATCCGCCGCGATCGCAGGGCTGAAGCGGAGGCTGTTCTGGGACACCCTGCTGGGCCGGCGATGAGCGCATCCGATCGCCGGGACACGCCGGAGAATCCACAGCGCCGCGCGAGGGCCCAGACGCATCTCTGGGTGGCGCAGCGCCTCACGGCGATGGTGCTCGGCCTCGCCGTGCTGGTGCATCTCGCGACGATCCTCGTTGCGGTGCGCGGCGGCCTGTCGGCTGCCGAGATCCTCGAGCGCACGCGGGGGAACGGGGCCTGGCTGGCCTTCTATGCCGTCTTCGCGCTGGCGGCCGGACTGCACGGCGCGATCGGGCTGCGCAACATCGCCGCGGAGACCATCGGCCTGCGCGGCCGCGGCGCGGACCTGGCCTGGCTGGCGATCGGGCTGCTCACCGCCGCCTTCGGCATCCGCGCCGCCTTGGGGCTCTATGCATGATGGACCTGCGCCCGCGTTCGCACCCGACCTACCTGGCCTTCATCGTGCACCGCGTCTCGGGTCTGCTGCTCGCGCTGTTCCTGCCGCTGCATTTCTGGGCGCTGGGCAGCGCCATTTCGGGCGAGGCGCGGCTCGATGGCTTCCTGCGCTGGACGGAGAACCCGCTCGCCAAGGCAGCCGAGACCGCGCTGGTCGTGCTGCTGGCGGCGCATCTCGCCGGCGGGGTCAGGGTGCTGGCGCTGGAATTCCTCGGTTGGCGGAGGCGGCAGAAGGACGTGGTGGCCGTTTCCGCCGGCTTCGCGCTGCTCGCCGGTCTGCTGTTCCTGCTCAATGTGGTTTGAGGCAACGGTCGTCGCGGCGAGCTGCTTCGTCGCCGCCTTCTGCGCCGGCATGGCGGGCTTCGCCTTCGTGCTGGTCGCGGCCGGCATCCTGCTGCATGTCGTGCCGCCCTCGGTGACGGCGCCGGTGCTGGTGCTGGGTAGTCTTCTCGCGCAGTCGATGAGCCTGCCCACGCTCTGGAAGCATATCGAATGGCCGCGCATGCGCTTCTTCCTCGGCATGGCGGTGCTCGGGCTGCCGGCCGGGATGCTGGCGCTGGCCAAGGGGCCGGCCGGGGTGATCGTCGCCGGGGTCGGCGGGCTGCTGGTGGTTTATTCCGGCTACATGCTGGCCCGGATCGCACTGCGCCTGGCGCCGCCCGAGGTCACTGGCGGCCGTGTCGCGGACGGCGCGGTGGGCTTCGCCAGCGGCATTCTCGGCGGCATCGGCGGCTTCGTCGGCGCGCTGCCGGCCATGTGGGCGGACATCCAGGGCTGGCCCAAGGACCGCGCCCGCGCCTTCATGCAGCCCTTCATCGTCTTCATGCAGGCGATCACGACCGTCGGCCTCGCGCTGTCCGGCTTCTTCACGCAGGAGGCGCTGGTGCTGACGGCAGCCGCCGTGCCGGCACTGGTGATCGGCACGCTGCTGGGGCTGCGGGCCTATCTCCGGCTGCCGGCCCAGGGATTCCGCGTTATCCTGCTGTTGCTGCTGCTGGTATCGGGCATCTCGCTGCTGGTCTGAGGGGAGGTCTCGCGATGACGCTGATGACGAAGCCGGGGGTCCTGCCGCAAGGCGCGCGGGACGCAATGCCGCCCTTGCGGGTGGAGCCGGAGGCAATCGAGGAGGCCGCGAAGCTCCTCTACATCCGCGCCTGCAAGATCCTGCCGGACGACATCAAGGAAGGCTTCGCGCGGCTCGACGCCGCCGAGACGGACACGACCGCGAGGACCATCCTCGCCACCATGATCGAGAACATCGGCGTCGCGGAGCGGATGGACAACCTGCTCTGCCAGGACACCGGCATCCCGATCTTCAACGTCTCGATCGGCCGCAACGTCCAGGTCGATGGCTGGGCGCTGAAGGAAGCCATCGGGAAGGGCACCGCGCGGGCGACGCGGGAACATCCGCTGCGGTCCTCGGTCGTGCACCCCATCACGCGCAGGAACGAGCACACCTCCTGCGGCGAGCGCGTGCCCGTCATCAACATCGACTTCACCGATGCCGATCGCGAGTTGCGGATCGAGATGATCCCGAAGGGCAGCGGTTCCGAGAACGGCTCCTTCCTGCAGATGCTGATCCCGGCCGATGGCGTCGCCGCGGTGAAGCGGTTCGTGGTGGACCGGGTGATCCAGGCGGGCGGCAAGGTCTGCCCGCCGACCATCGTGGGCGTGGGTGTCGGCGGGACTTCGGACCTCTGCATGCACCTCGCCAAGATCGCGGCGACGCGCCCGCTCGGCACGCGCTGCGCCGATGCGGAAGGGGCGAAGCTGGAGGCGGAGCTGAGCGAGGCGGTGAACAGCCTCGGCATCGGCCCGCAGGGGCTGGGCGGGGATTCGACCGCCTTCGCCGTGCATGTGGAAACCGCCGCGACCCACATCACGATGAATCCGGTGGCGGTGAACATCCAGTGCCATTCGGCGCGGCGTGCCTCCGCCACCTTCACGCCTGCCGGCATCGCGATCGGGTTCTGACGTCATGGCCCACCACGTCCTGCACATGCCCATCACCGAGGACCAGGTCCGCGCGCTGCGCGCCGGCGACACCGTGACGCTGGAAGAGATCCTCTTCGGCATCCGTGATGCGACGCAGATCCACATGTTCGACCACGGCCGGCGGACGAAGTTCGACCTGCGCGGCCATGCCGTGATCCACACCGCGCCGAACCTGCGCAAGGTGGAACGCTCCGGCACCAACCATTCGGGCTACGAGGCGGTCTGCGTCGGCACCACCACCTCCGACCGCATGGAACGCTTCACGCGACCGCTGATGGAACGCGAGGGCGTGCGGATCATCATCGGCAAGGGCGGGCTGCGGGAGGGTTCGCTGCAGGCGTTCCAGGATCTCGGCGGAGCCTACCTCGCCGTGGTCGGCGGCGCGGCGGCGCTGGAAACCACCTGGATCGAGGCGGTGGAGGATGTGGACCTCGACGACCTCAACCCCGAAAGCCTCTACAAGTTCCGCATCAGGGGCTTCGGGCCGCTGCTGGTGGCGATGGACGCGCATGGCGGCAGCCTCTACGCCACGGTGAACGCCGAGGCCACGAAGCGCCGCCAGGCTGTGCTCGAGAAGCTGGGGGCCGCGTGATGCGCGCGCTGTTGCTCCTGATGCTGCTGACCGCCCTGCCCGCGGCCGCGCAGCAGGCTCCGACCCCGCCGCAGGCCCCGCCTTCCTCCGAGGATTGCGGCTGCGGCGTGCCGTCCAGCCCGCGCGGCCCGCGATGATCGAACGCCGCCGCACCGACATCCTGGTCCTCGGCGCCGGCGGCGCGGGGCTACTCGCCGCGCTGCACGCCAAGGACGCCGCGCCGCAACTCGACGTCACCATCGCGGTGAAGGGCCTGCTCGGGAAATGCGGCTGCACCCGCATGGTGCAGGGCGGCTACAACGTCGCCATCGCCGCGGGGGATTCCGCCGAGCGCCACTTCATGGACACGCTCGACGGCGGGAAATGGCTGAACGACCAGGATCTTGCCTGGACACTGGTGGTCGGCGCGCAGCAGCGCATCCGCGAACTGGAGAATCGCTGGGGCTGCTTCTTCGACCGCAACCCGGACGGCACCATCCACCAGAAGGCCTTTGCCGGCCAGACCTTCGACCGCACCGTGCACAAGGGCGACCTGACGGGCATCGAGATCGTCAACCGCCTCGCAGAACAGGTCTGGGCGCGCGGCATCGACCGGCTGGAGGAACACCGAGCCGTCGCGCTGATCCGTTCGAAGGACGGCGCGCAGCTGTCCGGCGTGCTGCTGATCGACATGCGCACGGGCGCGCTGGTCTTCGTGCAGGCGCGCGCCGTGCTGCTCGGCACCGGCGGCGGGCCGACGATGTACAAGTACCATACCCCTTCCGGCGACAAGGCCTGCGACGGCATGGCGATGGCGCTGCGCGCGGGTCTGCCGCTGCGCGACATGGAAATGGTGCAGTTCCACCCGACCGGCGTGCTGGCCGGCCCCGGCACGCGCATGACCGGCACCATCATCGAGGAAGGGCTGCGCGGCGCCGGCGGCTACCTGCTCGGCGGCGACGGGCAGCGCTTCATGCAGAAATACGATCCGCGCAACGAGCGCGCGACGCGCGACATCGTCAGCCGGTCCATGCAGCGGGAAATCCTCGCCGGCAACGTGAACGACCAGGGCGGCCTGTGGATCGAGATGGGCCACCTTGGCCCCGACCGCGTGCGGCGCGAGTTCAAGGGCATGGTCGAACGCTGCGCCGACATGGGCTTCGACCTCGCCGCCGGGCGCGTGCCGGTGGTGCCGACGGCGCATTACATGATGGGCGGCGTGGTGTTCCGCGCCGATGGCTCGACCGGCCTGCCCGGCCTTTTCGCGGCGGGAGAGGACACCGGCGGCGTGCACGGCGCGAACCGCCTGGGCGGCAATGGCGTGGCGAATTCCACCGTCTTCGGCGGCATCGCCGGCGACACCATGGGCGCCTGGGTGCCGCGCGAAGGCAGTTTCGAGGAACCGGACGCCGCCGCGCTGGAGCAGGCCGCCGCCTTCGTCCATGCCCCCTTCGCGCGGGCGCCGCGCAACCTCTCCCCCATCCGCGACGCGCTGCTGGACCTCATGTGGGACAAGGCCGGCATCCTGCGGGATGGCGCCGGGCTGGCCGAATGCGCCACCGGCCTCGACGCACTGGAAGCCGAGACCGACGCCGCCGGCGTGGACGGGCGCGACCGCGCCTTCAACCTCACCTGGCATGACTGGCTGAACCTGAAGTCCCAGTTGCTCGTCAGCCGCGCCATCGTCGCCGCCGCCCAAGCCCGCGAGGAATCCCGCGGCGCCCATTGGCGGGAGGACTTCCCACAAACCGACAAGGACGCCGCGGGCCTCGCCGCGACCCGCGTGACGCTGCGCGACGGCGCCATCGCGCCCGACTGGCAGCCCGTCGCCTTCACGCGCCTGCGACCGGGCGAGAGCCTGCTGGCGACCGCCGCAACGTAACACGGCCGCGCTTGACACGGGGCGGCCCGCTACCCACCCTTTGCGCCAAGGGGATGTCCGCGATCACCCCGTGAGGCTCCGGCCGAAGCATCGCGTCCCAAACTCCCAGTGGAGAGGACGCCATTATGCCGGCTCCGACGATTGTCACCGTACAGCAACTCGCCCGGCGCATCGGCCTGCCCGACGCGCCCGTGCTTATCGATGTCCGCACCGAGCAGGACGCGGCCGCGGATCCTCGCTTCCTGCCCGGCGCCATCCGCCGCGGCCATGGCGATGTCCCCGCCTGGGCCGGCGCCTTCGCCGGGCGCGACGTGGCCGTGGTCTGCCAGAGGGGGCTGAAGCTCAGCCAGGGTGTCGCCGCCTGGCTGCGCCATGCCGGTGCGAACGCGGAATCCGTCGAGGGCGGCTTCGAGGCCTGGCGCGACGCCGGCCTGCCGCTCGTCTCGCCTACCCACGTCCCGCCGCGCGACGCGCAGGGGCGCACCCTCTGGGTCACGCGGGCGCGGCCCAAGGTGGACCGCATCGCCTGCCCCTGGCTGATCCGCCGCTTCGTCGATCCCTCGGCGGTCTTCCTCTACGTCGCGCCCTCCGAAGTACCCGCCGTGGCGGAACGCTTCGGTGCCACCCCCTTCGACGTCGAGGGCGTCTTCTGGTCCCATCGCGGCGAGTCCTGCACCTTCGACGTGATGCTCGATGAATTCGCCCTGCATACCGCGGCGCTGGATCGTCTTGCCCTGGTCGTCCGCGGCGCCGACACCGCCCGGCCGGACCTGGCACCGGAGGCGGCGGGGCTGCTTGCCGCCTCGCTCGGCCTGTCGCGGATGCACCGCGACGACCTGGCGCAGCTCGACGCGGGCATGACGCTCTACGACGCCTTCTACCGCTGGGCGCGCGACGCGACCGACGAAACCCACAACTGGCCGAACCCGGGAAAGCCCGCATGAAGCCGCAGCCGCAATTCCCGACCTTCGTCGAGGCGCTGCGCGTCTGGCTGCGCGTCGGCCTGCTCTCCTTCGGCGGGCCGGCGGCGCAGATCGCGGTCATGCACCGGGAGGTGGTGGACGACCGCCACTGGGTCTCCGACGCGCGGTTCCTGCATGCGCTCAACTTCTGCATGCTGCTGCCGGGGCCGGAGGCGACGCAGCTCGCCACCTATCTCGGCTGGCTGATGCATGGGGTGAAGGGCGGCGTCGCGGCGGGGGTGCTGTTTGTCCTGCCCGGCGCCGTCGTGATGCTGGCGCTGTCCATCATCTATGCGACGCTTGGCGAGGTTCCCGTCGTCGCCGCCCTGTTCTTCGGCCTGAAATGCGCCGTGCTGGTGCTGGTGGTCGAGGCGCTGCTGCGCGTCGCGAGGCGGGCCCTGCACGGCGGCGCGGCCTGGGCGCTTGCGGCGGCGGCCTTCATCGCGCTGGCGGCCTTCGACGTGCCCTTCCCGGCAGTGGTGCTGGCCGCGCTCGCCATCGGCTATGCGCTGCCCGCGGCCTTCGTCGCCGGCAGCCACGGCAAGGCGAAGGAGGGACCGCCGGCGCTGCTCGACGCCGTCCTCGCCGCCGAGCCGGACCGCATCGCGCGCATGACGCCCGCGGCGCGGCGGGCGGGGTTGCTGACGCTGGCGCTCTGGCTCTGGCCGGTCGCGCTGCTCTACGGCAGCGGCGTCTGGGGTGACGTCGCCTGGTTCTTCTCGAAGATGGCTGTCGTCACCTTCGGCGGCGCCTATGCGGTGCTCGCCTATGTCGCGCAGGAGGCGGTCGAGAACTACGGCTGGCTGACGGCGCCGGAAATGCTGGCCGGGCTCGGCCTCGCCGAGACGACGCCCGGCCCGTTGATTCTCGTGCTGCAGTTCGTCGGCTTCCTGGCCGGGTACCGAGACAGCGGCGTGATCGGCGGCGTCGGCGGAAGCCTGCTGACTCTCTGGGTCACCTTCGCACCGTGCTTCGCCTTCATCTTCCTCGGCGCACCCTTCGTCGAGCGGATGCACAACGAACCGCGGCTGAAGGGCGCGCTGGCGGGGGTGACGGCGGCGGTGGTCGGGGTGATCGGCAACCTCGCGCTGTGGTTCGGCCTGCGGGTGATCTTCGCGGAGGTGAACCGCGTTCCGCTCGGCCCGGCCGCCATCGACATCCCGGTGGTCACGACGGTCCAGCCGAGCGCGGTCGCGCTCGCGCTGCTCGCCGCCGCGCTGCTGTTCGGGCTGAAGCTCGGGCTGGCGCGGGTGCTCGCGGTCTGCGCGGCGGCGGGGCTGGCGCTGTCCTTCCTGCCGTCCTGACGGCGCCCTACCGCGCCGCCTTGCGGACGTTCCAGGCGATGATGATGCCGGGCATCGCCAGCACTCCGGAGATGCGCGGGCTGATCGCCGAGGGCAGGTACCACTGCCCGTGCGGGACATAGGGCACGAGGCGGTAGGCGCTTTCCTGGAGCGCATCGAGGATGCGCCTCCGCTCGGCCTCATTCGCGGCATAGGGGAAAGCGTCGATCAGCGCCTGGTGGTCGGCGTCGCAGGGCCAGCCCGGCCAGGCGCGCTCGCAGGATGCCTGCATCGGCACGTTGCCGACAGGGTCCGACGCGCCGAGCCCGTTCCAGAAGGTCAGCCCGATATGCCAGCCGCCCTCGGCCGGCGGCCGGCGATTGGCGCGGCGCTGGGCCATGGAGGCGAAATCCGTCGCCTGCACGTCGGTGCGGAAGCCGACCTGCTGCATCTGCTGCGCCAGCACCAGCGTCGCGGCATGGACGAAGGGATTGTCCGTCGGGTCCATGATGACGATTGGCGCGCCGTCGTAGCCGCTCTCGCGCAGCAATTGCCGCGCGCGCTCCCGCGCCGCGGGGGAGCCGAGCCCCTCGGGCACGCCCGCATTCGTCTCCTGCGGGGAACCGCAGACGAAGAAGGCGTGGCAGACCTGGTAAAGCGACGGGTCGGGGAACATCGCCTGCAGGATCTCCTCCTGGTTCACCAGGAGCATCAGCGCCTGCCGCGCGCGCGCGTCGTTGAAGGGCGGGTGGATGTGGTTCATCCGGATCATGCCCGGCGCGCCGAGCGTATTGGTGCGGATGATCCGCATGCCGCGCCGCTGCAGCATGGGCAGGAAATCGACGCCCGGGCTCTCGACGTAGTCGAGCTCGCCCTGGATCAGCGCAAGCACCGCGGTCTGGGCATTGGCGATGTTCAGCCATTCCACGCGGTCGACATGTGCGACCTTGCCGCCGGCGGTGCCGGAGGCCGGCTCGGCGCGCGGCACATAGGCCGGGTTGCGGCGATAGACGACGCGGCTGCCGGGCACCCATTCCTCGCGCACGAAGACGAAGGGGCCGGAGCCGACGGTCTCGGTGATGGCAGTGAAGGGATCGGTCGCGGCAACGCGCGCCGGCATGATCGCCGGCATGTTCCCGGCGGGCTTCGAGAGGGCATCGAGCATCAGCCCGTAGGGCCGGCGCAGGCGCCAGGTGAAGGACTTCCCATCGGGTTCGGGCGCCAGCGCCTCGGTGATGGCCATGATCTGCCGGCCATGCGGGTCCCGCGCGCCCCAGCGGCGCAGCGAGGCCACCACGTCCTCCGCCGTCACCGGCGCGCCGTCATGGAAGGCGAGGCCGTCGCGCAGCGTGAAGCGCCAGGCCAGGGCATCGGCGCTGACCGAGAAGTCGCCGACCATCTGCGGCTGCGGGCGCTGGTTCTCGTCCCGGCCGAAGAGCTGGTCGTAGATCATGTGCGCGTGGGACTGCACGACGCCCGCCGTCGTGTTGATCGGGTCGAGCGTCTGCAGGTCCGCGTTCGGCACCATGCGCAGCACGCGCTCCGGCGGCACGGGCTGCGCGCCGGCCGGTGCGGCGAACAGTGCGACGGCCGCGAGCAGGGCAGCCGAGGCGAGGCGGGTCATCATGCGCGGCGTCTCCCGGAAAGGTAAGCATGATGGACCGGCTGCGCCCATCCGCGAAAGCGCCCGGTGGTACCGTCTCGCTTGGCCGCCGGCGGGGCCTGCGGGAAACGGATCATGGGATAGGTCCTTCGCGGCCACGCGAAAGCTGCCATGCTGCCCACCGGGATTTGCCGCCGGAGGACCCATGCGCCGCTCGAGCCTCGCCCTGCTGCTTGCCGCCGCCGTCTCGACCCCCGCGCTGGGGCAGACGCTGACCATGGGGGCGGGCGCGCCCTCGACCTCGCTCGACCCGCATTTCTTCAACGCGGCGCCGAATTCATCCGTCGCCGCGCACATCTTCTCCCGCCTGGTGGAGCGCGACGCGCGGGTCCGCACCTTCCCGGGCCTTGCGGAATCCTGGCGCGCAATCTCCCCCACCGTGTGGGAGTTCAAGCTGCGTGCGGGCGTGAAGTGGCACGACGGGCGGGACTTCACTGCCGACGACGTGGTCTTCACCTTCGGGCGCGCGCCCAACGTGCCGAACAGCCCCGGCGGCTTCGGCGGCTTCCTGCGCATGGTCGAGCGGGTGGAGGTGGTGGACCCGCTGACGCTGCGCATCCACACCCGCGCGCCGCATCCGCTGCTGCCGGTCGATCTCTCCTATATCTTCATCGTCTCCCGCCATGCCGGCGAGGGTGCGACGACGGATGACTACAACAGCGGCCGCGCCGCCATCGGCACCGGCCCGTACCGCCTGCGCTCCCATGCTCCCGGCGAGCGCGTGGAGTTCGAGCGCAACGACGCCTATTGGGGCCAGCGGGAACCCTGGTCGCGCGCGGTCTGGCGCGTCATCGCCAATGATTCCGCGCGCACCGCGGCGCTGCTCGCCGGCGACATCGACCTGATCGACCAGGTGCCGTCCTCCGACATCGAGCGCCTGCGACGGGAGAGCCGCGTCGCGCTGCACCAGATCCAGGGCCTGCGGATGATCTACATCCAGGCCGACTTCTCCCGCGACGGCAACCTGCCGATGGTCGCCGACAATGCCGGCCAGCCGATCGCCGCGAACCCGTTCAAGGATGTGCGGGTGCGGCGCGCGCTCTCCACGGCGATCAACCGGCAGGCACTGGCGGACCGGGTGATGGAAGGCACCGCCGCGCCCTCCGGCCAGTGGCTGCCGCCGGGCGTCTATTCCTTCAACCCGGCGGTGCCGGTGCCGGCCTTCGACCCCGACGGCGCGCGCCGCCTGCTGGCCGAGGCCGGCTATCCGCAGGGCTTCCGCCTGACCCTGGTGACGCCCAACGACCGCTACCCGAACGATGCCCGCACCGCGCAGGCGGTGGCGCAGATGTGGACGCGCATCGGCATCCGCACCGAGGTCCAGGCGTTGCCCTGGTCGTCCTTCTCCGCCCGCGCCGCGCGGCAGGAATTCCCGATCCGGCTGGCGGGCTGGGGCTCCTCGACCGGGGAGGCCTCCTACGCCGCCATCAACATCATGGGCACCTACAACCGCGAGCAGCGCCGCGGCGCCTCCAATGCGGGGCGCTATTCCAACCCGCAACTGGACGCGCTCGTGGACCGCGCCACCACCATCCTGGACGACGAGGAGCGGGAACGCGTGCTGCATGACGTGGTGAAGCTGGCGATGGACGACGAGGCGCTGATCCCGATCTTCCATCTCATCAACACCTGGGCCACGCGGCGCGGCATCACCTACGAGGCGCGCATGGACGAAGGCACCCGCGCCATGGCGGCCCGCCCGGCGCCATAGGGCAGCGTCCGCTCCGGCTCGCGGTGGGGGCGGCGCCTGTCACGTCGCGCACGGACACGTTCCCCCGACCGGATGCTCCCACCTGATCGGGATCGGTCCCGCCACGGGCGGCCGATCCGGCGCGGCGCGCACAGCCCCGAAGGAATGCTGGCGGCCGAAGCGCCAGCCGCCAGGGTTTACGCCGCGTGGCTGAAGCGTGCCCGCTTCGCATCCCTGGTCAGCGCGCGGAACGCGTCGCCGGAGACATGCACGAGCGTCCTGTGGTCGCCGGCCTCGAAATAGAGGTCGGTTGCCTTGTCGAGGCTCTCGTCGAGATAGACCGGCACGCCATAGGCCGCGCCGATCGGCGGCACGGCGCCGACCGCGCAATCGTCGAAGAGCTTCGAGATCTCCTGCTCGGTCGCGAGGCCGAGGCGCCGCTGCATGACGTCCTGCAGCGTGCTGAGTTCCACGCGGTGCGTGCTGGGAACGACGGCGAGCGCGTAGCCCACCTCATGGTGGATGACCACGGGCTTGGCCACCTGCCGCCCCGGCACGTGCGCGGCATGGGCCGCGCCGGCGCTGGTCATCGCCTCCCCGTGCGCCACCTCGCCGTAGGTGACGCCTGTGCCGTCCATGAATTCACGAAGCCGGTTCGCGATCGTCATCTGTCGCCTCCCTGAGGTTGCTACCCGAGTGGCAAACGATCCCGTGGATTCTCGCCCGCGGCAGCCCGCTGTCAATCAAGACCCGCACGAGGTCGCATCCGGGCGCTTCCGCCCGGCCTGCCTCAGCCCCCGCCGCGGCCCACCAGGGCACCGGCCATGCGCCTGAGCCCCACCGCCTGCTGGCGCAGCCAGCCGCCGGTCGCCAGTGCCTCCGGCGCTTCCGGGTCGCCGGTGCGCGGGAAGACGTCGCGCCGGAAGTCGGCGGTGCCGAAGATCCAGTCCCAGACGGGAAACAGCACCGCGTAGTTCTTCCCGTGATCCGCGACCGAGAGCACCCCGTGGTGCAACCGGTGGAAGCGCGGGGAGACCACCAGCCTCTCCCCGACCCGCCCGAAGGACAGGCGGACATTGGCGTGGGAAAGGCTTTCGGCCAGCCGCATGATCAGCACGAGCAGCGGGAACTGCCCCGGCGGCACGCCGATCAGCAGCGCGATGATGCCGAACCAGAGCGCCGCCAGCACCTCGTCCAGGATGTGGTTGCGGTCGTCGGTCCAGAAGGTCATCTGGCGCTGCGCGTGGTGGATGGAATGCAGCGCCCACCACCAGCCGAAGCGGTGCTGGAAGCGGTGCCGCCAGTATTCCCCGAAGTCGAGGATCACGACGTAGAGGAAGAAGGCGAGGATCGGCGCCTCGCGCAATCCGGGGATCACGTTCTCGAGCGTCGGCGGCACGAAGCCGCTGTCCGCGACCGTCCCCGCCCACCAGGCCTGCAGCGAGTTCAGCACCACGAAGGCCACCAGCGGCAACACGCCCAGGCGCGTCAACAGCGTGTAGACGATGTCGGTGCGGATGGCGCCGCGGTCGGTCACCTCCTCCACCGGCCGCCAGGCCTCGAGCGGGCGGCAGACGACATAGACCACCACGATGGAAAAAAGCCCGAAAAGGCCGAACTGGATCCAGTCGATGGCATCGTCGGCCCAGTCCATCAGGCCGATCTCGTACATCGCCGGCTGCACCAGCGTAGCGAAGATCCAGCCCGTCAGGTCGTCGAGCGCGCGGTTGAACGATTCGATCATGGCGAATGAATTCTAGCGCCTTCCGGAGGGCGGCAGGGTGGCGAAGCAGAAGCCGCGGGACTGGAGGCTGGCGATCACCTCCTCCAGCACATTGGCATAGGGGTCGCGGCGGCTGCGGATGCCCCAGTGCATGACCAGCACCTCCCCGTCCCGGACGTTGCGTATGGCGCGGTCGGCCAGCGCGCGGTTGGGATGCGCCTCGCTGGACAGTTCGTCGCCGAGGAAGCCGTTGGCCGTCCAGCCCTGGTGGCGTAGGCCGCAGGCCTCGGCCATGCGGATCGCGCCCGGGGTGGTGATGCCGCCCGGCGCGCGCCATAGCGGCAGCACCGTCGCATCCGGCGCGGCCTCGCGCAGGCGCTCGATCGGGCGGGCCAGTTCGCGGCACATGGCGGCCTGGTCCAGCACCTCCTCGCCTTCCCTGGTGCGGGAGACGTAGCGCGTGCGCCCTGCCCCGGCATCGCCGCGGAAATACCAGTGGCGGTCGGTGTGGGTGGCGAAGACGTGGCCCTCGGCCGCACGGGCGCGCCAGAAGGCGGCCCAGCCGGGGCCGAGGCTGCGCTCGCCCGTATGAGTCGGCTCGTTCGCCACGAAGAGCGTCGCGCGCACGTCGCGGCGCTTGAGGATGGCGGCGATGCGTTCCGCCTCCCTCCCCCATCCCGTGTCGATGGTCAGGTAGAGCGTGCCCGATGGGCAGGCCGGCGACACCTGCGCGACCGCCGGCGCGCCGCCCAGCAGCGCGAGCAGCGGCGCGAGCAGCGGCGCGAGCAGGCGCAGGCGGCTAATTCCCGACACTCTCCGCCCGGCGCGGCTGGAAGAAGATCCCGTGCGGGCTGCGGCCGACGCGGATCGTCTCGTATTCCCCGGTGCGCGCATCGACGCGCGCGATGCGCCCGACCCAGCGCAACGTCACCCAGAGGTTCCCCTCCGGGTCGAAGGTGACGCAGTCCGGCCCGCCCCGGATGTCGATGACGCGCCGGACCTCCAGCGTGCTGGGGTCGATCTCGGCGAGGCGGCTCTCCACCCGGCTCGTGGCCCAGAGCGCCTTGCCGTCCGGCGAGGCGAAGATGGTATGCGCGCCGCGGCCGATCGGGATCTGGCGCTCGACCTCCCGCGTCTCGGGGTTCATCACCGCGAAGTAGTCGGCGCCCATGACGCCCACGATCAGCCGGCCGCGGTGCCAGATGATGCCGGCGGGCTCGCGGCCGACCGGCGCCTCCCACAGCACTTCCCGCGTCTCCAGGCTGATGGCGATGACGGTGCCGCTGCCCTGCAGCGTGACATAGACGACCTTCCCGTCCGGCCGGAACGCCATGTGGGAGGGCTTGTCCGGCGTGCGCAGCCGGGTCAGCAGCGTCAGGTTCTCGGCGTCGTAGATGTCCACCTGGTTCCGCCGCAGGCTGGCGATGACCAGGTGCTTCCCGTCGGGCGAGAAATCGAGGTGGTAGGGGTTCGAGATCCTCTCGCGCCGCCGGACGTCGCCGGTGGTGGGATCGACGAACAGCATCTCGTTGCCGCCGGAATCCGCGATCAGCAGGTCGCGGCCGCCCGGGGCGAGGACCAGGTGATGGACCTCGCGCAGCGCCGGGATCCGGCGCAGCTCGGTGCGCGTCGCGACATCCAGGATCGAGATGCTCGAATCCCCGGAATTGAGGACATAGACGATGTCCGCTGTGGCCGGGCGCGCCAGCATCAGGAAGGGAAGGATCAGGAAAGCGGCTAGGCGGCGCATGGGTCGGGCAGGCTCGGATGTGGCAGCAGGGGGCGCAGTCGCGGCGGAACCTGCGCCGGCACTGCCCCGGAAGCAAGCGCGGAGTCGGCATGAATGCAGGCGGAGGTGCGGGCCATGACGCGGATCAAGCGCCTGCAACCCGGGGTTGCCGACCCGCGCGCACCGGCAACGCCCGGGCGCGACGGCTCACGCCTCTTCCGGGGCGAACCCCATCGCCACGCCGTTCATGCAGAAGCGCAGCCCGGTCGGTTGCGGCCCATCGGGGAAGACATGGCCAAGATGGCCGCCGCACTGCGCGCAATGCACCTCGATCCGCCGCATCATGTGCGAGGTGTCGAGCTGGGTCGCCACCGCCCCCTCGAGCGGCGCGAAGAAGGAGGGCCAGCCGCAGCCGCTCTCGAACTTCGTCGCCGCGTCGAAGAGCGGCGTGCCGCAGCCGGCGCAGGTGAAGGTGCCGGCACGCTTCTCGGCATTGAGGGGCGACGTGCCGGGCCGTTCGGTGCCGTGCTGGCGCAGCACGCGGAAGGCCTCGGGGGTAAGGGCGGCGCGCCAGTCCTCCTCGGTCTTCGTCACCGGGAAGGTCTCGGCTTCCGTCTCGTCGTGCTTCGATCGCATCTGCCTGTCCTTCTTGCCGGTCGCCGTCATGCCGCCGGCCGCTTCAGCCGATCCGCGAAGACCTTGCGGAACTTCAGCACCTTCGGTGCCACCACCGCGCGGCAATAGCCCGCCCAGGGGTTGCGGGCGAAGTAGTCGTGGTGCTCGGGCTCGGCCGGCCAGAAGGGGGCCTCGGGCACAAGTTCGGTCACCAGCGGTCCGTCCCAGATGCCGGCCTTCGCGACCTCCTCCATGACCTCCCGCGCCGTCGCCGCCTGGGCTTCGGAATGGGCGAGGATGATGGAACGATATTGCGGCCCGACATCCGCCCCCTGGCGGTCCTTCGTGGTCGGGTCGTGGATGGTGAAGAAGACACGCAGCAGGTCGGCATAGGAGAGTTCCGCCGGGTCGAAGACCACGCGGACCACTTCGGCATGGCCGGTACTCTTGCCGCAGACCTGCTCGTAGGAGGGGTTCGCGACATGGCCGCCGGCATAGCCGGACGCAACCGACACCACGCCCCGCAATTCCTTGAACACCGCCTCCAGGCACCAGAAGCACCCGCCACCGAGGGTTGCCGCCTCGTGTCCCGCCTGTCCGCTCATGCCTGCCTCCGTCATCGCGACACCAACTTCGCCATGTGGGGAGGAAAGGTCACGCGAGGAAGACGAAATCGCCCGCGGTCAACGCATCCTTCTGCACCCCGGCGAGCAGCACCGAATCCCCCGGCGCGAAGTCGATGATGGCGCCGCTCGTGCCCTGCCGTGTCGCCGCCATCACCTGCGTGAAGGTCTTGAGGGCGAGGCCCTGCAGCAGGATGCGGTCCTCGCCGGGGGTGAAGTCGCGGATGGCATCGACCCCGGAGCCCGCGCCGAAGAGGAACGAGTCGCGCCCGGCTTCCCCGTAGAGATTGTCGTTGCCGCCGCCGCCGATGAGGGTGTCGTTGCCGGCGCGGCCGAACAGGTTCTCGGCGCGGCTCGAACCGAGGATGCGGTTGGAGAGCACGTTGCCGATGCCCGCGGAAGGCCCGTCGAGCCAGAGTTCCTCGACATTGTCGGACAGGGTGAAAGGCTGGCTTCCGTAGGCGATCACCCGGTCCCAGCCCTGGCCCACCCCCTCGACGATGAGCTCGATCTGCTGGGAGGCGATGTACACGTCGTTTCCCGGCCCGCCATACATGAGGTCGTAACCCGGCCCGCCGTCGAGCCAGTCATCGCCGAAGCCGCCGTAGAGCACGTCGGTGATCGCATCGGGGCCGCCGTAGATCGTGTCGTTGCCGCCCTCCCCCAGCAGGTAGTCGCGCCCGAGACCGCCATCGATGATGTCGGCGTCATCGCCGCCCCAGGCGGAATCTGCGCCGTCGTCCCCGAACAGCCAGTCGGCCCCTTCCTTCCCTTGCAGGCGGTCGTTGCCGTTGCCGCCGCGGATGGTGTCGTCGCCCGCCATGCCGATCAGGAGGTTGGCGAACTCGTTCCCGATCAGGGTGTTCGCCAGCGGATTGCCGACGCCGAACAACGGCCCGGTGCCCGGCGCGAGCACCAGCCAATCGACATTGGCATGCAGGTAATGGTTGGCGGAGGAGATCACCGTGTCGATGCCGGCCCCCACCCCTTCGAAGACCAGATCGCCGATCCGGTCCACGTAATAGAGGTCGTTGCCGGAGTTCCCGTAGAGGCGGTCCACGCCGTCCCCGCCGTCCAGCACGTCATCGCCCTCGCCGCCCTCGAGCGTGTCGATGTGATCCCCGCCGAAGAGCCAGTCATCCCCCGGCCCGCCGCGCAGGAGATCGAGGCCCGCACCCCCGACCAGCGTGTCGCGGCCGATGAAGCCGATTAGCGTGTCGGCGCCGGCCATGCCCTCCAGCCAGTCGTCGAAGTTGGACCCCTGCAGCATGTCGGCATGGGCGGAACCGCGCAGCCCCTCGATGCCGTTGAACCGGTCCCCCGCCGCGCCGCCCGAGGCGCTGCCATTGTAGAGCGCCACCGTCACCGCCGTGCTCGACATCTCGTAGGAAGCGATGTCGAAGCCCGTGCCGCCATTGATGACGTCCGCCCCGGCGCCGCCCTGCAGCACGTCGTCGCCGGCGCCGCCTTCCAGCGTGTCGTCGCCGCCACCCCCTTCCAGCGTGTCGTTGCCGTCACGCCCCTCGATCCGGTCGGCGAAGGCGCCGCCGAGCAGCCGGTTGCGCCCCGAGGAGCCGTAGAGCGCGACGGCCCCGGCCACGCCGGTCGCGTCCACGCCCTCGAAGCCGATGGCGATTCCGCCGCCGGATACCTGGTCGATCAGGCTGTCCAGCGTCACCGTCGCCGGGGCGAGGAGGACGAGCATGTCGAAATCATCGCCCCCGTCCACGAACGGGTCGGCCGGGTCGTATTCCACCGTGTCGTCGCCGGCGCCCGCATCTATGGAATCGGCGCCCATGCCACCGGAGATGAAGTCCGCCCCGTCCCCACCCAGCAGCGTGTCGTTGCCGTCCCCGCCACGCAGCGTGTCGAGGCCGATGCCGCCATAGAGCCAGTCGTGCCCGGCGCCGCCATCGAGCGATTCCCGCCCGTCCGCGCCCCAGAGGCTGTCCGCCCCGTCGCCACCGACGAGCGTGTTGCGCGCGAAGATGCTGTCCACCTCCGCGACGCCGGGCCCTTCGGCGAAGAGCTCGTCATTGCCCGCACCGCCGTCGAGCGAATCATTCCCGGACCCGCCCCAGAGCTGGTCGTTGCCGGCCGCGCCGACCAGCGTGTCGTCTCCGTCGCCGCCGACGAGGCGGTCATTGCCGCCGCGCCCGGTGAGCCGGTCCGCCCCGGCCAGGCCGAAGATCTCCTGCCCCGAGGCGGCCGCGGTCAGGCTGTCCGACCCGCTGCCGCCGACCAGCACGCGGAACGTGCCCTCCACGAAGGCGTCCGGCGTCAGCGCCGCCGTCGAGCCGGTGGTGCCGATGCGGATCACCGCGTCGTCGGCATCGAGGATCAGGTCCTGGTCGAGGTCGATGACGAACCAGCCGCCCGCCGCCGCCCCGCCCGTAAGCGCCGGCAGCCACCACGCCTGGTAGTAGCCCGGCCCGATGCCGTCCCCCGGCAGGGCGAGGCCGAAGGGGATGCCGGGAGCGGCGTCCCGCGGCGCCAGGGTGCCCCGCCAGGCGAGCGGGCCCGGCCCGAAGTTGCCGGCCACCAGCCCGTTGACGAGGCCGAGCGAGATGCGGTCGCCCGCCGCAGCGCTGAAATCCACCAGCCAGTCCGGCGCGGCGCCCGAGGTCTCGTTCAGCCCCTGGGCCGAGAGGTCCACGATGAAGAGGTCGGCGCCACCGCCACCGATGAAGGTATCCGCGCCGCGGCCGCCGAGCAGCGTGTCGTCGCCCTCCCCGCCGTCGAGCCGGTCATTGCCCTCGCGCGCGTGGATCAGGTCGTTGCCGTCGCCGCCCTCCAGCCAGTCGTCGCCGCCGTCGCCCCAGAGCAGGTCGTCGTCCGCCCCCCCGAGCAGCGTGTCGAGGCCGATGCCGCCGAAGAGCATGTCCGGCCCGGCGCCGCCGAGCAGCATGTTGCGGTCCTCGGGGCTCTCGGATTCGGGGAGGTAGGGATCGGCGGCGAAGAGCGTGTCCCAGCCGTCGCCGCCCTCCAGCCAGTCGCTACCCGGCCCGCCGTGCAGTTCGTCGGCGAGATCGCCGCCGAGCAGCGTGTCGTCCCCGAGCCCGCCATCCAGCCAGTCCACCCCGTCGCCGCCGGAGAGGAGGTCGTTGCCACCCTCCCCCCACATCGCGTCGTCGGTGGCCCCGGCGCCGGCCAGCGTATCGGCGCCCGGTCCGCCGACGAAGCCGCCGAATTCGGCGAGGAAGTCGCCCGCCGAGAGGGTCGTGGCGGCATCCCCCGCGGGCACGGCGATGCGCAGGAACAGGTCGCCGGCACCGAAGCGGCCGTCATCGTCGAGGTCGGCCCAGACCTCGAAACGCCAGGCCGCACCTTCCACTGCCCGCCACAGCACGTCGGCGAAGCCGTCGCCGATGCGGCTCGCCGGCAGTTGCACGCCGGAACCGTCGTAGCCCTCGAAGGCGAAGTCGGCAGCCGGGACGTGGAAGGCGATGGCCCGGCCGAGGAGCAGCGTCGGCGGCAGGACGATGCGGTCGCCCCCGTCGCGGCCCGCGCCCTCGAAGTTCAGGATCAGGTCGGGCGTGGCGGGCGGGCTTTGCGCGCCCGGTGCGTCGAAAAGGAAGAGATCGTCTCCGGCGCCGCCATCCAGCAGGTCGGCGCCGGCGCCACCCTCGATGGTGTCGTCGCCCTGGCCGCCGAGGATGGTGTCATCCCCCGTGCCGCCCGCGAGGCTGTCGGCGCCGGATCCGCCAATCAGGGAATCGTCGCCCGCCCCGCCGAGGATGGCCATGCCGGCCCCCGCCACGGCGCTGCCGTCGAGCACCAGCCGGGAGCCGATGCCCTGCGCCCTGGCATCCACGGTGAAGAACGTGCCGGCCCCGGGCGTCGCGGTGGCGACGGTGGAGGGGTCGAGCGTCAGCGCGGCCTCGCCCGTGCCGACCTCGATGCGCTCGATGCCGGTGAGCGTGGTCGGCGCAAGAACCACCGAGAAATTGCCCGAGACCGCCAGCGTGTCGCCCGTGCCGGCGCCGCCATCGAGGACATCCCCGGCGGTGAGCGCGGCACCGGCCTCGATGCGGTCGTCCCCGCCGCCGGCCGAGACGGTGTCGAGGCCGCCGCGATCGACGGCGATCCAGTCCGCCCCCTCCCCGCCCGTGCGGCTGTTGTTGCCGGCGCCGTCGAGGATCAGGACGCTGCCGTCGGCGAAGACCAGGTTCGCCGCGCTGAGCCCCGATGCGCCCCCGAGGCCAATGCCGACCAGCCTGGCCGTTTCCCCCTGCGAGGTGATCAGCAGGTCGGCGCCGGAGAAGGCGAATCGCACCGAAGCCGCCGGCCAGCCGAGCGGGAAGTGGAGCAGGTCCGACGCCGGCGCGAAGACCAGGCTGCCGCCGGCTATGTCGGGGAAGGTGTATGTCGTCATCGCATCCTGCGATCCTGTCTCCAACAGGAACTCGCGCCTGGGTTGATGAACGGTGAACCCGTGCGCGAATCCTGCCGGCCGGGGCGCGCGCGGGACGTGGTGCGGGTGGCGGCGGGCAAGCGCCCGGCCCGCCGCTGGACGCGGCCGCGGCCCCGGGCGAAGGTCCGGCCATGAGCATCGCCGCCGCCATCCTGCCGGTCACACCCTTCCAGCAGAACTGCACCCTCATCTGGGACGACGAGACGAAGGAGGGCGTGGTCGTCGACCCCGGCGGCGACGCGGACCGCATTCAGGAAGCGATCCAGCAGGCTGGCATCAAGGTGCAGCGCATCCTGCTGACCCATGGCCACCTGGACCATGCCGGCGCCGCCACGATACTGGCCGAGACGCTGGGCGTGCCCATCGAGGGCCCACACCGCGCCGACGCGTTCCTGCTGGACACCTTGCCCGAGCAGGGCGCGCGCTATGGCCTGGAGATGCGCGCGGTGACGCCCGACCGCTGGCTCGAAGAAGGCGAGACGGTGGAGATCGCCGGGCAGGAATTCGCCGTGCTGCACTGCCCGGGGCACACGCCGGGGCACCTGGTATTCGTGAACACCGCGCTCGGCTTCGCGCTGGTGGGGGACGTGCTGTTCCAGGGCTCGGTCGGGCGCACGGATTTCCCGTATGGCGACCACGAGGCGCTGATCTCCTCGATCCGGGAGAAGCTGTTTCCGCTCGGCGACGACATCCAGTTCATCTGTGGGCACGGGCCCGGCTCGACCTTCGGCACCGAGCGCCGCACCAACCCCTATGCCGGAGAAGGCGCGCACTGATGGCTGTCATCCAGACCGACACCCCGCCCCTTCCCCCCGCGCGGCCCGAGGCGGTGGGCATGTCCTCCGCGCGGCTCGCGCGCATTCGGCCGGCGCTCGAACGCGAGGTGGAGGAGGGCCGCTTCCCCGGCGGCGTGGTGGCGATCGCGCGCGAGGGGCGGCTCGTGCACCTCGAAGCCGTCGGCTGGCTGGATGCGGCGGCGCGTGTGCCGATGCGCCCGGATGCGATCTTCGCCATCGCGTCGATGACCAAGCCGGTCTGCGGCGTCACGGCGCTGACGCTGGTCGAGGAAGGGCGGCTGCTGCTCTCCGACCCGGTCGGCGCCTATGTCCCGCCGCTGATGGACATGCAGGTGGCGAAGCCGACGCCGGGGATGCTCTCGGGCGAGGGGCCGCTCGAACTGGAACCGCAGCGCCGGCCGATGACGGTGCAGGATGCGGCGCGCCACACCACCGGCTTCGTCTATGGCGGTTTCGGCGGCACCGCGGTGCATTCGGCGCATCCGGGTTCCTCGCTGAACGTGGCGCATGAGCATGATGCGGAAAGCCTGGCGCGGGTGCTCGCCGCCACGCCGCTGCGCCACCATCCTGGCGAGGCCTGGGAATACGGCTTCTCCACCGACGTGCTCGGCCTGTTGGCGCAGGCGGCGGGCGGGGCCTCGCTCGGCACGCTGATGCGGGAACGCATCTTCGGCCCGCTCGGCATGGAGGAAACGGGTTACGTCCTGCCGGCGGGCAAGGCCGCACGCTTCGCCCAGGCGCTGCCGAATTGCCCGCTGACCGGGGCGCCGCAATCCGTCCGCGCGCCGCTTTCGGCGCCGAGGCTGGAAGTGGGCGGCGCGGGGCTGGTCTCCACCGCTTCCGACTACCTGCGCTTCGCGGAGATGCTGCGCGCAGGCGGTTCGCTGCGCGGGGAGCGCGTGCTCTCGCCCGCGGCGGTGCGCTGGATGGGCTCGGACCACCTGCAGGGCATCGAGGGCGGGCCGGACCGGATGGACCCGGGCCTCACCGGCTACGGCTTCGGCCTGACGGTGGCGGTGCGCAGGAACGCCGGCGGGTCGGCCTTCATGGGCGCGCCGGGGGCCTTCGGCTGGTCGGGGGTGTTCGGGACGTATTTCTGGGTGGATCCGGCGGAACGGCTCGCGGTGGTGCTGATGGCGCACGCGCCGGGGGCGATGCGGCTGCGCTATCGGCGGCTGATCAACATGCTGGCGTATCAGGCGCTGGAGAACTGAAGCGGGGAGAAGGTCGGGGGGAAGGAATTCCCCCCGAGCCCCCCTTCTTCTTTGGTGACCTTTCGGGCGTGCCCGGCACAAAGGTCACGCGGCGTCGTGGAAGATGACGCCCAGCGTATGGCGACGGCCGCTGCGCAGGCGACTGACGCCGTGGCGCATGTTCACCCGGTAGGTGCCGCGCGTGCCGGAGACGGGGCGGTGATGCACGGCGAAGATGACGCCCTCACCCTGCGCCAGCGGCACCACCTCGGCCCGCGACTGCATGCGCGGACGCTGCTCGGTCAGCACGAACTCGCCGCCCGTGAAGTCCCGCCCGGGTTCCGAGAGCAGCACCGCGACCTGCAACGGAAAAACGTGCTCGCCATAGAGGTCCTGGTGCAGGCAGTTGTAGTCGCCCGCCTCGTAGCGCAGCAGCAGCGGCGTCGGACGCGTCTGGCCCGCGGCATGGCAGCGCGCGAGGAACTCGGCGTGCCGTCCGGGAAAGCGCGGCGCCAGGCTCATCGCCTCGTTCCAGCGGTTCGCCACCGGCGCGAGATATGGCCAGAAGCCCTCTCGCAGGGCCGCGACCGGCGTGGGCAACGGGGCGGCGAAGTACTTGTACTCGCCCCGCCCGAAGCCGTGCCGCGCCATGACGATGCGGCTGCGGAAGCCCTCCTCCCGGTCGTAGAGGCCCGCGATCCCGGCGCATTCCTCCGCGCCCAGCAGCGGCCCCGTGATGGCGCACCCGAAGGCGTCGAGTTCCGCCTCGATCCGCGCCCAATCAAGACCGGCGATGCGCGCGGCGATCACCGCGCACCCTCCTTCGCAAGCAGCACCCGCTTGCGCGCCGCGCCCCACCGCCAGCCACCGGTCCCGCCCGAGGCCGGCACGACACGGTGGCAGGGCACCGCGAGCGCGACCGGATTCGCCGCGCAGGCCCGCGCCACCGCGCGTGCGGCGCCGGGGCGGCCGATGCGTGCGGCGACCTCGGCATAGGTCATCGTGCAGCCCGGCGGGATCTCCCGCAGCGCGGCCCAAACGGCGCGCTGGAAGTCGGTGCCGCGGAGGTCGAGGGCAAGATCGGCGATGGTCATGGTGCGTGTCTCCTGTGCGCCCTTCATGCCCGCCCCGCCGTCGCCGCGCCTTCCGCGCGTTGCGCCGGCGCGTTCCGCGCTAGGATGCCCCTGCGCATCCAAGGGAGGACACGCGCCATGGTGATCGTCCAGGTGAACTACACCCGCCCCGACATGCCCAAGGCCGAATGGGAGGCGCGCTACACCGACGACCGCGCGAAGCAGTTCCTCGCCGTGCCGGGGCTGCAGTGGAAGATCTGGCTCGACGGGGAGGAGGAACGCCGCGCCGGCGGCATCTATCTCTTCGACAGCCGCGCCAGCGCCGAGGCCTATGTCAACGGCCCCATCGTCGCACGGATGAAGGCCAACCCGGACATCACCGACCTCCAGATCCGGATGTTCGACGTGCGCGACCGCATGACCGCCATCACCCGCGGGCCAGTGCCGGGCCTGGCGATGGCGGCGGAATAGTCACGCCAGGTCGCCGCGCCGCCGCAGCGCGGCGATCGCCTTGGCCACGATCGCGGGCGGCTCGGGATCGACATCGAGGTCGATGACATCCGCCTCGGTTTCGGGCGGCTCCAGGGCCGCGAACTGGCTCGCGATCAGGCTGGCCGGCATGTAGTGCCCCTGGCGCGCTGCCTGGCGCGCCATGATGAGGAACGGCTCGCCGGTCAGGTGCAGGAAGCGGATGTCGGCATGCCCGTCGCGCAGCATGTCGCGATAGGCCCGCTTCAGCGCCGAGCACGCCACCACCACGCCCTTCCCTTCCGCCCGCGCGCGGCCGATGCGCACGGCAATGGCGCCGAGCCACGGCCAGCGGTCCTCGTCGGTCAGCGGCGTGCCGGTGCTCATCTTCGCGACGTTCGCGGGCGGGTGGAAGGAATCGCCGTCCTCGAAGGGCCAGCCGAGGCGTTCGGCGAGCAGCGCGCCCACGGTGGACTTGCCGCAGCCGGAGACACCCATCACCACGATGGCGGGAATGCTCATCCCTTCTTCGGCTCCAGGTGGCCGCCGAAGCCGTGGCGCATGGCCGAGAGCGCCTTGCCGGCGAAATGCCCCTCGTCGCGAGAGGCGAAGCGGGAGAACAGCGCGGCGGTCAGCACGGGTGCGGAGACCGCGGTCTCCACCGCCTGCTGCACCGTCCAGCGGCCTTCCCCGGAATCCCCGACGCGGCCGGAATACTTCGCGAGGTCGGGGTCCTCGGCGAGCGCGGCCGCCGTCAGGTCGAGCAGCCAGGAGGTGACGACCGAACCACGCCGCCAGACCTCGGCGACATCGGCGATGTCCACCTCGATGCGGTGCTCCTCGGGCAGTTCGGGGCTGTCGGCGTGGCGGAGGAGGTCGAGGCCCTCGGCCAGCGCCTGCATCATCCCGTACTCGATCCCGTTGTGGACCATCTTCACGAGATGCCCGGCGCCGTGGCCGCCGCAATGCAGCCAGCCTTCCTCGACGTTGCGCGCGCGGCCTTCGCGGCGCGGCGTTTCCGGGATGTCGCCCCGCCCGGGCGCGAGGGCGGCGAAGATCGGCGCCAGGCGCGCGACCGGCCCGGCTTCGCCGCCGATCATCAGGCAATAGCCGCGCTCCAGCCCCCAGACTCCGCCCGAGGTGCCGATGTCGAGGTAATGCACCCCCTTCGCGCGCAGTTCCGCCGCGCGGCGGATGTCGTCCTTCCAATGGGTGTTGCCGCCGTCGATGGCGATGTCGCCGGGGGAGAGCAACTCGCCGAGCCGCCGGATGGCGGCCTCGGTCGCATCGCCATGCGGCAGCATAACCCAGACGGCGCGGGTCGGCGCCAGGGCGGCAACCAGGCCATCAAGGTCGTCCACGCCGCGCGCGCCGTCGGCCACCACCGGGGCGATGGCCGCCGGATCGCGGTCCCACACCACGCAGGACTGCCCTGCGCGCAGCAGTCGCCGCGCGATGTTGGCGCCCATCCGCCCGAGCCCGACGATGCCGATGTCCGTCATGCGCGTCCCCCCGCCCTTCGGCGATGCATGCCCGAGCGGGTGACGCCGTGCAACGGCAGCACGGCATCGCGCGGCGCGCCGGGCCGGGGCGCCCGGCGCGCGGCGGTTCACGTGGTCAGCGCCGCCCGTACGCGGCCGATGAAGCCGTCCATCGCCGCCGGGTCCGTCCAGCGCAGCACCGCGACGATGCCGGTGGACGGATCGACCCAGGTCAGGTTGCCGCCCGCGCCCGAGGCGAAGAAGGCGTCCCGCGCCGCGGAGGGATACTTCTTCCCGTCCGCGTTCAGCCACCAGAGGAACCCGTAATGCGGGTTCAACGGACAGGCCTCGGTGGACAGGCCGAACCAGGCGGCGGGCAGCAGGAATTCGCTGCCCCAGCGGCCGCGGGCCAGCGCCAGCAGGCCGATGCGCGCCTGGTCCTCGGCATGGATGGCGATGCCGCCGCCCCAATGCGTGCCGCCCGGCACCGACTGCACGCGGCCGCCGTCCTTCAGCGTCACCCAGGAGGTGCGATACCCGTCCCAGCGCCAGTCGGAGGAGCCGCCGATGGGCCCGAGGATGCGCTCGCGGAAGACCTCCGGCAGCGGCCGCTGGAACACGCGCAGCAGCGCGAGCGACAGCCGGTTCACCCGCACGTCGTTGTATTCCCAGTGCGTCCCGGCGGGCTCGAGGGCGCGCTCACCCTTCTTCCCCTGTCCCTCGACGCCGAGGTTGCGGCCGCGGTCGATCGAATCCGCCTTGCCGAACAGCTCGCCCTCCCACTCGGAGGTGTTGGTCAGCAGGTGCCGCCAGGTGATCGGCGCGTTCTGCGGGCTGTCGAACCCGCCATCGTCCACCGTCTCGCGCACCGGGCGGTCGATGTCCTGGATCAGCCCGTCCGCCACGGCGACGCCCGCGAGCAGGGAGAGATACGACTTCGCGATGCTGAAGGTCTGGCTGACCTCCCGCGTGTCTCCCCAGCGCGCTGCGAGGACGCCATGACGGGTGATCAGGCCGCAGGAGGAGCCGCGCGGCCAGAGCGGGCCGAGCACCTCGTTGAAGGGCGGCGGCTCGAAGGCGCCGCGGCCGAGATGGCCGGCGAGGTCGTAGGGCCAGGCCGTCTCGTGCGCCGCGGCATGAGCGACGGCGTCGGCGAGCTTCGCCGGGTCCAGGCCAAGCGTCGCGGGCGCGGCCTCGGGCCAGGGTGCGGGATGGGCGGAAGGAAAGGTCATGTCGGTCATCACGGCGCAGACTGCTTTGCCGCGGCGGACAGGCATAGCCCCCCGCCCATCCGCCGAAGGCAGACGAGGATCGCGGTATGGACAGGGCCGCGCGCCATGACCATCCGCAGCGCTTGCCGGCGCCGCTGCACGCACCCATCCTTTCCTGCACATCCCAGCCCAGGAACCAGCCATGTCCGCCACCCCCGTGACCGCCGGCCGGCTCGAGATCGTCTCCGACGTCATTTGCCCATGGTGTTGGATCGGCAAGACGCATCTCGACGGCGCGCTGGCGCTCCTCGCCGAGGAAGGCCTGACCTTCGAGGTCGGCTGGTTGCCCTACCAGCTGAACCCCGACATGCCGGAAGGCGGGGTGGATCGCCGTACCTACCGCGCGGAGAAGTTCGGTTCCCTGGAACGCTCGCAGGAACTCGACTCCCAGGTGGCCGAGGCCGGGCGCGTCGCGGGCATCGGCTTCCGCCACGACCTGATGGCGCGAACGCCGAACACGGTGCAGGCGCACCGGCTGATCCGCCTGGCCGGCGCGGCCGGCGTGCAGCACGCCGTGGTGGAGCGCCTGTTCCGCGCCTACTTCCAGGAAGGCAAGGACATCGGCGACCAAGCGGTGCTCGCGGCCGAGGGCGCGACGGCAGGCATGCCGCAGGAGGCGCTGGACGCCTTCACCGGCAGCGACGCGGCGCGCGCCGAGGTGATTGCCGAATCGCAGGCCCTGGCGCAGGCGGGCGTCACGGGCGTGCCGTCCTTCGTGCTGGACCGGCACCTTCTCTTCTCCGGCGCGATGCCGGCGGAGCGGATGGCCGACGCCTTCCGCCGGGCGGTCGAGATCCTGCGCAGCCGGGCCGCCTGACCGCGCCGCCTGCGGCTGGCTCGTCGCTGCGATGCCGGGGCATGCCGCGTTTCAAGCGCCCCGTCGCAACCCGGCACGCAGCAGGGTGCGTCGAGGGGTGGCCCGGACGGCTGCATTTTGAGTCCGGTGAGCGCGGCCGCCGCCCCGCCGGCTCCGCGCGCGATGCGTCCCGCACGGAAGCCGAACCCCGTGCGGCGTGTTTCAGGCCCCGCCGGCCCAGAGCGCGATTTCGGCCGCCGCCCAGGCCAGCGCAAGGAAGCCGGTGAAGTCGCGCATGACGCGCCGCGCGAGGCGCGCGGGCCGTCGCGCCGGGACGAAGCGCACCACGATGGGGAGGGGCGGGATGACCAGGGATGGGTCGATGGCGGGGCGCGTGCTCATGGGTTAACTAGAACAAAACGAGAACAATAATGCAAGCCCCATGGAATGTGTCACGCACGGAGAGCGTCGGACTTGTCTCGGCATCGGTCCGACGCCGAGAATAGCCGCCTCGACCCCAGTGGAGCGCCGGCCCCCATGACCGATTCCCCCGACTACCGCCTCGCCCGGCGACTGTTGGTGGTGCGCCTGGCGACCGCCGGCGGCACGGCGGCGCTGCCTGGCGCGGCCCTCGCGCAAGGCGTGAAGGGCGAAGGCGGCGGCACGCCCGCCCCGGCGCCGGCGCCCTCCCCGGCTCCCGTGCCGCCGCGGAACGCGCCGTCCGGCGTCTCCGACACCGATCCGGGTGACCCGGCAGGCCAGGGTCGCGGCGGCGGCCGGCCCCCGGTCAAGGGTGGCCAGCAACGGCAGCAGCAGAGCGGCCTGACGGATGCCGACCCGGGCGACCCACCGAACAACGGGCGCGGCCCGCAGGGCGGCGGCCGGCCGATGGGGCCGACGGATGCCGACCCCGGCGATCC